>JAKLJG010000009.1 GCA_023151255.1 Cyclobacteriaceae bacterium | reverse complement strand
ATGTTGGTGGCGGGTTTGAGTTACTCTAATAGAATAGCTGTGTGGCCAGTATAAGCCAATCAATTTATTAGTTGGACTATTAATAATTGTAATAAATACAGAAGCCGTAAGGCCATTGAACAAACCAGGGTGTGCTTACCGATTTTGTAACTTGATTGAATTAAACCAATTATAGCTATGCCTCATATCGCCATTATCTCTGCCAGTGTACGATTGAAACGAAATAGTCATCGCGTGGCGTTGTATCTCAAACGTTTTTTAGAGGAAAAGCAACTGGCTACTGCTGTTATACTTGATTTGGCTGAATATAATTTTCCGGTGTTCACTGAACGATTGAGGTTGCAACCATCGCCCATTCCAGAAGCTCTGGAATTTGCTGAAAAAATAAAAGCAGCCGATGGGGTTATCATTGTAACGCCAGAATACAATGGCGGCTATCCTGCCAGCTTAAAGAACGTGATTGATTTGTTATACGATGAGTGGAGACGCAAGCCGGTAGCTTTTGCAACCGTATCTGCCGGCAGCTTTGGTGGAATGAATGTGATTACCTCGTTGCAGTATTCGTTATGGAAAATGCAGGCGTGGACAGTGCCTGCCTTGTATCCTGTGCCCAAAATTGCCGAAGCCTTTAATGAACAAGGCGAGCCTTCTGATAAAATCGCTACCGATAAAAGAAGCACTCGGTTTATAAACGAGTTAATGTGGTGTATCGAGGCGAAGAGAAAGATGTATGAATAAATAGCGAGCCATGAAAAAATATTTATGCCGGTCTGTCGGTGGCCACAAGCCATTCCAGCAAATAAAATTGCCTCCGTGCTTTGATTGGCATTGACTGGACTTTAGCTGCACATTGCTACTAATGAATTTTAAAGAGATTGCTTCTACCTATTTTATAAGTTCCAGTACCACCAGGCTCATGGGCTTGGTGGTGAGGGGTGACGATGTGGTTAAATTTTCGCCCGATAAAACATTTGTGGCTTTTGCAAAGCCTGTTGTTCGCTCGGAATATTTTGTAAAGTCAATTAATTGGTCTTTATCGCTCGTATTCATTATACACATAATGGTTTGTGTATGATCATACCGGAAGTAAACATAAACCCCGTCAACCGGCAGGTAGTGCATAAATTTTCCGGTGGTAATGGCGCTTGATTTTTTGCGGTAGTTGGCCAGCGTGCGGATAAGGTTGAAGACTTCATTTTCTTGGTTGGTCCGGCCTTCGGCTGTAAATTTATTTACTTTATCATCCGGCCATCCGCCCGGAAAGTCTAACCGCACCCAGCCGTCAGGATTGGTAATGCCCGTCATCAGTATTTCACCGCCATAATATAACTGGGGTATTCCCCTGCAGGTCAGTAGCCAGGTAAAGGCCACTTTAATTTTATTGATGTCCTCGCCCACTACGGAGAAAAACCGGTTCAGGTCGTGGTTGTCGAGGAAGATGACGTTCTTCATCGGGTCTTTGTACAGGATGTCATTCGACAGTGTTTGATAAAGTTTGTTAACGCCTTCCGTCCACCCGAATTTTTCGTTTACGGCTGCCTGAATGCCATAGAACAATGTTTGGAAATCGGTAACACCGGGCAGGTTGCTTTTGAATTTTACGGTAAGGTTGTTTTCAGCAAAGAAAGACTGGTTCACGGTGCCATGTACCCAGGTTTCACCAAATAGTGTCAATTTCGGGTATTCATCCAACAGGGCTTTGTTGCACCGGTTCATAAATTCCAGATCGTTATAGAAATACGTATCAATGCGCCAGCCGTCAACGGCAAATTCTTCAACGCAGTAAATGGCGTGTTGAATGAGGTAGTTGGCAACAAACGGATTGTTGTGGTTTAAATCGGGCATCATGGGTGTAAACCACCCGTCCGTCATTTTTTTGCGGTCGCTTGCGGCAGCGTATGAATCAAACAGGGTTTGGTCTTTGTAAGTGGTGTTAGTGTAGGCGGGCCACTCGTGCAACCAGTCGTTCATGGGTTTATCCTGCACGGTAAAATGGTAAAGGCCTACATGATTATACACGGCATCCTGTATCAGTTTCATGCCGCGCCTGTGCAATTCATACCCCAGTTTTTTGTATTGCTCTTCTCCGCCAAGGCGCGGTTCTATTTTATAGTGATTGGTAAATGCATAGCCGTGCTCGGTACGGTTGGGCATATCGTTTTGAATTACAGGGGTCATCCACAGGGCGGTAACGCCTAAATCCTGCAAGTAGTCCAGGTGGTTGATAACGCCCTGTAAATCGCCTCCGTGCCGGTGGAATATTGAATCGCGGTTTAAACTCTGATCGCGCAATCCAGGCATTCGATCATTGGAGCGATCGCCATTGCTGAACCGATCGGGCATAAGCAGGTACACCAGGTCGGCCGAGGTGATGCCTTGTGCAAACTCAGTACCATTTCCGTTTCTGCGTGGTTTTAATACATAGTCGATGGTGGTGTTTTGGATGGTGATTGTAAATTTTCCGGGGGTTGCTTTAGGCGATATAGTTAAATCAACAAACAGGTAGTTGTCATTTTCCGGATAATGAACATTGTTAACCTGAACGCCCGGATATTTTATTGATACCGAAGGTTTTCCTTTACCGATATCCGGCCCGTGAATCATTAGTTGAAGGGTGGGGTTTTTCATGGCCACCCACCAGTGTGGCGGATATACCTGCGGCTGTGCCGACAGTGTAAAACCAATGCCAACAAATAGAATGAATACCAATCGCATAGCTGTTGTATTAAGCGAACTCAAATAACGAAATTGATTTCACGTTTGCACCACGCGGACATTAAACAGGAAATGATTATGTGTTGCAAACGTTTGAAAGCGCTCAACTAATCCTCCAGGATTTCAATTTCAATGCGGTCGTTAAGCCGGGCGCTGGCGCTGTTTTCGCCCACCAGCATGTTGGTGCCGCCCCAAGCAAAAACTTCGGTGCGCTTTTTATCAACACCGTGTTCAACCAGGTAGGATTGAATGGCTTCAGCCCGGAGTTTTGAAAGTTCCTTTGATGAGCCGTTTTTCTCATCTGAGCCTTTCATCTCAAAATAGTTTTTTGATTTACCCAGGGCAATAATCTTCCGCTTGTTGTAATTTCCGTTGCAGTGCCCGTGTATTTTGATTTTGTACTTAGGGTTCAGGTTCATCATGTTTACCAGTTCGTCAAGCTCAGCTTTTGATTTTGGCAGCATTACCACGGCATCTTTGTAGAATGAAACATTGTACATCACGGTCACATCGCCCTTTTTCATTCGCTCCAGTTGGTAGGATATTACCCATTCGCCAGTGCTGCCCTGTGAGGCACCTTCGGTTGTACCGGGGTCGTTGTAGTCAATAACTTTAACCACTTCTTTAAATCCAAAAATGCCGCACACTACCGTCATGGGTCGCTCATCGCTAGGTTTCAAAATGTCAACCAGCTCTCCGGTTTTATAAGTGGCAATGTCGCGGCCTTGCTGCCGATCAACATAGTGTACTTCACCGGGCACCAGCCGGCCATCGGTGGTGGTAATTTGAAATTTGAAAAATTTGCCTTTCGGTTTAAGGGGCTCGGGCTCTGTACTAACTACCGGTTCGGGCTGGGGTGTTACCTCCTCAATGATGACCACCGTTGGTTCTTCAACGGGCTCAATTACCGGATTGACCGCTGCCGGCTTCTTTTCCGGTTCAGGCTTCACTTCAGCTAGTGGTTTTTCATCGCCCAGGGTGCCGTAAAACGCCCAGGCATCTTTAAATTCGGTTTCTTTCTGCAACCGGATGGTTTGCGCGTAGGCCTCTTTCCGACTGGTTGTTTTCAGAACGTACACATAAAACAGGTTGCGGTCGGTTCTCAACCTGTATTCTGCATCATAGCGCTGGTTGCGGGCGTAGCCTGTAAATTTTTTAGCATTTGATTCAATGGCAAAAGCCCCGATTACCACATAATACTGTTGGGCTGCTGTTTTCGCAACCAGCATCAGGGTCAGGGAAGCCGTTATAATCCATCGCGAGAGGGTCATATCTTAAAATTTTTTGGAATTTAATGAAGGTAATCCAATAATCAATTGAATCATGAAGCGCAAGTGACCAACTTCGAATAGGACTACTGTTACCTGGTTGTTAACCGGATGCTGCAAAATTAATTTTTCAGTATATTCATGTCGTAATTACAACCACTATGCAGTTTCACCCCAACGAACTATTCCTGGTTTATAACCCACAATCCACCATGGGCAAGCAAACCAAGGCTATTGCCAAAGATATTTGTAACCATGTAAACGAGGTGGACATTATGGCAGAGAAACTTTCGCCTACCTATTGGAAGGAAATCGTTAACCTGCTGAAAATGCCGCCCGACCAGTTGCTGGATAAATCACATCCGGATTATGCTAAAAAAATAGGTACGAATACCTACACCATGGATGGCTGGCTGGAGGTGCTGGTGTACAACGCCAACATGATTAAAGCCCCGATAGCCATTTACCGGGGGATGGCTGTTTTCTGCGAAACTCCTACCGATATTTTTAAACTGCGGCAGGTGCGCGAAGAAAAGGCCATGCCGCATCTGAAATCATATAAGGAGCGGGATTAGGGCATCCGGGCTATTTTCCAATACAGAATTTTGAAAAAATATTTTCCAGAAGATCATCAGTGGTGATGGCTCCGGTAATTTCACCCAGGTAGTGGAGCGCCTGGCGGATGTCCATGGCGAGAAAATCTCCGGTTGTTCCTTTCTCCATTCCTTCAAGTACACGCAGCAGGGCATCATTTGTTTGCAACAGGTTCTGATAATGGCGAACATTGGTAACCAGTACATCTCCTGTTTTTACCTTGTTAACATGAACGCGCGAGAGGATGGCTTCCTTGAGTGCTTCAATATTGGTGTGTTTCGAAGCCGAAATAAGCACCACATTATTCTTTAGTTTTTCAATTAGTTCAGGCCGGGCTCTATCCAGTTTGTTCCCGATAAGAATGTACGGGGTACCGAGATTTCTGAGCTCCGTTTCCTCCATTTCGATGGCCTGCGGTGTTGTGTCGGTTAAATCGATAACATACAGGATAAGCGAGGCCTTCTTCATCTGCTCGCGGGTGCGTTCTACGCCAATGGCCTCGATGGTGTCGGAGGTTTCGCGCAACCCGGCTGTGTCGATAAACCGGAAGGCAATTCCATTGAGTATCATTTCATCTTCGATCACATCACGGGTTGTTCCGGGTATGTCCGATACGATAGCCCGCTCTTCATTTAACAGCAAGTTCAGCAACGTTGATTTACCGGCATTGGGCTTGCCTGCAATAACCGTAGGCACTCCGTTTTTTATCACATTGCCCTGATCGAAAGACTGAATCAGGGAATGAATGAAGGATCGGATTTTCAGAATAAGGCTTCTCAACTCATCGCGTTTGGCAAACTCAACATCCTCCTCACCAAAATCAAGTTCCAGTTCAATGAGCGAAGCAAAATGGATTAACTCTTCGCGTAACCGGTTTATTTCTTTTGAAAACCCACCGCGCATCTGGTTGATGGCAGCCTGACGCGCATTCTCTGTTTCGGCATGGATGATATCGGCCACGGCTTCGGCCTGGGCCAGGTCAAGTTTGCCGTGCAGGAATGCCCGTTTTGTAAATTCTCCGGGTTCGGCAAAACGCGCTCCTTTTTTTATCAGCAGATTAATAATCTCCTTCATCACAACGGGTGAGCCATGACAGGAAATTTCTACCGCATTTTCGCTGGTGTAGGAAGTTCCCTCGTGAAATACGGAAACCAGCACTTCATCAATAATCCGCTCGCCATCGCGAATGGTACCGAAGTGAATAGTGTGTGAGGGAACACGGGTAAGATCCTTTCCGTAGAATACCTGCTGTACCAGGTCAATGCAATTTTTACCCGAAAGCCGCACCACGGCAATGGCCGAAATACCTTGCGGAGTTGCCGGGGCAATGATGGTATCGTTTAATTGCGTGCTCAGTGGAATTAAGTAATCCGAAATCTAAAATCAAAAATCAACAATCTGAAATCAGGTCGTTTTCTCTGTAACAATCAATACCGGAATGTTTACCCGGTGTCTTACCGATTCGAGCGTGGTTCCGAAGATCAAATCTTTAAACAAAGCATGGCCGTGGGCGCCCATCACCAGTAAATCAGCTTCGTAGGCCGTCACAAGTTCGGGTATGCTTTTTCGCGGATTGCCATACCCGATTTTTGATGTAGCGCGATAACCCTGTGCGTGAATTTGCTTGAGGTACACGTTAAGTGCAGCAGCATCTTCGCTGGATTCATGATCGGCAATTTCGCTGCCGTACACCATAGCCCCGGCTGTTTCGGTGATGTGAATAAGCAGGTAATCGGCTTGCTTACCGCCCTGAGCCAACGCACTGCTAATAGCAGTTGAATCAACCGAAGAAAAGTCAACACAAATGGCAATGCGGCTGTAGCGGGCTGACGGTTCAACCACCAATGGCTGAGCAGCACCATGCGGGAGGCGTGTGGATTTTTCAACTCTGCGCTTTTCAATAAGGGGTTTAATACAAATGTAAACCAGCAAGGCCACGGCTGCCATACAAACTGGTACTACGGTAATCCATAAAATCCAGGCGTTTTTTCCTGCGTCCATAAGCCAGCCGGCTACTTCCTGGTAAACCAATTTGGCATTCAGCGAAACAATAACGGCTGCAATAACCCATGCTGCACCGCTGAGCCAGGGCCCTACAACAAATTTGCCCATTTTCTCTTTGTCGCTTGTAAAGTGAATGAGCGGAATAATGGCGAAGCCAAGTTGCAAACTAAGCACCACCTGACTAAACACAAGCAAGTCGCCCGTTTTACTTTCGCCATAGATGAGAATAACCAGGTAAGCCGGAATGATGGCGATGAGCCGCGTTATGAGCCGCCTTAACCAGGGCGCAATACGCAGATTGAGGTAGCCTTCCATTACAATCTGGCCGGAGAGGGTGCCGGTAATCGTTGAACTTTGCCCTGCCGCTATCAGGGCGATACCGAATAGAATAGAAGCCCATTCGGTGCCAAGCAAGGGTGCAAGAAATTTGTAGGCGTCCTGTATTTCCTGTACTTCATAAAGGCCTGCTTTGAAAAATGTAGAAGCAGCCAATACCAGGATAGCGGCATTCACAAAAAACGCTGCGTTAAGGGCAATGGCTGAATCAATAAAATTGTATTTAATGGCGCGCCAGATTCCTTTGTCGTTGTTTTCGATCCTGCGTGTTTGCACAAGCGAGGAGTGCAAATACAGGTTGTGCGGCATAACGGTAGCGCCAATAATGCCAATGGCAATGTATAGGGCATGATCGTTGGGGATGGACGGGATAAATCCTTTGGCTAACTCTACCATATCGGGTTTGGCAAACACCATTTCAATGATAAAGGCAATGCCGATGATGCCCACCAGCGATATAATAAACGCTTCGATTTTCCGGATGCCGTAACTCTGAAGCAGCAGGAGCAGCAGTGTATCAAGCACAGTTAGCGACACACCCCATACCAGTGGAATACCAAATAACAGGTTCAGGCCTATGGCCATGCCCAATACTTCGGCCAGGTCGGTTGCCGCGATGGCAATTTCAGCCAAAAACCACAAGGCGTAGTTAACCACCGGGTGATAGGTTTTGCGTGAAGCCTGGGCCAGGTCTAATTGCCTTACAATGCCCAACCGTGCACTGAGGCTTTGCAGCAACAACGCCATGATGTTCGACATCAGCAAAACCCAGATTAACGTATAGCCAAACCGGCTGCCCCCGGCAATGTCGGTTGCCCAATTACCCGGATCCATGTACCCGACACTAACCAGGTAAGCCGGCCCCAGAAAGGCAAACAGCCTTCGCCAACCTTTTCGGGTAGAAGTATCTACAGAGGCGTGAACTTCGCTGAGTGATTTATCATCGGTCTTATTCAGGTTCATAGTTATTGAAACGTATAGCGAAATCCTAAAAATGCTTTTATGCCTTGTACCGGGGCATAGTTATAACTGGTGTCAAATTCCTGCGAGAAGGGTTGTTGCCAGTTATAAATCGGGTTATCCGGAATAAAATTGAGCAGGTTTTTAATGCCACCATAAAGTTCGATTCCATTTGTAAAAGACTTTGTTACCTGGATGTTCAGCACAGTAAACCAGGGCGAAGTTTCGGGCCGAAAGTCATTGGGTACTACCGGCAGGTGCATGGGGCCGGTAAGGCGGCCGTTCAGGTCAAGCGTAATTCCCATGCGATCAAGGGTGTAACTCAGCGAATAGGTTCCTGAAAAGACCGGGGCAAAAAGTTGTGGAGTGGTTTGTATTACATCAAGGCTGTCGCGTTGTTTCTGGTATACATCCAGTAGTGTGGCTCCCACCATAAACTTAAAGCCACTGGTAAAGGCTGCATCGGCATTCAGGGTTATCCCTTTCGAAACAGCAAACCCGTTCAGGTTATCATAAATAATCTGGTCGGGGTTTGTAAGAAAGTCGCCAACAATTTTGTTCGTAAAATGAGTATAAAAAACGGATGCGTCCAGGTTGATGTATCCGGTGATGTGCCGCATGGTGGTGGCATAGTTCAGGTTCACATTCCACGACTGTTCAGGCTTGAGTTCATTTTTAATGACTACATCGCGCGAGCCGGTTAATGCGGCATGGTCTTCGGTAAACAAGTTAACTACACGAAAGCCGTTGCCCGCGGTAAAACGAAAGGTGTGGTATAGTGCCGGAGAATATTTAAGTGATAGACGTGGCGAGAAAATATTGCCGTGAATATTGTGGTGGTCATACCGAACCCCCCACAACCAGGTAATTTTTTTTGATGCACGAAATTCATTCTGTAAAAAAATTCCAGGCAGCCAGGTATTTTGCGGCTGGGCTGTTGCTGGTGTGCTGTCGTCATACCGGGTAAACCGAAAGGGAACGCCAATAAGCAAATCGTGCCTGCCGATGGATTTATTGTAACGCAGTTGGGCAAAGGCCACGTGCTGGTGGGCCAGGTATTTGGTAATACCGTAGTATGAATCCTGGTGATGGTAGTTGTAGGAATAGTCAATAAAAAATTGTTGTTCGAAAGGTAGTTGATATGTTCCGATGAGTTCGGCACGGTTAGTAAAGATTGATTCGCCATAAACCTGGTTGCTGCCGCGGTCAGCCCGGGTCCACTGCAGTTCACCACCCCACCGGTCTTCATAAACATAACGCACGGCCAGTGTAGCCTGGCGGTTTTGTGAGCGGTTGAATTGCCACTTATTAAAAACAGAAAAGCGGTTCTGTTGTGTTACATCGGTAAAATTATCGTGGTTGATATCCAGCGGGTTGTTGAACAGGAAATAATTAATGCCAAGCAGGGCGCTTGATTTGCCAGCCCTCCAGGCCGATGAAATATCGGTGTTCAATTCAGCCAGCGAGGTAGCCTGAACGTCAATGTTAATTCGCGGAGACAGGGCTGGGTCTTTGGTGATGATGTTTATCAAACCGGCAACAGCCTCTGATCCATACAGTGTTGACGCTGGGCCCTTTACAACCTCAATACGCTTTACCATGTTGTTGGGTATGCCCGAAAGTCCATAAACGGTTGACAGGCTGCTGACGATGGGCATTCCGTCAATCAACACCATGGTGTAGGGGCCCTCCATGCCGTTGATGTGGATATCACCGGTGTTGCACACATTGCAGTTAATCTGGGGCTGAACGCCATTAATCATACCAAGCGACTCGAAAATGCTGGGCGAAGGATTTTTCCGAAACAGAGCCGGGGTGTAGATCTCAACGGGGATGGGAGAATCGGCTTTAGAAATTTCCTTCAGCGTAGTTGAGACCACGGCTAATTCCGGAAGGGTGGTGGCCTCGGGTTTCAGCATAATGGTGTACTGTGTTTGTTTTGAATTTATCGGAAGAAACTCAGTTATATACCCGACATACGAGATTTTCAGCGTCATACTTTTTGCTTCACCGGTAAAGGCCAGTGTAAAGTTTCCTGATTCTTCGGTGGTTGTTCCGTAATCTGTGCTGTTAACCAATACCGTGGCATACGCAAGCGGTTGGCGTGTATCGGCATCCAAAACCGTACCCTTCAGGATAGCCGGTTGAGCGCTGACCGAGCAGATAAAAGCGATTGTTGAAATAAAAACTATCGTCAACTTGCCAATCATGTTACCCGGTAACCATTAAGTTTTGCGCTGCTTCGCGTGATATGAACACCCGCTTTTTGTTGTCGATGCTCACTTCCAGTGATCCGTCAAATTCAACCTTATCCACAATGCTTACGGAAGCATCAATGTAGATTCCGATTTTACTTAAGTATTGCAAAAAGGAGGGTGAACCATTTTTTACAGCCCGGATGGTACATTTTTTATAAACCGGAAATTCAGCTAACGGAATTTGTTTTACTTCTTTAATCTTCCCGGACGGATCGGGAATGGGATGCCCGTGGGGATCAACGGTAGGATATTCCAGAAATTTATCCAGTTTCTCAATCAGCAATCCTGACTGAATGTGTTCCAGTTGTTCGGCCACTTCATGTACTTCATCCCAGGTAAAGCCAAGTTTGTCCACCAGAAAAGTTTCCCACAGGCGGTGTTTGCGGATTATTTGCAACGCTTCCTGCTTACCCGATTTCAACAGGTTGACCCCGTAATACTTTTCATAGGCAATCAGGTTCTTGGCCGATAGTTTTTTTGCCATGTCGGTAACCGAGGCGGGTTTGGTTTGCATGGTTTCGGCCAATTCGTTAGTCGATACAAGCCGCTCTCCGGCATTGGAGAGGTGGTAGATGGCTTTCAGGTAGTTCTCTTCGGTGTAACTGAGCATACCGCAATAATTACGATACGCAAAAATAAAAGTTTAGATTAATCTAAAAAATAATTAATCCGTTAATCTTTTTACAGCTGCTACCAATTCATTTTCAATTGATTCCCAATAAATTGAGGGATTTTGTGCCTGCTTGGCCCGCTGCGTAAGCGCGTGTAGCAGGGATTCCGGCCTGAGGTCAGTACTTAGCACCACCCCTGCATGTAGTTCATTAACCAATTTGTGTGAGCCTTCATTATGCCTGATTATTACCGGCAGTCCTACGGCCAGGTACTCATACAGTTTCGTTGGGATTGAACTGGCCGTTGACGGGTTGGGTGGATAGATAATAATGCCGGCATCGGCCTGACTTAATGCTTCCAGAATCTGATCGTGGGCGATGGGATAAATGCTTGCCTTCAGGCTGATAAACGGATGTGTTTGGGCTTTGCGCTTTAATACCGATACGAAATTTTCGGATAAACAGTTGCCAATTATTGTTAGTGTAACTGCGTTATTTACGCGGTGTAATTGTTCAGCCAGCTCAATGGCTTGCAGTACTCCTGTTGTTACTGCAAGCGTTCCGCTAAAGATCAGTCGGGTATTACCTGAAACCTTGCGTCTGTATTGTAGGGCAAGCCGCTGGGGTAACTTGTTTTCAACAACCAGGTATGGCCTGCCAAAACGAAGTTCATGTACATATCCTTTTTCAGCCAGAAAATAGTAATCGATAAAAGGTTTACCAATGTATTCTTTAAAACGAACGGCTGACGCCAGTACCTGTCTGATGACAACCGGAAACGACCTGGTAAACCAGATGTTAAAGAAGTAATTCTCCTGTATATCATAAACCAATCGGCAACCGGTGAGTAGTTTACTCAGCAAAGCAACACCCAGTAGTTCATGCGTGGTGATAATCAACAGCCTGGGTTTGAGTTGCAACAATTTAAATAGTATGCGTACAGGGGCTGTTATGCGCTGAGGGCTTAACCGACCAAACGGTTTATCGGTATGCGGGTGGAGCTGAAGGTTTTGAGACTGGGAAAGTTGTTGGCTTGTTGGAAATCCGATAATGTGAACGGTGGTATCCGGCAAATCAGCGAGTGTGGCCCCCAGTTTTTCGAACATGCGTGTATCCTTTACCGGTTTCAATACCGAAGCCAGTACGATTGTTCTTTTTTTTATTACTTGCGCCAAGGTTATGGTAATCAGTTCGTCAAACTAAGGTAAAATGGAATTAAAACAAATCATTGAGCGAGCATGGGAAGACCGCTCGTTGCTGCAACAGGCAGATACCCAGTCGGCCATTCGGTCGGTTATCGATCAACTTGATCGGGGACAGATCCGGGTTGCACAGCCGCATGATGGTTCCTGGCAGGTAAATGAATGGGTCAAGAAAGCGGTTATACTTTACTTCCCTATTCAGTCTATGGAAACTGTTGAAGTCGGGCCGCTTGAATTTCACGACAAGATTGCACTGAAACGCAACTACAAAACGCTTGGCGTACGAGTGGTGCCGCACGCGGTAGCCCGCTATGGAAGTTACCTGGCAAAGGGTGTTATTTTGATGCCCTCGTATGTTAACATCGGAGCGCATGTTGATGAGGGCACGATGGTGGATACCTGGGCAACCGTTGGCAGTTGTGCCCAGATTGGAAAACATGTTCACTTAAGCGGTGGTGTGGGTATTGGCGGGGTACTGGAGCCTGTGCAGGCTGCGCCTGTCATTATAGAAGACAATGCCTTTATTGGTTCGCGCTGCATTGTGGTAGAAGGTGTGCGGGTAGGACGGGAGGCTGTGCTCGGAGCCAACGTGGTTCTCACTGCCAGTTCAAAAATTATCGATGTTACACAACCCGAGCCTGTAGAATACACCGGGTATGTTCCTGAACGCGCAGTGGTTATTCCCGGCTCGTACCCCAAAAAGTTTCCGGCAGGAACATACAATGTACCTTGTGCCCTGATCATCGGCAGGCGGAAGGAGAGTACCGATAAAAAAACATCGCTAAATGAGGCCCTGCGTGAAAACAATGTTTCCGTGTAATTCTTCAGGCTTTTTATCCTTAACGGTTTCTGGCATTGCCTTTGAGATTTAATGCTTTGGAAACATCCGTTAATTAAATTTGCTGGCCCGCTACATGAGAACGCTATTAAACTATACACTACTTCTCATGCTCGTTAGTGCGTTTCAGTCCGAACGCAACGACATTTACCCATTTGTTAAAAACGAGAGTTTTACCCGTGGCGAATTACTGGAGTATAAGATGCACTACGGAATTTTTAACATCGGCAAAGGCACTGTTAAGATTCACGAAGAGTACACGGTGATGAACGACCGGAAATGCTTTAGGGTGGATGTATTTGGGCGCACCACCGGCATGGTTGACTGGGTGGCAGATGTAAACGATCAATGGGGGGCATACATTGACACCGCTGCGCTTGTTCCTCACATGTCGTACCGGAAAATACGCGAAGGCAAATACAAAAAGGATGAAGTGATTTTGTTTGATCATGTGAATGGAAAAATAACAGCCAAGGTGGTCAATCAGAAAACAGGTAAATACAAAGACCCCGTGTATTACGAGGCCCCGGCTCAGGTGCGCGACCTGATTGGCGGTTTTATGTTTATGCGCACCCACGATTATAGTAAGTTTAAACTAAACGATACCATTACCGTAAGCGGCTTTTTTGAGGACACCTTTTATAATCTGAAAGTACTGTATAAGGGCAGGGAAACCATTAAAGTAAAAGCCGGCAAATTCAGGGCGGTTGTTTTAAAACCCGTTATGCCTGACAACAAGCTGTTTAGTGGTGAAAATTCAATAACCATCTGGTTTTCGGATGACAAAAATTTCATACCGTTAAAGGTGAGCGCCAATATGTTTATTGGCAGTGCCGGTGTGGAACTTACCTCATATAGCCGCCTGCGGAATCCTGTAAATCTGGTGAAGTAGGTTTTTACTTAGCAAATAATTTCTACTTTAGCAGGTACCAACTAACAACACTAAACCTGATGTTATATGCTACAAGAGTTTAAAAAATTTGCCATGCGCGGCAATGTTATTGATCTGGCCGTGGGTGTAATTATTGGCGGGGCTTTCGGAAAAATTGTAAGCTCGCTGATTGACGATGTAATTACTCCGCTGTTGCTTAAGCCGGCCCTTGATGCCGCCCAGCTTACCCAACTTCACGAACTGACCATTTTTGGCACTGTAAAATACGGCAACTTTTTAGCGGGTGTGCTGAACTTTGTGATCATTGCCTTTGTGTTGTTTCTGATTGTGAAAGGCGTTAATGCCGCACAAAAGAAAGAAGCCGAAAAGCCTGCCGCACCGGCTCCGCCACCGGCCGATATCCAGTTGCTTACCGAGATTAGGGATTTGTTAAAGAAATAGAGATAAAATTCTGATAGTGATTTAACAGCCTACGGCAACTACTTGAAACGTTCAGCTACCACCAGGTCTTTGCTGCCGGGTGCATAAGTGTAAAAACCGTTTCCGCTTTTTACGCCCTTATGCCCGGCCTGCACCATGTTTACCAGCAGCGGGCAGGGCGCGTATTTCGGGTTGCCGAAGCCTTCGTAAAGAACGGTTAATATCGAAAGGCACACATCCAGCCCGATGAAGTCCGCCAGTTGCAACGGGCCCATCGGGTGGGCCATGCCCAGTTTCATTACATTGTCAATCTCTTCAACACCGGCAACGCCTTCATAAAGGGCATAGATAGCCTCGTTGATCATCGGCATTAAAATACGGTTAGCAACAAACCCCGGGTAGTCATTCACTTCAACCGGAATTTTCTGAACCATCTTCGATAACTGCATGATGGTTTCGGTTACCTCGTTGCTGGTGTTGTAACCCCGGATTACCTCGACCAGCTTCATTACGGGCACGGGGTTCATAAAATGCATACCAATAACTTTATCGGCACGTTTTGTTGCGCTTGCAATTTTCGTTATCGAAATCGAGGAGGTGTTGGTGGCCAGGATGGTGTTTGCCGGGGCGGCTTCATCCAGTTCCTTAAAAATTTTAAGTTTCAGATCGCTGTTTTCGGTGGCGGCCTCTATAACCAGGTCGGCTGTTTCAACACCGGCCTTTAGTTGGGTAAACGTAGTGATATTGGCCAGCGCCTGCTTTTTGGTTTCTTCGGTTATGGCTTGTTTGGCCACCTGCCGGTCAAGATTTTTTTCGATGGTGGCCAACGCTTTTTTCAGGGCCTCTTCCGAAATGTCAACCAGTGCAACGGCATAACCAAACTGCGCGAATACGTGTGCAATGCCATTGCCCATAGTTCCGCTTCCGATAACAGCAATATTTTTCATTAACAATAGTATTTTGCGGGCAAAGATAACGGCAATTGGATGGCTGCAAAACAAAAACTTAAGCGGTTATCGTCCCGGTTTCTTGGGCCGTACCGGCATGTTATGTATGCCGCTTACGTCATGCTCCTGGGTAGTATTGTTGTTGCATCATTCAGGCAGAGTGTATTTTTTGGCGTTACACAGAGTGCCGTGTACGCGTATTTCTTTTACCGAATCATGCGGCTTACAAGGAAGTTGCAGCAGGTTGCGTTTGATGATGAATTTCTGTATGTGTTTCGTACTGATCAGGATTTGATTATACCCCTCGAAAACATTGAGTCTGTAGAGATTTCTTCGTTGGGTGGAGTTTACAAAGTTAATTTGTATCATGCCGAGCAACTCGGCAATGAATTTTATTTTAAAACCTCATTACTTTACCCATTAAACTTCAGATCAAAAGATGAGTTGGTTAATCAACTTCGCAGGTCAATTGAACGTGCGAAACGAAAAAAGAGGGACTTACCGGTGAATGCGCTAAAAAGCTAAATGAGATTATTCGATGGTAACTTCTTTAACACGGCCGGTGGCATTAAAACGAATAGCCAGTTTAAGGCTTTTCGCTGATGGGATTTCACAATCGGGCGAGGGGTATATAAAATAATAGAAAAACTTCTGGTTGCGTTTGTAAAGTTCATTGCGGTCGGGCCGGCCAAGCAGTTTAACAACCTGTGGTTCACTTAGCGCCAACAATTTATTTTTTTGCTTTCCGATAGGCTGTTCCATTGCAGCCCGTTTACCTGAACAGCCGTTTCGGTCCTGCTGCCAATCGGCCAGATTCATATTCTCGAAAACCGGTAGTGGTTTGCCGCAGCTCTAAATAAAAAATAGAAGGCTAAACGCGACTTTTGCCCGCATAATCTTTTGCAAGTGCATAATACCAGGGAAGAGAAACGGCCATAAACCCGGCTGCCACGTAATAAAACCACGCGGGCCAGTCAAGCAGGTAGGTAAGTGTAATCAGGGCCACCGGGTAGCCGATTATCCTGAACCATTCAGCCCATTTTACCCACGGCCGGTTTTCAAACAATACGCCACAGATAACAACCGTAAACGAAATGAGCACGGTGATGATGGCTTTTTCGCCAAGCATGAATTGACTCTGCTTAAACAAAAACCAGGCGGTACCAACCAAACACAAGGTAAACTGAAACAACACGTATAGGCTTAATGATAAGGTTGAATCGGTTTCATACTTACGGTAGTGTGCCTTGTCAACTTCAGGAGCGGCCCGGTAACCACCCAGGTATTCGGGCAGCCAGCCCGGTTTGGCAAACAGGTATTTTACTTTATCGGCCAAGTTCGGAATGCGTTTCAGGTCTTTACCCATCTCAACATAATGACTGAAATTGGCAAACACGGCATTCCAGCTGTTTATCGGTTTGGTAATGCCATAAGTGGGCCGCTCTTCTTCTTCCTGAAAAGTTCCGAACAGCCGATCCCAGATAATTAATGTTCCGGCATGGTTCTTATCAATATATTTAGGGTCGCGGCCATGGTGCACCCGGTGGTGGGAGGGCGTATTGAAAATGTATTCGAACCAACCCATTTTATTAATGGTTTCGGTGTGGATCCAAAACTGGTAAAGTGTTATCAGGGCCGACATCAGTGCGAAGTCGAACGTTTGGAACCCGAGAAAGGCAAGCGGAAGACTAAAAGCAAACGTCCAGATAACCTGTAGCGAACTTTGCCGGAGGGCTACCGACAGGTTATACTCTTCGCTTTGATGATGCACCACGTGCCCGCCCCAGAACAGGTTTATTTCATGGCTCTTGCGGTGTGCCCAATAGTAGGCCAGATCGGCCAGCAAAAATAACATCAGCCAGTACAGCCAGTTGCGCTCCCAGGTAAAGAGGTTGAAGTTGTGGTGGAGTATTTCATAAACCCCGATAGCAAAAATTTTCAGAAACAATCCGCTTAGTTGCGAGGTAATGCCGCAACTCAGGTTGGCAATGGCATCCGGCAAGCGGTACAACTTTCGGTGGGTGATTCGCTCAGCCACCAGTTCTACTCCGATTAGAATAAAAAAAACCGGTATCGAAAGTACAATTGGGTTTAAATCCAAGGCGAATTGTTTTATTTGCAGCGCAAATTACAACATGATTTTAAAGATTTTCAAGGCAGTATGGTTTCTGTCGATGCTGGCCGCATTAGCCAACTTGCTCTATGTGTATGCCGGCCTGCCGGAGGAAGTAGCTGTTTACGAGGATGGTCAAGATGTTTACTACGCTGCCCGTGAAGGGTTATTTTATGCCGCTATGATGACACTTGCCGTACTCAATGTGTTAGTTTACCTGTTTTCAAAGAAACTTACTCCGTCTGAGAACTTTCGCACCTGGTTGCACGGACTGGTCATCACGTTTAACATCTTCTTTGTTATTGGTTTTAGTTTCGTAGGCTTATATAACAGCTCCGAAAAGTTCGACTTCAGTCGGATTGGCTGGGTCATCTATTCAAGCGTTGGCCTCATATTAGTATGGATGGCGGGTTGGCCGATTGTGCGATTATTGCGAAGAGATACGATCTAAATAGTAATTCAACTCATCAGTTGTGATTCACTATCAATCAGCATGTTATACAGATTGTCTTCGCTTATTTTTGTAGTTAACGAATTTAACGAGGGCAGTGATTTACGCTAAAATTTCGCTTTATTCGGACATCCGATTACTTTTTAAACTTGTCAGGATCATTTTTTAATCTTGCGCACCAAAAATCCTGTAGCCTATGAAATCCGATAAAGGCAACCCCCTCTTCGAGTACACTGAGGCCAGTATCAAGTCGCTCGACTGGCGCGAGCACATCCGGCTTCGGCCGGGTATGTATATCGGCAAACTGGGCGATGGCTCCGCTAAAGATGATGGCATTTATGTGCTGGTAAAAGAGGTGGTGGATAACAGCATCGATGAACACATGATGGGCTTCGGTAAAACGATTGATATAAAGATTACCGATAAGACTGTTACCGTGCGCGATTACGGTCGGGGTATCCCGTTGGGTAAGGTGGTAGAGGTGGTTTCCAAAATCAACACAGGAGCCAAGTACGACTCAGGGGCCTTCCAGAAATCAGTCGGCCTGAATGGTGTGGGTACAAAAGCCGTTAATGCACTATCCAATTATTTCAAGGTACAGGCCTTCCGCGATGGACAGACCAAACTGGCGGAGTTCAAAAAAGGTGTTTTAACCAATGATCCCCGCATATCAAAAAGCAATGAGCGAAATGGAACCCTGGTGGTGTTTGAGCCCGACAACACCATGTTTAAAAACTACCACTTCATTCCGGAGTACCTGGACGATTTGATGTGGAACTATGCCTTCCTCAATGCCGGCCTCACCATTAACTACAACGGTAAAAAGTTTTATTCGAAAGACGGCCTGCTGGACCTGCTGAAGCAAAAAGCCGATCCGGAAGAGATCCGTTACCCGATAATTCACTTTAAGGGTAACGATATTGAGGTAGCCATGACCCACGGCAACCAGTATGGTGAAGAATACTATTCGTTCGTTAACGGCCAGAACACCACACAGGGAGGCACCCACCTGGCCGCATTCCGCGAAGGTGTGGTAAAAGCGGTTCGCGATTTTTACAAAAAGGATTTTGATGCGGCTGACATCCGGGCCAGCATTGTGGCGGCCATTGCCGTGCGTGTGCAGGAACCCGTGTTTGAGTCGCAAACCAAAACCAAGCTCGGCTCCATTAACATGGCCCCGGAGGGGCCTTCTATAAGGAATTACGTAGGCGATTTTGTTGCGAAAGAGCTTGAAATATTTCTGCATAAAAATCCAGCCGTGGCCGATGCCATGCTCAAACGCATTATGCAGTCGGAGCGCGAACGCAAAGAAATTGCCGGCATAAAAAAACTGGCCAACGAGCGGGCCAAAAAAGCCAACCTGCACAACCGCAAACTTCGCGACTGCCGCTATCACTTTGATGACAACAGCAACAGGGCCGGTGAGTCGATGATCTTTATTACGGAGGGTGACTCGGCCAGTGGTTCAATTACCAAATCGCGCGATGTGGAGACCCAGGCCGTATTCAGTTTGCGCGGTAAACCGCTCAACTGCTTTGGACTGACTAAGAAAGTAGTATATGAAAATGAAGAGTTTAACCTGCTTCAGCATGCATTGAATATTGAAGACGGCCTGGATGGCCTTCGTTACAACAAGGTAATCATCGCCACCGATGCCGATGTGGACGGGATGCACATCCGGCTCTTGCTGATGACGTTCTTCCTGCAATTCTTTCCCGACCTGGTGAAGGCAGGGCACGTGTACATCCTGGAAACGCCATTGTTCCGCGTACGCAATAAAAAAGAAACCCTGTACTGCTACAGCGAAGAGGAAAAGCAGAACGCCATTAAACAGCTGGGCGGCAAACCGGAGATAACCCGCTTTAAAGGATTAGGCGAGATTTCGCCCGAAGAATTCGGTAAGTTCATTGGTGATGATATCCGGCTGCAACCGGTAACGCTGGATAAAGACAGCCACCTGCGCGATGTGCTGGAATTTTACATGGGCAAAAACACGCCCGATCGACAGGATTTTATTATTGATAACCTGCGGATTGAACTGGATAAAGTTGAGGATACGGAAGAAGAAACAGTAACTCTTTAAGGGAGATCTGTAAATTGGTGACGAGCGTAACGAAGATCAGTTAAGTGATGAGCAAAAAAAAGAAGGTAGTAAAAACGCCAGAAGTAAAGTTAAAAGGTAACAAGGATAAGGATGGGATCATTTCAGTAGGCATCGATGGCCTTTATCAGAACTGGTTTCTCGACTATGCCTCGTATGTAATTCTTGAACGTGCCGTGCCGCGCATTGAAGACGGCCTTAAACCGGTACAGCGCAGAATCATGCACTCGCTCCGAGAAATGGATGATGGCCGTTTTAACAAGGTGGCCAACGTTATCGGTAATACCATGCAGTACCATCCGCATGGCGATGCAGCCATCGGTGAGGCCATTGTTAACATCGGGCAAAAAGATTTACTCATTGAAACCCAGGGCAACTGGGGCGACATCCGTACGGGCGATGGCGCAGCCGCACCGCGGTACATCGAAGCAAGGCTCTCTAAATTTGCACTGGAAGTGGTTTACAATCCGCAAACCACCGAGTGGCAGCTATCGTACGATGGCCGGAAAAAAGAGCCGGTAACCTTGCCGGTCAAATTTCCGCTGCTGCTGGCCCAGGGGGTAGACGGTATTGCCGTGGGGCTTTCAACCAAAATACTGCCTCATAATTTCTGCGAACTCATCAAGGCCTCCATTGATGTACTAAAAGGAAAGAACCCGAAAATTTACCCGGACTTTCCAACAGGCGGCATTGCCGATTTTACCGAATACGATCAGGGCAAACGTGGCAGTAAAATAAAGGTACGTGCTAAAATTGAGGTGGCCGATAAAAAAACGCTTATCGTAAGGGAGATTCCGTTTTCTACTACAACTACTTCATTAATTGAATCCATAGTAAAGGCCAGCGAGAAGGGACAAATCAAAATCCGGCAGGTAATTGATAACACCGCCAAGGACGTTGAAATACAAATTCATCTACAGCCCGGGCAGTCGCCTGAAATAGCTATGGATGCATTGTACGCTTTTACGGATTGTGAGATCAGCATTTCACCCAATGCCTGCGTTATCGTAGAAGACAAACCCCGGTTCATGGGTGTTAACGACATTCTAAAATATAATACCCAGCAAACGGTAACGCTGCTTAAACGCGAGTTGGAAATAAAGCGTGGCGAACTCAAAGAAAAGATCCTCTTCTCATCGCTGGAAAAGATTTTTATTGAGAACCGGATTTACCGCGACATCGAAGATTGCGAAACATGGGAAGAAGTACTCGCCACCATCGATAAGGGCCTGAAACCTCACAAAAAGAAATTCTACCGCGAGATTACTACGGACGATATTGTTAAACTGACCGAGATAAAAATTAAGCGCATATCAAAGTATGATTCGTTTAAGGCCGATGAACTGTTGCGCGACCTGGAAAAGGAATTAAAAGAAACTGAACATCACCTGAAGCACCTTACCGATTATGCCATTGCCTATTATCAAAACCTGCTAACAAAATATGGCAAGGGCCGCGAACGCAAAACCGAGATCAGGAGCTTCCAGTCGGTAACGGCAACTGAAGTAATTGCCATCAACCAGAAATTGTATGTAAACCGCGCTGACGGTTTTGCCGGCTGGGGGCTGAAACGCGATGAATACGTGTGCGATTGCTCTGAACTGGATGACATTATCGCCATCCGCAAAGACGGGAAAGCGCTCGTTTCGCGCATTAGCGAGAAAGTGTTTATGGGTAAAGACATCATGTATATCGGGGTTTGGAAGAAAGGCGATGACCGAATGGTGTATAACATGATTTATTCTGACGGAAAAACCGGTAAAGGATTTGTCAAACGCTTCACCATGCCGGGCGTCATCCGTGATAAAGAATATGATCTAACACAGGGCAATCCCAATAGCCGAGTTCACTACATCAGTGGTAACCCGAACGGTGAAGCTGAAGTGGTGGAAGTAAAACTCTCTCAATCGAGTACCGCGCGTAAAAAAGTTTTTGAATTTGACTTTGCTGACCTGGAAGTTAAAGGTCGCGGTGCACGGGGAAATACCCTTACGAAGTATCCCATCCGCAAGGTTGATTTTCTGCAGGCAGGTACCTCAACATTGAGTAAACTCGATCTGTGGTACGATGCCGATTCGGGACGGTTGAATAAGGATAAACGCGGCCGGTACCTGGGTAAGTTTGACGGCAATGATCAGGTGATTGCCTTTATGCGTAACGGCTCGTATAAAATCACCGGCTACGACCTGAACAACCGGTTCGATCCGGAAAAGACCCTTCGTGTTGAGAAATTCAATCCGAAGAAACCGGTTTCAGCCGTTTATGTTGACGGTGAATCAAAACAATACATGGTTAAGCGCTTTTTGGTTGAAACCAGCACACCCGATAAGGAATTTGGATTTATTTCAGAAGCTATCGGCTCGCGCCTGATATTGGCAACTTTATCCGATACGCCCGAAGTGGAAATTGAGTTAGTAAAGGGAAAAGGGAAAGATAAAATAGTTGAGCAGATTAACCTGGAGGACCTGATTGATGTGAAAGGCTGGAAAGCCCTTGGCAACCGGCTATCGCAGCATAAAGTTTTGAAAGTATCCTTGTCTGAAGAGACACAAGAGCAACCGGTGCCCGGTGACGATTCAAAAGAGGATGAGCCTGTTTCAGTTGTAACTGAGAAGGTAAAAGAAACTCAAAAAAAAAAGGAAAAGCCGCCAACAAAAGGCAAAGATGGAAAGGCGGTTCAGCAAAACCTTTTCGGAGAGACAGCAAAAGGTCAAAAGCAAAAGGTAACCGAAAAGGGTAAAAAGACGAAGCCGAAAAATACCGGTAAATCGTTTGGGGTAGGTGAGACAATAGAATTGGAGCTTTAGAAGCACTTCTTCAGGGTATTGCTTTTTCATGTATCTTGCCCTAAACAAATCTGATGTCTCCGTTTCTGGCAGAATATTTAGGTGCATTAACCCTTATCGTGTTGGGCAATGGCGTGGTTGCCGCGATTGTGTTAAAGCAAACAAAATCTCATGATGCCGGATGGTTGACAATTGTAATTGGCTGGGGGCTTGCCGTTACGCTGGCAATTTATGCTGTTGGTCAGTACAGCGGAGCTCACCTCAATCCGGCTGTTACGCTGGCCCTTGCTTACACCGGGAGTTTTACGTGGCAACTTGTTCCCGGGTATTGCCTGGCTCAATTGGCCGGTGCGTTTACGGGGGCGGTTATCGTGTGGTTACACTACTTGCCGCATTGGAAGGTCAGCGATGACCAGGCTGTGAAACTTGCTGTGTTTTGTACTGGTCCAGCCATCCGCTCAACCTTTAACAACCTGCTTAGCGAAATCATAGCAACAGCAGTTTTGGTTTTAGGATTATTAACCATTGGTGCAAATAAGTTTACCGAAGGCTTAAATCCGCTGGTGGTTGGGTTGTTAATCATTTCTATTGGTGTGAGTCTGGGTGGCACTACAGGCTTTGCCATCAACCCGGCACGCGATCTGGGCCCTCGCTTAGCTCATTATATTTTACCCATTACCGGTAAGGGCCCGTCCGACTGGGCGTATGCCTGGATACCCGTGGTTGGACCTGTACTTGGCGGACTGGTCGGTGCATTTATTTATCAAGCATTGTTTTGAATGAGTTACATCATCGCACTTGATCAAGGTACAACCAGTTCGCGTGCAGTGCTGGTGAATGAACGTGCGGAGATTGAAGCGATTGAACAAAAAGAATTCAGACAGATTTTTCCCCAGTCGGGCTGGGTTGAGCATGACCCATTAGAAATTTTAAACACGCAGTTGGAAGTTCTTCATTCTCTGATTGTAAAGAAAGCAATCTCTCCCAAATCCATTTTGGCAATAGGCATCACCAATCAGCGCGAAACCACTGTAGTTTGGAATAAACATACCGGTCAGCCTGTTTACAACGCCCTGGTATGGCAAGATAAACGTACAGCCTCGTACTGCGAAGGATTGAAAACACGAGGTTTAGCCGATTACATTCAATATAACACCGGCCTTGTTATTGATTCTTATTTTTCATCTACTAAGATCAAATGGATACTGGATCAGGTTCCGGGTGCGAAAGCACTGGCTGCTAAAGGTGATTTATTATTTGGTACGGTTGATACCTGGCTGATTTGGAACCTTACCAATAAAAAGGTACATGCCACTGATGTGTCGAATGCGTCACGTACCATGCTGTTTAATATCCGTAACCTGAAATGGGATGAAAAATTACTGGATACACTGGGTATTCCGGCTTCCATGTTGCCGCGGGTAATGCAATCGTCAGATGATTTCGGAACTTTTCGCATCAACGGGGTTGATATTCCGATTTACGGAGTAGCGGGCGATCAGCAGGCTGCTTTGTTTGGCCAGGCTTGTTTTGAGCCGGGAATGGCTAAAAATACCTATGGCACGGGTTGTTTTATGCTGATGAATACGGGCACTAAAATCCACTCGTCAAAAAGCGGATTGATTACAACCATTGCCTGGGGCCTTGATAATAAGGTAGAATACGCTCTGGAAGGCAGTGTATTTATTGCGGGTGCTGCTGTTCAATGGTTGCGCGATAGTTTAGGATTTATTGACGAATCAAAAGACTCAGAATACTTTGCAGCAAAGGCGCTCGGCTCAAATGATGTGTATGTGGTTCCTGCATTTGCGGGATTAGGAGCCCCTTACTGGGATATGTATGCACGTGGAGCAATTTTCGGACTCACCCGCGATACAGGTAAAGATCATATTATTAAGGCAACGCTTGAATCCATGGCCTATCAAACCAAAGATGTGTTGAATGCTATGGAAGAAGACGCTGGCTTAAAGTTAGCCCGCTTAAAAGTTGATGGCGGTGCCTGCGCCAACAATATCCTGATGCAGTTTCAGGCTGACATTCTGGGTACAGAAGTGGAGCGCCCGGAGGTAATTGAATCAACCGCATTGGGAGCGGCTTTTCTGGCCGGCATTAAGGCCGGGTTATGGAAAAAGCAGGACATTGTTGGGAGCCGCAGGGTTCAAAAGATTTTTAAACCTGAAATGGACGAAGCCAGGCGCGATAAACTATATGCCGGCTGGAAAAAGGCTGTTGAGCGAACCCGTAATTGGTTAGACTAACTCCTTGTGTAATACGCGCAAATCTTTGGAGAAGGCAAGCGAAGCATATAAATCGGCACTTTTCTTTTTGCGCCTTTCCATTGTTTCTGGTTCGCACGTGTAAAGCCCGAATTTCATGGAAGGTCCCAGGTGCCATTCGAAATTATCCCAGGTGCTCCACCAGTAATACCCTCTAACGTCTATACCGTCTTCAATAGCTTTAAGCACGATATGGGCATAATCGCCAATGGCCTTTTGCCGCAATTCATCGTGCGCATCACACACACCATTTTCAGTAATGATAATGGGTTTTTTATACTTCATCCAATAACGTTCCAGGCAGGTGCGCAGGCCTTCGGGGTGATACTCCCACATGTCGTCATGGGCTTTGCCGTGCGCTTTAATTTTTTCAGGTGTATCAACGAAAGTTATGGGCATGGGGTCGTGCGAAACACGCGCATAGTAACTCATTCCAAAAAAGTCAGCCTTTTCAAAGTGACTGGGAACATACTCCATAAACCACCAGTCGCTTAAGCGGGCCGGAAACCAGCCGAGTATATTTTCATGGGTGAACAGGGTAGCATTGTGTGAAATGCCAACCGGATGATCCGGAAATTTATTTTTAATACAGTCGTACACCTGGTTGTGGGCGTTGCCCATATTCTTAACTACTTTGCCGGCCAGGTACGGGTTGATTTTGAATGGTGGAAAGAATCCGGTTATCCAGCCATAGCTGGCGTACACGTTTGGCTCGTTAAAGGTATTCCAGCTTGAAATATAATGCCCGAATTCATCAAGTACCTTTTGGCAGTAATCAACCCACATCGCAATGTTGGTGCTGTTCTCCCATCCGCCACTTTTGGCAAACCACAGGGGGTTGGTAAAATGATGAAGCACCATCATAATTGAAACACCTCTTTCTTTTAGGGCTGTAAGAAACTCATGATAAGCGCTAACTGTCTCGGAGCTTAATTTTCCGAACGGTTCACGTTGCAACCGGCTCCATTGCAGGCTCATGCGGTAACCGGGGGCAAGCGAGGCGATGATTTCGGCATCGTCTTTAAAGCGCAGTTCATGGTCAGTGGTACGTATGAAACTTGAACCATCTCGTGCTTTAACACCTTGCCAATCGTGTTCAAAAGCAGTTTCAATCTGGGCGGCAGCCGTACTGGTGCCAAAGATAAAGTGGTCGGGAAAAGTTTTCACCGTTGCTGGCGGGCTAATGACGACTGGCTTACTTCCCACTCATTCCAGTATTTTTTCAATAACTTCAAGTCGTCTTCCAGGCAGGGGTACTGTAATTCTTTTTTAGGCACGGCAGGCATTTTTCCTTTTGCTAGATCATCGGGGCCGAGGCCCGCGGTCCACTCAAAGTGGCCGGGGTCAAATGGTGAACGCCAACGGCCTCCCCATCGTAAGCCAAGCCGCTCTCCGATAACGCCAACCTTTCGCCAAAGCTGCATGTTATGCCATTGGGCTTGGCCATTAACAATCGGCACCAGATCAATTGCCAGACCATATTGGTGCTTTGAATTGCCCGCCCCGGTACGCGTATAGCGCTTGCCCATGCTTTTATATTCTGCTTGCTTGGCCCGCGTGCGGTATGTTTCAACTACAGCAAGTTCAATACCTTTTGCGCGGGCAAGTTGTATCAGTTGCAGAACTTTATCACGAAAGTAAGGGTGCAATGCTTCAAGGGCGGTAATCATTGGCAACTCTCCGCGATTTTTTCCAAACGCATAGTTTGGCACCACGGTCCACAAGCGCCATCCGTTAATGGTATCTTCGATGAAATAGACCTGTGTAGCCAGTTGAAGCTGTTGCTGCGCTTTCGCTATCGAATCAAGGCGGGCCTGTTCTTTTAGTTGCTTTTCCCGTTCCAATAACCGGATAATCTCAATCTCACTGCGGCAGTCGTACGAATCAAACGGGCCGCTGGTTTGGGCGAATGCCGGAAGTGCAAAATACCAGGCAAAAAATACAAGGGCGGTATACCTGAGCATGGGTTAAAAAATAACCCTGCAAAGGTAATAAGGGTTGTTAAATTCTGAAAATCTTACAGTTACGGTTTCTTTTTTAAGTCGGAAACGATTTTTTCGTACCGGGCCTTTACCTCTGGATCGGATTTGAGGGCAGTCCGTATCTTACTGTACAATTCAGAACCGAGTTTTTGGGTAGTCAGGCTCTTGAGTATTTCGGACAGTTTAATGGTTTCTTCTGTACGTCTCAAATTTATTTCCTGCAGCGCAGCAAGTTCTTCGGGTGTGGCTTTGGCGGCCTTTAGTTTTTCCTGGTCGTTGCCGAGTTGCGAAAGCTGGTTATAGCGTGCTTCCGAAATTTTCGGGTTATTTTTTATAAGGCCCGAAAGCCTGTTCTTTAGTTGTTCGGTTAAATCATTAATAGAGTCCATTACCACGGCATATTGCTTCAGGTCCTCATCGGATATGGTGGGTGCTGATGAATCCTGACCATAGACCGATACCAAACAACCGGCATTTAACAACGTGGTCAGAAACCAAACTTTTAATCGGTAATTCATTTTACATCAATTTGTTGCGAATATGAGTTATTGATTTGTATTTCTGCAAACGATTGAACATTTCATTTTCGTATAACGAATGCTTAATTTGAGCGCTCTTTTATAATCCTTAATGCTATGACTGACGAATTGGTATCCGCTTATGCCATAAAACATGAGGCTGCCCTTAACTGGGTAAAACAAATAGCTGATTTGTGCAGACCTGACCAAATACGCTGGTGCGATGGAAGCTCTGCAGAGTATGATGAATTATGTAACAAGCTGGTTGAGAAAGGAACATTTATTCGTTTAAATCCTGCTAAGCGGCCAAACAGTTTTGCCTGCTTTTCCGACCCCAGCGATGTTGCCCGGGTAGAAGACAGAACCTACATCTGCAGCCGCAGAAAAGAAGATGCCGGCCCTACCAACAATTGGGTTGATCCTAAAGAAATGAAACAAACGCTGGATCAACTTATGGCCGGTTGTATGGCGGGTCGCACCATGTATGTAATTCCCTTCAGCATGGGGCCGGTTGGCTCGCCCATTGCGCATGTTGGTATTGAAATTACTGATTCGGAATACGTGGTTGTAAACATGCACATTATGACGCGTGTAGGCAAACGGGTGATGGATGTGCTTGGTACTAATGGCGATTTTGTAAAATGCCTGCACACGGTAGGTGCACCGCTAAAACCCGGCCAGCAGGATTCGACATGGCCCACTAACCCGACAACCAAATATATTGTTCATTATCCTGAAGAACGTTCAATTGTTTCTTATGGATCAGGCTATGGCGGAAATGCCCTACTCGGTAAAAAATGTTTTGCTTTACGCATCGCAAGCTCTATGGCCCGTGAAGAAGGATGGCTGGCCGAGCACATGCTCATCCTTGGTGTAGAAAACCCTGAAAAGGAAAAGACGTACGTTGCTGCTGCTTTTCCAAGTGCCTGCGGTAAAACCAACTTTGCCATGCTTATTCCGCCAAAGGAATTAAGCGATTGGAAAGTAACCACTGTAGGAGATGATATTGCATGGATTAAACCCGGTAAAGACGGACGACTTTATGCTATTAATCCGGAGTACGGCTACTTTGGTGTGGCTCCCGGAACCAACGAAAAGACCAATCCCAACGCGATGAAGACCATCGCTAAGAATACCATCTTTACCAATGTGGCCATTACCGAAGATGGCGATGTATGGTGGGAGGGGATGACCAAAGAAGTTCCAAAAAATTTAACCGACTGGCGCGGACAAAAGTATGATCCGGCTTCTGGTAAACCTGCGGCTCACCCGAATGCACGGTTCACTGCTCCCGCATCGCAATGCCCCTCGATTGATCCGGATTGGGAAAATCCGAATGGCGTGCCCATTGGTGCCTTTATCTTTGGTGGAAGGAGAAGCACCACAGTGCCGCTTATTTACCAGGCCCATAACTGGAACTATGGTGTTTACCTGGCAGCCACCATGGGCTCGGAAATGACGGCTGCTGCCTTTGGCGAAGTGGGCAAAGTAAGACGCGACCCGTTTGCTATGCTGCCCTTCTGTGGCTATCACATGGGTGATTACTTTAATCACTGGCTGCAATTTGGCCGCGATATTCCTAATCCGCCCCGCGTATTTGGTGTGAACTGGTTCCGTAAAGATGATAAGGGCAACTTTTTATGGCCAGGCTTTGGTGATAATATGCGCGTGTTGAAATGGATTGTTCAGAAGATAAGTGGCAAAACCAATGCCGTTGAAAGCCCGATAGGATGGATGCCTCATTACGATGATATTGATTGGAGAGGTTTAGACTTTTCGAAACAGGAGTTTGATCGGATTATGGAGATTGACCGTGAGCAATGGAAGCAGGAACTGCTTAGCCATGCCGAACTGTTTGAACGGATGTACGACAGGCTTCCTAAGGAATTTATCTTCATGCGCGAACTGCTGCTTTCCAGCCTATGGCGTTCTCCCGAGAAGTGGAGCCTGGAACCCGAACGTTAACCATTCCATTTAGGCGTACTACGACTTCAAGTTGGAGTACGAATGTGAAAAAGCCTGCGGTATACCGCAGGCTTTTTTATTTTATTGCATTGATTTATTGAATTAATACAACTACTTTGGCTTTAACCAAACCTAATTTTCTTTTTGCAGGATGACAATCCAGGAACGAATTACTCAAACTAAGACCGGATTCAGTTCAACTTTTTGGATAGCCAACACACTTGAACTTTTTGAACGGTTTGCTTATTACGGTTCAAAAGCGGTGCTCACCGTTTACCTGGCTACAAAAGTCGGGCTTCAGGAAGAAGCCGGTTTTTTAGCAGGTATCTTTAATCTGGTGCTTTATTCCCTTCCGATTGTAGCCGGAGTATTTGTTGACAAATATGGCTTTCGTAAAACGCTTATTGCCTGTTTTGCTTTCTTCTGTATCGGCTATTTTCTGATTGGGTTAGCCGGACTTGAGTTTGGGCAAGACTTCGTTGCCAACTATGTACTGGTTGTCCTTTTGTTGACTGCGATAGGCGGATCATTGATTAAACCATGCATCGTTGGAACAGTAGCCAAAACAAGTAAAAAGGATGCTCAGGCTTTGGGCTTCTCCATTTATTACACGCTTGTTAATCTGGGTGGCGCCATTGGCCCCATACTCGCTCTGCAGGTTCGTGAAACGTGGGGAATTGAATATGTTCTAATCATGTCATCCATTACTTCCTTTTTTCTGATCATCGGAACGGTTTTGTTTTTTAAAGAACCGGTTGAAAGCAGTGAGCCGGCTGAGGTCCGGACTTTTCAAAAAGTGTTTGGTGATATGATGCTTGTTTTCGGCAATCTGCGCTTCATAATCTTTCTGTTAATATTCTCCGGCTTCTGGATGATGTTTTGGCAGATTTTTTATTCATTCCCTTTTTACGTTACCGATGTTTTAAAATTCGAGCGGTTTGAATTACTGGAAACAGTCGATGCCTGGAGCATTATTATCCTTACGGTTCCGGTAACAGCATTGGTAAGCAAATGGAAACCGATAACAGCCATGACATTGGGCTTCAGTATCGCCAGTCTTTCGTGGATTATAATTGGAGTATGGGCAACAGTACCGGCAGCAATAATTGGCATTTTCTTTTTTGCTTTAGGTGAAGCAATCCAGGCACCCCGCTTTTATGAGTATGTTGGGTCGCTGGCGCCAAAGCACCAAGTGGGTACATTCATGGGCTTCGCTTTCCTGCCGGTAGCTATCGGTTCCTTCACGGCTGGTATAATAGCCGATTGGCTGCGCGGCTCTTACCTGAATACGAATCCTTCCATGATGTGGTACACTTTAGCAGGAATCGGTATTCTATCCACTATATTGATGTTAATCTATAATAAGTTTTTAGTTCCCAACCAACCTCAATCGTAACCTATGGAGCAAACCAAAGCGTTCAGACCGTACATTTCTCCCGAACAAAACATACCTGAATTCACACTTAAGTCGGTTGTTTTTGGTGCCTTGTTTGGTATCATCTTCGGATCGTCAACCGTGTACCTTGCCTTAAAAGCGGGGCTTACCGTTTCGGCCTCCATACCGATAGCTGTAATTGCGATAACGCTAGGCAGGAAATTTCTGAAAACAACCATCCTTGAAAACAACATTATTCAGACAACCGGTTCCGCTGGCGAATCTATTGCAGCCGGAGTTGTATTTACACTTCCTGGATTTTTGTTTTTATCGCCCGGGCCCGATGGCGTAAGTGTTGGTGAATCCTACTTTAACTATTTAACCATACTTATTCTTGCTGCTTTTGGCGGTATGCTGGGTACGCTGATGATGATTCCCTTAAGACGCTCATTGATAGTTAAGGAACACGGAACATTGCCTTACCCTGAAGGTACAGCGTGTGGTTCTGTATTACAAGCTGGCGAAAAGGGAGGTGTGTTTGCACAGACTGCATTTATCGGCATGGGCGTGGCATTGGTGTATGCTATGCTTCAAAAGGTTTTTCATGTTATTGCCGAAACGCCATCGTATGTCACCAGCCAGCTAAATAAATTTTGGCCATCGGCTGCTACGCGGGGTGAAATAACACCGGAGTATCTCGGTGTGGGTTATATCATAGGTCCAAAAATTTCGGGTGTTTTGGTTGCGGGTTCCGTATTAGCCTGGTGGGGTTTAAATCCGTTGCTGGCCACCCTTGTTCCGGCTGATACCATTGCTCTCCAGTTAGTTAAGCTGGGTTATCTGGCCGATATTACCAAACCGGGCGGACCTGGTGGATGGGATCCGGCCGCGCATACCTTTGCCAGCTATGCCGATGCCATTTACCGTGCCTACATCCGGCAAATTGGTGCCGGTGCAGTTGCCGCAGGCGGATTTATTACGCTGATGAAGACCATGCCAACGATTATCAGCTCTTTTAAAGAAAGCATTGCTTCACTGAAAGAAAAAGGTTCGGCTGGTGTACTTCGTACCGAACGGGATCTTTCGTTTAAGGTGGTAATCTTCGGCAGCATTATCCTGATAGCTGTACTAACTATTATGCCGAACATTCCGGGCGAAGGGTTACTGCAGAAGCTTCTGATAGGAATTCTGATTATTGTTTTCGGTTTCTTTTTTGTAACAGTAGCCAGCCGCATTGTAGGACTTGTGGGTTCAAGCAACAGCCCGATCTCCGGCATGACTATCGCTACGTTAATGGGAACGTGTTTAATTTTTACTGCCGTTGGATGGAGCGGAAAACTATATGAGCCACTGGCTCTTGTTGTGGGCGGTATGATTTGCATCGCAGCAGCTAATGCCGGAGCAACCTCGCAGGATTTAAAGACTGGCTTTATTGTAGGCGCCACACCGCGCTATCAACAATTAGCCCTTTTTATTGGTGCAATTGTATCATCAATTGCCATAGGCATAGTAGTAAAAGTGCTTGATACCCCAACGGCCGACATGGTTGCCCAAGGCTATACGCATGCCATCGGCAGTGATAAATTCTCGGCACCACAAGCCACTCTTATGGCTACGTTAGCTCGCGGTATTCTTTCTTTTAATCTCGACTGGCAATTTGTAATGGCAGGCGTTTTCATAGCGGTAATGGTTGAGTTATGCGGAGTGAAAGCGCTGGCCTTTGCTATTGGTTTGTATCTGCCACTATCCACTACGCTTCCCATTTTTATTGGTGGAGCCATTAAGGGCGTTACTGATTGGCAGTTGGAGAAAAAACATGCTGTAAAAGCTGATGATGAGTTAGGTAGGGGTAGTTTGTTCGCCACCGGATTAATTGCCGGAGGAGCCTTGGCGGGCGTGGTTGTTGCCCTGCTTTCCGTTGATGAAGATATTTTTAAGGCGCTACAGTATGTTAATGCCGAACATGCTATTAGTGACGGCTTAGGCCATGGCGGTTATAACCTGCTGGGGGTTGTGTTTTTTGCCGCAATGGCTTATTGGTTATATAAAATTGGGATTAAAAAAGAGTAACATACCTGAGAAGGACTTATCTCTTAAATAAAAAAGCCCGAGTTAACCGGGCCTTTTTTATAAATATTCAGCTTGTTGTTCAGTGCGATATATCAATAATTTCTTTCAACGTATTCAATGCATCTGTTTCCGACTCATCAATCTTTCCATCGGCATTGATAATATCATACAAGTCGGTATAAATGTGGTATTTAACCGGGAATTTAACTTCTGAAAAGTGTTTGAAGGTGTCGCGAAACAGCGTGCGCAACTGGTTTTTATCAAAATCCATGTACAGTGCCATGGCTTCTTTTAGTTTCCTGTCGTAGTCCGATTCATTGGGGTATAGTTTTTTCATTTTTTCCTTAACCACCTTCACTTCAGTTTCATGAAATTCGCCATCAGCGTGAGCCATGTGTACGTACAGAAACAATACAAAGTCAGCAAAAGTCTTATGGATAACCATGGGTTGTTTGTTTGAGGCATGTAAGTTACGCAGCAAATCAAATCTGTCAAAATAGAAAAGCCCCACCCATAGGGTGAGGCTTTGTATGGATGAATTAGGTAAGACATTACATCATGCCGCCCATTCCTCCGCCACCGGGCATGGCAGGAGCTTCTTTTTCTTCCGGTATTTCTGAAACCACCGCTTCGGTTGTCAGCAATAAGCCGGCAATAGACGCAGCGTTTTCAAGGGCCAGGCGGGCCACTTTGGTCGGATCGATGATTCCGGCCTGGAAGAAATCTTCAAACTTGTTCTCGCGGGCGTTGAACCCAAAGTCCTTCTTGCCATCACGCACCTTATTTACAATTACCGAGCCTTCCTGACCGGCATTTTCAGCAATAATGCGCAGCGGAGCTTCCAGTGCAAGACGAACAATATTCACTCCTGTTTCCTGATCATCGTTGTCGGTATCCACATCTTTCAGCGCATCAATCGCGCGGAGGTAAGCCACGCCACCACCCGGGATGATACCTTCCTGTACGGCTGCACGGGTAGCATGTAGGGCATCGTCAACGCGATCTTTCTTTTCTTTCATCTCCACTTCAGTTGCGGCACCTACGTACAGGATAGCGACACCACCGGAAAGTTTAGCGAGGCGCTCTTGCAGTTTTTCTTTGTCGTAATCTGAAGTAGTGGTTTCAATCTGAGCCTTAATCTGGTTAATGCGGCCTTGGATTTCAGACTTCTTACCCGCACCGTTTACGATGGTAGTATTGTCTTTATCGATGTTTACCTTTTCGGCACGGCCCAGGTAGTCGAGGGTAGCGTTTTCAAGTTTGTATCCACGCTCTTCGCTTATTACCTGACCACCGGTAAGGATGGCAATGTCCTCGAGCATGGCTTTTCTGCGATCACCAAAGCCCGGGGCTTTAACAGCAGCTACACGCAAGGCTCCACGGATTTTGTTCACTACCAGTGTAGCCAGGGCTTCGCCTTCAACTTCTTCAGCAATAATAACCAGTGGTTTGCCGGTTTGTGCCGTAGCTTCCAGGATGGGGAGCAGTTCCTTCATGCTGCTGATCTTCTTATCGTAAATCAGGATGTAAGGATTGTCAAGCTCGGCCTCCATTTTTTCGGTATTGGTAACGAAATAAGGGGAGAGGTAGCCTCTATCGAACTGCATACCTTCAACGGTTTTTACCTCGGTTTCGGTACCTTTAGCTTCCTCAACGGTAATGACACCGTCTTTGCCAACTTTGTCCATTGCATCGGCAATCATCTTACCGATCGTCTCATCGTTGTTGGATGAGATGGATGCTACCTGCTGGATTTCGTTAGAATCTTTGATTTTTTTGGATTGCTTCTTCAGATTTTCAACAACCACGGCAACGGCTTTATCAATACCGCGTTTCAGATCCATGGGGTTAGCGCCTGCGGCTACATTTTTAATACCGTGGTTAAAAATTGCTTGAGCCAACACCGTTGCGGTGGTAGTACCGTCACCGGCAGCATCAGCAGTTTTTGAGGCCACTTCTTTTACCAGTTGGGCACCCATGTTTTCGATGGGATCTTTCAGTTCAATTTCTTTTGCAACGGAAACACCGTCTTTGGTTACGGTAGGAGCTCCGAACTTCTTGTCAAGGATAACATTACGGCCTTTGGGGCCTAAGGTCACCTTTACGGCATCAGCCAGTTTATCTACGCCCTTCTTCAGTCTGTCGCGGGCTGAGGTATCAAAGGTTATTTCTTTCGCCATAGTTTTAAGTTTTTTGGGTTTACGATTTAGATAATTCCGAAAATGTCTGAGTTCCTCATGATAAGGTACTCTTTACCGTCAATGGTGATTTCGGTACCGGCATACTTACCATAGAGCACATGGTCGCCCACCTTAACGGTTACGGGCTTGTCTTTCAGACCTTCACCTACGGCAATGATTTTACCTTTTTGAGGTTTTTCTTTTGCCGTATCAGGAATAATAATTCCGGATGCGGTTTTCTCTTCCGCGGCAGCAGGTTCTACCAGAACCCTGTCCTCGTTTGGTTTAAAGTTGATTTTTGCCATATACAGTTTATTGATTTTTAGGTTTAACAAGTTTGACAGGTGCCCTGAATAACACCTATTGTGCCAGTCTGCTTTGGTGGCAAAAATGGACTTAAAACACAGCAAAATGGCAGTTTTCTATGCTGTTTAAACCTCTGTTCTGCCAACTTCCGATGGCTGGAACTGGCAGGATGGCAGTATTACAACGACAACTTTTTGGGCCCGGTGGTTGTATTAACCGTGCTTGAACAACGTTTAATCAATTAGTAACTTTTACAAAATTTGGTTGAAGAATATGGACCGGTTATCGAAAGATTGGCTTACCCAGGGACTGATTGATTTTGAATACAAGCGATACATATTGCTGGCGTACCTGAAAACGGTTAAGGAATCGTTTGGACGCGTGGCATTGTATCCGTTTTTAAGCGATTTGGTTTTTCACTACCAGAATCTGCAGGCGGTAAAGGAGAACAAAGCGCTAATCCGCGAGTCATTTCCGAAGGAACTGTCTTTGGAAGAGTTCAAGAAACTTGAACTTACTTACCGGGAGATGATTGAGGATGATTCGGTAATGAATGAACTAACTTCTATAATCGAGTGGGCGATTCCCCGGTTTAAAGATTCGCTACAGGAAGGTTCGGTAATTTACGAGTACGTTGAATCGCAATGTGAAATATCGCCTATTGGTGTTACTCCGCTTTATGCCCGCGAAGGGTATTTATTTGTAACGGTTCCCCCGGAAAAAGAAACCAGTGTTTATCGTTATCAACTTAGTATTTATGAAGAGCAATATGAGCAACTGCGCAGCCTGAATACAGAGTTTGTTGAGACTGTTCCGAAAAGCCCTGTTGTTCCGTATGAAAGTATAAAGATCAACCTGGTTAAGCGCTTCAAGGAGATGCCTAATCCGGCAACCTACCTTATTTTGTCGCGTGTAAAATTTCCGTTTACAGAAACCCTGATGCCCGTTGCCAAGCGTTTATTTGTAAAGCACATTTCTAAACTTGAATAATTGGGTAAAGTTCTAACAAAAAAAAGCCCGTCTGCAGCGGGCTCTTTTTATACAGCTCGTGTTAACTATCAGTTAGTACCGGCTGAATCGGTTACCGGAATTTCAGTAGAGGGTGGTGCAGCCTGTTCACCGGCCTTATCCAGAATGTCGCTTCCCTTGCCTCCTGTTGAAGGACTTATAAAATTGGTTGAAAGTGAAAGAACCATGATGGCAATAGCAAAACCCCAGGTTAGTTTTTCAAGCAAATCACCTGTCTTTTTAACGCCTATTATATTGGTTGCACCGGAACCGCCAAACTGACTGGTAAGTCCACCGCCTTTTGCGTTTTGAGCCAGGATTACCAGAACAAGCAATACACAAGAAAACAGGATTAAGCCAATAATAAATGTGAGCATATTATTTTTTTAGATCATCAATTCGGGCTGCAAAGTAAGTCTTTTTTTGCGGAAACTTCCAAATGAGCTTCTTTAACACTTCAATGGCTTTATCCTTCTTTCCTTGTTTCAGCAGTATTTCAACTAACGTCTCAGAAACGATGTGATCACTGAACTCACCGCTGCGGATGGACTCAGACATGTCGGGTTGATCTTCGCTGGTAGCGGGGGTGGGTGAAATAACGGGTTTGGATTTAATAAACTGATCAATTATCTCAAGTTGTTCTTTAGCCTTTTCATTCTCAGGTTTAATCTTTTTACGAGAGGTTTTTATAGACTCAATCAGTGGGTCAATTGGTGGGGCTTTTTTGCCCGTCTTTTTGATGGCCCTTTTTTCGGCAACAGGTTCTTCTGTGGTATTTCCAGCCGATAATTCTTTTGCCAATTCAACAATGCGTTGCTTTTTTGATTTTAGCGGTTCCCTTTTGCCTTTTTCTGGTTTTACTTCCCGGATTACTGGTGGTTTTGCTGTACTATCACCTCCAAAAAGGGCTTCAAATGTTTCTTTAGCGTGTTTCAGTTTCTCCAGATCTTCTACTACTTCATCAGCAAAATCGTGGAATGTCTCCTGTGGCACAGTTTCCGTTGTATCTTCCGCTACCTGTACTTCAATTTGTGACTTTTTAAGCGTCATGATTTCTTTCAAGACCGACCGATCGGTGCAGTGAATGGCTGCTTCTTGCAATAGCATGCTGTGACCCTGCAGGCCATGCTCGCTACTTAACCGGGCGGCCAGTGCTTGGAGTAATTGGCTAAAGGGGTATTGATTGCGTAATGTCAATAACTGGATGGCCTCATCCGGAGTTGATGCAGGAAAGCGCTCGATTACATGGATTAATTCGTCTTTTTTCACGCGCAGGGTTGAGGTAGGTAAAAATAAAAGTTTTTTACCAATTAGCAACCGAAGCATTAAAGATGTCTAGTGCAAGTTGATCAAAAATCTGACGTGTCAGGTTTTCTTCGATATCGGTAAAATTTAAGTCATTACTGAAATCGCGGTAAAACGAAAATGATCTGTCCTTAAAACTCATCGACTCATCCAGAGTATTAATGTACGTTACTTTAACAGTTATAGTGAACCGCGTGGAAGCTGCCAGATCGCCCCGGCTTGGATCATTGCTGGCAACGGGTGCAATTTGGGTGAGCGAATAACCGGTAATAATACCTTCCATTTGTAACTGTCCGTTTTCCGGTACCACATTCAGGTTGGTGTTTTGGATCATGTAGTCTTTTAACCGGTTGGTGAATACTTGCCCGATATTGGCTGGTGCCAGTTCAGTGTTGTTGTAAAACTCCTGGATCGAGATATTTTTTGCATTGGTAGTTGCGCCCTGAAAGGAGTAAACTCCGCAAGATGTAAGCTGCATACATGATAGTAAGGCGCAAAAGTTTAGTAAATAACTTAAGGCTGCGGGTATTTTAATCCTCCAGATCATACTGCTTTATTTTCCGGTAGAGGGTACGTTCCGAGATGCCCAAATCCCGTGCCGCATATTTTCTCTTATTGTTGTTTTTACGAAGTGCTTTTATGATGAGTTCTTTCTCCTTTTGTTCAATAGAGAGGGAGTTGTCTTCCGTTTCATGGCTGATATCCTGCACGTCAACGTCTGCTTCCTGGTGAAGTTCTTTCTTAGTCGGGCTAAGGTTCAATACGATATGCTCTTCCGGTTGTTTGGTCTCGGTAAAGTGGATGCCCTCAAACAATCCAGGATTTTCTTTTACCAGTTGGGCTGCGTTGCCCTGACGGCTAACCAGGTCTAGAACAATTCGCTTCAAATCAACCACATCCTTTTTCATATCGAACAATACCTTGTAAAGAATATCCCGTTCAGATAAAGTTTCGGCTGGAGCGGAACCGTTACGATAAAGAGCAGGCAGCGTATTTTCATGCGGAAGATAGTGCGCCAGTTTTTCGGCAGTTACCTCCTTATCATCGGTTGACAAGACAGAGATTTGTTCAACCAGGTTTTTTAACTGACGGATATTGCCCGGAAAGCGGTATTTGAGCAATGCCTCCTTAGCATCTTCGGTTAATACAATTGGCTTTACTTTATACTTTTCAGCAAAATCGGTAGCAAACTTCCGGAACAACAGTTCAATATCCTTACCGCGTTCGCGCAAAGGAGGTACAAAAATGGGTACGCTGCTGAGGCGGTAGTATAAATCTTCTCTGAATTTTCCTTCTTCCACGTTGCGCATCAGGTTTACATTCGTTGCGGCTACTACCCGTACATCTGTTTTCTGCACTTTTGAGGAACCGACTTTGATGAATTCCCCATTCTCCAACACACGCAGGAGTCGGGCCTGAGTTCCTAAAGGCATTTCGCCTATCTCGTCCAGGAAAATGGTACCCCCGTTGGTTACTTCAAAGTATCCTTTACGGGCTTCGTGTGCTCCGGTAAACGAACCTTTCTCGTGGCCGAATAATTCGGAGTCGATGGTTCCTTCCGGTATGGATCCGCAATTGATGGCAATAAACTGGCCGTGTTTGCGCGGACTAAGGTGATGAATAATTTTAGAGAAGATCTCTTTTCCAACTCCACTCTCTCCGGTAATCAGTACCGACATATCCGTAGGGGCTACCTGCATGGCTACCCGAACGGCATGGTTCAGCATAGGCGAATTGCCGATTATTCCGAACCGTTGCTTAATGCTTTGAATTTCTGCTTCCTGCGTTGCCATCCAACTTCAACTTACAACCTTACCGAATAATGTAGCAGCAGTACAATCGTGTACACGTACATAAACATACTGCCCTTTTTCAAAGTTTTCCTTAGGAAATACAATTACTTTATTGGCTGAGTTTCGGCCTTGAAGGTAGTCGGCTGAACGTTTTGACTCACCCTCAATCAATACCTTATGTACTTTACCTACTGCCTGCTTGTTTCGTAACAATGAATGTTCGTTTTGCTTGTTTATAATTTTGTTTAACCTCTTCTTTTTTACCTCAATGGGCACATCGTCTGTAAGTTTCCGTGCTGCAAGTGTGCCAGGACGTTCGGAATAATGAAACATGTACGCAAAATCGAATACAACTTCATCCATCAGGCTAAGTGTTTCCCGGTGTTCTGCTTCTGTTTCACTGCAAAAGCCTGTTATCATATCCGATGAAATACCGCAATCTTCACCCAATATTTCGCGGATCCGTTTGATCTTCTCCAGGTACCATTGGCGGCTATAACCCCGGTTCATCAGTTCCAAAATTCTCGAATTACCGCTTTGAACAGGCAGGTGAATGTATTTGCAGATGTTTTCATGCCGGGCCATTGTGAATAAAACTTCATCTGTAATGTCTTTAGGATGCGATGTTGAAAACCGTACCCGCAGGTCGGGATGAATCTGAGCGACCAACCCGAGCAACTGGGCAAAATTTATAACCTGATTTATTCCCTTGCGTTCCAACAGGCCTTTGTTATTCTCTTCGGGGCTCCATTTATACGAGTCAACATTTTGGCCAAGCAGGGTAACCTCGCGATAGCCATTTTCAAATAATGTTCGGGCTTCGTTAATAATGGACTGCGGATCGCGGCTGCGTTCCCGGCCCCGGGTAAAGGGCACCACGCAGAAGGAGCACATGTTATCGCAGCCCCGCATGATGGAGATAAAGGCAGTAACCCCGTTTGAGTTTAACCGTACCGGTGCAATGTCAGCATAGGTTTCTTCCTTCGATAAAAACGTGTTCACGGCCCGTTCGCCTTCATCTACCTGGCTGATGAGCCTCGGGAGATCGCGATAAGCATCCGGTCCGGCAACCAGGTCAACAATTTTTTCTTCTTCCAGTAAATTGGTTTTTAAACGCTCAGCCATGCAGCCAAGAACGCCAACCAGTAATTCAGGTTTTTTATTTTTAAGGGCATTAATCTGTGAGAGGCGGTTGCGTACAGTCTGTTCCGCTTTGTCACGAATAGAACAGGTATTCAGAAAGACCACATCGGCCTGGTTCGGATCAGAAGTGGTATCAAATCCTTCATTGCGCAAGATGGAGGCTACAATCTCGCTATCCGAGAAATTCATCTGGCAACCATAACTTTCGATGTACAACTTCCGACCTTTGCCGGTACCTGAATCAGACAGCACTTTTACCTGGTCAGTCATTTCGCCCTCAACAAAACTTATATCATCAATTAATTGCCTCATTTTCTGGAATTCAGGTTGCAAAAGTAATAATTTTATCAGTAAATATGACAAGTTGTCAGTAAAGAAGAATGGCTATTATTAAATCTGTTCGCGGTTTTACACCTAAGCTCGGTCAGAATTGCTTTTTGGCCGATGGTGCTGTAATCGTTGGTGAGGTTATCATGGGCGATAACTGCACGGTGTGGTTTAATGCCGTGGTGAGGGGCGATGTTCATAGTATTACCATAGGCAATAACACCAATATTCAGGATGGCGCTGTGCTTCATTGTACCTACCAACGCGCTAAGTTGGTGATCGGAAATAATGTATCAATTGCACACAATGCCGTAGTGCATGGCTGCACGGTTGAGGATAACGTACTGATTGGCATGGGTGCCATAATTATGGATGATGCCGTTATCGGCACCAATTCGGTTATTGCAGCCGGGGCTGTGGTGTTGCCGGGTACACGGGTTGAGCCTGGCAGTGTTTATGCCGGGGTTCCGGCAAAACGGGTTAAAGATATTTCGGATGACATGCTGGAGGCCATCAGGCGTACGGCCCGCAACTACCCAATGTATGCCGAGTGGTTCAAGTAAGGAGTTTGCCTAAGCAGGGGTTCTCATTATATTTGCCGGCTAATTAAAAATTCATGAAAAACATTTCGCTTGCGCTCAACATCGTGCTGCTGGTGGCAGTTGGTGTTTTGTATTTTCTTTTTTTCTCCAGCCGCTCAGGTTCAGGGAATTCATCTGGTTCGCAGGCCGGGCAAAGTTCTCTGTCGGTGGCTTATATCAATTCCGACTCGGTGCTTAAGCACTACGAATATATCAAAGCATCAGCAGAAATTCTGGAGGCTAAAAAGAAAAAAGTGGAGCAGGACTACCGGAACCGTGCCGAAAGTTTGCAAGGTGAAATTACAGCCTACCAGCGTAACATGAACAACATGACTATTGGCCAGGTACGCACCCTGGAAGAAGACTTAGCGCGTAAACAACAAAATCTACAGTTGTTCGAACAACGGATAACCCAGGAATTAGTAAACGACCAAGCTAAACTGAATGAAGAATTGTATAAGCGTGTTACTGCTTTTTTGAAAAAGTACGGGGAAGAAAAAGGTCTTCAAATGGTATTTAAATTGGATCCGGGCAGTGATATTTTATACGGGCAGGGTGCGTTGGATATTACGAATGAAGTGATTGCCGGCCTTAACCAGGAATACCGCGCTGAGAAAGAGGCGACCAAGAAAAATTAAATCGAACCCATCGGGGGATAGGAGGGCCTGACGCGTAACGTCAGGCCCTATTTTTTTATATTTGCTGATACGGAAGGATGAACATTTTAAATCGGTCATTGCGGATTACAAGCCAGGAACAGCGCCAGGTTGTTTACATGCTGGCCACCGGATTCTTTATGGGGGTGTTTATTGCAACCTACCAGGTAACGGCCGACTCGCTATTCCTGAACCGGATGGGTGCTTATCTCGATCGGGCGTTTCTGGCGGCCGGTGTGTTGGGAATTCTTTCAACGGCAACGTTTTCCTTTTTACAGAATTATATCCGATTCTCAGTGCTTTCGCTGGTTGTAATCGGGATTATATTCAGCTTTACCCTTGCAGTATATGTATTGCTAAACTTCGGAAATCCCGATTGGCAGCGCAATGTAATTTTTGCAATGTACTGTGCCTCGGGCCCCATGGTGGCGCTGCTTATGCTAAGTTATTGGGGCACCTTTGGTCGTTTGTTTAATTTCAGGCAATCCAAAAACATCATCGGTTGGATAGACACCGGCCAGCTTATTGCTGCCATTGTGGCTTCTTTCCTTATTCCTTTTACTGCATTTCTTGTTCCTGAAACCAGTGATTACCTGGTCGTTTGTAGCGTCAGTATTTTACTGATGGGTGTTTTGCTGGCAATTATTGCGGCTAAGTTTCCTTTATCGAAAAATGATCCGGGAGAATTTGATGCGGAGGTAAGACGGGAAACCAGTGTGCGCAGAATGTTTTCAGACCGGTATATTCTGGTCATGTCGGTGGTACTGATGGTCTCGATGATGGTCTTTGTACTTAACCAGTACTCCTTTCAGCAAATGGTTAAGGAGCAATACCCCGACCAGCGTGCGCTTACCGACTTTATGGCCTTTTTTACCGCTGCTGTTTATGGTCTAAGTCTTATAATGCAAACATTTGTTAATCAGCGAATTATAAGTAACTATGGTTTGCGAACTTCACTTTACATTTTACCTATTATATTGGCCGCCTTTTCAATTGGCTCACTGATAACCGGAGTTGCATTTGGCTTTCATAAAGAAACTTCACCGGCCGGATTTGTTTATTTCTTTTTGTTTATGGCCATGAGTCGGCTGTTTAACTGGACCTTCCGCGAATCACTGGAAACCCCGGTACTTAAGCTGTTTTTTATCCCGCTCGACAACCGGGTGCGCTTTAACCTTCAAGCCAAAGTGGAAGGGCTTGTAAATGAAAGTTCTCGTTTTATTACTGGTCTTGTCATTTTCGGATTAAGCCTCATACCGTGGTTCGATGTTATCCACGTATCAGCTATGCTTGCTATACTGGCAGTTTTGTACTTTCTTGTTGTCAACAAACTCTACGCGGGTTATAAACATAAAATCAGGGTTAAACTTGAGAGCCCGGATTTACAACAAGACAAACTTGAGGTAGGATTTACGCAGATAACCAGGCGCCTGGAAGGTTTGCTGACCTCACCCGATAACAAAAAGGCGGTATTCTCTTATAAGTTACTTGAGAAGATTAATGCCAGTCAAACCCCGGTTTGGGTAAATAACCTTATACGAAATGAAGATGAAGCCGTTAAACATTACGCGCAGGAGCGGATGAATGAAATGAAGGGCCTGTCCGTATCAGATCAATATGTTATACGCCTTGATCCGGAAAAGACCAATCCCTCAGAAAGAAACGTGCTCAGCATAACTGATCTGCAGATGATTCTTGATAATGAGGGCGATATTACAAAACTCCGTATTCAACGCCTGGCCCGGTCAGCCAATGCCAACGACAGGCAATATGCTGCCGAATTATTGTTACATACCTCTTCGGATGACTCCATCTCGTTTTTGATTGAGCTCCTGAATGACCCTGAAACCAAAGTTAGGAACACCGCCATTAAGTCATCGATAAAAAAGCACAATGCTGAAGTTATTAATGCGGTTATTGATAACATGGCCAACCCGATTTTCAGTAATCAGGCGATGAATGCACTGGTGCTAATGGGTACAAAAACACTTCCTGCATTGGAGGCCGCTTTTTATAAAAGCGGACAGAGCACACACCTGATGCAGCGAATCGTCCAGACGATGGGCCGTATAGACGGCCAACGGGCTAAGGATTTATTGTGGAATAAAATTGATTACCCCAACAAGGTTATTGTATCACAAGTTCTGCTATCGTTAGGTGAGTGCGGATTTAAGGCTGGCATTTCGCAGGTTACACGCATTAAATATGCCATTGAAAATGATATTGCGGATTTACGGTGGAATCTGAGTGCTATTCAGGAACTTGGACCAAGTGAGCATAATAAACACATTATCAATTCATTACGATGGGAGATTCAAAATGATATTGAGCATATTTACATGCTGTTGGCCATGCTCTATGACACACGCTCAATTCAATTAGTAAAGGAAAATATTGAAAGCGGTACCACCGAGGGAATAACGTATGCAATAGAGTTGCTCGATGTATTTTTGTCTGAGCAACTCAAGCAACGCATCATCCCGGTACTTGATGAAATTACGGATGAGGAGCGTATTAAACGGCTTGACATTTTTTATCCACGGGTTAAGTTAGATGCACGGCTGGTGTTGAAATTCATAATCAACCGCGACTTCACGCAATCTAACCGATGGACCAAGGCATGTGTGTTGTTTCAAATCGGTAATCAGCGCATCGAGGAGTTTAAGCTTGACCTGATTGCACAGTTATTTAATCCAGATCATCTTATAAGTGAGGCAGCTGCTTACGCTTTGTGGCAGATTGATAACCGGGAATATGAAGAAAACTCCCGCAGGCTTGGGGTGGCCAGGAAAAAGGAACTTGATGAAATTGTATTGACTGATAAGTTAAGCCGTTTCAGTAAAGTTTTGTTTTTCATGAAAGTAAGCGTGTTTGAAGATATTCCCGGAATAACCCTCACGTACCTGGCCGATATTAGCCGGGAATTTTCACTTAGCAGGGATGAATCGTTGACACTTGATGAAACCGTAAACAACGATTTTTTGGTTGTGGTTAAGGGCGAAGTTGATTTCTATCAAAGGGGTGGTCTTTTGGGGACCTTTAAAGTTGGAGAATTCATTGGGGAGATGTTGGCCATGCCCAACTTTGTGAGTACCAACCTGATTATTGCCAAGACCGATGTAACCTTATTAAAAATTAATAAAGATCAGTTTTACGAATTACTGTCTGATAATGTAAAACTTGCCGATAAGGTTATTGAATTTGTATAAAAATTTGCCATTTCTGCCTAAATTCGCTTATTTAGAGACTATTTTTTAAACTCATTGGCAGGAATGCCACTTTTTAAACTAATTATTGAAGTGTGGGCTTAACTTTTCAGCTTCAAATCATTAACTTTCAGGTTCTTCGTGGCATCTTATGCTGAGTAAGCCGCTACATACCGAACCCGAGCTAGATCTGCCTGAAGTTCTGACCGACATTCAGCCTGATGCAGTTAATCCATTTCCGGGTTTAAGGCCTTTTACCGTTGAGGAATGCCACCTCTACTTTGGCCGAGAAGGTCAGGTCGATGAGATTTTGAACAAACTGGCCACGCACCGATTTGTTTGTGTGATGGGGTATTCCGGTAGCGGGAAATCATCGTTAATGTCATGTGGACTGGTGCCTGTTCTTTACGGTGGTTTTGTTTCACATTCAAGTCCGCATTGGCATGTCATAATTACGCGTCCCGGTACATCACCCATTGAAAACCTGGCCGAATCAGTAGTTCAATACATGGTTCAGCATAAGCGGATTCAACACGAGGATATACCCATATACCGGTCTATCATTCTCTCCGTGTTACGCAGCGGACCGCATGGGCTTTCTGAAGTTTCAAGGTTTTTGCAAACCTTCCAACAGGACAATGTATTCTTCATGCTTGACCAGTTTGAAGAATTATTTCGCTATCACGATTCCAGCGAACATGGCGAAGCAGAAAATGATGCACAGGCATATGTAAATCTGATCCTCCATGCCATTCGGCAGACCGATACCCCCATTTTTATAGCCGTTACGATGCGGTCTGATTTTATCTCAAAGTGCGCGGCATACCCGGGGCTTACCCAGGTTATTAATAACAGTAACTACCTGGTGCCGCAGATGACGCGTGAACAGAAAAAACTTGCTATTGAAGGACCTGTTGCCGTTGCCGGAGGAAAAATTTCCCAGCGTCTTGTAAAAAGGCTATTGAACGATATGGGCAAAAACCAGGATCAGTTGCCCATATTGCAGCACGCATTGATGCGTACCTGGGATTATTGGGTGAATAACCGGGAGCCAGGAGAACCGATGGATATCCGGCACTACTATGCCATCGGTCGGATTGAGCAGGCCATCTCACAACACGCCAATGAGGTGTTGGAAGAATTATCACCCCGGGAGAAAGAAATTGCAGAAATACTGTTTAAAAGCATCACCGAAAAGAGCAGTGAAAGCCGGGGAATGCGCAGGCCTGCAAAACTCGGCCTTATTGCGCGCCTGGCCGATGCCGATGAGGAAGAAATGATTGCCGTGGTGGAGCATTTTCGCAAACCAGGGCGGTCGTTTTTAATGCCATCACACCATGTTCCGCTAAACAGCGAATCAATAATCGAGCTTTCGCATGAAAGTTTAATGCGGATCTGGACTCGCCTTAATACCTGGGTAGAGGAAGAATTTGAATCGGCCCAGATGTACAAGCGGCTCTCAGATGCTGCAGCCATGTACCAGATTGGCCGAACCGGTTTATGGAGACCACCCGATTTACAACTGGCCTTGAACTGGCAAAAAAAACAACGGCCAACCCGCGAATGGGCACAACGGTATGACGTGGCCTTTGAGCGCGCCATTGTATTCCTTGAAACCAGTCGCATAACCTATGAGGCCGAACTGAAAAATCAAGAGTTGCAGCAGAGGCGTATGCTCCGCAGAGCCCGCATTACGGCAGTGGTGCTCGGTATAGCGGCCGTCATCGCGTTATTATTCCTGGTATTTGCCTACATACAGAAAGTTGAAGCAGACAATCAAACCAGGCTTGCCGAAAAGCGTGAGCGGGAAGCATCGGATCAACGGGCTTTGGCTGAACAAAAACGAATTGAAGCCGAAGCGGCAACCGATTTAGCCAATCGTAGAAAGGATGAATTGGAACAGGCCCTGATTAACGTCCAAAAAGCGCTGGCCGAAGCCAACCGGCAGCGCAACCTGGCTATTGCCGCGTTGAAAAAAGCCGAAGAACAAGAAGCGCTGGCTATTGCAGCAGGCGAGAAGGAACGAGAGCAACGAATAATTGCTGAGACCGAAACCATACGCGCCAATGCTGAATTTGCTCGAGCTAACGGGCTCTACATGCTTGCCGTTGCCCAGAAGTTAGCCGGTATTTCCTACCAGGAAGATGACGATCGGGATTTGGCTGGTGCCCAGATAATGCAGGCCTATCATTTTAACACACGCTATGGGGGTAAACGGTACGACCCGTATATCTATAACGGCTTGTATCATGCCCTTAAATTATTCAGCGGTTCCACTTTCAACGCGGTAAAAGTTCCCGGCCCGCCACGCAATCGGATTAATTCCATAGCAGTGTCTTCACGTTCGGCAACCTTTTTTGCGGCTGGTGCTGATGGGCGAATCTTTACCGGCAATTATGAAAAACAAACAAGCGCACCCACAGGCTTTGAAAACCCATTTCCTAACCGGGTAATTGCGTTGAGTTCCGATGAACGCTACCTGGCCAATGGAACAGACTCGGCCGCTGTGCAGGTTTTTGATCTCCAGAGTAAATCACAAAAACCATTGGTAGTTAATGGACTGACCGGAGCAACCAATGCCATAACATTTTTGCCCGATAACAGCGGCTTTCTGATAGCTAAATCCGATCGCACAGTTTCTGTAGTCGACCATCAAACCGGTCGATCAAAAACAGTTGCCCGGCTACCTTATGAGATTAAAACATTATCCGTTAGCCCGGATGGTCGCACGGTGGCTGGCGCAGCCTGGACAGGTCAGTTGGTTTTAATTGATTTACAATCCGGAAAAATTGAGTTGCTTAACGAATATAGCGGAGTACAAATTCTGTCTGTTCAGTTTAGTCCGGATGGCAAAAAGCTTGCTTATGGTACTTTTGAAATTAATGACAAGCGGGGATTGGTGAAATTGTTTGATATGAATTTACGAAAAGAGGAACGCCAATTTACAGGGCACAAGGCCGGTGTTTATGATGTGGAGTTTTCGCCTGATGGTAAATTACTGGCCAGTGCCGGTGCCGATAAACGCCTTCAGATGTGGGTTTTAGAAAACCCCGAAGACTTACCGATAGTGATGGATAATAATAACGGCTTCGTTTGGGACATTGCTTTTGCACGCGGCAGCGATTACCTGATTGCGGCATGTCACGATTCTGAGATACGGATTTGGCCAACGGATCCGAAATTTCTGGCTGGCCAGATTTGCCCGAAAATGTCAAGAAACATGACACAGGATGAATGGAAAACCTATGTTGGCAACGATATAGAATATGAAACAACCTGTGTTAACCTGCTTATTAAAGACTATCAATAAGGGCGATGCGCAGCGTACGGACTTCAGTTGGTGGATCGTTAATCTTGCTAAGCACGATTCTTTCTTGGGCGCAGGAGGTGACCTGCGAGCAAGTTTTAAACCAAGCTACTGAAGAATTTAACTCCGGCCGGTTTTATGGTGTACCCGGCATGTTGGCCAATTGCATAAGCGATGGGTTTACCCGTGAACAACGGCAGCGGGCGTACCTGCTACTTACCCAGGTTTATTTGCTTCTTGATGATCCGCTGGCTGCAGAAAACAGCTACCTGGAGGTTCTTGAAGCTAATCCTGAATTTGCTACAGACCCCGCTGTTGACCCAATTGATGTGGTTTACCTGAGTAAAAAATTTACCGCCTCGCCAATTTTTTCACTATATGCACGCCTAGGCACTAACGTTTCAATTAATCGTGTTATACACGAAATTTTACCAGCTTCAGGCCCCACGCCAATAGGCACTCAATACACCATTAAACCTGGCATGCTGGCTTCGGGTGGTATTGACTGGAATTATTCAGAGCACCTTGCCCTTTCAGCAGAAATCGGATGGACTTTAACTGACTATAAACGTGAACGATTTAATGTTTTTGGTCGTGATCGGCAGATTTTCTTTGAGCGGGCAAATTGGCTTCAGTTGCCGATAATGATAAAATATTCCTTCAGCAGGTTTTATAAATCGCAGGTAAGAAAATTTTTACCACAAGCCTTTGCAGGCGTTTCTTTTAACTATATGTTTTCTTCTACAGGCGAGCTTGAAATATTTAATAATAATCAGGGTGATAACGGCCTGAATACTATCATCGCCTCAAGCCCTAAAATTGATTTTCTCCCGTACCGCGACCAGCTTAATACTACATTTTTCATTGGGGGGGCTGTTAAATATAAGTGGAAACTTGACTATCTGTTTGCAGATCTACGGTACGGATTCGGGCTAACTAATTTAGTTGCCAACACAACTACCTTTACAGGCAGACCCATGCAGGAGTTTGGACATGTAGATGATTATTTCAGGTTGGATAACCTTTCGGTTTCCATTGGTTTTATAAAACCGTTGTATAAGCCGCGTAGGCTAAAAAAGGCAAAAACGAGAACTGTGCTCAAGTCAGTAAAAAAGATTAATAACAATGAGTAGGAAGGGTTTGCTGTTGAATTTACTGTTAGTATGCATTTGGTTATCGTGCGATACTGGAGGCAATATTGAACCATTGTTCAAAGAGCATTTTATTAAATACTATGGCGAAGATGGTGACCAAGAGGGGAGGGATCTGATTGTAAATCCAGATGGTACAATTCTCATTCTGGGTAGTACACAACTTTCAGCTCAGCGAAGGCAAATTTTTGTTGTAAAGGCCGATGCAGTCGGTAATATAATCTGGCAAAAACGGATGGGTGCTTCGTTTGAGGATCCCCGCGACATCGAGTTGGTAGCTACTGGCCCTTTTGCAGGAAATTTTGTGATACTAACCAATACCCGTAAGCCCGTTGGCGATAGTACACTGGTAAAATTGATTATCGTTGATCAAAACGGAAATAAACAGGATAGTGTAGAGTACAATGCCTGGCAAAGCCAGTATGGTTATTCCGTAACAACCACTTCCGATGGTCACTTTATCATTACAGGAAACACCTCACCGGAAGCCTTTAATGACGGCCCCATGGCGGTAGCTGACTTGAGCGATCTGTTATCCATTCGATTTGATGGCAATCTTAACCTTACTACATGGCCCACCGACTTTGGTGGTGAAGGCGATATCATGGGTATTAAGTATTTCGAAATAAGCCCTGCGGAACACTACTTTGCCGCCTATACGGATAAACTCCTGTCGGGTGAGCTAAATATTAGTTCATCATATGATTATAATTTTTGGTTTAATAAAGTTAAAGACAATGTTCGTACGGATTTTTTTGAAGGCGGAGCAGCGACTGCTGAGAGGATGTCTTGGATTACAAGTTCCCCATCGGGGACTTATCTTGCCATAGGTACAACTACCAATACTTCCGGTGATCAATCCATTTTACTTACTAAAGTGATTAATGGATTTACATTAACCGAGTCGAAAAGTTTTTCGTCCGGCTTTCAGGGAGTACATGCCTGTTCGTACGGAGTGAACCGGTATTTAATTGTAGGCAACCAAATCCGGCCGGGTAATACCCGTAATATTTGGCTGGCTAAAGTAAATCCTGCACTGGATATCGAATTTCAAACTTTTTTTGGAGGCGAATCGACTGATGATCGGGCAACTGCTGTTGCCGAATTACCAAATGGAGATATTTTAGTGCTGGGTACAATGAACCTGACCAACCAGGATAAAATAGCGTTGATAAAACTTAACCCTCAGGGTAGCTTTGAATAACTCTGGCGACTATAAAAATTTAGATTTTTAGCTCCAAAAGGTTACTTTTAGGCTTCTGATGCGATTCAAAAACTATAGTTGGCTAACGATTCTCTATGCTCCGATTTTTACGACCGTTTCATGCTCTTTTAACGGTTAAATCCGGCAAGCGCCATAAAATCGGATTGCTTTCAGCAGTCTTCATCATTCTTGTTTTTACCCTCAGTTTTCGCGTAAACGCCCAAACCTGGGTACCGGCTGGTGGCGGTAATTGGAATACAGCCGCTAACTGGAGCCCGGCCGTTGTACCGGGTGCCGGTGCCGATGTGATCATACCGGCTACGCACACAGGGGGCACAATAACGGGGGTACCAACAATTTCATTAAACAGCCTTACGGTTTCAGGGTCAGGTAACTGTGTATTTTCCGCTTCAGTAAGCGGCAATCTTTTAACGGTTACAGGTTCATTTTCAGTAGCCTCCGGAAAAACGTTTACCATAGGGGCAGCGGGTGCCCGTATGGAATTTACCCTTGCCGCAACGGCAACTGGTGTTATTGATGGCAACGTTGTTTTGGATGCCTTTACAGGCGGTGCTGACAGATTTTTTACAAACAATGGGGATCTGACCATTTCTCCGGGTGCAACATTAAGCGGAGTGGGGGAAAGCAATTTCGTAACCAGTGCCGGCTCAACGCTTAGAATAGGCTCTCCTCAGGGCATTACCCTAACAACGATGACGGGCAGTGTGCAGATGACGGGGTCAGTGCCTAACCGCGTATACAGCACCGGAGCAAATTACATATATGTTGGTAATGCCAACCAGGCTGTTGGTGATGGGTTGCCCGCAACGGTGGCTAGCCTGACTATTAACAACTCCGGTGGGGGAGGTAACAATACCGTTACACTTGCTTCATCTATTGCAATCAGTAATGGGTTATTTGTTAGTAATGGTGTTTTCGCACTTGGTGCCAATAATGTAACAACTGTTTCATCCCTGGAAATGAGTGGAACATCAATTACCGGTACAGGCACAATTACGTTGGCTGGTGATGTAACAACAAATGCCAGCGCCACAACAGCGCTAATCAGTGCGCCAATTGCTCTTGGAGGTTCACTTCGGGAGTTTAAGGTAGCGGATGGTGTGGCTAATCCGGATCTGTCAATCTCATCAATCATTAGTGGAACAGGTGGAGTGAGGAAGGGTAGTTCAGGTGTTCTTTTCCTTTCAGCTGCTAATACGTTTACAGGCGGTACAGTTATTGAAAGTGGTACATTGCGTTTGGGAAACCCCAATGCGCTCAACTCCGGAGCCGTAACATTTACCCCTGCAAGCACGGGTATTTTGCAACTCAATGGTAACAGCACTACGGTATCAGCCTTGAATACCGATGTTGTGGTTGGCACTCCTGTAATTGAAAATGGAGGCGGCCCAGCGGCTACGCTAACCGTTAATTCAACAGGCTCCAGTGTTTTTGCAGGCACCATTCAAAATGGCGGAGCACAGGTGCTGGCATTAACAAAATCGAATTCAGGTGCGCTTACACTAAGTGGTACAAATACGTATTCTGGTGGTACCAGTCTAACAGGCGGCACGCTAAATATTAATTCGGCCTCAGCCATTGGAACAGGTTCATTTGCAATTAATGCGGGTACCACCATTGATAACACAAGTTCCGGAGCGATTACCCTAACTACCAACAATACTCAAAATTGGAATGGCGACTTTACTTTTACCGGAACACAGAATCTGAATGTTGGTACAGGCGCTGTAACACTTTCCGGTAACCGGCAGGTTACAACTGCAGGGGGCATACTTACCGTTGGCGGAGTTATTTCCGGTGGCTTCAGGCTAACGAAGGCAGGAGCCGGTACGCTCACGTTGTCTGGTGCTAATTTGCATTCGGGCACAACCCTTTCGTCCGGAACGTTGAATATCAATAGTTCAACGGCTTTAGGATCAACATCATCAACCTTTATCATTAACGGAGGAACAATTGATAATACTACCAGTGGCGCCATTACAACAGGAGATTATCCACAAAGCTGGGCAGGTGATTTTGTTTTTACAGGAACGCAGGATCTGAATCTTGGCACGGGAGCCGTTACCCTAACCGCAAACCGGCAGATAACAACCAATGCAGGAAACCTTACTGTCGGAGGAATTATTTCCGGTGGTTTTGGTTTATCAAAATCCGGTGCTGGAGCATTAACTCTTACCGCAGCAAATGCCTTTACCGGTGGAACTACACTTAATGCCGGGACGCTGAACATTAATAATGCCGGTGCGCTGGGAACCGTAGCTGGTACCTTTACCATTAACGGAGGCACAATAAACAATACGACAGGTGGGGCTATCACTACATTGAATTACCCGCAAAACTGGAATGGCGACTTCACTTTTACCGGCACGCAAAACCTTAATCTTGGAACAGGAACTATAACCTTAAGTGCAAATCGTCTGGTAACAGTTAACGCCAATACGCTGGCTGTTCGTGGAATTATCAATGCACCTTCTTTCAACCTTACTAAAGCGGGTGGCGGTACATTGGCTCTTGGAAGTAACCCGGTTACACTTAACAGCCTGGCAATAAATTCAGGAACGTTTACATCAACTTCCGGAACATTAACCATTGGCGGAAGCCTTACTAACAGTGGTACCTTCAACAATAATAATGGCACGGTGCTGTACAATGGGGCAAGTCCTCAAACTGTAGCGGGGATAACTTATTTCAACTTGTCGTTTTCAGGTGCAGGACAGAAAAATGCCGTGGGTACGGTTAACGTAACCAATAACCTCGTTAATACTTCTGTATTTGATGTCTCTGGTTTTACACTATCGGTGGGTGGAACAATTAACAATACTGGTGGCACAATCCGTTTTTCGGGTGTCTCGAATGGATTGGCTATTAGTACGGGAACGATTGAATACTATGGGTCCGGCCAATTGGTTGCAGCAGGTACTTATGAAAACTTAACCATTAATCAGTCATCGGGTGAAGCACAGCTTTCAGGAGATATTACGGTAAATGGAGTTTTGACTATCAGTAATGGTAATCTTAATCTGGCGGGCTTTAATCTTACATTGGGTCCATCGGCCACAATATCTATTGTTGGTCCATCTTCATCTAAGATGATTATTGCAACCGGTGGCAGTGAAGTCAAGAAAATATTTTCGACAACAGGTTCCTTTACATTTCCGATAGGTGATAACACCGGGGCTCTTGATTACTCTCCCGTAACAGTTAATGTAACTGCAGGCTCTGGTTTCCCAGCTGAGTTAGGCGCTTCTGTGCAGGATATCAAACATCCCAGCAATGCCAGCACTACGCACTTCTTAACCCGTTACTGGAACATCACCACTACGATAAGCGGTGCTGTTGCTACTGTAACGGCCACCTATCCATCGGTTGATATTAATGGAACAGAAACAAGTATTAAGGCGGCTCGACTAACAGGAAGTTTTAACCCGATTACCAATCCATGGGTTCGGTTCGGCAACCTTGCCGCCAATACGCTTACCGCTTCTGGTAGTATTGCTTCAGGCCAGGTTTCATCATTTACCGGTATTACCGGAGCCGACCCGTCAGTTATAATTACAGGCGGTGGAGTTATTATTTGTGCCGGAGGTAGCGTCAATTTGCTGGCTACACCAGCAGGAGATGCGCCTTTCCTTTATGATTGGGCACCTGCGGCAGGGCTTAGTGCTACTACCATTGCAAATCCGGTTGCATCTCCTGCAGTAACTACTTTATATACGGTAACTATAACCGATGGTAATGGTATTACAGCCAATGCCAATACAACGATAACTGTTGAGCCTAATCCAACACCAAGCATTAGTGGCGTGAACTCGGTATGTGCGGGTCAGACGGGTGTTGTGTACAGCACCACCAACAATGCGGGCAATACGTATTTGTGGGAAGTATCGGGCGGCACGATAGTGGGTGCGGCCACCAACAACAGCGTAACGATAGACTGGGGTGTATCGGGTTCCGGGTGGGTTCGTGTAACGGAGACGATCACGGCCACATCCTGTTCGACACTGACCCCGAACTATACGGTAACGATTAATCCGAATCCATCGCCTGCAATAGGCGGCCCGGCCACAGCGTGTGCGAACGAGTCGGGTTTGGTGTACAGCACGGCTTTGGTAGCGGGCAACACGTATGCGTGGAGTGTGACGGGAGGAAGTATCACGTCCGGGGCTGGCACGAACAGCATCACGGTTACGTGGGGAGGAGCGGGAACAGGCACCGTACAGGTAACGCAGACGGTAACGGCCACGGGCTGTGCCACGACCACCGCGCCATATAATGTTACTATCAATCCCAACCCGACACCGACTATCAGTGGTCCGATTACTGTATGTGCTAACCAGGCAGGTGTAGGTTACAATACTCCCTTTGTTGCTGGCAACACGTATAGCTGGGTTGCAACAGGAGGATCAATAATTGGTTCCTCAACCAATAATACTGTAACCATTGATTGGGGCTCGGCCGGGACTGGAACCCTTCGCGTTGCTGAAACTAATTCAACAACCGGCTGTACCACCCTTTCAAGCATTTATAATGTGACTATTAATCCCAATCCGACACCGGTTATTTCAGGACCCAATACTGTATGTGCCAATCAGCAAAATGTTGATTATACAACACCGTCTGCTTCTGGCAGGACCTACTTATGGGTGGTAACCGGTGGAACTATAGATGGGTCAGCTACTAACTCAACCGTACGAATTGATTGGGGAGGAGCCGGAACTGGTACATTAACAGTAACTGAAACCATTACTGCTACTGGATGTGCCGTTACCACACCTGTGTTTGATGTAACTAAAAACCCCTTACCAACAGGAACAGCAGTCGGACCTACAGCTCTTTGTGTAAATGCAACAGGACTCTATTCTACAGCCAATACGCCCGATGTTTCGTATAACTGGATTGCCACAGGAGGTGGAACGATCGTTTCAGGGCAGGGAACGCCTGATGCAGTTATTAGTTGGGCTACAACAGGCGCAAAACAGGTGCGGGTGGTACGTACAGATATAATCACAGGATGTTCTTTTACTACGCCCAATGTTAATGTAACTGTAAATCCAAATCCGACACCGGTGATTTCCGGAGCCAATACAGTTTGTGAGCTGCAATCAGGTGTAACGTACAGTACACCTTCTGCTGGTGGAAGAGCCTATGTATGGACAGTTACCGGTGGTACAATTGTGAGTGGTGCGGGTACAGCCTCCATCCAGGTAAATTGGGGCGCTGCAGGAACGGGGCTCGTTGAACTTACCGAGACCATTACCGCTACAGGATGTACAACTGTGGCCACGCCTCTCAATGTTACTATTAATCCCAGTCCAACTCCGGTAATCAGCGGCTCAAATACTGTATGTGCAGGTGCTGCAGGCGTTGTTTACTCAACCCCCAATGTTGTAGGCAATAGCTACTCATGGATTGTTACGGGAGGTACAATTGTATCCGGTGGTACAACCAACTCTATAACGGTAGATTGGGGTGCAGCAGGAAGTGGGTCAGTAACCGTAGTTGAAACCATTCTTGCAACAGGATGCTCAAGTACTACCCCGTCTTATATAGTAACTATTAATCCTAACCCGACTCCGGTTATTTCCGGGGCCAATACGGTATGTGCATTTCAAAATGGTGTAATCTACTCAACTCCAACAAATCCGGGAAGGACTTATAACTGGACGGTAACCGGTGGTACTATTGTTTCCGGTGCGGGTACCGCTAGTATTCAGGTAAACTGGGGAGCAGCCGGAACTGGAACGGTTGGGCTTACTGAAATTATTGATGCAACGGGATGTAGCACAATAGCGGCTAACCTTACTGTCATAATCAACCCAATTCCGACACCAGTTGTAACAGGCACTACAACCGTGTGCGCCAACCAGTCTGGATTAAACTATTCTTCCCCCAACGTACCCGGTAACATTTATATCTGGTCGGTATTGGGTGGCACCATCACCGCTGGAGGGGGCACCAATTCCATTACGGTTACCTGGGGAAGTGCAGGTCCCGGCTCCGTAACGCTTATCGAGTTTATTCCGACAACAGGATGTGTTACAACCTCGGCACCACTTGCAGTAACCATTAATGCTAATCCTGCTCCCTTTATTACCGGTGATAATACAGTGTGTGCCAATGAGCTTGGTGTGGTTTACAGTACGCCTTTTGTGGCCGGTAATACCTATAGCTGGACCGTTGCCGGTGGTGTAATTAATGGGTCCAGCACGGGTAACAGTATTATAGTTGATTGGGGTGGCACACCGGGTACAGGAACAGTTCAACTGGTAGAGACAGTGGCATTAACCGGATGTTCGGTTACCACACCGGTATTTAATGTAACCATTAACCCGGCACCTGCGCCAGTAATTTCAGGTTCGGCAATTGTGTGTGCAAACCAGAGTGGTGAGGTGTACAGTACGCCAAATACCCCGGGAAACGTATATAACTGGACGGTTTCTGGCGGAACAATTGTCTCGGGTATAGGAACGAATTCAATAGTTGTCGATTGGGGTGGGGCAGGAGCAGGTACCATAACACTTACAGAATTTACTCCAACCGGTTGTGCAGTGAGTGCAACACCGCTGTCAGTAACGATTAACCCTACGCCTGCACCAGCCATTAGCGGCAATAATACGGTATGTGCAAACGATCAGGATAAAGTTTACAATACCCCATTATTGCCGGGCAGAACTTATGCATGGGTTGTTACCGGAGGTACAATTGATGGTCCTGCAACCGGCAACAGCATCGTTATTGATTGGGGTGGAGCCGGTACCGGAACCATACAACTTACCGAAACCATTATTGCAACAGGTTGTTTTACAACTACTCCTGTATTCAACGTAAACATCAATCCTATACCAACACCGGTAATCAGTGGGGCCGGTTCAGTATGTGCCAACGAAACCGGAGTTGTGTACTCAACGCCTAATGTACCGGGTAATTCCTATACATGGACTGTGGTTGGCGGTAGCATTGTGGCCGGAGCCGGAACTAACAGCATAACCGTTAACTGGGGCGCTGCAGGTACAGGTTCAGTTACGGTTACCGAGTTCATTCCGGCAAGCAGTTGCTCAGTAACAACACCCTCATTTACCGTCATCATTAATCCGATACCATCTCCTGTTGTTTCTGGCGATAATACGGTTTGTGAAGGTGCCACAGCAGTTACATACTCTACACCTTTTGTTGCCGGAAATACCTATAACTGGCTGGTTACAGGCGGAACAATTGTAGGTCCGGCAACCAGCAACACAGTAACTGTTGATTGGGGAGTGGCGGGCTCAGGTTCTTTACAGGTAACTGAAACGGTAGGCTCTTGTTCAGTAATAACACCCGTTTATCCGGTTACGATTTATCCCAATCCTTCTCCGGTTATCAGTGGCACAAACTCGGTTTGCTCCAATCAAGCAGGTGTTGTTTACTCAACTCCAAATGTTATTGGCAATACGTATAGCTGGGAAGTTGTGGGTGGCAGCATTACGGCCGGTACAGGCACAAACTCTATAACAGTAACCTGGGCAGGCGCGGGAACAGGCTCTGTAAAGGTTACCGAAACCATTGTTGCTACCGGTTGTGCGGTTGAAACATTACCATTGCTGGTAACTATTTCTCCCAGTCCGATTGCAGATGCCGGAAGTAATGAAGAGATCTGCCAGGGAACGGTGTTTAACTTCAGCAGCCAATCGGTTCCTGCATCGGCAGTTGATTTCGGTTCACTGATATGGACTACCACAGGCATAGGTACATTAGTAAATGCCTCTACACTTACCCCAACGTATTCACCTGCTCCGGCTGAGTCCGGAGTGATAACCTTTACGCTTACTGCTACCGGCACAGGCGCTTGTCCGGATGCTGTAGATGTAATGCAGCTTACCATCACTCCGCTACCAGTTGTTAACGCAGGAAGTTCTGAAGAAATTTGCCAGGGTACCTTATTTGACTTCAATACACAAACCACTCCGGCAAGCGCATCGAACTATGCTTCGCTGAACTGGACGCATACGGGTACGGGTACGTTATTCAATGCATCTACGCTTACACCCACCTATTTGCCCAACCCGGCTGAAGTGGGACCAGTAACTTTTACCCTTGAGGCAACTAGCACAGGTAGTTGCTCCCCGGTTACTGGCGTAATGACATTGACAATTACTCCGGCCGTTGCGGTTAATGCCGGCAGCAATGAAGAAACCTGTGCAGGGATAGCATTTAACTTTATATCACAGGCTACACCTGCCACAGCCACTAATTACTCCTCATTACTCTGGTCAACTTCGGGTACTGGTACCCTGACGAATGCAACAACCTTAACCCCAAGCTATACGCCCGGTGTTGGCGAAGTAGGTAATGTAACATTTACGTTAACTGCTTTTGGTAATGGTAGCTGCCCGGATAAAACGAGCCAGATGACGCTTTCGATAACACCTGCACCCACAGCTAATGCCGGAAGCAACGAAGAAATCTGTGAGGGACTTTCATTTAGTTTTAGCAGCCAGGCAACACCAGCCACAGGCGGTAATTTCAGTTCCATCAGTTGGTCAACTACCGGTAGCGGCACAATTTTCAATGGCAATACGCTTACGCCACTGTATGTTCCTTCTTCAGGAGAAACCGGTACGATTACATTTACATTAACCGCTAATGGAAGTGGAAGTTGCCTGCCGGTAAACAGTGCCATGAACCTTACCATTACTCCCAAACCGGTTGTTAATGCTGGAAGCGATGCTGAAGTTTGCCAGACATCATCTATTGATTTTGGCCTGCGAACTACGCCTGCTTCGGCTTCTGCATTTAGCTCCGTGCTGTGGACTACCACTGGTTCCGGCACATTATTCAATGCCACTACGTTATCGCCCACCTATGTACCAGGCGTAGGTGAATCTGGCACCCTGGTATTTACACTCACGGCTAACGGTAACGGCAGTTGTGTGCCTGTAATTGATCAGATGAACCTTACCGTTACACCGCCTCCCGTAGTTAATGCCGGAAGTAACGAGCAAATCTGTCAGGGTAGTTTCTTTGATTTTAGCGCACAGGCCACACCGGCAAGTGCCTCCAACATATCTTCACTACTATGGACAACAACCGGTACCGGCACCTTGTTTAGTGCCAACACCTTAACCCCGGTATATCAGCCGGCATCGGGTGAAACCGGAACAATAACGTTTACACTTACCGGAAACGGTTTGGGAACTTGCACAGCGGTGAACAGCGCAATGCAACTAACCATTACCCCGGCAGTCGTTGTGAATGCCGGCAGCGATGCGGAAACATGTGAAGGAACTCCATTTGATTTTTCAACTCAGTTTATTACTGCATTTGCATTGAATTTCAGTTCGCTGCAATGGACTACTTCAGGTACGGGTACAATTTCAGGCTCAACCACACTAACACCTGTTTACACTCCCGGAGTTGGCGAAACCGGGTTGGTAACCTTTACACTTACTGCTTTTGGAAATGGCGTTTGTCCGAGTGCACAGGATCAGATGGTGCTTTCGATAACACCGGGAATAATTGTTGACGCAGGCAGTAACGAAGAAATATGCCAGGGCTCCACCTTTAGTTTTTCGGCACAAAGTATTCCGGCATCAGCCGTAAATGTGGCCAGCGTGTTCTGGACGCATACCGGTTCGGGGTCATTGTTCAATGCTAACACGTTAACACCAACTTACTTTGCCTCACCAGCGGAAACCGGAATTGTTACGTTTACCTTAACCGGGTTCAGCAGTGGAAGTTGCAGTAGTATCAATGATGTTATGCAACTTACTATTACTCCGGCACCCGTCGCCATTGCCGGAAACAATGACGCGGTATGCGAGGGTACACCAACCTTTGATTTTGCATCAAGAACTTCACCTGCAAGTTTTGCCAACGGAACTGTATTGTGGACGCACACCGGGGCAGGCACGTTGAGCAGCAATACCGTTATTAATCCGGTTTACACCGTTCATCCTTCGGATGTTAATACAACAATTACGTTTACACTTACCGTTACCAGCCCTTCTGCCGTATGTTCATCTGTACAAAGCCAGTTTACTCTTAATGTTAATCGGGCAGCCGTTGCCTCCGTACCTCTGCCTACTACTGTTTGCGAACCTCAGCGTATTAACCTTTCAGGTACTATTGGTGGCAGCGCTTCCAGCGGAGCCTGGAGCCTGATAACCGGTGGGGGTACCCTTTCGGTAAGCAGTATTACCGGGCTTAATGTTACTGCGGTTTACGATACGATACAGGCAGATGTAGGCACATCGTTGGTATTCAGGCTTACCGCGTTTGATCCGGATGGTGCAGGCCCGTGTACGGATGCATTTGCCGATTATACAGTAACAATCGAAGAGGCCCCTAAAGTATTTGCCGGTGCCGACTTTGCCATTTGCGAATATGAAGACATTAATTTGAACGGCTCATTTAGCGGGTCAGCAACTTCAGTTACCTGGAGTGGTGGAGTACCCGCCCAATTTGGTAACATAAACAATCCGGTTACCTCGTACACATTAAATGCGGCAGAGCGAGCTGCTACCAACCTGGTGATGACGTTTACGTTAACCACCAATGATCCCCCAGGTGTTTGCGGCCCGGTTAATGACCAGGTTATAGTGGCTGTTCGCGATACACTCAACTCGGTGTTGTTTACCGGTGTATTAAAATCAGTCTATGCTGAAAATGACCCGGCTGAAGATTTGACCTTTGCTGCGGTGCCCATAGGAGGCGTGTTTAGTGGACCTGGTATTTCAGGGATGACTTTCTTCCCATCTATTGCGAACATTACTCCCCAGCCACCTAATGTGATTACCTATACTTATCAAGATCCGGCCACCGGCTGTTTCAGTGCTCCTAAAAAGACTGTTGTTGTCAACCCTATTACACTAGTTAATTTCAGGGTACAAAATGAAAATCCTGATCCATTAAATCTTGCAGTGGCATTTATCTGTAATAATCAGGGAGAGCTTATTCTTATCGAGGAGCCCCTCATACCGGATATTACGGCATTAATACCACCTGAGTCTGCCGTTTTCTCAAGCACAAATCCGATTGTTAATAGTCGTATTACATTTGATGTAAGCGGAACCAAAAAATTTAGACTAAATACCGATGGACTTCCTCCCGGGGTCTATCCAATTACGTACACATTTACCAATAGCCTGGGGGCATCTAACCCGGTTACGCGAACTATCCGTGTAACGGCATCTCCTAAAGCGGTTATTGATGCGGGTAACTGTTGCGAAGATATCGATGCAGTAATGCTGGAGTCATCCTTCATGACTACACCCAATCCTTATGGAGCAACCCTGGCAAGCTGGTTCTGGGAGTTTAATGACGGAACCGGAAGTACAAATACCCTACAGGAACCCACTTACCGATTCCCAGGTGATAATGTTTACCCGGTTACACTTCGTGTAACGACCAATGAAGGTTGCTACCATGACACCATCAAATCAATCCGCATCGGTCCTGTACCAAAAGTAAATTTTTCATGGAGTGAGTTTTGTCAGGGGGATGATACCCAGTTTAATGATCTATCAGATGCCGGCATTAGTACAATTATTCAGAATGAATGGCAATTTGGCGATGGATTCATCGTAGTGAATAATTATCCGATTCAAACAATCACTGATGCGGTACCCCCGGCACAAAGCAACGCGGGCCGTACTTCGGGGACCTTTAAAAATCCACGACACCGCTATGATGTATTTGGTCAGAAAAACGTCAGGTTAATTGTACTTACCAATGATGGATGTTTAAAGGATACCACTATTACTGTTACGATTCTTGATTATTCAACACCTACCCCTGTAACGAGTTACTTTGAAGATTTTGAATTAGGCCAGGGTTCCTGGTTCAGCTCAAAAGCAAATCAAACAGGAGTAGCCAGCGATACAAGTTGGGTGTTTGGATTGCCGACTGGTAATGTAATTAACTCGGCTGCTTCAGGTATTAACGCCTGGTGGACCGGCAGTAACCCGAACTTTGCTTTAAATCAGGATAAGTCGAGATACTATAATAATGAACGCTCAGCTATTATTGGGCCTTGCCTTGATTTGACCAACATTAAGCGACCCATGATATCGCTTGATTACTGGGCAGATTCCGAAGTTCGATTTGATGGAGCCGTATTGCAATATTCAACTGATGGCGGAATAAATTGGAGCATCATTGGTGATGATAGCGGCCCTGGAATTAATTGGTATAACGGAAGGGCCCTTACCGGTAATCCGGGTATCCAACCGCTTGGCCAGTTTGGCTGGACGGACCGCCAGCAAGGGTGGAAAAATGCCCGTCATAATCTGGATCAGATACCGGTGGCTGAACGTGGTCAGGTTATCTTTCGCATTGCTTTTGGAAGCAATAATGATAACGGTACACCGCCCCCTGTTAATGGCGTTCCGGATTTGCCATTTGATGGCTTTGCTTTTGATAATATTTTCATTGGTGAGAAACAACGAAATGTGCTGGTTGAATACTTCACAAACTCAGGAATTAGCCCTGTAACAAACGATTATCTTAATAACCTGTATAACAACCAGTTTACATTCAAGGATAGCTCCGACTTCTTTAAGATTCAGTATCACATAGGAAACCCGGATGTAAATGACCCGATTTATCAACAAAACAAAATTGATCCGGATGCCCGTAAACTCTATTACCTGATTCAATCTCCTCCGGTGGGGATTATGGACGGTATAGTCGGGGATTATTTTGGTACCAACTTCAATGGTGATCAAACCAAGATTACGGCTGTTGAAGTTGACAGGCGCGCTTTAGAGGATTCTGTTTTCACAATATCCATACAGCAGTTGCCAACCTCCAGTGATTCTATTAAAGCCGATGTTACATTCCGCTATGTCAACACAATTCAACCACTAAACATTCCGGTACGACTCTACATAGGATTGGTTGAAACAAATCTGGCAGGTAATATTAATGTGCTTCGCAAAATGTTGTTGGGTAATGAGGGTAAATTAGTTTCAAATACATGGGTGTACAATACAACTCAGGTTGAATCTATACGATCAATAATTGATATACCCATTGGGGTTAATAACCCCAACCTTTACCTTGTTGCGTGGGTTCAGGATAATGCTACCAAGCGGATACACCAGGCCCGCATCGTTCAGTCGGCACCTAAAAGCGGCTCAACAGTTGTTGGTATTGAGGATGACCCGGTGCTTGCCGCAGTAAAAGATATTTTTATTTATCCGAACCCGGCATCAAAGCAGTTCAATTTTGCAGTTGAAAGTTCCTTTACCAAGAAGGTAAATACCTACGGATATACGTATAGCATAGTTGACCAACGCGGTGTAGTTGTAAGCCAGGGACAACTGAAGGAAGACCTATCCATACCACAGGAGGTGGATATCGCTAAACTTGCCAACGGCATGTACGTTGTTATTATCAGCAAAGGCGGCCGCGCTGTAACACAACGCAAGTTAGCTGTTATGAACCGGCATTAAGTTCAGTTAATTCATCAATAGCTTGCCTGAGTTTATGTGTAAAATGTGCCAACTTAGTTACTATTGCTTCGGATGGCGCCCCTTGTTTGTACTCCTCTTCAAGTTGTGCGGCATTTTCTTTGAGCGAATGGATGCCTAATAACGTAAGCGATGGTTTGATTTGATGGATAATTTTCGAAATTCCAGTCCAGTCTTTCTCATTAACTAACTTGTCAAGTTCATTTACTAATTGCGGAGCCGATTGCAGAAAGGTTTGGATCATTTCTTTAATAAACGGTTGGCTATTGCCCGAAACTTTTCTAAGGTAACTTAGATCGTACAATGGAGTTGTGTTTGATTGTAATGCCAGTGTTTTCGGGGGCAGAATTTTCAATTCAATAAACAGCTTTTGGTAGAGATCATCAGGTGTAAACGGCTTGGGCAGGTACGTATTCATTCCGGCCGCCATGCATTTGTCTACATCGGCTTTGGTGGCGTTGGCGGTAAGCGCAACAATGGGAATTTTTCCGACAGGTGGCTCCATAAGCCTGATGGCACGGGTGCTTTCATAGCCATCCATTACGGGCATTTGAATATCCATTAAAACAACATCATACCTGTTGCCTTTTAGTTTCTCAATGGCGACCAGTCCGTTTTCAGCAACATGCGTCTCGCATTGCCAACCTCTCAAAATACTTTGTGCGTATAGCCGGTTAACATCATTATCTTCAACAAGCAGTACACGAATTCCTTTTTGCAAAGCCCTCGGTGGCGCTGCTGTGTACCGCGATTTAAACCGGTTCACGTTACCAACAGGGTAGGGGATTACAATAGTAAACACCGAGCCCGCGTGCTCTTTGCTCTCTACCGAAATACTGCCTTTTTGCTGCTCAACCAATTGCTTGGCAATGGCAAGACCAAGGCCGGTTCCTCCATACCTCCGGGTTACGGTTTCATCTGCCTGGCTAAAACTTTCAAAAATAGTTTGAAGTTTATCCTTTGGTATCCCAACCCCGGTATCCTTAACGGATATCCGTAACCAGCATTTCTTTTTAAGTTCACGCTCCACAAAACAGGCAACAGTAATGGATCCGGTATGAGTGAACTTAATGGCGTTGCTGATCAGATTGATCAGGATTTGGTTAAGACGAACAGGATCGCCCAGTAAAATGCGGTTGGCCCGTTCATCAACACTGCTTTTCAGTTCAAGTTTCTTTTCACGGGCCTGATAAGTAAAGGTGCTTATCAGTGAAGTAATCAGGTCATTAACATTAAACGGAATCTTTTCGAATTTAAGTTTTCCTGATTCAATAGCCGCTAAATCGAGCAGGTCATTTATAATTACTTTCAGGTTTTCGGCCGAGTGCCGGATGGCATTAAGGTAGGTTTCACGCTCTTCGGCACTGGGGTTACTGCTTAACAGACCGGCCATTCCGGCAATACCGTTAATCGGTGTGCGAATTTCATGACTAATATTTGCCAGAAATTGTTCCTTGGCCTTTTGCAGACGAACCAGTTCTTCTGCGTCCCTTTTTCGCTGGGTAATATCGCGGCAATCGAGTATCAAGCCCGCAGGGCCGCCTTTCATTTTAAGGTTAATGGAGTTAAATTCCAGAAACCGGTAGGTTCGATCCTTGCAAAGAAACTGAAACTCCACCTTCTCATTGTAGGTTTTTCGTGTGCTTTTCCTGAACGCTACCTTAAAAGCCTCCCGGCTTTCAGGCAGAATGAAATCAAAAAAGTTTTTGCCTACCAGCTTTTTTGCACCGTAGCCAAGCGTTTCACGAACGGAGGCATTGTGATAAAGTATCCGCCCTGCAAAGTCGACAATAAAAATTAAATCCGAGCCATCCTCTACAACGGCTTCGTAAAAGCCGCCCTTTCGTACGTATGTGTGCAGGTCTTTCACATTCAGATTCCGGCAGCTTCCATTTCTTTCAGGTAGCGGTAAAGCGATGATTTACCTATATCAAGGCGCCTGGCCACTTCAAGCACATTGTTATCGTATTTGTTCAGAAAATGGCGGATAATATGGTACATATACTCCTGCATTGTCATCTCCTTTAGAAAGAAAGACTCTGGACGAGAGGTTTTTGTAAAAGTTATATTTCCGGGTTTAATGATTTGGTCATCAGCCATTACTGCTGCTAATTCAATTAATGACTTTAACTCACGGATATTGCCGGGGAAGGAATAGGCAAGGAGTTTTTCCTGTGCTTCCGGTGTTATCGTAAATTTGGGCAATTGATTTTCCTTGGCGTACTGGTCTAAAAAATGTTTGGCGATCAGCAAAATATCGTTGCCCCGTTCCCGTAAAGGAGGCAGATGAATGGGCAAGCCAAGCAAGCGGTAATACAGATCTTCACGGAAGCGTCCCGCCCTTACCTCCTCGGCCAGATCTTTATGTGTAGCGGTTATAAGCCGCACATCCAGTTTAATGGTTTGATTGCCGCCTACACGGGTTATTTCACGTTCCTGCAGTACCCGCAACAGTTTAGCCTGCAGGTTAGGATCCATTTCACCAATTTCATCCAAAAAAATTGTTCCGCCTTCGGCTTCTTCAAATTTACCAATCCGCCTTCCAACGGCCCCGGTAAATGCGCCCTTCTCATGACCAAACAACTCGCTTTCAATAAGCGTTGACGGAATAGCCGTAATGTTAACGGCTACAAAGGGTTTATCTTTTCGTTTGGAGTTGTAATGTATAGCTTTGGCTATTAACTCTTTACCAGTACCTGTTTCACCTGTTATTGAAACTGAAATGGTTGACTTTACTGCTTTTTCCAACAATTCAAAAACGCGCTTTATCGCAGCACTGGAGCCAATAATGCTCTTGCCGAATTCATATTTTTCGGTGATCTCCTTTTTCAGGTGATTGATCTCCCGGATTAGTGACGCTTTGTTACGGGCATTATTGATAGAATTAAACAGCCGTTCTTTTGTGTCCTGATCTTTGGTAATGTAATCATAAGCTCCTGCTTTGAGCAGTTCAACGGCTGTGCCGATTTTCTCCTGGGCTGAAACGATGATCACATTAATATTCGGGTCGTAGTTGCGGATTTGCTCCAGCACTTTTTCGCCCGGTTGGTCGGGCAGGGAATAGTCTAAGGTGATTACATCAGGTTTTTTGTGCAGGTTGTTCAGGCACTCCTTGCCGGTAGTAAAGTATTCAACTTCATAATCGGGATTAAGCCCAAGAACGTACTTTAGGAATTTGGTATAGGCAGGGTCATCCTCTACAACAAAAATCTTTACCGGATCCTTTTCGTACATAACCAACTGTGTTCGTGGTGAAAATACACCAGATTTTTTGAATGTAAAATGTTTAAAAAGCCAGTTTAATTGATCAAATTTACCGAACTACGCCATGATCCCCGAATTTGCTAAGTTGACTAAGCAGGAATTGGAACTAGCCTACAAAGCACCGATACTGGTTAGCATACTAATTGCGGGAGCAGATGGTACGGTTGACAGGAGGGAAATCATCGGGGCTATTCAGTCTGTGGAAAAAAAACTCAGGCGATCAACTTCGTCAATGGCAATGCTCCTGAAAGAGATAAGCAGTGATTTTGAGGATAAATTTAAATTGCTCATGCAGGAATACCCGTACGAATCATCACAGCGTACCCCGCTGGTTGTTGAAGAACTACAACGCTTAAATGAACTGTTTACTAAGCTTGACCAGGCGTTTGCCACAGAAATGTATAATGCGCTGCTGGCGATAGCCGATAAAACAGCCAGGTCATCCGGTGGATTTCTCGGATTGCGTAAAATCGGACCGGAAGAAGCCCGCTACATTAGTCTTCCGATGATTAAGCCTATCCGCAATTCATAGAATCAGGCTGATGCCCAACCAATCGTTACTGGGTAGTTCTGTTATTCCGCTTCGGCTTGTTTTTTTAATGTGGCTTTTCTTTTTTATTGAAGCCAATTTTAGCCTGCATTTTAGTGAGTATGGAATTTGGCCCCGTTCGGCCGTGGGGCTGGTGGGGGTATTTCTTGCTCCCATGCTTCATGGCGACCTCTTGCATCTTCTCTCAAATACCTTTCCGTTGTTGTTTATGGGCGCCCTTCTGTTTTACTTTTATCCGCGCATTGCGGGCAGGGTGTTCTTTCGCGCTTATTTCTGGACGAACATATTGGTTTGGTTATTTGCGCGCCCGGCCAATCACATCGGTGCCAGCGGGGTGGTTTACGGGCTGGCCTTCTTCCTGATTTTCTTTGGTCTTTTTAGACGAGATGTAATTAGTTTAATGATTTCAATAGTAACAATAATTCTTTATGGCGGAGTATTTTATGGTGTGTTGCCTTCCGATCCGTTTATCTCCTGGGAATCGCATTTTGGTGGGGCTTTGGTTGGCATTGCTTCAGCCATTACTTTTAGCGACAAGAAAAAAATATCCTGATGGATGCCGCGGTAAAGAAAGTATTAACCGAACTGAAAGCCGGTAAATTTCGTCCTGTCTATTTTTTGCAAGGAGAGGAGCCTTATTTTATTGATTTAATTGCTGACTATGTTGAGAAAAATGCGCTGAATGAGTCGGAACGAAGTTTTAACCTGGTAATCCTGTATGGTAACAAAGATGTTTCGATGGCAACCGTGCTGACGCACGCCCGAAGATTTCCGATGATGGCCGAACGGCAGGTCGTAATTGTAAAAGAAGCTCAGGAGATAAGCGATCTGACCAAGGAAACCGGAACCAAATTGTTGTTGAGTTACCTTGCCCAACCTGTACCCAGTACGGTACTGGTATTTTGTCACAAGCATAAGAAACTGGACGGCCGGACCGAACTGGCAAAAAAAATTGAGAAACTGGCCGCTACCCTCACTACAAAAAAACTGCACGAAAGCCAACTGCCGCAATTTGTAGAAGAACACCTTAGCGAAAACGGCTTGCAAGCCTCCGAAGAAGCTGTTCAGGCATTGTGTGAATTTGTGGGTAACGATTTGAGTCGCATCGTTAATGAAATCGATAAAATCCGGATTGACCTGAAGGATGGTGAACTAATTGATCTCGACCGGATTATCAGCCGGGTGGGTATCAGCAAGGAATACAATATTTTTGAATTGCAAAAGGCGCTTATCAAACGGGATAAACTCAAGGCAATGCGAATTGCAAATTACTTTGAAGCCAATCCAAAAAAGAATCCGGCTATTCCGATTGTAGCTTTCTTGTTTTCATTTTTCAGCAAACTTCTTCTTGCCAGCACAGCCGAAGATAAGAGTAAAACAGGATTGACTAAATTATTGAAAATCAGCCCGTATGCAATTCAGGATTACAGTTTTGCTTTACAGGCTTATACGCCTGCGCAAATTGTGATGTGCATTCATGCTTTGAAGGAGACTGATTTGCGTTTGAAGGGTGTGGATAACGGCAGTGTGAGTGAGGGCCAGTTACTTCGCGAGTTAATTGCTAAACTTTTGTTTTGAACGATCAATAATTTGCCTGCGCCTGAATATTTTGATTACCTTTGAATCCATGCTCGTGGTGGCATGTTGAATTTTTTAAACTTATTTTTTGGTCTGCCCTTTGCAATATTTTTTCAGGTTCATGGTTTTAACTTCAAACTGGCAGGATGATCAGGAAACTGGTTGCATTTAATTTGTTGTTCAGTTGGCTCAGTATTTTGCCTGTTGTCGCCCAGGATCAATTATCCCGTGGCCGCCCTGAAATACTTTTTAATAAAGGGCTTGAGTTAATAAATCACTCCAATTACGGTGCTGCACGCGAAGTGTTTACCGAACTCCTGGGTTTAACGCCCCACACCGACTCCCGCAGACCCGAGGTGGAATACCAGGTAGCCCTGTGTGCCCTTCACCTTGGGCATTCCGATGCCGAAAAGCTGATTGAGGATTTTATTGGCTCCTATCCGAGTAACCCGCGGGCTGTTACGGCCAATTACGAATTGGCAAACTTTTTTTATACAGGTAAAAACTTTTCGAAAGCATCTTTGTATTTTGCTAAAGTTGAGTTTTCTGCTCTTTCGCGCGACCAACAGGCCGAAGGCCGTTTTCGTTGGGGTTACAGCCTGTTTACACTGAAAAAATTAGACGAAGCGCTTGCTCAGTTCAACCTTGTAAAAGTTCAGGACAGTCCGTATTTGCCGGCTGCCAATTACTATGCCGGCTTTATCGAATACCTGAATGGACTGTACGATGCTGCGTTAATGGACTTGCGAAAAGCTGAAAATAATCCGGCTTATAGCCCATTGGTTCCGGTTGTTATCGCCAACGTTTTGTACAAACAACAGAACTACGATGACCTAATCGCCTACCACAAAAGTCTATTACCAAAAGCATCTTCCATCTCCAATTTCAGTGAAGTTGCTTTACTGGCCGCTGATGCGTATTACTTTAAGCGTGATTATAAAAGCGCTGTTACTGCGTACGAAGATTACTTTGAGAAAAACGCAGGAAAAGCCCCTGCACCGGTGCTGTTTCGGGCAGGTTATGCATACTATACCCTTGGCCAAAACGACAGAGCCCTTCAATACCTTAAATCCTCTGCCGCAGCACCCGATTCCGTTGGGCACTATGCCTCTTATTACCTGGGCATCCTGTACGTAAAGCAGGGCGACAAACAACTTGCGCTCAATGCGTTCGACCAGGCGCGAAGAAGCAAATCCGATAAAGCGCTGCAGGAGGAGAGTACATTTCAGTTAGCCAAGGTGGCTTATGATGCCGGCAAGCCCGACCAATCTATTACTGAATTTGAGCAATTTCTAATCGATTTTCCGCGCAGTACACATACAATTGAAGTTAAGGAACTGCTTGCTCAGGCTTATGTGAATGGTAATAACTATAATAAAGCTATTGACTATATCGAATCACTGCCTGCTCGCAGTCATTCTGTTAATCAGGCATATCAGAAAGCCACCTTTCTCAAAGGATCGGAATTCTTTAACAAGGAAGATTACACACAGGCCATTGAGTATTTTCAAAAGTCACTTGCACATCCGATCAACCCTGTTTACACGGGATTAGCAGCGTACTGGTGTGGGGAGTCGCTAAGTACGCTTCGAAAGTATAATGAAGCCACTGCCATGTTCCAGCGAGTGGTGTCGCTGGGTGTTTCTGTTGAGCCGGAAGTGCTGGTGCGTACACGCTATGGATTGGGCTATGCGCATTTTAATCAGCAGCAATACGAACAAGCGCTCTTTAACTTCAAAGAATTTGTCAATAAAGGAAACCGGTCATTCCCTACTTATTCGGATGGTGTATTGCGCCTGGCAGATTGCCATTATGTAAGCAAGCAATATCCGGAAGCGCTTGCTCAATACAATAGGGCCCGGCAACTGGATTCACCGGATGATGATTACATTTTGTTTCAAACGGGCGTAATTAATGGCATTCTTCGGAAATATACTGAGGCACGTAATCAATTTACTGTACTGATATCGAGTTATCCGAAGTCACAGTTTCGTGATGAAGCCATCTTTCAACGGGCACAGTTTGAAATTGAACAGGGAAATTACCAGGAGGCAGCCGATGGATTATCGCAACTTATTCGTGAAGGCGCAGGCTCCCGTTTTTTACCATATGCCTACTTGCGCAGGGCCGCATCGTACTACAACCTGAAGCAATATGATAAAACAATTACCGATTATGCCACGCTACTTCAGCAATTCCCAGCCCATCCGGCTGCGCAGCAGGCGTTAATACCGTTGCAGGAAGCGTTGGGGCTTGCCGGCCGTACAGGCGATTTTCAGCGTTACCTGGATGAGTTTAAAAAGGCTAATCCTGACAATAAGAACCTTGAAGTAGTGGAATTTGAAAGCGCCAAAAACCTTTATTTTGATCAGCAATATGCCAAAGCCATCCCGGCATTACAGGCATTTCTTATAACTTATCCTGAAAGTGCCCGAATTCATGATGTGAAGTATTATCTGGCAGAGTCATTTTACCGTCAGCGCGATTTTGATAAAGCATACCCACTGTATGAGCAGCTAAGCAACGACCTGACTTTTGCGTTGGCCGGCCGTAGCGTAGGCCGTCTAGCTGAAATTGACTTCAGGCAAGGAAAATATGATCGCGCCATTATCAACTACCACCGGATGGAACGATTAGCATCAACAAAAAAGGATTTATATACGGCCTGGTCAGGATTGATGGAATCCTTTTACCTGCTTGCTGCTTACGACTCAGTAACTACCTATGCCAACCTGATCATTGAGAAGGGTAACATTAATGCGGGTGCGGTTAACAAAGCCTCTTTGTTTATTGGTAAAGCAGCCATGGCTCGCGGCAATTACGATTTAGCCAAAGATGAATTTTTAAACACGTTGAATTCGGCACGCGATGAATATGGAGCGGAGGCAAAATACCGGTTAGCTGAAATTTTCTTTAACACCGGTCAACATAAATCCTGTTATGAAACACTCATCAGTCTCAATACTGATTTTGCCGCCTATGATGAGTGGGTAGGCAGGTCGTATCTGTTGCTGTCGGATAATTTTATGGCCATGGATGATGCGTTCAATGCCAAGGCAACGTTGGAGTCACTCATTGGTAAATTTCCGTTGCAGCATATTCAGGACATGGCTAATGATAAATTAAAAAAAATAGCGGATGCCGAGAAAGCCAAGCGGCTAAAGCAGGCAGCGGCTGATTCAGTCGATAACAAGTAACATGAAATTGAAACAGGTACTCATATTTCTGTTAGTAGGTTTTGCAGGGTTTGTTTCTTCAGGGCAGGATCCGAAGCCAATTGAAGCCGAAATTGCACCGGTTGAGGTGGAAATCGTTCGCGAGCGGAAAATCGTGCTGCCCGAGGCCGTAAGGTTATTTGAGAAAATACCGCCTCGTCCGGCCGAGCCCATTAAGCCTGAAATTACCTATGAGTTTCGTTCATTTCAATTCAGTTCGCCACAGGTAAATTCTGCAATCCGTCCTTTCAAACTTAAAGATGAGGAAGCGGAAGATATCTATGGCGGGTTTATCAGCGCAGGATATGGCAATTATGCATCGCCCTACCTGGAGGCGTTTGTTAACAGCAAGCGTGATAAGACCAAACTGTTGGGCGCGCATGCATTTCTTAACAGTTCGGGTAAAGGCCCGGTGGATGGCCGCAATTCAGGCAGTGGAAACTCGGGGGTTTCGGTATTTGCCCGTTCATTCGGAAAGGATGTAACCTACCAGGCCCGCGCAGGTTTTGAAAACCGGTCTACTTATTTTTACGGCTACCCGCAACCCCAGGTGGTTGAGCGCGATACCATCCGGCAATCCTTCAATTTGTTTTCAGTTCAACTTGGTCTGGCTAATGCGCGAAACACACAATTTGATTATAACCTGGATGGTAACTTCAGTTTCCTTTCTGATAGATTCAACGCGTCAGAAAGTACGATGGATTTGGGTTTTGCCGGTTCGTATAAATTGGCAGAGTCGAATCGGATAAACGTAAACGCCAGTTATGCAGTGATGAGCCGAAAAGATGAAGGTATTGATGCCAAACCCCGTAATCTGTTCATCGTTAATCCTTACTTTTTATTCAAACCGGTCGATAACCTGAGTTTGCAGGCAGGTGCAGTTATGGCACTGGAAAATGATACCCTGGATGCAAAAGATTTTCATCTATTCCCCGATTTTAAAGCTACCTATAAACTAAGTTCTTCAGTGGATGTTGAAGGAAGGCTTACCGGTGGGGTAGAACAAAACCTGTGGCTTGCTCCGGCCGTACCGCTGTATCACACCAACAAATTATTTGATTTGCAGGCCGCTGTTAACGCCCGATTAAGCAACATAGCACTTGTTCATACGGGCATTTCATTCGCCAATTTTGAGAACCTATATTTTTTTGTAAACGATACGGTTGATGTTAGCAAGTTTAATACTGTGTACGATGCAGGCTCCACCAAGCGGACGAATTTTTTCGCAGCTCTTACACTGAACTACTCCGATGTAGCACGTTTTATGTTGCGGGGCGACTACTTCAGTTACAGTACTGATGAATTACCCGAAGCCTGGCACCGACCCGGATACCGTGCTACCGTAAGCGGGTCGTATAACATCCGCAAAAAGCTATTGTTGCGAGCCGATATTATCGCCATGGGAAATATGAAAGCGCTTGATCCGGTAACGCAAACCAGCATCAAGCTGGATCCGTCTTTTGATTTGAATTTCCGATCAGAATATTTTGTATCGAAAAACTTTTCGGTGTTTATAGATTTCAACAACATCACCTCAAACAAGTACCCGGTGTTTTTGAATTACCCGGTGCGGGGTATTCAGGTAATGGGCGGTATAACCTGGAGCTTTTAACCGGTGACTGAAAATTTGTCAGCATCGAAAATTCGGTTAATTTTGTATAGTTCAAACGTTTTACAACTTCATGGCCAGAAGAAAAAAGACTGATGACAACCAGCCTGCCAACGAAAACCAGGCTTCATCTGATGATACATTCGGGTTACCCGAAATCAACTACGAACCGATTCGAAGGGATGAACCGGCCGCAGAACCCGAGCCCGAACCGGAGCCTGAGCCAGTGCATGAATCAGAACCTGTTGCGCAGGTTGACGACACAACAACCAGTAGTGAGGCAACCTATACCGAGGAGTCTTCTGCTCCGGCCGAAAGCGAGTACCATTATGAACCGGTAAAAGAACCTGCACCGGTATGGCCAAAAGTTTTGGCCATAGTTTTAGTTGTGGTGGTGGCCTTAGGGGCGGCCTACTACTTTCTGATATACCAACCTAAACAGGAGGAGAAAGCAAGGCAGGCTGCCATAAAAGCTCAACAGGACAAGGAGCGTAAGGAACGAGAGGAGGAAGAAAACCGCGCCCGGCTTGCACGCGAAGCCGCGGAAAAAAGAAGGCTTGATTCACTTGCCGCCATCCCTAAAACCGGAACGATCGAAACCTTGGAGCAACGCACCGGAAAGTATTATGTTGTGGTTGCCAGTGCAGTTGATGTGGACCTGCTTACCGACTATGCGAAACAACTCAGCGAAAAAGGTGTGAGCAGCAAAATTATTCCACCGTTCGGAAAACATAAAGTTTACCGTATTACCGTTGACAGCGGTGACTCATTTGCCATGGCACAGGCTAAGGCTGATGGGCTTAAGGCTGACTATGGTGATGCTGTATGGGTTTTAAAATATTAATCCTGCCCTGGCGGGATACTTTTTTAAACTTTTGTCGTTTACTTTTTAAACTTGACCGATGATTGCACAGATCATGACAGATGCCGCTACAACTGCGGCAACAACCGATCAACAACTTTCCTTATGGGAGCTATTCAAGGCAGGGGGATTAATGATGTACCCGATTGTTTTGCTTTCATTTATAGCCGTTTATATTTTCTTCGAGCGGTTTCTTACGCTCAATAAAGCCAGTCAGGATCCGAACCAGTTTATGGGTAAAGTTAAAGAACTGGTACAGAAAGGGGATATCAATGGTGCGAAAATACTTTGTTCGCAGAACGATTCGCCTATTGCGCGCATGATTGAAAAAGGAATCAGCCGGATAGGCAGCCCGCTGAAGAACATTGAGGCTTCGATTGAAAATGTGGGAAGAATTGAAATTTTTAAACTGGAAAAGAATTTATCCACGCTTGCAACAATTTCGGGTGCCGCACCCATGATGGGTTTTCTTGGTACGGTAATCGGTATGGTGCAAGCGTTTATCGCCATTGCACAGGAGGAAGGCTCGATTAGTCCGAAATTATTGTCAAGTGGAATTTATACGGCTATGCTTACCACTGTGGCCGGCCTCATTGTCGGTATAGTGGCCTACCTGGCCTACAACTTCCTGGTAACCCGCGTGCAGAAAATTGTGCACAAAATGGAGTATTCTTCGATTGACTTTATTGATCTACTACAAGAGCCCCGATGAGTTTGCAATCAAAAAATAAAGTAGAACCCATGTTCAGCATGGCCTCCATGACTGACCTGATATTTCTGTTGTTAGTATTCTTTATGCTCACCTCATCGTTTATTACTCCCTCCGGGTTGCCGGTAAACTTACCCACCAGCCTCCAGAGTAAAATCGAAGTGCAAAAGGTATCGGTAACTGTAACTGACGATTTGCAGTATTACGTTAATGATAAGAAGGTATCAAAAAGCCTGCTGGAAGGAGAGCTGAAGAGCAAACTGGCAGGTACCAAAGGTTCAGTTATCCTTCATATTGATAAGAATGTGCCATGGGAGCATGGCATTTATGTTGCTGATATTGCTACTAAACTGGAAGCCAAGGTGGTGGTAGCAACTAAACCCAAGTAGCATGAGTGAACAACAGGAAAAGACAAACAAAAATATTGCGCTGATAACCTCAATTGCAGTACATGCGTTGCTTTTCCTTGTGTTTTTGTTTGTTGTGGCCTGGCGTGCGCCAAATCCGCCCCTGCCTGAATATGGCATTGAACTGAATTTTGGCATGGACAGCCAGGGGAGTGGAGAAGTGCAACCGGTTACACCAGCCGGTTCCGATACGCCATCGGATGATGAAGAACAGCAGATTAAGAATGATCAACCCGATGAGGAAACCAAACCAGTGGCTGAAGACAAAAGCGAGCCTGATAACTCAAAGCCGGTTGAACAACCCGTTACTACCAGGCTGGAGAGCCCGGTAATGGTGAAAGAAGAGAAGAAGGAGCAACCGAAACCGGTAGAAAAGCCCGTGGAAAAGCCAAAAGAGAAAGTTGAGACCAAAACAGATGTTAAGCCAAAGGAAACCGAGAACAAATCATCAACACCCGCTGATAAAACAACTGCAACCGACAAGGAGGGTAAGCCCGTAAGTCAGGGAGACAAAACTGATAAAACAGGCGACCAGGGCGATCCAAAAGGAACACCCGATGCCAAGGCTTTGTATGGCAATCAAGGCGGTGGTGCCGGGGGCACAGGGCTTGAACTTGCCGGCTGGACCTGGGACTATATTCCGAAACCAAATGTACCCAATAATGAATCCGGTCGCATTGTGTTTGAAATAAAGGTTAATGCTGATGGTGAACTGGAGGGATACCGTGTAATTGAACGCAGTGTAAGCTCTGAAGCCGAGAAGGCTTGTCGAGAAGCTATTGAAAAACTTACTTTTACCCGCAAAGACGGAGCCATTGTTCCGGCAATCTCCACCGGCAAAATTACATTTGTAATACGGTCAAACTAAACAGAATGAGCTCAGCATCTAAACGAGATACTATTTTTTTCTGGCTCTTCACTGGTTTATTCTGTGCCTTCATGCTTACCTCGGCTATTCCAAACATCATGTCAACGCAAGAGTGGGTAGATGTTTTTAATGAATTGGGTTACCCGGTGTATATGCTTCCTTTTATCGGGGTAGCCAAATTGCTTGGAATTAGTGCCTTACTTGTTCCTGGATTTCCACGCATTAAAGAGTGGGCTTATGCCGGATTTTTTTTCGACCTGACCGGAGCCATTTTTAGCGGTTTGATGGTGGGCGGCTTCCATCCGTTAATGCTTACGATGCTCATACCGCTTGGTACAGGTACCCTTTCCTACATTTTCCACCACAGGCGGATTTCCCGGTATTAAAAGGCAATCAATGTAAACAAAGTAAAAAAAACCTTGCGTTACTTTTAAATTAAAAGTACTTTTGAAAGTAATATAAATTAGGATTTACATGGAAAAACTACTGAAATTCCTCCATACGATTCCGGGGGTGGCTTTGGTAACCGCTTTACTGTTAGCGGTACCGTTAATCGCTATGCAATTCACAACAGCCGTGCATTGGAGTGTATTTGACTTTTTTGTTATGGGCCTGATCATTTTCAGCACCGGATTAGTCTATGTTATAGTAACCCGTAACGTACCAGGCGCCATTAATCGGTTAGCGGTAGCGTCTGCCATAGGTTCAACATTACTTTTGGTATGGGCAAATCTTGCCGTAGGATTGATTGGTGGCGGCCCGAATCCGGGTAACTTGATGTACATTGGGGTAGTGGGTGTAATTATTGTTGGCACCTATCTGTCAAGGTTCACAGCTAAAGGCATGGAACGTACCATGCTGGCAGCATCAGCTTCGGTTATTGTTCTGGCTATGTTGGCTTTGCTCTTTAATATGCAAAATTACCCAGGAAGCTCGATTGGGGAAATCATTGGGGTGAATGCCTTTTTTGCAGGTGTGTTTGCAGTTTCCGGATTATTGTTCAGGTATATTAGTATTTCCAATCAACCGTCAGTTGTTGATAAGGGTAAATAAATTTCATCACATTTTGTTTATGGTTAGGCCGGGCGGCGGCTTCAAAAAGTTTTGAACTCCGATGATGAAGCTACGGCCTTCCGGGCTGAAAAGATCTTTTTACATAGTTGTAATCCGCATTTCAACCCTCCGGTTTAATTTTTTGCCTTCTGGCGTATCGTTGGTTGCCACCGGGCGGTCGGGCCCGTAGCCTACCGCAATCAGCCGATCTTCCGCGATGCCAGCAGCTACAATATAATCCTTACAGGCCTTTACCCGCTTGTAAGAGAGCGTTTTATTGAAGTTACGGTCACCTTCGGAAGAAGTATGGCCGGACAACTCAATCTGTGCAGTAGGGTTTGTTTTCATGAAAGCCACCACCTTATCCAACTCAGGCTTTGACTCTGCTTTCAAATCTGCCTTGCCCTGGTCAAACAGAATATTATTTAGTGTAATAGCTTCACCTACTTTTACCTGCCGGTTATCAAACTGTGCCACCTTGCCCTTGGCCAGATAAATCACCACCTCAGGATTATCTTCGCCTTCACCGATGTCGGCTGTAGCAGTACCATCAGCGTAACCATCTGCTGAAGCCCCGATCACTTCAAAACCGGTAGGCACACCCCTTATAGTAAACTCACCCTTAGCATTGGTGTTTACCGTTAACTTGTCAACCGTAAATACGCGGGCTCCCGCAATGGGCGTTTCCGTATCTTTAATTAGTACACGGCCCCGAACCGTTCCTTTACAACTGTTTTCCCTTTTTCTATTCACCAGCAACCGCACAAAGTCAATCGCAAATCCATCAGCACTGCCGGTCGATTCATCAATCAGCAAAGAAATACCCTCGCCAGTTGCCAGTACTGAATAGAACTCTTCATTTAATGGAATGGATACTAATTTACCCACCGGACCAGTCTGGTCAATGGCATTCAATATCCGTTCACCTTCAATAAAACGTTTGCCGTTGATGAGCATTTGAAATTTAGAACAGAAGGTGAGGGGCTGAAAATCGTCTATGAATAGTTGAAGAAATGCGTTTTGAATAATGGCATCCTTGAGGATGCCCGTAGGGATCTTCCAGGTAACAGGCTTGGATGTTTTAGGATCATAGGCCTCGCTGTAGCCGTCACCCATGCACACCAATGCTTTACCCTTAGCATATTTTGATGACAGCAGGATACGGTCAAAGCCAGGCAGATCATTTAGGTCCGGGCTCCAGGGGTAACTATGTGCCACCGTCATGCGGCCGCAAAAAGGATCAAAATCATCCGGCCAGCCAAAATTTAAATTATCAGCATCACCCAGCCGAATGATGTAATCAGCTTCCATTGTATTCGTTAACACTGCCTGCTGACTTGCCCAATCGGTATCCGAAGAAACCGTTTTTACCTGGGCTTGGGCAGGGTAGTCCGACAGGTATGTAATTAGCCACAGCATGACAAAAGGTGAAAGATTTTTCATTTTGACAATTTTTATTTAGGTATATAAGGGTAATTTAAGCATTGGTAGCCACACAGAACAAGGAGTTTTTTGGTGTTTTTACTTTTTGAAAGGGGTTGTCTGGTCAGCAAGCATCGTTGAAAGCTTCCCTAATTGGAGTAAGTAAGAATGCGCCTAAGAAAAGTTTACTTTTCAAAGTATTTTGGTTTTGCTATAAAAAATACTCCATATGGTTGTTATGTCAACTGTTTCTGTTAGAATTAATTTCTGCTTTAATTAATCCCCCAGGGATTGAGCTAATACCATTAATCATAAAGAATAACAGGGAGAATGCAACAGCTTTTTCAGAATTAACCACCGTGTAATCGGCTGCAATAACAAAAACAAATTCACGTGCTCCAATACCGCCTATTGTAAAGGGTATCGCTGAAAATAAAGACGAAATAAGAAAAACCACGCAATATTCCGGGAGCTCCGCTAAAGGTATATTTAACGCTAGAAGAATGATGGCACCTTCCAACAGTTGGAGTAACTGAACTCCGGCTGAATAGACCAATGCTTTATTCCACACTGGTTGAAGCGTAGAGAAATACCGCTTGACAACCGTATAGGACAAAGTAGGTACGCCAATAGCACTTAGTAAGCTAATTGCACTCAGACCATTATTGGAAAACTGTAAGCTGGCCGGTGCGGCTACGAACAAAAGAGCCAGTAGCGCAATTGCTCCGTTTGACCGGTCGGCCAGAAGTGAGAGGGCACTCTTAACAAATGGTACCTTTTGCTTACTATGAAGCTGAAATATTTTATAACCATCTCCACCGATTCCTCCCGGCAAAAAAAGGTTGTAGAACATTCCCTTATAGTACAGCTTTAGATTTTGAAAAAAGCCAACGGTAATTCCCGCTGCTTCGAAGAAGATGGCCAAGCGCTTTGAACTGATCACTTGTGAAATATTGTACAACAGTAAACCTGTAAACAGCGCCCAGATGGATACAGTCTGAAACCAGTTCCACGTTTCCTTTATATCAATTTTATGGAATACAATATAAAGGGCAATCCCTGTGAGTAAAAGTTTAAGAGTTAACTGTAAGCCTGGGGATAGTTTCCTTTCCCTCAATAATTTCACGTATCGTATAAGTTGGTTTCTGCTGCGATTCGTAATAAGTACGCATCATAAGTTCTGTTATCACTCCGAAAGTCAGGAATTGAATACCCGCCAGTATAAGTGTAACTCCGAGAATAAGTAGCGGCCTTCCCCAAATATCCTGACCCATAATTTTAATGATCAATAAGTAAAAGGAAATACCAAAGCCAAGGAGGAATGAGAACAGGCCTAACGGGCCGAAGAAGTGAATTGGACGTTTTAAATACTTTTTAAAAAAAACCATGAGCAACAAATCGCTCACAACTTTCAGTGTCCGCCCCATACCATATTTGGATTTCCCGTTAAGACGCGGGTGATGCCTGACATGAACCTGGGTGATTTTGCCCCCTTGCATAACGGCCAGAATCGGAATGAATCGGTGCAGCTCTCCGTATAATCCAAGATTTTTAGCAATTTCTTTTCGAAATACTTTAAGTGTACAGCCGTAATCCTTGATGGAAACACCACTTAACCATCGTATGAGGGCATTGGCCAGCTGACTTGGTAATTTCCTAAAAATAAACCCGTCTTTACGATTAACTCGGTTACCGGCAACAACGTCCCAACCTTCTTTGGTAAGTTTAAGCAGCATGGCTGGAATATCGGCTGCATCATTTTGCAAATCCCCATCCATTGTAGCGATGTAATCACCTTTCGCAACGGCTATGCCGGCAGCCATTGCCGCAGTTTGCCCATAGTTGGTGCTTAGCCTTACGAGTTTAAGTTCTGGAGTGAAATTTTCCATGATGCGTTCAACCGTTTTATCGGTTGAGCCGTCATCAACAAGTATTATTTCGTATTCAATAGGCCGTAATGCCTGTTGAATGTTTTTCAGAAGAGGTCTGACATTATCTTCTTCGTTAAACAGTGTAACAACTACAGATAACTCCATGTGAATGCAAGTTAGCCTGGCAACATTGCTGGTAAACAAAGTTATTGTTGCCTCATTGTAAACTAAGTTGAATCTGAGTGTTAAAGTGTTTACAAAATTTTAATACCAGATAATCAGTATAATCATTTGTTCAATAAATATTGCCGTCAAAATGACACGACTTATTCTTTTAAGCTGTATTGCGATTGTTGTGTATACAGCCAATATCTGGGGTACTTCAATCTATATTCTCGATGAAGCCAAGAATGCTTCATGCGCCATGGAGATGCTCCAGCGCAATGATTTGATTGTGCCAACTTTTAACAACGAATTGAGAACCGATAAGCCACCGTTGCATTATTATTTCATGATGCTTGCGTACTCGCTTTTTGGTGTTTCGGCATTCTCAGCCAGGTTATTTTCAGCTATGGCAGGAGTTGTGCTTACACTTTACCTGTTTAGGAAAGTATCGAAGTTGGCTAATGAGCAAACAGCGCTTTACTCTAGCCTAATTAGCCTTTCTTCGGTGCAGTTGGCAGTGCAATTCCATATGGCTGTGCCCGACCCTTATCTTATACTTTGCTTAGCAGTTGCCTTCATATCCCTTTATGAATTGATCCAAGGCAAGGCAGCCGCCTTTTTTCCGTTTTATTTAAGTATTGCATTCGGGTTTCTTACTAAAGGGTTGATTGCTCTGGTATTTCCTGGCCTGGTGGCAATCGCATATTTAGTATACACCAATTCATTTACATGGTACGTAGTAAAGCGGCTTCATCTAATAAAAGGCGCTGCTATATTTTTGCTAATTACCTTACCGTGGTACATTGCTGTTGGTATGACCACAGACGGAGAATGGCTCAGAGGTTTTTTTCTTGATCACAACATCAATCGGTACGTGTCTACCATGGAGGGTCACCGCGGGTACTTTTTTACCCCATTACTCTTTCTACTGGTTGCCACATTTCCGTATTCTGTATTTATTATCAGGGCACTATCATGGATACGTAGGTTCAGAAGGGATGAACCATTCATTGTGTATTGCCTTTTCGTTATAGTAATAATTACGGTGTTCTTTTCATTCTCCAAGACTATGCTGCCAGGCTATATCGGGCCTGTTATTCCGTTTATGGCAATAGTACTGGGAAGGTACCTTAATGCTGTTAGTAAGGAGTTTTCCCCATCCAAGGTATTTGTGCCGTTTTTTATAGCGTTGTTTGCCTCTATTGCGATACCAATTGCCGGCTATATCGGCTTAGAACAGTATGAACCAACGCAAAACCTTAAAAGTTATGCCATTTTGTTTTCATTATTTCCGTTGAGTGTGCTTGCTGGTTGGATTTACGCGCGAGGTTTTGTGGGACCGAAGCTTGTGTTGAGTTGGAGTGTCGGCTGGATTATCTCAATGCTGATCTTTTTTTATGTAGTATATCCCAATTTGGATGATTTAAACCCTGTTAATAAAAGTAAATCAATCCGCTCGCAATATGCGAATTATCGATTGATCGGTTACGGAAAATTTAATCCTGCATTTGTATTCGATAACCGCAAACCGATTGAAAACATTAAGAATCTCGAACAGTTAAAGTCAGTGATGGCCGGGCAATCTGAACAAGTGCTTGTTATCACCAGATCAAAATACCTAAATGATTTACTAAAAGTAACAGATTTTAAAGTTGTCTTTCGATCACAAGATCTCTTTGAACATGCAGAAACTGTGATACTTATACGTTAAACAATTGCCTAATATTTACCAGGTTACGATTTATCCATTCTCCATTAATACGAAATCTGGACAGCATCCACTTTGGCTTACGGCTGGCTTCAAATGAATAGTAAGTAATTATAGTTGTAGCAGTGCCTATAAGTGCACCGACAGCGACATCAATTCCAAAGTGCTGAAGAAGATAAACACGCGACAGGGCAACAGAAACTGCAATAAACGACAACAACACCGTAACCAGCCTGCTGCGAAATAAAATTGATAATAGTACCAGAAATGCAAAAGCTGTGGCCGTGTGACCTGACGGAAAAGACATTATTTTATGCACGATTATCCCGGGTACTAAATAGAGTTGTTCAATGTCTAAAACCTTTATCGGGCGTGGCGCCATAGGAAATAGCACTTGCTTAAAAATACTAACGATTATGGCGTGTGCCAGCCCGGTTATTAAAAACATGAGTGGATAATCAAAACGCATAAACAGAAGTACAATTAGTATAGGCAGGTAATAAAGCGAATTTCCAAGCTCGGTAATTGAAGAAAAGTAAATATCAAGTTCAGGCGAATGGAGACTGTTTAAGGCATATACTTCGTTTCCGCGGCCAAATAGAGAAGTTAAAGTTAAAAGAAGCAGACAAACACCCAGATAGTATAGCAAGTTGAATCGCAAGTTTTCAGTCATCCACTATTGATTTTTTCAAAAGTAGATGACCAGTATAAATTGAGTATTTTTAAATAATGAACTTAGTTTAATCGGTACATCAACATAAAGTATAAAGTGAAACCTGAATTTTATTTATAATTAACCCATGACTAAAACTTTTAATTTTTCAATAACACAAATCAACCTTTGTGATCTATTACCCATTGACTACCCAATTATAGTAGCCCCGATGTTTCTTATTTCAAATACCGCAATGGTGAAAGCGGCTTTGGCCAGCGGGGTTACCGCAGCATTTCCGGCCTTGAATTACCGAACCGATTCAGAGTTACGGGCAGCAATACAGGAGATTAAAGCAGCTTCTGATAAACCTTTTGGTGTTAATCTGATAGTTAATAAGTCAAATCCTAAATACCGGGCGCAGTTAAAGACGCTGCTGGAACTTCGCGTTGATTTTATTATTACCTCACTGGGTAATCCTCAGGAGGTAATAGAACAATGCAAACCCCTTGGCATAAAAGTTTTTTGCGATGTGGTTGACCTGGCATACGCCAAAAAAGTGGAGGCGCTCGGTGCCGATGCTGTGATTGCTGTTAACAGCAGGGCCGGGGGACATGCCGGTAAAGTCAGCCCATATGATTTGATTAAGTTGTTGAAAGATAACATTGCCCTACCCATTATATCTGCAGGCGGAATCGCCAGCGGAAAAGATATTAAACAGGCGATGGAGTGGGGGGCAGCCGGAGTATCGGTGGGTACCATTTTCATTGCCAGCGAAGAATCGCCTGTTTCGAAGGAGTATAAGCAAGCCTGCATTGATTATGGCGAAAAGGATATTGTGCTTACTACAAAAATGTCGGGTTCGCCATTAACGGTAATCAATACCCCGTATGTTCAGCAATTGGGTACTAAAGCAACCTGGCTTGAAAAAATCATAAACAACAATAAAACACTTAAGCGATATGCCAAAATGTTGCTCGCTATTCGGGGTATGAAGGCCGTAGAAAGAGCCGCCTTCGGGGCCACCTACAAAACAGTTTGGTGTGCCGGGCCCGCTATAGAGCATGTGCATGCCATCCGCCCGATGAAGGCAATTCTGCAGCAACTGACGGCTGAGTATACACAATCCGCCTGATTGATTATTTTTGAACTTACCTATAACCGGATGGAATCATTCTTACAATTTTTTGAAGCAATGCCCACCTGGCAACGTGGGGCATGGATACTAATCTGCCTTGTTGTATGTTGGATACTGGAGGGTAATTTCCCGCTGTTTGCATTTAATTACCGTAAATGGAAACATGCCGGGGTTAATTTTGTATTTCTTTCCACAACGCTGGTCATTAACACGTTGTTTGGCCTTGCTACAGTTGGCGTTTTTGAATGGACAAAACAAAATCAGTTTGGATTAGTTTACCTTATTAATTTACCGGTTTGGGTTGAATTACTTGGTTGCATCCTGTTGTTCGAGCTGGTGGCCCAGTATTTCATTCATTTTTTACTGCACAAGTATAAATGGATGTGGAAGTTCCACATGGTACACCACAGCGACACACACCTGGATGCGACCAGTGGCACACGGCACCACCCGGGAGATTTTGCCATGCGTGAAATTTTTGCATTGATTGTGGTTATCGTAACGGGTGCACCACCGGCTTATTATTTCTTTTACCGTATATTAACCGTGTTCTTCACCTACTTTACGCACGCCAATATTTATCTGCCGGTGTGGATAGATAAACCCCTTAGCTATATTTTTATTACGCCTAACACCCACAAGTTTCACCACCACTACAAGCGCCCGTGGACTGACGCTAACTTTGGCAACATGTTCTCCATCTGGGACCGGCTGTTTGGTACTTTTGTTTATGATGATCCGAAAAAAATCAGATACGGTTTAGATGTTCTGGACGACAGCACCGATGAAAATGTTGCTTTTCAGTTTAAAATCCCGTTTAACAAGAACATCAAAACCGACTATTGAACTGCAATAGGCGCAGCCAGGCAATTAGCCGGAATGTTAAAGGCATCAACCAGGGGTACCGCATCTTTACGGATATCCCAGCAAAGTTGGTTAAATAATTTACGGATGGCCTTTGTTTTTACTCCTTCCATATAACCCTGTTCAAGGTACCATCCTTTATTTTTTTCAAGCTGGGAAATGGCGTATAGGTTATAAAGTTTGCGTAGTACGAACCGGCACTTCTCATCGGTCACGGTCTTTACTGCCTCGAAAAACTGCTCCATAATCATCCTTTCAACATAGTCAAAGCCAACCTGTATCAAGTGGTGCTGACACACATTAAAAGCATCGAACGAGTCCATGCCGTCATCAATATGGCGTTTCAGCCGTTTGGCTACTGATATGAGGATATCCCGCTCACGGTAACGAAATGCATTAAGGTGAAACTCCGGGTCAAGCAGGTGCTCCTCATCGGTATTACGGATGATGATGGGATTCATTTCAGTTATTGATGTTGCCGCCTGGCTTGCCAGGTAGTTCAATAAACCAAATGCATTCATGCTGCTGAACTCTTGTTTAAACTCGGTAAGCCTGCTTTTGGCCACCAGCTGCATAAGCACAGTGTTATCTCCTTCAAAGGTGGTGTAGATGTCGGTGTCATTTTTCAGACTGCCGATGCGGTTTTCAAAGAGGTATCCTTTTCCACCACAGGCTTCCCGGCATTCCTGTAATGTTGCCGTGGTATTCCATGTAGCCCAGGCTTTCAGTCCGGCTGCAAGAGCTTCAATTTCCTGCATTTCTTCTTCGGTTCGCTCTACAAACCGCTTGGTTAAGTACTGAAGTGCAAAATGCAGGGCGTAGGCGTTGGCAAGCAACGGCATGAGCCTCCGTTGATGCGTTCGGTAGTTCAGGATAGGCACTTCGGCTGCACCTTCAGGACCAAACTGCGTTCGCTTGTCACCATACCGGATGGCAATGGTCAGTCCTGCTTTTGAAGCCGCATTACCCGAACGGGGTATGCCTATTCGGCCGCCAACCAGGGTGCCCAGCATGGTAAAAAACCTGCGGTTATCGCTGGTTATCGGGCTTTCAAATCGGCCTTCTTCATTTACCCAGGCAAACCGGTCGAGCATTTCATCTTTTGGAATAACCACATTGGTAAACCGAATCACACCGTTATCTACACCATTTAAGCCAAGCTTTCTGCCGCAATCTTTAATGGTAATACCAGGTAGCAGATTACCCTGCTTATCGCGAAGCGGAACAACAAATGCGTTCACGCCATAATCTTTTCCGTCAACAATCAGTTTGGCAAATACTGTAGCCATGTGGCCATGAAGTGCTGCATTGCCAATGTATTCTTTCTGTGCGGCTTCATTAGGAGTGTGGATGGTAAATGTTTTGTTATGGTGATTATATGTGGCCGTTGTTTCCACACCGCGTACATTGGAGCCATGTCCCGTTTCCGTCATGGCAAAGCAACCGGGCAGTTCCAGCGTACCAATATCCTTTAAGTATTTTTTATGATGTTTTGCTGTTCCTAAAAAGTAAACACTCATACCCCACAATCCAAACTGGACTCCAAATTTTACCACCAGGCTCAGGTCATGATAACTTAATGTTTCCATCACCGTAAAGTATTCAGCCATGCTGCTGATTCCTCCGTATTCTTTTGGATAAGCCAAGGCTCCAAGCCCCTGTTTAGCCAGTAATTTTGCCCAATGCAAAACTTTTGCGCGGTATTCGCCCAGGTTGTCGGTTTCGATGTACGCAAATTCCGGATCGGAAAGTATGGTCTTCACCTTGCTGATCAGGGCAGCCTGGTCGCCATCCAATATCTTTGTCAGGGTGGAAACATCGAAGGTATGCTGGGTGGCTTGCTTTTGGGTAATGGACCTGCGATACTCCGGATGAAAAGTATAGGTAGCTTCACGACCAATAAGTCCAAGGCTTTGTTCGATCCCGGCCAGTGAGTGAAGTGCTTGTTCAGAAATGTTTGCTTTGCCCGATGAATGCAGAGCAGCCAGCTTAACCCCGATGTCGGCCAATGAATCCTCAGGGGTGGTGCTCACTTTCAAAATTTCGCTTAACCAGTTTTTTAACTCTGATGGTTTGGGCGGATTTGCCGGGTTAATCAATGAACGAAGAAACTCACGTTCCTCTTTATCAAGCCACGTTTGCTTTTCGATTACTGCCTCAAGGCTCTTGATTTCGGTAGGGGTTAGTACAGCATCCGACCATACCGTGTACAGTACAGGTAAAAAGACGAACAATGCAGGGTTATTCTTGGCGTGTGAAGAGTTAATCATTGTACGGATTTAGATCAATCGGGCCTCAACGGCAATAGCCGTTTTAAGCAGTTTTGAAATCGGGCAGTTTACTTCGGCATTTTTGACGCATTCATCAAACTTTTCTTTGCTGATGCCAGGTACTTTTGCCTGGAGTGCCAGGTGCGACAGGGTAACTGCACCACTGTCAAGTGTAATGATGCAATCAGTTTTAAGCTCTTCCGGAGTAAAACCTGCTTCACCGAGCACAAAACTCAGCTTCATCGTAAAACACCCGGCATGGGCTGCAGCAACAAGTTCTTCAGGATTGGTACCGATGCCGCTTTCGAATCGGGAACTAAATGAATATTGCGTTTTGTGAAGTACTGTACTTTGTGTACTCAGGTAACCTGATCCTTCCTTTCCGGATCCGTTCCACACGGCTGTGGCTTTTCTTTTTATAGTCATAGCAATTGAATTGGTTGGCCTCACTAATTTACGGCAATTACCGGGATTTACTCAGCAACCCATGCTAAGATTTGCGATAAATCCATAAGTAATAGTATTTTGCAAGCAGTACATAAGCGTAGTTTATGAAATTGATTTACCTAATTCTTTCCATAATCGGGTTTATTGCCCCAAATATTTTTGTGGCTATTGAGTCGGTTGAAACCGGCAATGTTTTGCTTTGGCTTGATCCGGCAGCAACCATCAACGGCATGTTTGGTAACCGGATTGCCACCGCATTTATTGTTGACCTTCTTGTTGTTGTGTTTATCTTCTTTTTCTGGACGTACCACGAAGCGAAGCGCCAGGGTATAAAAAATGTGTGGGTTATCTGGGTGCTCACCATGCTTTTTGGCATGGCCGGTACCTTTCCGCTGTTTTTATACCTTCGTGAAAAAGCAAAGTAGATTTGCAGCACATTACATGAACGAGCAAAAACACTGGAACAAAATCGCTCCGACCTATAACGAGGAAATTTTTGATGTATTTAAGTCCGACAGAAACAGGATTTTGTCCCGGTTCTTCAGTAAGTACAGAAGCCGGAATAAACATGCTCTTGATTTCGGTTGCGGCAATGGAAAGGCTTTCCCGTATTTGGCCCCACGTTTTAAGAAACTTACCGCAATGGATATAGCCGATGGGTTATTGACCCTGGCTAAAAACAGACTTTATAAAAATGTATCCTGCGTACAGGCTGATCTTGCTAATCCTTCTGTAAAACTTCCCCGGGTTGACTTTGTATTCTGCTGTAACGTGATAATGCTGCCTGAGCCCGAAAAAAACATTGCCATGCTGAAGAATGTAAATCGGGCACTCCGCAGAGGTGGCTCGGCAGTAATCATTCTGCCGTCCATGGAATCATACCTGTTTTCCGCCTGGCGGCTTATCGACTGGAATAAAAAGGAAGGAACATTACCGGCTCAGATTGATCAGGATGAACTGAGTGGTTTTGAGGTTAGTAAAACCGATTTATTGCAGGGCTTGCTTAAAATTAACGGAGTAACTACCAAGCATTACTTAGCTGAAGAACTCCAGGTTATTTTTCCATTGGCCGGACTGAAAATCATCAGCCTGAACAAGGTTGAGTACGATTGGAATTCTGAATTCAGCGAGCCACCAAAATGGATGAAGGCGCCATATCCGTGGGATTGGCTGGTGGAGTGCCGCAAGGCCTGATAAAGTTACCTGATAACAACCCGTACCGTTCGCACCACACGGCCGTTGGTAACCTGCAGAATGTACAACCCGGGAGTAAGTGAGTTGCTGTCAACCACAAGCTGGTTGCGGTTATCGCCTGGTTGTGTTGAAACGCTAACGGATTTTCCTAGTTGATCAAATAAACGAAGACGCGTTTCATTGAGCTCAAATGAAGCTTTAACAGTAAACGATTCGCGGGCCGGATTGGGGAAAACCTGAACGCTCTCCATCATTTCAACAACAACCGATACTACTTCAGAATAGGTATAGGTGCCATCAAAATCGGTTTGCCTTAAGCGGTAATAGTTTACACCCTCAAGCGGGTTTTCATCAACCACGGCATAATCAGTGCGAACAGATGAGTTGCCTTTACCGGGTACAGTCATCAGCGTGGTCCATTCGCCAGCATCAATTGAGCGTTCTATGGTAAAATAATCGTTGTTAATTTCTGTAGCCGTCTGCCAGGTCAGGTCAACGGTACTACCGTTAGCTTTTGCGCGGAAGTAAACCAGTTCAACCGGCAGGGGAGCTGCGAGGTTGGTATTTCCCAATGTAAAGCGATCGCCATTTTGCAGGTTGATGCCATTAAACGTTACCGTACTGCCGTCAAGCGTCCCTCCACCAATGGGCGTAACATCGTTATCGGCAAAGCCATCGCCATCGCGGTCAATGAGTAAACGCAAATCAGAACCGATTGGGCTACCCGGAAGACTACTGATATCGAAGGAGATGGACACATTGCCCACATCGCCAATTTCGCTCACCCGCCACACGCGGTTTAAGCGTTCCACAATTACGGTTCCGTCAATATCTGTAAAGTTGCTGGTCATGCTGGCGTTATTGTGGCCCCACAGCAAGAACGTGTTATTAAAAAGTGAGCCGGGACTTTGAACCACCATCCGAACAACACCGGTTCCGCGGGCATCAACATGCCGTGATCCATTACTAGCTTGTCCCACACCGGCCACATCAAAATCAAAATTGCCATTGGCGGGGTTATCCATGGTGTACACATCATCGGCACCCAACGCCAGGCCGTATTTGGCAGCCATGTAATTTTGAATGAGAATACGTTCAATGAGGGAAACATTGCGGTTGATAAGTACAATTTCCGAAATATCCCCATCAAACGGTTGCCGCACACCCGTACCGGCATCGTTCGGACTTATCCCTACATATAGAAAATTTGTGCTATTGGTGATGTTTGATGTAAAGGGGTCAGTTCCCTGCGAAGTTCCGTTATAAAAAGTTTGCACGTTTATGTTATCATAAACCATGTTAATAAGGGTAAAAGTGCTCGTTGCAAGAGTTGAATTGATAAAATTGGCATTCCAGCTTGTTACATAACCACGAACGGAGTTATCTGTGTCATTACGTGTTATGGCATACCCATCTGCCCATGTATAATTAGTCGCCTTAATAATAAATGGTGCCCACTGGGATGCAGCAGATGTGTACATCCCTGCAACGAATATTGAAATATTGTTTGGTCTTAAGGAAGCGGCATCGGCTACGCGCAAATAATCGGTATTGGCGGCCGTAAACCGTACCGTAGGGTTCGTATTAATAATACTAGTTCGAAAAACAGGTTCATTGCCTCCTACTGCATTGGCGGTATTGCCGTAACCGGATTGATCGGCCCACGAAGTTACGTTGGCATTATCAGCTTGGCTGATGGTTGAAGCATTAAGCCACAACGTAAGGTTACTGGTACCCGTTGTATTAAACACGCCACCAGGTCCGCGGTTACCGAAAACTGTTCCAGTTCCGGTAACCGGAAAGCCCGTACAACCCACACCGGTACAAACTACGGTAAATGATGTACAAATTTGCGCCACCGTTGCGCCATTGGTATAGGTAATCTGACTGCCGGCACCATTCTGCAGAGTAGCTGTTCCGCTGCCGCAAATGGTGGCATCGGTATGGTCAATAACCAGGTCATCAGTAGAGGTGGAGTTGGTGTTAATGATGGTGTTGCTATTGCCTGTTACAACCAAGTCATCAAGGCTGCTTAACGTAGAACCTGCATCGGCTTCCAAAAAACCAACGTTAACCAGGTTCGAAGCTAACGTAAATGCTCCTCCCGTTAGAATACGGGTGTGCCCTTCAACCATCATTTCAATACCAGTTACATTGAGTGTTCCGGAAATTGTAATGTCACCGGTATGATAAAACATAGCAACGTTAGAGGAAACGAATGGACCTACATTGCTGCGGCTGAGTCCGTCAGGCGAAACGCCACAACTTTTATTGTCATCGATTGCATCTATAGTGATTGTATGACCACTCAGAATTACCACGTTATCAAATCGTCTGGGCCATACGCCTGCAGCAAGCGGGCCGCCCGAGCCATCAGCATTGGTCGTCCATGACGTATTACTGTTCCAGTTACCACCAAGTGTGGCATTGCGCGAGTAATAGGTTATTCCTCCGGATTGTGTTAAGCCATTAAAGACCACTCCGGCAATAACCAATTGTGCCGATGCACTCCATGTGGCTGTAGGCGTTTCAGTACCGGCCGCTGTAATTGATTTATAGGCTGTTGCCAGCGAGGTGGTTTCTGTACCGACAACCACCTGATCGCTCAGTTCGGTATAACCGATAGCGGGTGTGTGGGTTGCACTGTTGGCACGGGTTGCTGAAGCATAAAATGACAGGTCGTTTACCCCGGCAGCCATTGAAGCAGTAGTTACAGTTGTACCGCCACCTGCGGGTGACCCCGTACCAGTAGCAGCCACGGGGGTTGTCTGGTCAACATCTTTTAATGTAACTACAGTAAAGGCTTCGGTGGTAGCACCGCTCCAGGTAACAACAAAATCATTGCAAAAACCTGTAGCCGCATTGATACCTGCTTCATCAAGGTACCAGATTTCTGTGCGCAGGTCGTTGCCGCCCGTACCCGCGTTGGTTCGTGCTTCAGCAAAGGTCAGGTTCTGTCCGCCCCAGGTAATGCTGCTTACTGTACGTACTGCATTGTTGTTCTCGTTGGAGACAGCCACAACAATCAGCCGGTTATTGCCAACACCCGGTGAGTAATTTGTTTTTGAATTGGAAACCGATCCGGTAACTACGCTGGCTTGTCCGTAAGCAACCGTGTTATACAAACAAACTAAGAGGATAAGGATAGCGGATAACGAAGGGTTATTAACGCTGATTTTACCCATAGTTTGCATACAATTCAACGCGGCTTAAAGACAAAAGTAGCAAATTATCCTTTACTCCTCATCGGTGTTTTTCAGCAGAGACAGCAGGGTGTAGGTACCCTTAATAACAACCTGTTGGGATTGGGTAAATTGTTCGGGCTGTAAAATTTCTATAAATCCTGCATCCGAGTCACCGGTTTGAACTTCCATTAATTTAAATGTTGTCGCATCCGATGCTACAAAAACAAAGTGCTTTGCTTCGATGGTCAAAACGGCTTCTTCCGGAAGCACGGTGGCCTGATGCGATGCTGTTTCAATGAATGCCTTCAGGTAAAGCCCCGGAATCAACTCCGGGTAGTCCTTATCCATGTGGCAATGGATGCGTACCGTGCGTTCCGGGCTGATTTCTTTTCCGATCAGGTAAATGGTGGCATGCCTTACCGCACTTTCATTAACTAATGAAAAAGTTACCCGTTGCTCTACTCGCAGACCCGGCAGATCGTTTTCAAAAACATATAACTCAACATGTAGATGCTCGGGATTAATGATTTTAAAGAGAACATCGGTTGGGTTAACGAATTTCCCTGGGTTAACATTTACCTCGGTAACATATCCGTTTATTGGCGCATACAGAAAAATCGAGTTTTGAATTCCTCTTTCGGCAAGTTGTTGAGTTGAAATGTTTAATAGGTCAAGTCGCGCTGTCAACGCCTGCAGGTTAATTTCAGCGGCCCGGTAATCGGCCTGTGCCCGTTGCAAAGCTTTCTGGGTATTGATGCTCTCGTTAGCTAATTCCAGTTGTCGCTCATACTCGGCTTTTAAAAAATCCAATTGACTTTTGGTATTGAGGTAATCCTGTTGAAGCTGGATATAATCCTGGTGATAGAGCTCCGCCAACACATCGCCTTTTTTTACCCGCATGCCTTGCAGCAGGCTGGTCTTCCGTACAAAACCACCCATGGGCGCGGCAATTGTTACCATGCTTTGCGGGGGTACATCAAGCATGCCGTTGGCCTTGATTATTTTGCTAACCACCCTGGTTTCGGGTAGGCCTAGTTCAATGCCGGCTTTTTGCTGCTGGTCGGCTGACAGGGTTATTGTGTTGACTTCAGCCGGCAGTGCGCTATCGGCCGGCTGTGGTTGTTTACATCCGGCAACGACTAACAAAACGGTACTTAAGAAAAGAGGATTTATGATTCGGTTAGTTTTCATTGATGGATCCGGTTATAAATTCATAATTAATAATGCTTTGATTCCATGTATTTACGGCTTGCAGGTAGGCTTCTTGTATGCGTAGGGCCTGCTGGGCGTTGATTAGAAAAGTGGTATAGGTTATTTCACCGGTTTGGTAAGACCGCACATTTTGATTCACTAATAATTGAACATTGGGTAGTGCCTGTTCTTTATAGTACGCTAAATTGTTCTGAGCTTTTTGCATTTCGCCAACGGTTTGGTGCCACCTGCCGGTAAGTTCAAGTTTCGTTTGATCTGCATTCTGCCTGGCTATCTGTTTTGACAAGCGTGCTGCTTCGGCCGAGGCCGTCCAGTTAAAAAACCACAATGGCACGGCTAATCCAATCTGAAAGCCATTAAATCGCTTATCCGATCCAAATACAGTTTCAACACCATTCACCGTTTGCGGCCCCATAAGTGTTTGGCTGAAGTATCCTATCCGTATATCAGGAAGCATGGCGGATTGTTGAAGGTTTTTCCACCGGTGGGCGACTTCCACTTGCTGATGGCTGTGCTTCAACGCAGGGTTTTGCTGAAGTTGAATGGTATCGGTAATTACCGGAGCTAGTTCATATAACTCCCCGGCTATTTCTGCTATCGGTGTGTTAAGTAAGGCAGCCAGCCGATGCAAGGTAATTTGGTAATCCTTTTCAGCCTGTTGCATCTGGTTATGCGCATCACCCCGTTGTGTTTCGGCTGATGTTTTGTCAAGCAAAGTAACGTCTCCGACCTTGTAACGTTGCGCACTGGTAGCGGCTAAAACTTGTAAGAGGCTGTCCTGTGTTTGCAACATCTTTATTCGTCTTTTCAGGTACAGCAATTCGAAAAAAGTACGTTTAACTTCATAAAGTAATTCTTGCCGCGTCATTTCATAGCGGTACTCTGCCGAAGTTTGTAAAGCCTGCGCATGCTGGACCTGCCTGGCAATTGTTGTTGGAAAGGGCAGGGTTTGTGTTATGGTAATATTGTTATCATGCCTTTCAATGCTGTTATACTGGCCGTATAACAATTGAATATCAGCTTTTGGAATTTCCGGAGCGGCCCGCTTTAATATTACGTGCCGCTCAACATCCAACGCTGATGATTTAAGAAACGGACTATGCTGAAGGGCCTGTGCCTGCGCTTGTTGCAGTGAAAAGGTTTGTGCCTTACTTGCCGATGTGGCAGCTGTCAGCAACAAGAAGATGAATAGTTTTTTCATGGTTACTACAAAATCAGTTAAACGGAAGTACGTGATCGGTTGATTTTTATCTTTTCGGTTAACGAGTACAGGCAGGGGAGTACCACTAACGTTAAAAATGTAGCGCTTACAAGTCCTCCAATAACCACGGTGGCTAATGGTCGCTGAACTTCTGCCCCGCTGCCCTGTGATAAGGCCATCGGCAAAAAACCAAGTGATGCTACAAGGGCTGTCATTAATACGGGACGTAACCGAACCTCAGTTCCTTTGCTGATAATTTCATCAGTTGAAGTCAACCCGCTTTTTTTCAGCCGGTTAAACTCGGCTATCAGCACAATGCCGTTGAGTACCGATACCCCGAAAAGCGCAATAAAGCCCACACCGGCAGAGATGCTAAAGGGCATATCACGAATCCATAGCGAGATAATGCCGCCAATAGCTGACAGTGGGATAGCCGTATAAATGAGTAAGCTTTGTTTGATGGAATTAAACGCAAAGAATAGCAGTACAAAAATCAATGCCAATGCCACCGGCACAGCTATCATCAGCCGGCTGCGGGCTTCTTCCAGATTTTTAAACGAACCGCCATAGGTAATGTAGTAACCAGCTTCGAACTTTATTTCAGCTGCAATTTTATCTCGAAGTTCATGCACAATACTCTCTACATCACGGCCACGTACGTTAAACCCAACTATGATTCTTCGTTTGGCATCGTCACGCTGAATTTGTGTTGGGCCTGCTTCCAGATTGATGATCGCCACTTCGTACAGCGGTATCTGTAATCCGGCAGGTGTATTGATGATAACGTTTCGAATGTCTTCAAGACTTTGCCTCCGTTCGGGTGTGTACCGCACGGTCAAGTCAAATCTTCGCTCACCTTCAAACACAACACCGGCCGCTTTACCGGCTATGGCGGTGTTGATTACCATGTTTACTGCTTCAAAGCTAAGTCCGTAGTAAGCTATTTTTTCCCGATTAAGGCGAATAACAATTTGCGGGAGGCCGGTAATTTTTTCAACAAACAGATCGGCAACGCCTGCCACCTGGCCGGCCAGTTTACTTACCTTGTCGGCATATTCTGTAAGTCTGTCTAAATCTTCGCCATAGATTTTCAAAACAACATCCTGTCGTGCGCCCGTCATCAGTTCGTTAAAACGCATTTGTATCGGGTGTTGAAATCCGAACCAGATGCCCGGAACCTCTTCTTCCAGTTTTTGCTGCATCTTTTCAATGAGTTCGTGTTTGGTGGATGCGCTTACCCATTCCGATTTATCTTTCATAATCACCATCATGTCGGCACCCTCCAGCGGCATGGGGTCGGTTGGTATTTCGCTGGCTCCGATTTTACCAATTACCTTTTCTACTTCAGGAAAATTTTTTAACAGCACCTGCTCGCCTTTAAGTGTAGCATTAACAGTTTCCGTAAGGCTGCTGCCTGGTAAGGTGCGGGTTTCAACGGCAAAGTCGCCTTCATCCAGTTCGGGTAAAAATTCACCTCCGAGTGTACTGAATAAGCCGAGCGAAAGCCCGAAAATGACAAGGGTGCTGATGACAACAGCAAGCCGGTGATGCAACGCCCATTGAAGAGCAGGCCGGTAAACTGATTGAATGGTATGGATGATCTTATCGGCAAGGGTAACCGATGCTTTGATTTTTTTTGACAAAAGCAACGATGACGCTACCGGTACATACGTAAGCGAGAGGATAAACGCACCGGTTATGGCTAGCATTACCGTTTCGGCCATGGGCTTGAACATTTTACCTTCAATACCGACCAGTGATAGTATAGGCAGGTAAACAATTAAAATGATAATCTGCCCGAAAGCTGCCGCGCTCATCATGCTTTTCGCTGAGGAGCCGACTTCGCGATCCATCTCCACCTGTGTTAACCGCAACGATCTGTTACCTGCCACCAGGTGATGAAGACTCGCCTCAACAATAATGACTGCGCCATCTACAATCAACCCAAAGTCGATGGCCCCAAGGCTCATCAGGTTACCCGATATGCCCAAAACGGTCATCATGCCTATGGCAAACAGCATGCTTAGCGGAATAACCGAAGCCACCACCAGCCCGGCCCGCAGGTTACCCAGCATAAGTACAAGAACGAATATTACAATGAGTGCGCCTTCGGCAAGGTTTTTGGTAACCGTGGTAATGGCATTATTAACAAGCTTGGTGCGATCCAGAAAAGCTTCAATAGCAATCCCCTCGGGCAAGTTCTTTTCAATTTCTGCAATCCGCTCTTTAACATTGGCAATTACCTCCGATGAGTTGGCGCCCTTCAGCATCATCACAACGGCTCCAACAGCTTCGCCTTTACCGTTTTGGGTCATGGCTCCGTATCGGATGGCCTGACCAAAACGAACATCACCCACATGGCTGATAAGAATGGGAATGCCCGTGGCTGTTCTGCCAACAACAATATTCTTTATATCGTCAGTACGGGTTATTAAACCTTCGCTGCGGATAAAGTAGGCACTTGAATTTTTTTCAATATACGCGCCTCCGGTATTCTGATTGTTGGCCGCCAGGGAGGCAAACACATCCTGAATGCTGATTTCAAAACTTCGCAGGCGGTCAGGATCAAGCGCTATTTCATACTGTTTTACATAGCCGCCAAAGCTACTCACATCGGCCACGCCTTTTGTGCCGAGCAACTGCCTGCGCACAATCCAATCCTGTAAAGTGCGCAGATCGGCCAGATTATAACGCGATTCATAACCGGGTTTTACAGTTAGAATATATTGATAGATTTCACCCAGTCCGGTAGTAACCGGAGCAAGCTCAGGGGTGCCAACACCTTCGGGTATAAGTTTTTTTGCATCAACCAGGCGCTCGTTAACCTGCTGCCTGGCCCAGTATACATCGGTATGATCGGTAAAAACGATGGTAACTACCGAGAGGCCAAATCGCGAGAAGGAGCGGATCTCCTCAATCCCCGGTATGGTGGCCATGGTTTGTTCAACCGGAAACGTGACCAGCCGCTCAATATCCTGTGCTGATTGCGAAGGCGCCACTGTAATAATCTGAACCTGATTGTTGGTAATATCCGGAACTGCATCAATAGGCAGTTGGGTAACGGAGTAACTTCCCCAGCCTATAAGCCCGGCTACCAATAACAGTATGATGAGTTTGTTCCGTAAGGAAAAATCAATAATCCAATTCAACATGGTTGATCGGTTTAAAAATCAAATAAGTAATGTGCACTGAAGATGTTACCTCTAAACGAGGTTGGCCCAACTGATAAGTCAGGCTATGCGAGACGAGGTGGTTGCCAAATAGAGGTTAAAAAATGATTTTCAACAGAATTAACATATGAGTTAATGGGTTTACTGCGGAATGGTTCGGTGGATAATTGAATGCTAAAGTTTATGCATGAATACCATACCTGCAGTGGGCTGCTGTCGTGGTGTTGGGCCCCAAAGGGCAGGTGGCTGTGTTTTTCGTGGTCTTCGGTGTGGTGCCTGTTGTTTTCATAGTGAAGAACAATAAATTCCCAAAAAGAAATGCCGGGATTTTCCTTTTTATGTTCCGTGTAATGGGCAATCAGTGCAGGAAGCTTTGACAACTCCATAGTTTCCATTGCCGGCATCACCGATTTAAGAAGCAGTATTTGCAGGCATGCTATGGTAACTAGTTTCTTCACAAGACAAAAATAACCTTCCGAAGACTGATTACAAAAAGTTTTACATCAATGGGTGCTTATGCGGTATTACCTGTTTCCCCATAATTCTTTTCATCAGAGTCTGGGTCGTTTCTCTGTTCCAGTTGGCAAAGCGACCCCGTTGAATAACCAGGTTGTTGTGTTCCGGGTGTTGCAGGTAATAATGAAAAACAAACGGGGCCTGTGGGTTATGCCAGCCGGTAATCTGGCCAAAGCGCAGATCATTGAATATCAGCGTGTCGTTTTGATAGCTTACCGTATAATATCCCTGAGAAAACCGCTTCAACCGCTGAAGTGATTCATGGTCATCCACCCCGGCCAGCAGGCTGTCATTTTTCGGAAAGTACGTCCAGTCCATTTGTGGTGCTTTGTCGAACACCGAACGGTAACCTATGCGGAAGCCCTCTCCGTCTTTTACCACAGCATACCACAACCAACTGTTTAGCGGGGTTGGTGTCGTAAAATACTGTTCGGCTGAATAGCCGTTTCGTGTTATCTCCTGCACCATTACTTTTTCAATATGAAGTTTGTTGGTTAATGCGTATACGAGGTATGAGAAGCTAACCAGTAAACCAATTAACGCGAGCCTGAATCGGTACGGATGATTGCTCTTAAAAAAAACTAATAGCCAGGCGACTATACCAACACCCAAGGAGAAAAACGGGTCGGCTACAAACAATAGATTATAGGAAAATCGCTGCAGACTAAACGGTTCCAGCCAGCCTACACCATAGGCGTTGCAACCGTCTATAAGCAGGTGCACGGATAGTTGTAGTGCAAAAAACACCCACCAGGTACTGAAGAATACCGATTGCCTTCGGTGCCAACGGTCGGCCAGCAGGGCAAGCAGCAATGAAACAATACCGGTAAATAGAAAGGAGTGTGTAAAACCCCGGTGGGCAATCAGGTTCTCGGAGGGCGATAACCAAAAGGCAGCCATGAAATCAACATCGGGAACTGATTGGGCGATGGCGCCCAGGGCAAGTGCCCTCTTGCCAATTTTCCGGGCGAGCATCAATTCTCCAATTGTTGCACCAAGGGCTAAATGGGTAATAGAGTCCACAGATGTAGGTTATAAACAGCTGAAAATCAGACAGCCTGAACTCCTAAAATATGATAAATATCACTTGTTGCAGTGACGATTGTAATTTGAGTAATACATACTATCTGTGTTGTTTGCCGCTGTGATATGATAAGGTAAACACTAAAAAATGAGTTATGACAACGAAAGAAAATCAAACCAACGAAAAGCCGGTTCTCGTGCGGCTCGCTGATGGGTTGCTGCAAGCTCAGCAGGAATTGGATGAACTCATGATCCAGTTTGCTTTAGGTAAGGCAGAAGCAAGAGATAAGTTTGAAGAGTTAAAACAAGACTTCAAAAACCAACTGAGCATGTTCAAGACTAATCTGGATAAAACCCAATGGCACGAAATAACACAGCAGCTGCAACCACGGATTAATGAACTTGAACAATTACTTTCCCAGGGAATAACCGAAACAAAGGAAATATTTGAAGTGCAACGAAAGAAAATATCCAACTCCTTAGCTGAATTTGAAGTCGAGTTGTTAAAAAGGCTACCCGAGACAACAGAATTGGAATGGCTCTATCATGAAATTGAAAAATTTAAGTTAAAACTGGAGATAATCCGGCTTAAGTTTATCCTGAAAAAGTTTTCGGTCAAGGATTCATTCCGGGATAAGATGAAAGAAGCTAAACAGCATGTTTTGAAAATCACCGATAGATTCAATACAAAACTTAAAGCCGGAACTGAAAAAGCAAGCAACTTCAGGGATGAAATTCAATTGGCTTATAACCATCTTCGTAAAGCAATTGATTCGTTCGAGAACTAACTTTTACAGACCACAACTAAAATGTGCTGATTTATGAAAAACATCCTTGTTCCGTTCGACTTCTCAAAATATGCTCAAAGTGCCGCTAAAACCGGAGCAGCCCTGGCGCGCAAAACCGGGGCACAGCTTAACCTGTTGCACGTAGTGTATGCGCCACCGGAGTGGGACCGCATGACGGTGAGCATGCAGCAGAATTACCCGGAAGTGGAAGCACGCATGGTTGACGCGGAGATTAAGCTGGATAAGTACGCTGAAAGTGAAATATTTAAAGGAATTGATGTTCAGACATTTGTTTACAGTGGTGTTGCTCATGAACAGATTATCCAGTTTGCCAAAGCCTATAAAATGGATTTGATTATCATGGGCGCACACGGAGCCGGTGAATCAGACAAGCTGTTTGTCGGCTCTACCGCACAACGGGTGATGCGCAAATCAACGGTACCCGTACTTTCAGTGAAAAGGGATTACACACCGAAAGCAATTAAAAAAATACTTTTCCCGTCCGATTTCGAAGAAGGCAGTGTAAATTCGCTGAACCTTGTTAAAAATCTTGCCGCAGACCTGAATGCCAGCATAACCCTGTTATTTGTAAACACACCTTTCAACTTTTACGATACGCCATCGGCCGAAGCACGAATGGCTGATTTTATTCCGGTGCAACGGGCTGTTAAGTTCTACAGTTTCATTTATAATGATTTCGACAAGGAAAGAGGGATATTAAGCTTCGCACGAAACAAAAAAATGGATTTAATTGCCATGGTAACCCATAACCGGAAGGGAAGGCCTAACTACCAACTGGGTGTTACAGAAACCCTGCTTTATCATACAGACATTCCCGTGCTAAGCATGGTGATGAAGTAGTGCGCGTGACATCCTGAATCATTACCTTCGGGTATGAAGGCCTGGCTGCTGCACAACACTTGCAATCTTGCTGATAATAGCTTGCCACTCATTTGGTCAGAAGTACCAACACCTGCTCCTGCAGCTGAAGATGTACTCATAAAGATTTCGTGCTGTGGTGTGTGTCACACCGAATTGGATGAAATTGAGGGCCGAACACCTCCGCCTGCGTTTCCGGTTATCCCCGGGCATCAGGTTGTGGGAACAGTGGCAGCAACAGGGGAGGGCGCTACCAGGTACAAAGTCGGAGATCGGGTAGGCGTAGCCTGGATTTTCTCGGCCTGCGGTGTTTGCAAGTATTGTTTGAAAGGCGAGGAAAATCTCTGTACCGCGTTCAAAGCCACCGGCCGCGATGCACATGGCGGTTATGCCGAATTCCTTACGGTGAATGAAAACTTTGCTTATAGCATACCCGACTTCTTTACCGATGTTGAAGCGGCACCCCTTCTGTGCGCTGGCGCTATTGGTTACCGATCGTTACGACTAGCCAACCTGATTAATGGCGATACACTTGGCTTAACTGGCTTTGGAGCTTCCGGCCACCTGGTTTTAAAGCTGACAAAAGCGCTTTACCCGGATTCGTACGTAATGGTGTTTGCGCGAAGTCAGGAGGAACAGGAATTTGCCCGAACCCTCGGTGCCCAGTGGGCAGGCCATACTGACGATGTACCACCGAAAAAGGCATCAGCGATAATTGATACCACGCCAGCCTGGAAACCGGTATTAGCTTCTTTAAAAAATCTGGCACCCGGAGGGCGTTTAGTTATTAATGCCATCCGCAAAGAAGAAACCGATAAAGCAGAAATGCTGGGGCTCGGTTATGCCGAACACCTGTGGATGGAGAAAGAAATTAAGAGTGTGGCCAATATCACTTCGGCTGATGTACGGGAGTTTTTGGCTATTGCAGCCCGCCATGGTATCCGTCCGGAAGTTGAAATTTATCCGATGAGAGCGGCTAACCGGGCTGTTCTTGATATAAAGCATAAACACATCCGGGGCGCCAAAGTGCTGAAATGGTAATACAAAGTGACAAAAGTCAGGCAGGGGTTTTGACCGACATCATATAGCTGTGAAGTTCATTGAAGTATCTTATCCGAAAATACGGTTATGAAAAAAATACTTGTTCCAACCGATTTTACGGAATGCGCCAGCCAAGCGACACAAGTAGCGCTTAACCTGGCCAGGCGCCTCGGGTCATGGGTGTACTTTCTTCACATAAGTCCGGAACCGGCTGTTAAAAGCGCTGTGCATTCCGATGTTGAGTTGGAAACTCATCACCAGGAAGTGAGCAGGGCAAAATCGCAACTGGATGAGTTGGTGCGAAAAGGCGAGGATATGGGAGTAACCTGTTTTCCGATACTGGTGTTTGATAACGGAACAGAAAAAATTGAAAACTACATTAAGCCCTATTCCATCGATTTAGTGGTAATGGGATCACACGGTGCGCGGGGCATTCGCAAGTTGGTTATCGGCTCCAATGCCCAGCGGGTTATCCGGCAGGTTGCTGTTCCTGTTTTGGTGGTTAAACAAATTCCTGATAACTATTCCATTCAAACCGTGTTGTTTGCCTCCACGTTCCGCCAAGATTTGTCACCCCATTTTTCATGGGTGGCCAATTTGGTTAACGGGCTAAAGGCCAAGTTGCATTTACTTTACCTGGCTTCGGCCACCCATCCCGAGCCGGAACAAGCAGCGTACAGCACGATGCAAAAGCTAACGTCAGCGTTTCCGGGCCTTCGCTTTGCATTGGACTATGCCATTACCAATGATTTTGAATGGGCCATAAGAAACGTAGGCGATAAGGTGCAGGCCGACCTGCTTTGTGTTTCCGGCCACGAACGCGATGATGGCCTATGGGCTACAAACATGGCCACCAAATTACTTGACCAGGAAGATAGACCGGTGCTGGTCATCAACCAGATGCAATAAATGAAAAAGCTACTTTGCCCAACCGATTTTTCACCGGTAGCCGATAATGCCGTGGTGTATGCGGCTAAGCTGGCTCATCATACTTCGGCAGTGCTCACGTTACTACACGTTAAATCGCTGACCGCGTTTGACGATCCGGATAAACCTGCTGCAGTAACCGGGGAGATAATTTCGCTGCTGGAACAACGCTGCCTGGAAGTAAGCCGGGTTTTTAAAATTTCGTGCGATTATGAGTTGGCTTCCTCGTACACATCAACAACCCAAACCATTGGGAATAAGGGTAGAGACTATGATTTGATAGTAATGGGAACCAATGGAGCAAGCGACCTGCTGCAGTTTTTTTATGGCAGCAATACGTACCGGGTTATCCGTTCCACACCAACCCCTGTTTTACTGGTCCCCGAAAATTGCATGTACAGCGAAATAACAAACCTTGTTTTTGCATTTGATTATTGGCGGCAGCTTGACCTGCCACTGGAGCCACTGGTTAAGTTTGCAAAAACGTTCAACAACTGCCGCATCACTGTTTTGCAGGTTATGGAAGAATCAGTGAGCGAAAGGGCAAACCAGCAATTGGCTGAATTCCAGGGGTATGCCCGAAAATGGTTTACAGCTACTCAACTGACTTTTGAAACCATCCATAGCAACGATCTGAACAACAGTCTTCACCAGTATATGCTTCGTAATAAGGCCGATGTATTGGCTTTGTATGAAATCAATCGGTCCTTTCTAGAAAACCTATTCCATAAAAGTGTAATTAAACGCATAAGTGCGTTTGCCAGTTATCCTGTTTTGGTATTTCAGTAGCCTTGTATTGTAATCTTTCATCCACTTTGAGGTAGTAAGTCTGTCGGCCCACGCAACCCGCTGTACTGTCCGTTGTCTTTTACCACCAAAGCCAATTACGTATGATCAGACATCACCTCACTCTGCTTTATCGCAACTTTCTCCGTTCAAAAGGATATTTTATCATTAACCTGAGCGGGTTAACTGCCGGATTAGCGTGTACCCTGCTCATCTATTTATGGGTGCACGATGAACTAAGAATAGACAAATTTCACCTGAAGGAAGACCGTCTGTTTCAGGTGATGGAGCATCAGCAGTATGCCGATCATATTATGACCACGACATCAACCCCGGGCCTGCTGGCAGAAACGCTGAAAGAAGAAATGCCGGAAGTGGAATATGCGGCTACGTTAACCTGGGTAAACACCTATACTCTTTCAGTTGGCGAAACAAATATTAAAGCAGATGGCCTCCATGTTGGCCCCGATTTCTTTAACATCTTCTCGTATCCACTGGTTGACGGAAACCCGGATGATGTATTGAAGGACAAATACGCGATTGTAATCACACCTGAACTGGCTATCAGGCTTTTTGGAAAACCGGCTGGCGGCAGAATTGAATATGTAAGACTCTTTAGCATCATAGCTTTATTCATACTTATAATTGCGTGCATCAATTTCATGAACCTATCAACTGCCCGTGCCTCACGCAGGGCAAAAGAAGTAGGCATCCGTAAATCGGTTGGAGCGCAACGCCAATCCCTGATTATGCAATACCTGAGTGAATCGGTTGCAACATCACTACTTTCATTTGTTCTGGCATGTTTAATCGTATGGCTATTTCTTCCGCAGTTCAATTCAATTACTTCAAAGCAAATCGTTATTCAATTTGATGACCCAAATCTCCTGCTATGGTTTACAGGTATAGCACTTGCTACCGGTTTGCTGGCAGGAAGTTATCCCGCTTTGTTCTTATCAGGCTTTAAACCTGCCGCTGTTTTAAAGGGAGAGGTGAAGGGTAGCTGGGGTGAACTTTGGGCACGAAAAGGACTTGTTGTATTTCAGTTCTTTCTGTCCGTTATCCTTATCGTCTCTGTATTGGTAATCTACAAACAGATTGAATTTGTTCAGTCAAAAAACCTGGGTTACAAAAAGGACAATCTTATCCGTTTCCCAATTGAGGGTAAGGTTCGAACCTCCCTTGAAACTTTTCTTACTGAGGTGAAAAGAATACCCGGAGTGGTTAATGCGGCCAGCATCGGGCACCAACTACTGGGACGAAATAATAATACCAGCGGCTTACAGTGGGAAGGTAAACATCCGGATGACCTGATTTTATTTGAAAACATCCGGGTAAGCCACGATTTGCTCGAAACCTTAGGCGTGGAAATAGTTGAGGG
>JAKLJG010000008.1 GCA_023151255.1 Cyclobacteriaceae bacterium | reverse complement strand
CACCTCATTACGGTTAGTTTTTCTGCCGTTAAACGCATGGCATCCCCGCTCCTTCCACGAATAGGCCTCAGTTTCAACAATGATACCCGAAGTAACCTGATTGCCGATTCGTGTAATCAGTTGTTTACCAAGCAATTCACGGGCAATTGAAACTACGTTTTTCCGCTGATAAAAAGACTCCGGCAACTTCACAATAACAGGGTTTCAGGAATAAAAAGAATGTTTAATTTTGGCGGCTCTTGTAACGTTTATAAACCCAAAATTAACTATACCATGAAAAAATTTCTATTTGCTTTCTTGCTGATTACAGCTTATGCTGTACGCGCACAGATTCAGACTCCGGCCGCCAGCCCTGCCGGCACGGTGAGCTCAGTTGTTGGTCTTACCGACATCAGCATAAAATATTCGCGCCCGAAGATGAAGGGCCGCAAAATTTTTGGCACTGGCTCTGATTTCCTTGTGCCTTATGGCGAACTGTGGAGGACCGGTGCGAATCAAGGCACCCTCATCAACTTTTCGGATGACGTAAAAGTTGAAGGTAAAGATGTTAAAAAGGGCGAGTACCTGTTGCTAACCATACCAGGTGCCGATTCCTGGACCGTCATCCTGTACAGTGATCCCTCTATTGGCGGAAATATGGCCAACTATAAGCAGGAAAAAGATGCAGCCCGGTTTACCGTTAGACCTTCAAAACTGGCTGATCCGGTGCAAACCTTTACCATCGCTATTACCGACATTGCCGATGATAACACCAGTGCCAACGTGCAACTGGCATGGGAAAATACTTCGGTGAAATTTAATGTTGCCGTTGACTACGACAGCAAAGTGATGAAGGCTATAGAAGCCGGTACACGGGTAAGCCCGGGTAACTACATCGCTGCCGCGAACTACTATTTTGAAAATAAAAAAGATTTAAACAAAGCGCTCGAGTGGATTACCCTGGGGATTGAAACCGGCAACAAAGAAGCCTTCTGGAACATTCATACCAAGGCAAAAATTCAGCACGCATTAGGCGATTACAAAGGTGCCTTGGCTACCGCCCAACAATCGCTTGATCTAGCCAAGAAAGCAGCCAGCGATTTTGGCTATATTAAATTGAATGAAGAGTTGATTGCTAAACTAAATGCCGAGATGCCTAAGACTCCGGCAAAGAAAAAATAGCGGATAACATCTTTCCAGTAAAAGGCAGTCTAAACAGGCTGCCTTTTTTATTAACTTAAAATCGTTCTGTTAGTTGAAATGTAGAATGTCTTGATCCTTATGAAGGATAATCACTACGATTACATCGTTATCGGCTCCGGGTTTGGTGGCTCGGTATCGGCTATGCGACTGGCCGAAAAGGGTTATCGCGTATTGGTAATTGAAAAAGGTAAGCGTTGGAATGATCAGGATTTTCCTAAATCAAACTGGAACCTGAAAAAGTACCTCTGGGTTCCTTTCCTGCGGTGGTTTGGCTTTTTGAAACTTAATTTCTTCAAAGAAGTATTTATCCTAAGCGGTGTGGGTGTTGGCGGAGGTTCGCTGGTATATGCCAACACGCACATGATGCCACCCGATGCTTTTTTTAACAACCCGGTTTGGTCGGCAGTTAAAGACTGGAAAACTGTGTTGGCTCCGTTTTACCAAAAAGCCCGTTTCATGCTGGGCAGTGAACGGTATGAAAAAGAAAATGCCGAAGACCTGGTGCTTAAAGAAGTTGCTCACGATATGAACCGGGCACACACATACCAGCGGGTTGATTCGGTTGGGGTTTATTTGGGTGACCCTTCAAAGGAAAGCGATCCGTACTTCAAGGGACTCGGCCCCTTGCGAAAGGGGTGCATCGAATGTGCCGGCTGCATGGTGGGTTGCCGGCATAATGCTAAAAATACCCTTATGAAAAATTACCTATGGTTTGCCGAAAACTTTTTCGGAGCAAAAATTATGGCCGAGACCGAGGTTGTTAAAATTACAGTGCTACCTGACGGATCATATGCTGTTGAGACAAAATCGGGCACGCGCAAAAATAAAGTCACCGACATGGCTTTTACATCCAACGGTCTAGTAGTAAGTGGCGGGGTACTGGGTACACTCTCCTTGTTGTTAAAACAAAAATATGTGTACAAAACATTGCCCAATCTTTCATCCAGGTTGGGTGAAAATGTTCTAACCAATTCTGAAATGCTTTCCGGTGTGGTAGCGGCCGATCGGAAGCTTAATCACGGGCTTGCTATCAGTACAGTATTTAACCCAGACGACCACACGCATATTGAACTGGTAAAGTTCCCGGATAAATCCGGTGCCATGACACGCTTGGCCATTATGGCGGCAGGCAGTGGTACTCCTGTTGTGCGCACCCTAAAGATGCTGGGCAATTGCCTGTTGCACCCTGTAGATTTTGTGCGTTCGGTATTTCAAAAAAATATTGCCCGTAACTCCGTTATTTTTCTGATTATGCAATCGCTACCCAATGCCTTGCAAATGCAATTGCGGAAAGGCCTTTTCGGATACCGGCTTGTATTTCGGAATGACAACCCTCAAAAAGTGCCCAGCTACATTGCTATTGGGCAGGAAGTATTATACCGCTATGCCGCTAAAGTTAAAGGCGTGCCACAAAATGCCTTTAGCGAAGTACTTTTCGGACTGGCCTCAACAGCTCACATATTAGGCGGTTGTCCGATAGGAAAGACTGCCGAAGAAAGTGTAGTAAACGAACGCTTTGAAGTTTTCGGCTACAAAAACTTTTACATCCTCGATGGCTCCATTATTCCCTGCAACCTAGGTGTAAACCCCTCGCTTACCATCACTGCGCTTAGTGAATATGCGATGAGTCTGGTACCTAAAAAGCCCAATTCACAGGCTAAAACACTGGACGAGCAATTGGCAGAAACGACAGGTAAAGGTTAACTTTAAAGGCCTCATGAGGTCAGCCATCAACATAGGTTTTTTTATACTCCTGACTGCTGTGGCATGCACCCAGCAACCCGCCAAACGGGTAGTTGAAGAAATTAAGCAAAATGCGGAAGTCAGGCGTATCACACCACCCCCCGAAGATGCAGCATCGTACCAATTAAGCCATGCGGAGCCGCGCCAATGGTTGGAGGATTACCGGTTTGGAAAATTTTTTCAGGAACGGGCTGAATTTTTTGTTATTCAAAATCCAAAATCAAAGATTTTTGATATACCTGTTTCAAAAATAATCCTGTATTATCTTGATGAAGTGCATTGCCAATCGCGGTTTATGCTTACTGAAAATGCTGCTAACAAGCTTATTGTTCAGTACGGAAAATTCAGCATTACGCCACTTGACGCGAATAATAAAACCACCCTGGAAAAAGAGTCCATACTGATTAATGATAACGGTCAAAAAAAAATCAATCCGGCCCTTACCCGGTATGAATTATTATGGAAACTTCCGGGTAAATTTATTCGGTTGCGTGTTGACCAGGACAACCCTTACGAACCCTACGTGTACTCCGAACACGTGCCGAATTACCACCAGCTTTTCCGCGAACTGGAATTGGCTACGCTTTAGCCTGTTTACCCACAACATACTGCAGCATCAGTGCGGCAAAAAGAACGGCAATACACCCGATGATGTTGTAAAGTAAAAAAGCCAGATCGGTAAAGAAGTAACAATAGAGCACCACAAACTCGGCCAGAACGGCAGCCCAGAAAACAGCCGTACCCTGCACCCGCTTCAGGTAAAATGCGGTTATGAAAACACCCAGGATGGTGCCATAAAACAACGAACCAATAATATTAACGAACTGGATCAGATTTTCGGAAAAACCGGCCAGCATGGCAAACACCATCGCTAACATCGCCCAGAGTAGCGTAAAACCACGCGAAGCGTTAAGGTAATGCTGCGGTGACGCATTTTTTACCAGCAGCCGCCTGTAAATATCAACTGAGGTAGTAGATGACAACGCGCTGAGTTCACCCGCCATGGAGGACATGGCCGCAAGAAACATTACGGCAAGCAACAAGCCCACGATGCCATGGGGCAGATTGTTCAACACAAAATTTAAAAAGATGTAATCACGATCCTGGGTTTTTGCCGATGGAATGGCTTGCTTTATCGCAGTTTTCACAGCATCACGAACTACTTTTTCCTTTTCCTGCAGCAGCAATACTTTTTGTTTGTAAATTTTGATTGAGTCCCGTTTTTCTGTTTGAATGAAGTGTACCAGTGAATTTACAGCCGCTTGCTTTTGCCGGTAAACCGTATTGTATTCAGCCTCCAGATTAAGCAATTTCTCCCTGCTGTCGGTTTCCAGGGCACGGTTCAGCAACACCTGGTTATGAAACACCGGAGGTTGGTTAAACAGATAAAAAACAAACACCAACACACCTATAAAAAGGATTATGAACTGCATAGGGATTTTAAGCAGCCCATTAAACATTAATCCAAGCCTGCTCTCGGTTAAATTGTTGCCCCCCAGGTATCGGCCCACCTGCGATTGGTCCGTTCCGAAATACGACAAGAACAAAAACACACTGGCCAGCAAGCCCGACCAGATGTTAAAGCGATCTTTTAATACCAAATCAACCTTTTGAAAGAACGTTAGTTCATTAACTGTGGCCACGCCTTCCGGAAGCATCCTGTCCACATCAGCCGGCAATAGATTTATCATGTTAAACTTGCCAAGCTCCCCGGCAACAGCCATGCTGTCAGTAAAACTGATTGTTTCAGGTAACATTGAATAAGCAATGATACCGGCCAGCAGCATACCGCCCATCACTACCGACAATTGCATGCGCTGGGTGAGGCTCACCGCTTTTGAGCCACCCGTTACACTGTAAATAATTACCATTACACCAATCAGCAAGGTTGCATATTCAATACGCCAGTTTAGCACGGTTGACAACACCAGCGAAGGCGCGAAAATGGTAATGCCTGCCGAGAGGCCCCGAAGGATAAGAAACAGCAAAGCCGTAAGCCAACGTGTTTTTAAATCGAAGCGCGACTCAAGATATTCATAAGCGGTGAGTACGTTAAGTTTGTAATAGATAGGGACAAACGTTACCGAAATAATTATCATGGCGATAGGCAGGCCCAGGTAAAACTGCAGAAACCGCATGCCGTCTTCAATGGCCTGCCCCGGTGTAGATAAGAAGGTAATGGCGCTGGCCTGGGTGGCCATTATGGAAATGCCAATCATCCACCATTTTAGTTTTCCATCACCGCGCAGGTAGGTTTCCATGGACTTACTCCCGCGGGTTTTCCACGAACCATAGGCAACAATCAGCCCGATAGTGCCAAACAGCACAAGCCAGTCAATAAAATTCATTTAAACGAAATAGTTAACCAGTAAAAAAGGCCAAGCTGAATAATCAAGGCGGCCATTAGCAGCCAGTACCAATAGCGCCACTTTTTAAATACCGGGGGTGAATCGTCCACGTGTTGGGGTTTTGTGAATTTACTTGTTCTTGGATTTTCCTTTCGGCTTTACCGGTGGTGTTGGTGGCGCAACCTCGGCTTTTTTACCGAGCGAGACAAGATTGGCAAATAATCTATAGGCCCCCGGCACGCCTTCGGGCAATTCCCTGAAAAAGGAGAGACCAGTGTACACATAATAACCATTGCCATACGTTGCTACCAGCAGGCTGCCGTTCTTTGGTTCTTCACCTTTGTCGTTCATTGAAAGAATGGCCTCATAGCGCTCATCCCATTTGTTGGGAAAATACAAGCCCCGCTCCTGTACCCAGCCGTCAAAATCACGGGCCGTAATTTTATTCGGATAGTTAAGCACGGGGTGGTCTGGCTTCAGGATACGCACTTCAGCATCTTCTTCAGTTACCCGGTCGCGCGAAATGGTAAGCGGGTAAGGAGAATATTTATCTGTTTCCAAATCGGTACTGGTATTGTATTGAACTACTATTGTACCACCTTGCGCTACATACTCAAGCAAAGTGGGCATGATATACCGGATGCGTTCATTTGTGTTGATTGCCCGTACACCAAGAACAACTGCATCAACGCGCTTTAAGTTTTCGGCCGTTACCTCTTCATTTTTCATTTCCCATACGTCATAACCCATATTCCGCAAAGCAGATGGTATGTCATCACCGGCACCGCGAATGTACCCGATAACACGGCCTTCTTTCTTTAAATCAATGCGCACAACCGGCACTTCGGCCTTAGGTAAAAGGGTTTGAACGGGTATGTGATCGTAGTTTATGGTTCGAACAGAAAAATTGTATTCGTTGCCATCAATTTCGGCCACTGCATTCAGTTTACCTGTCGATTCATTTTCTGTAGGATAAACTTTGAAAAACCGGGTTTGCTCTTCATTTCTTCTGGTTAATTGAAAAGGTACCGACTGTGGTTCAGACCGCCACTTATCGGGCAGTTTAATTTTTAACAGACCGCTTTGAATACCATCGCGTGCCGATTTTATAACCACACCTATCTCCAACGGAGCCGATGTTTTAAAGATCCAGGCTCCATTCTGAACAGTAACAAACACCGGAGGCACTACTTCAACCGGTCGATACAATTCCCCTTTAACAGGGTCTGTCCATTTGTAAACCAGTGGGGCTTGTATGGTAAGTGGTTCATCGTTTATAGAAAAGGTAAGGGTAACGCAAAGGGGCCGGTCATTTTCTGGTTTGCCGATCAGGTTTAAGTCAGTTACAGTAAACAATCCCTTCGAGTGCGGTTCGCGCAGCCAGTACGGATCAGAGTATGCTACAGCGTTAACGTTTTGCTTTGTTTTGAAAAGCAGGGGCGTGTTGTTTTTCAGCAATGTATTAATAAGCGTGTCGTAAGCGAGTCCGTTGCCACGGATGGTGTTCAATTTTACATTAGTAGGCGACCTGTTGATAATTTCAAACGAAGCCGTGAGGTTTTCACCGGGGGCAATCCAGTATTGGTTTGATGTTACTTCGGCAAACAGGCCAAGGCAATCCTGAATAAGCTGATTCACCTCATTAAGTTTTCTGGTCTTCCATATGCCGTGCTCCAAGGTTTCTATCGCCTTGCGAATCTGAAGCAACTGGTTAACGATAAGATGAGGCTGTTCCGGATTAAAGTCCTTCAAAGCTTTATCAACAAGCGGAATAATTTTTTCTCCGCCTTTTATACGTGTCCATGTTGTATTGATTCCTTCAAAGATATCTTTCGTAGCAGGCTCGCCTTTGGCCAGTTCAAAAAATTCGTTGGCATCGCCTCTGCGACCGGGTGAGCCGAATCCCTGGCTTTTATGCTGGCTGCGGCTGGTGGCGGCTATCTCGGCATACGACTGGCCCAACAGTGCGTTATAGCCGCCTACATTCAGTACGGTTACACCCGGAGTGTTTTCATTGATTGTGTTATTAAAAAAACGTCCGGTGTTCATGTAAATCCGTTTGGGTTGCCACACCGGTAAGGTTTTTAATTGTTCGGGAAAAGCCGCGGATGAGCCCGATAAATCAAATGCTTCGAGCGACAGGACAGCCGAAGCAGTATGATGGCCATGGCCGGCACGTTCGTTGGGCGGAAAACGGTTTAGCACCACATCCGGCTGAAATTGCCGGAATATCCTGACCACATCGGATAGAATCTCATCCTTACTCCAGGTAGCCAGCGTTTCGTTAACATTTTTTGAAAATCCGAAATCATTGGCGCGGGTAAAAAACTGGAGCCCGCCATCAATTCTCCGCGCTGCGAGCAACTCCTGCGTGCGGATAACCCCAAGTTCATCGCGAATCTCAGGGCCAATCAGGTTTTGGCCGCCATCACCACGGGTCATCGAAAGATACGCTGTTGTGGCCAGCCGCTCGTTAGCCAGGTACGCAATTACCCGGGTATTCTCATCATCAGGGTGTGCCGCCACATACAACACCGACCCCAGAAAGTTCAGCTTCTTAAGTTTTAGCCTGATCTGACTCGCATCTGGTTGGCGTGACTGGGAAAGAGTAAGTAACGGCAGAATGGTCAAAACAATAACTCGAATAAATCTCATGCAACGATTTTTTTTTGCGAATTAACGGATAAAAAGTCAATCAGGATACAGGGTGATTACTTGTTATATGATTTGCCAGGAAGCCGGACAAGAGGCCGATAGGTTATTTATATTCGTCCGCGTTTTACCCCGTTTACCAGGTAATCGCCTTCTTCGCTAAAGTAGATGAGAATACGGCTCACGGGCTTTTTACGATCTGTAAAAAAGGTAATCTCATATTCATGCTCTATTGTGCGATCTTTAATGTCATCAGAAAACCCGATGTCCAGCTTCACATCCTTTCCGGTTTCAACCTTTCGGGAATAATACGCTTTGCCATTTTTGGATACCGACAAGCGAACTTCTTCTTCACTGGCCTTAACAACATTAAGCAAAAGTATAACGAATGGCAGCGGGGTGTTGCTGGTTCGCTTTTCGTATTCGCCAAAAGTCTCTTCAATCTTAATTTTAGTTACATCAGCTGGTGGGCGTACTTTAAAGTTCATGCTGATGTGTAATTCAAATTCTGAATCAGGCTTAAATGGAACCTCCTGCGCCAGTAGCGAAGGAGCGCTAAGAATAATTGCCGCTGAAATCAGAAGTCTGGTCATACACGATCCTATCTTTGTCTGCTGATAAAGGTACAAAATACCATGAATAAGAAAGTTGTTTGCGTTGTGGTAATTCTGCTTATGAGTATGTGTTCGTCAGTTAAAAGTGTGAATGTGGACAACCCCCCGGGGTTGGAAATCCCCCTGCTGCAAACTGGCGAAGAGCTGATTCAACACACGGGCTTCAGCCTGGTGTACAACGAAATACACGAACAAGCAAATTGGGTTGCCTATGAGTTAACCTTGGAAGAAACACAAAAAGGAGTTGAGCGATCCGACAAATTTTTACCTGATCCAAAAATTAACACAGGTACCGCCACACAAGCCGACTACAAAGGCAGCGGTTACGATCGCGGCCACCTGGCCCCTGCTGCCGATATGAGCTGGTCGGCCGAAGCCATGAAGGAATCATTTTACTTCAGCAACATCAGCCCGCAGGTTCCTTCATTTAACCGCGGCATCTGGAAACGACTGGAAGAACAGGCACGCACCTGGGCACAACAAGACACGGCAGTTTTTATTGTTACAGGTCCGGTATTATCCGATAATCTTCCGGTTATCGGTCCAAACCGGGTGAGTGTACCGGCCTATTTTTATAAAGCACTCCTGGTGTACCGTTATCAAAATCAAAAGGCAATTGCATTCATTTTGTCCAATGAAAAATCAAACCTGCCGCTTAAACACTTTGCCGTTACCATTGACAGTTTAGAACGCATTACAGGTATCAACTTTTTTCCGGCCCTACCTGATGAGATTGAAAGCAACCTTGAAAGCAAACTGTGCCTGCCTTGCTGGGGAATAGAAGAAGAATAATCTATCCAACCGGCTGTCAATAAGTCAACACAGGTAAATGGCAAAATAATGCACTGATTTTGAAGCGGAATTCCTGGTAGATGGAATATTTCGGTTAATTGAATGTAATTAAATACCAGATTCAAATGTGCAATTCTTCTTTTTACGAATGTTTAAGTATTTTTCAGCGTGGATAAAAACAGGCTTTTTGTTGTGGTGTGTTGGTTGTTTGTTGGGCATGCCTTGGCACAGTTACCGGCAATTGACAGCCTGAAACGGGAACTTGGAGGATCAACAACAACAAAAACACGAATTGATATTCTGAACGATCTCTCTAACCGCTACCTCGCCTATCAACCCGACCAGGCCAACTGGTATGCTAACGAGGCGCTTGAACTTGCGCGAAAAACTGCTTACCCCCATGGTGAAATACTTGCCCTGAATCGCCTGGGCGAATATGAGTTCAGACAGAGCAACTATGCACGTGCTGTTGAGCTAATCACCGAATCATTGAAACTGGCCCTTAAACAGCAGGACTCACTGGGCATGGCCCTCGCCTACCGGGTTTTGGGAAACATTCACACCTTCGGCCTAAAGCAGTATGACCAAGCCCTACAATACCAGCTAAATGCATTGGCCATTTATCAGCGGTTGGATGATAAGCGCAACATAGCTGCCTTTTGTGGAAATATTACATGGATTTATGCAAGCACCAATCAAAATCTGGAAGAGGCACACCGTTTAGCCGACCGGGGAATATATTTATCTGATTCGCTAAACGATAAGCAATTGCTGAGTTTTAACTATAACAGCAAGGGCCTTATCTATATGCAGCAGGATCAAGCCGATTCAGCGCTCAAATTCCTTAACCGCTCCATCAGGGAGGCAGAAAAAGTGAAAGATTTTGCAGTAATGTCGTACAACAAATCGCTTATTGGCAATATATACCTGCAACAGGGTCAGCATAAAATTGCGCTAAGCTATTTTAGGGAAGCTGCCAACGAAAGCAGGCAACTTAATCTTCGTGAAGTACTTAAAGAATCTTACCTGGGGCTTTCGAAAGCCTATGCCAACCTTGGAGATTTTCAACAAGCCTTACAGAACTACATTGGATATACACAACTGAAAGACTCACTTGTAAATTGGGAAACTTCACAAAAAGCCCTGATGGCCAAACTGAAGTTTGAGGAAGAAAAAAGGGAAGCCCGAATAGTTGAATTAGAACAAGCCAATGAGCAGGCTCGCAGGGAGCAACTTATCTTCAGTATTGGCTTTGCCGTAACCTTTATTATGATGGCAGCCATTATCGGATTGGTGTTGCGAAACAACCGGCTACGGCAACAAGCCAATAAGGTACTGAAGGAAAAAAATGAAGAGATTGAAACGCAAAATGAAAAACTTAAACAAGCCAACGACATTAAGGATAAATTCTTCTCCATCATCGGTCATGACTTACGCAGCCCGCTGGTAAGCCTGAAAGGTTTACTGGGCATGTTGCTGCGCAATGAAATCAGTGAGGAAGAGTTTAAACTCTTTGCTCCCAAATTAAACCACCTGGTTGTTGGTACGAATGAAACCCTCGAAAACCTGTTACAATGGGGGCATTCCCAGTTAAGTGGATTTACCTTCAACCCTACCCGCCAGGCAACACACGAATTGGTAACCCGGTGCTTTACCCTTTTTGCCGATGCTGCTCATGCTAAATCAATTACACTGGTTAATAATGTGCCGGCCGGTATCAGTATGATGGCCGACCGAAATCAAATAGACCTGATACTACGCAACCTGGTACACAATGCTATTAAATATACCCATGCCGGTGGAAGTGTAACTGTAACTGCCGAAACCACAGATGGCGCCATTGAATTAGTGGTTACCGATACCGGTATTGGCATGACTGCCAAACAGGTTGAAAACCTCTTCAATGTTAGCGAAATGAAAACCCAACGGGGTACCGGTGGTGAACGGGGCACCGGCCTCGGCCTGATGCTTTGCCGTGAAATGGTTGGTATGCATAACGGCAAAATACATGTTCAAAGCACACCGGGCCAGGGTACAACCTTCACCGTATGGTTGCCTCAAAATCAATAGCTAAATACCCGAGTAAGTGATACAGTATGAAAAAAAACTACAGCAAAGACTGTAGGCCGTCATCATGGAAGACCAACTTGCTTTTTAGGCTCACCCTTACCTTCAGTGCCCGCGAAGTTCCATTGTAAATGGTTATTACCAGGATTTTGTATGGCTTTACACAAACCCAGCCGGTTCGGGTAAATAACAGAAGAATGGTATAAATTTATACCGCAGTTCGGTTGTTACTACATGCGTACGCTGATCCTGTTTATATCCATTACCTGTGCTTGATGGGGCCTGATGTTGTTTACCAATACGTTGACGGAAACAGGAACTTGTACACCCTGCGGGGAAGCACCTTAACCTATGACCCTGTTCAACCGGTCGATAGTTCAACCGGAACGTACAGTGGAGGTGAGCCAAAAACAGTTATGCTGACCACCCAGGAAAAACAGTCAGTAATTCAGATATTAGAAAGAGCAATGAGTAACAAGCAGGACCAAGTTGAAAACCGTGAAAAAGGAACAAGTGCAATAACAATAAGTTCAGGCACTAAGCAACAGTATTGCATCCTGCGCAGGGGCAGCACTACAATTGCAGAAATCGAATCCTTATTGAACGACCACCTCAGGTAAGGCTTTACAATTCCAGTTTGCATAGCAGAAATTATGTGAAGTGGTTTTGACTTAATCAGACAGTTGGGCTGTAGATACGGGCGGACTACTGGCTATAAAGAAAATAAATACTCAGGTAGACTTTAAGTAAACTAAATAAAAAGCAAGAGGAATTAGATTGCTAACCACGCTATAACCAAAGAGCCCCCTGTCGGAATCGAACCAACGACCTACTGATTACAAGTCAGTTGCTCTACCAGCTGAGCTAAGGAGGCTAAATAATTCTGGTTTTACCTACTGACCGATTGCAAGTCAGTGCTTCTACCAGCTGAGCCCTGCCTGCCGGCAGGCAGGTAAGGAGGCTAAATAATTCTGGTTTTACCTACTGACCGATTACAAGTCAGTACTCTACCAGCTGAGCCCTGCCTGCCGGCAGGCAGGTAAGGAGGCTAAACGAGCTGCAAAAATAAGGCTTGGTTTGATCTTTGCAAACCCGCAGAATTAAACTGCTGTCCGTAATAGTTTTAACTGTTGTTTCAGTTGATTTAACTGGTCGCTGGCTACTTTAATTTTTGCGTTAAACTCTTCGCGCAGCCCATCCGCATTTTTAGAACGGGAAAAGAATTCAAGGTTGTTACGCCAGAGGGCAATGTCATTCTCCACCTTAACGATTTTTTTACGGATGGCCTGTTCTTTAACAAATAATTTCTTTTCAGCCATTGGGTCGTCCTTTAAATCCAATAACTGGTTTTGTAACAACAGCCGGCTACGTTCTTCTTCTGCTAAGGCAGGTATTGAATTAATCAGTTTCTGAACAGCAGCCTGATAGCGGTTGCGGATGGCCGCTACCCGGTTCCGGGGCACAAAGCCGATGGCGCTGAATTGGTTCTCAAATTCATGTAATTGCTCAACCGTTGCCAACCCTGCCACTGCAGCTTGTTCCATTTGATCGCAGAGGGCCTCTTTTGCCTTTAAATTTTCTAGTTGTTCATTTTCCTGCTTGGAGCGTTGACCTCTGCGCTGCTCAAAAAAATAATCGCAGGCTTCTTTAAATTCCTTATACACCTTATCGCCAACTTTATCAGGTACAGGTCCAATCTCTTTCCAGGCTTGTTGCAGTTTTTTTAACTCAGCCGATGCGTTATGCCAATCGGTACTCTCACGCAAGGTCAGGGCGCGTTGTACCAACTCCTGTTTCTTTTTCAGGTTATCTGTGCGTTGAGCATCCACTACTTTAAAGAATGCACTTTTGGCATGGAAAAAACTTTTAAAGGCAGTCCAGAAGCGCTTATTAATTTCTTTCGTTTTGCTTCGTGGAACACTACCCACCGACTCCCACTTTTTCTGAAGTTCAAGAATCTCTTTTGTCTTCTGGTTCCAGTCTTTAAAACGATCTGATTGAAAGGAGGCAAACGCCTGAACTTCATCACATAGTTTTAATTTCTCTTCCAGGTTAGCATGCAAATCCTGCTGCAATTGCTTCAGATACTCATCTCTGCGGGCGTAAACGGCATCTGAGGCGGCTTTAAAACGTGTCCACACTATTTCTTTTTCTTCGCGGGGCACAGGCCCAATGTGCTTAAACTCATGGTGTAATTCGTTGAGCTCACGTATGGCGTCTCTGATTTTTTCAACGCCAGCCAGTTTTTCTGCTCGCGAGCACAATTCTAACTTTGCCTCCAGGTTTTTCTTGCGATCAAGCTCTTTTAGCTCAAAATAAATGCTTTGATTATCATAAAAACGATCAACGAGGGCATGGTAGTTTGCCCATAATGATTTGGCGTGAATGCCGGGCACGGCACCTATACCTTTCCATTCTGCTTGAAGTTGCTTGAATTTTTCAAACTGATCTGCCTGAACGTCTTCCGAATCGGCCAATTGACGCAACTGCTCCAGTAATGCCAGTTTGCGTTTGTAGTTATCATTTTTCTGATCTTCCTGTTGCCGGATGTAGTGCTGACGCTTCTCGCGGATAACCTTCAATAACTGATCGAATGAAGAATCCAGTGCATCGCCTTTATAGGCAAAGCCATCTGGTGAACCACCCTCGAGCAGGTACCGATTAAACGCTGTGTCTTTCTCCTTCTGGCGTAATGCTTCGTAAGCAACCCGTATCTCACGCAACACCGGTTCAACATTGCGTTGAGCTGACTGAACAGCTAATTCTTTTAACGTGAAAATGAGTTGTTCTTTAGTGAACTGCCGATAATCGGGGGAATCGGCAGCGTGACCAACTCCGAATGCATCGTCACTATGATCAACAAGGTCTGCCTCCGATTTTAACCAGGCAGTTTCATCATGGTCAATTAACCCGGTCTGGTGATCTATCCCCTCCGCTTCTATCTTTTCGTCTTCCATTTCCATGGTTATTGTCCACTAGTTAACACCAAATATGGGTAAAGTTACTAAAATTGGTTAATTCAGGTTTGGATCAACCGGATAATTGGCATAAACTGAATAACGTCCACCCATATTCTCCAGTGCTTTCTTCCACATTAATGCCGGTTCTGTTTCGAACAACAACTCTTCGGTTACAAAGTCGCATACAATCCAGGAGTCCTGTTCCAATTCGTCATTCAACTGACCGGGCCCCCAGCCACTGTATCCTAAAAAGAACTTAATTTCATTCGGATAAAGTTGCCTTGTATCGGCCAGCAATAACACTTGATCAAACGTGCCACCCCAATAGATGTTTTCCAGAATGAGTTCCCCATTTTCTATTTTAGTTGAACGATGAATGAAATGCAGCGTGTCCTGTTGTACAGGCCCGCCAACATATACTTCATGGTTAAAGTTTTGAAGTTCATCCATTACCTCACCGGCCTTTAGCATGGCGGGCTTATTCAATACAAATCCAAACGACCCTTCCTCGTTGTGCTCGCACAATAATACCACCGTGCGTTCAAAATTCGGGTCGGGCAGAAAGGGCTCCGATATCAGCAACCTGCCGCGTTCCGGTTTCAACTTGTTCTTGTACCTGAAAAATTCCATCTATTCGAAAGCCGAAATAAAATACTTGTACCGCTAGGAAACAAATTTTAATAATTAGACTAAACTTGGGCAGAATAAGTTGCCATGAAGCCTGATATTGCCTCCCTGCGCAGGGAATACGCTAAAGAAAAACTGGATATTGATACGGTCGGAAACGACCCAATAGCTCACTTCGAAGCGTGGTTTATGGAGGCGTTGTCGGCCAATGTGCTCGAAGCCAATGCCATGACGCTCTCAACCGTTACGGAGAGCGGAAGGCCCACCTCGCGGGTGGTGTTGCTAAAAGGTATTGAAAACGAAAAATTCGTTTTTTTTACTAATTACCAGAGCAATAAAGGCCGGGAACTCGATGCCAACCCCTATTGTGCACTTAATTTCTTCTGGGCAGAACTGGAACGCCAGGTGCGAATTGAAGGAGCCGTAGCTAGGTTAAGTGAAGCCCGCTCAACCGACTATTTTAAAAGCCGGCCTCGCGGAGCCCAGATAGGTGCATGGGCCTCCCCACAAAGCGCCCCGGTTACCAGCCGTGATCTGCTGGAAACACGGTTTCGGGAATTAGAAACTCGTTACAAGGATGGTGAAATACAGAAACCAAAACAATGGGGTGGCTATGAAGTTGAACCCTTTTTAGTTGAATTCTGGCAGGGGCGGCCCAACCGACTGCACGACAGAATACTTTTTGTGAAAACAGACAACAAATGGGATATCAGAAGATTAGCCCCATAAATTAAAGTAAATCTGTAAGCATTTTAACACCCGGTATTCTTCGTACCGTAAAGCCTTCTCCATATTTTACACCAATTGCACTACCAAACTCAACCGCTCGTGCTTCTACCAACTTCAAAAATTCAGGTGACGAAATATAGGTACTGGGCTCCTTGCTTGCCGGGTTGAACATTTGGCTTTCAAAGGCCATATACGAAGCCACCTTTTTATCCCAATAATCACTAACATCCACCACGATATCAGGCTTAATCAGTTGGGCTTGTATAAAATGATAGACCACCTTAGGACGCCAAGGCGATTGGTCTTCTCCCCCATCGTTAGTCGTGATTTTCGCTAATCCTGCCAGAAAGCATGAATCACTAACTAATTGGGCTGCCCTCCCGTGGTCGGAATGCCTGTCGTAAATAGCGTTGGCGATAACAATTTCGGGTTTATACTTGCGTATAGCTGTAATTACTTTACGCTGGGCCGGTTCTTCGTTTTTAAAAAAGCCATCGGGTAATCCCAGGTTATCCCGAACAGTTAAACCAAGGATTTTAGAGGCGTTTTCAGCCTCTCGGGCTCTGATTTCAGGTGTTCCACGTGTACCCAGTTCACCACGGGTTAAGTCAACAACGCCTACCTTGTGGCCACTTGCCGCATGCTTGGCTATGGTACCTCCGCATCCTAATTCGGCATCATCGGGGTGTGCGGCAAATACCAGAATATCCAGTTTCATGAGTGTGCTAGCTCCATTTCTTTTGCGGCCAGGAATTTTTCAGCATCCAGGGCGCCCATACATCCCGTTCCGGCTGCGGTAACCGCCTGCCGGTACACTTTGTCAGCAGCATCGCCAACGGCAAACACGCCTTCCACGTTGGTACGGGTTGACCCGGGTAGTACTTTAATATATCCTGTTTCGTCCATGTTGAGGTAGCCATTAAAAATTTCAGTGTTAGGCTTATGGCCGATGGCCAGGAAAAATCCCTGTATGGGTATTACTTTTTTCTCACCTGTTTTATTGTTCACTACACGAACACCGGTAACACCTGAGTCGTCACCCAGTATTTCATCCGTTTCTGTATTCCAATGTATCTCGATATTCGGAGTATTCTTAACACGGGCTTGCATAATTTTGGAAGCGCGCATTTCATTGCGTCTTACAATCAGGTGAACTTTAGTGCAGAGTTTGGAAAGATAGGTTGCCTCCTCGGCTGCTGAATCGCCAGCGCCCACAACAGCCACTTCCTTACCACGATAGAAATATCCATCGCATATGGCACAAGCTGATACGCCTTTGTTCGCAAACTTTTCTTCCGATGGAATGCCCAGGTACTTGGCACTTGCACCGGTGGCAATGATTACTGCTTCGGCAAGAACCTCATCTTTTTCATCGATGATCAATTTCAAAGGGTACACCGAAAAATCAACGGAGGTCACTAATCCGTAATGGATGCGTGTTCCAAACCGCTCGGCTTGCTTTTGTAAGTCCATCATCATCTGTGGCCCATTGATGCCCTCCGGATAACCCGGAAAATTCTCCACATCGTTGGTTGTAGTGAGTTGCCCGCCAGGCTGGCCCCCGGCATAGAGCATGGGCCTCAGTCCGGCCCGGGCTGCATAGATGGCGGCAGTATAACCGGCCGGGCCGGAGCCAATAATTACAACTTTTTCTTTAGTAGCCATAATCGGTATTAAAATTAAAGGGTCTCACTTTTAACAAGCCGAGACCCCTAAAATGTTTCAAAACAAATAAAATTAACCCAGGTAAGGTTTTAAAGCCTTGCTCCGGCTGGTGTGTCTGAGTCTGCGGATTGCCTTTTCCTTAATCTGGCGTACCCGTTCGCGGGTCAGGTTAAACTTCTCCCCAATTTCTTCGAGGGTCATGGCATGCTCACCATTAAGCCCGAAGTATAAGGTAATCACATCCGCCTCGCGTTGGGTAAGTGTGGAGAGCGCACGTTGTACCTCTTTGCGAAGTGAATCATTCATCAGTCCCGAGTCCGGGGTCTCTTCGCTGTCATTTTCCAGTACATCCAGCAAACTATTTTCCTCACCCTGAACGAATGGTGCATCCATGGAAACGTGACGGCCTGATATTTTCATGGTGTCAACAACCTCAGCGGTAGTTACGTCCAGCACTTCGGCAAGTTCTTCAGGCGAAGGCTCACGCTCATATTTCTGTTCGAGTTCGGAAAAAGTTTTTGAAATTTTGTTCAAGGATCCCACCCGGTTCAACGGGAGTCGTACGATACGCGACTGTTCGGCCAAAGCCTGCAGGATGGATTGACGAATCCACCATACGGCATAGGAAATAAATTTAAAACCACGGGTCTCGTCAAATCGCTGAGCGGCTTTGATGAGACCAAGGTTTCCTTCGTTGATCAGGTCGCCCAACGACAAACCCTGGTTCTGGTACTGCTTGGCAACCGACACCACAAAGCGGAGGTTTGCCTTGGTGAGTTTTTCAAGAGCAATCTGGTCGCCTTCTTTGATGCGCTTGGCCAGTTCTACTTCTTCGTCAGGGGTAAGCAGGTCCACCTTACCTATCTCCTGAAGGTATTTATCAAGTGACTGGCTTTCGCGGTTGGTGATCTGTTTGCTGATTTTTAACTGTCTCATGCCCTGTATTAAATCAGTGTGGTAACAATATAGTTTCTCTGGTTAGTTCCTGTCAAATAAGTATGCTGATTATTCGCTGGTTGCAGCCTCCTTTTTTGGTGGTTTTGGCAGTAACACCTTTCTCGATAGCCTGAATTTGCCGGTTTTCTTGTCAATATCAACCAATTTTACTTTGATTTCTTCACCTACCTCCAGAACACCGTCCATCGTTTCAAGCCTTTCCCACTTGATCTCAGAAATGTGCAATAAACCGTCTTTTCCGGGCATAAATTCAACAAAAGCCCCAAATGGCATAATGGATTTGACTTTGCCATCATATACCTGGCCAATCTCAGGAACGGCCACAATGGCCCGTATGCGCCTTAAGGCCGCATCCATCACCTCTTTACTTGATGCAAATACGTTTACAATGCCTTTATTGTTTACTTCTTCAATAACAACAGTAGCACCCGTTGTATTTTGAATATCCTGCACCACCTTTCCGCCAGGACCGATAACTGCGCCAATCATCTCCTTTTCGATGATTACTGTTTCGGCCCGCGGAGTATGGGGCTTAAGGTCAGGGCGGGCCTGAGCCAATGTCTTTTTCATTTCGTTAAGGATGTGTAAACGGCCTTCTTTTGCCTGTTCAAGGGCCTCCTTCAGTACCTCGTAGGTAAGTCCGTCCACTTTAAGATCCATTTGGCAAGCCGTAAGGCCTTTTTCAGTACCGGTAGTCTTGAAATCCATATCACCCAGGTGGTCTTCATCCCCGAGGATATCGGACAAAATAGCGTATTTACCGGTTTTTGAGTCAGAAATCATCCCCATGGCAATACCGGAAACGGGTGCTTTTACTGGCACACCGGCATCCATTAAGGCCAGTGAGCCGGCACAAACAGTGGCCATTGAAGAAGAGCCATTGGATTCCAGAATATCCGAAACAACGCGGATAGTATAGGGATTTTCGGTATCGGGCGGCAATACTTGTTTTAATCCGCGTAGTGCGAGGTTTCCGTGTCCTACTTCCCTGCGTCCAGGCCCTCGGTTGGGCTTAACTTCACCTGTTGAAAAGCCTGGAAAATTATAGTGCAGGATAAACTTACTGGAGCCGCTAAACATTGCACCGTCAATAAGTTGTTCATCCAGTTTGGTACCCAGGGTTACCGTAGTCAGCGATTGGGTCTCACCACGCGTAAATAAAGCAGAGCCATGGGTTGAAGGCAGTAAATCAACTTCGGTGTATATCGGCCTGATTTGCTTTGTGTTACGACCATCTAAGCGTATTCCTTCATTCAATACTAAATCACGGGCTGCTTTTTTGTGAATATCGTGGTAGTATTTCTTAACGAGGTCTTTGTTGATGGTCGTGTCTTCAGGCAGGGTAGCAAGGTAATCTTCTAAAATCTGCTGGAAAGCGGCACTGCGTTCCTTTTTGTTTTTGATCTGCTTTCTAGCCACTTCGTACACTTTAGGGTATAACAGATCAACCAGTTGCTGTTTAAGGGCCTCGTCTTTTACCTCATGATCATAGGTGCGTTTCATTTCTTTGCCAAGTTCTCTGGCCAAATCCAACTGCAACTGGCATTGTACCTTAATAGCTTCGTGGGCTGCTTTGAGTGCCTCAAGCATTTCGGCCTCACTTACTTCTTTCATTTCTCCTTCAACCATCAGGATGTTGTCGATGGAGGCACCTACCATCAAATCAATATCAGCACGTTCCTTTTGTTCCAGTGTGGGGTTAATCACAAACTGTCCATCAACGCGGGCAACGCGCACCTCAGAGATGGGACCGCCCCAGGGTATGTCAGAGATTGATAAGGCAGCTGAAGCTGCAAAAGCAGCAAGAGCATCAGGCAAGGCATTTTGATCGCCCGAAATCAGGTAAATCATCACCTGGGTTTCGGCATGAAAGTCATCCGGAAACAAGGGTCTGATGGCACGGTCAACCAGCCGGCTGATTAATACTTCATAATCTGATAATTTACTTTCGCGCTTAAGGAAACCTCCGGGCACTTTACCGGTGGAAGCAAATTTTTCCTGATAATCAACGGATAAGGGCATAAAATCAGCTCCTTCAACTGCTTCTTGCCTGGCAACTACGGTTGCCAACAGCATGGTATTGCCCATGCGAAGGACTACCGACCCATCGGCCTGGCGCGCCAGTTTTCCCGTTTCTATTGTAATCTCACGACCATCCGGAAGTTTACAGCTTTTTGTAACTACGTTAAACATGATAAATCTTGTTAATAAGCCAGCCCATATACCAGGCGCAGCCTTTGGTTAAAAATGTAAAAGGGAACTCAGCAAACCGGTTCCCTGTATTTCTTCAAAATCTTCTTTACTTTCTTAAGTCAAGTTCGGCAATAATTGACCGATACCGCTCGATGTTGTTGCGCTGAAGGTAATTGAGCAACTTCTTGCGCTTACCGACCAGTTTCATTAAACCTTGCTGAGTGGCGTAGTCTTTCTTATGTTCTTTCAGGTGCTCGGTCAGTTCGTTGATGCGCCTGGTAAACATGGCAATTTGGGATTCAGGCGATCCGCTGTCTTTTTCTGTTTTTGAGGGACTGTGTTTCTTAAACAACTCCTTTTTCAATTCCGCAGTTAATGGCATCTTAAAAAATGGTTTTATTTCTTTATTTCAGGCGGCAAAGATACACCAAACGGGCCTAAAACTCCAAAAATACCTGAGAATAAGCCGCTTAGACTGGCTTTGGCCGAATTCGCTTGTTTGTCAGCCACATTTTGGCTTTATCGAAAGCAATTAGATAGGCATCGGCATCAAACAAACGGGCATCTAAACGGGCCTGGCGTAGAAATAACAGGCCAATTATTAACAAAATGAAGTCGGCAGCCCACACGCCCATGGGCACCGGAACAAGGCCCTGTTTCGCCCACTTTTCACCAGCCATGGTTAGCAGGTAATAAATGATGAAAAAGAGGATGGAAACCAAAAATGGAACACCCAACCCACCCTTTTTAATAATGGCACCAAGTGGAGCACCAATTAAAAACATGGCAATGCATGCCAGTGAATTGGCCAGGATTTTATGCCATTGAATTTCAAACACCTTTCGCTCCGTAATATATACATCCACCGTATTGATGGCGTTTGAAATTTCACTACGAATGGCGCGTGCGCGGGCTGCTGCCTGGCTATATACGATGGCATCCGTTGGCGTATCAAGCAGGCTATCGAGTTTTGTGATTACAGAAGAAGCAGAGTCGGAGGCCGTGTAGGGACGGGCCAGTCGTTGCTGGAACTGTTGTGTAACTTGATCAGCTTTTACCGAATCGGTAAGTCCTCTCAGAAATCCTCGGCGGGTAGGTTTAACTTTATCTGATTTGGTAATCTGCTGAATGGAGAGTTGCTCCGTGGCAGAATCTGGCTTGCTTACGGTCTGTTCACCGCGCGATTGTTTATCATTTAACGCCCATTTTGAATCATTAACAGCCTTAAATTGCTGCACTTCCAAAGGCAAGGTAATCTCCTCGGTTCGCTCAATATGAGAAAAGTAGTTTGCCCGGTGGTTGTAATACTGCAGGCGTTGGTTAAGTATTTCATTATTTACCGAATCAATATCATCGTTTAGTTCGTTGAGGTTGCGCATAATTCGGTTGCCCTGAAACCACTTTTTATCGGTTCGATTCAAATCAAATGATGACAAATCGAAAACTACCTGTGTTTTTGAAAATTTACTCCGGCTAAATGTTTCATTATTGTGTTTGCGTTTCTGGCCGGCCAGTTCCTGTCCGGTGTTGGAGCCTTCAGAATAGTTATAGCCGTTAAACAATTCAAGTTTCAGGTACCGTTCGTTAAGGATGGTATACATTCGACCGGAATCGGCCAAGGTAACATCTTTGTTTCCATCGCGCTTACGATGATCATAGATTAATACATTCTTAATGGTAATTCCATCCGGATAACGTTTATCCACTTTAATACTGATATCGGGTATGCCATTGTAAAATGCACCCTCGCGTAAATCCAGCGCAGGTTTTTTCTGCTTGATATCGTACAATAAACTGTATGCCTCCAGTGCGGCTTTTGGAACCAGGTTGTTGTTTACGTAGAAAGCAACTACCGTTAGGATAAGTACAAAGGAGAAAATCGGGCGGATGGCCCGAAGCAACGATATGCCTGCACTTTTAACAGCGGTCAGTTCAAAGTGTTCACCCAGGTTTCCGAACGTTATTAAGGATGAAAGTAATACCGCCAGGGGCAGGGCCACGGGTGTCATAAAAACGCCAAAATAAAAAAGCAGTTGCCCGATAACGTCCCAGCCCAACCCTTTACCGATGATGTCATCAAAGTACTTTAGCATGTGCTGGGTAAGCAGAATAAAGACTACTACCAGAAAGGTTAGTGTGAACGGCCCGATAAAAGACGTAAGAATAAGTTTATCGAGTTTTTTCATGATAACGGACCTGAAAACGGCAAATCGCAAGCCAAATATAATCAGGGATGCGTGGTTGTTAGCCGATGTTAACCGCCAACAATCTTACGAAGTGTTTCAACCAGACCGTCCCATAGGTCTTCAAGTTCCTTCAGATCATCAAAATCTGAGTAATCAGCAACCTTAAGAAATACTGATTGGGTTAACTCGTTAAACTCCAGGCGCAGTTCAAAGTAGGCAGGGTCTTTTTCGTCTTCGGAACCTTCAGGTAAAAATTCAAATCGGGCATAATGGTTTGTCCGGTGTGCTACTAATCTGGCTTTGTGCTCTTCGTTATCCCAAAAAAATGTATAGGTCTTATCCTGGTTGTTTACCTTAACATCATCTGCAAACCATTCAGCCAGACCGCTGGCTGTTTGAATATAGGGGTACAACATCTTGATCGATGCATGTATTTCATAGTCCCTGGCGAGTAACCTTTTTTTTGCCATGGTTTGCATATCTGGTTTTTAAATTAGAGGAATTTTCTGGTAAGGCAAAATGAAAATGAGTTTTGGGTGAATACGCCTAAACTTGTTAAGTTTGCGGCCTGTTTTCAGATAAATGGCGCGGTAGCTCAGGTGGTTAGAGCGTTGGATTCATAACCCAAAGGTCGGGGGTTCAACTCCCCCCCGCGCTACGAGGCTCCAACTGGCTGGAGCCTTTTCCTTTATAAAACAATGCTGCCATCTGTAAACCCAACAGAAACAACTGCCTGGCGTAATCTGGAGGTTCATTTTCTTACCTTACAGGCAGTTCACTTAAATGAACTTTTTGAGGAGGATTCTGACCGCTTTAAACGGTTCTCACTGCTTTTTGAGGACATTCTGGTTGATTACTCTAAGAACCTGATAACGACTGAAACATTAGCTGAGCTTATTAAGTTGGCCAACGAATGTCGGTTGCCTGAGGCCATTCGGGCTATGTTTTCGGGCAGTAAAATAAATCAAACCGAAAATAGGCCCGTACTGCATGTAGCCTTGCGAAACCGAAGCAACTCACCCATTGAGGTTGACGGGCAAAATGTGATGCCCCAGGTTAATGCCGTGCTGGAACAGATGCGAAGTTTTACCAACCAGGTGCGCAATAGCCAATGGAAAGGTTTTTCCGGTAAAGCCATAACCGACATTGTAAACATAGGTATTGGCGGTTCTGATTTGGGCCCGCTGATGGTTACGGAGGCCTTAAGACCCTACTGGTCGACCATTACACCGCACTTCGTTTCCAATGTTGATGGCACACACATTGCCGAAACCTTGAAAAGGATAAATCCGGAAACAACCCTGTTTATTATTGCTTCAAAAACGTTTACAACACAGGAGACGATGACCAATGCCGAGACTGCGCGGCAATGGTTCCTTTCAAAAGGAGCCAAACATCAGGATATAGCCAAACATTTTGTAGCCGTTTCAACAAACAGCAAAGCCGTAACGGAATTCGGCATTGCGCCTGAAAATATGTTTGTGTTTTGGGATTGGGTAGGCGGACGGTATTCGTTATGGTCATCCATCGGGTTATCGATTGCCTGCACCATCGGGTTTGAAAATTTTGAAAAACTGCTCGAGGGTGCTCATGCGATGGATATGCATTTTAAAAACGAACCATTCGAAAGAAATATCCCTGTAATTCTGGCGCTGCTTGGCATTTGGTATAATAATTTTTATGGAGCCGCTTCAGAAACTATTCTGCCTTATGACCAATACCTGCATCGCTTTGCTGCTTATTTCCAGCAGGGGAACATGGAGAGCAATGGCAAATCCGTTGATCGGAGCGGCCAGCCGGTTCACTATCAAACCGGTCCAATTATCTGGGGCGAACCAGGTACCAACGGGCAGCATGCTTTTTACCAACTCATTCATCAGGGAACAAAACTTATTCCCTGCGATTTTCTAGCACCTGCTCAAAGTCACAACCCGGTTGGCGACCATCATGCAAAACTTCTCTCCAACTTTTTTGCCCAAACCGAGGCGCTTATGAAAGGAAAAAGTTTAGCCGAAGTACGGGCTGAATTGAAAGCAAGCGGCATGACTGAAGAGCAAATTGATTTTCATGCGCCTTACCGGGTGTTCGAAGGGAATCGCCCAAGCAACAGCATCCTGTTTAAGAAGCTCACACCCCGCACGCTGGGCAGCCTGATTGCGATGTATGAACACAAAATTTTTGTGCAGGGCGTCATCTGGAATATCTTTAGTTTCGATCAATGGGGTGTTGAACTCGGAAAAGTGTTGGCTAAGAAAATACTTCCCGAGCTAAGCAGCCCAGAAGCCGCGTCAAGTCACGACTCATCTACCAACGGGCTGATTAACTATTTCAAACGATTGAAATAAACCTCTGCTAAAAGCAGTAAAAAAATCAGCCTAAAGCCCTATTTTTGGCCGATTTGATGAGCACAACTATAACCAAAATCGGAGTTTTTACTTCCGGTGGCGATGCACCCGGTATGAATGCGGCCATCCGCGCGGTTGTCCGCGCATCAATCTACTACAAGAAGGAAGTATTCGGCATTATGCGGGGCTACGAAGGAATGATTGAAGGTGACATTGTTAAGCTGGGAGCCCGATCGGTCGGAAATATTCTGCAACGAGGCGGCACCATTCTGAAATCGGCCCGAAGCCAGGAGTTTCGCACACCAGAAGGTAGAAAAAAAGCATTCGATCAGTTAAAAAAGCACGGTATTGATGCGCTGATTGCCATCGGGGGCGATGGAAGTTTTACCGGTTTGCATCATTTCTTTAATGAATACGGTCTTCCATCGGTGTGTATTCCCGGAACAATTGATAATGACATACCCGGAACGGATTATACCATCGGATATGACACCGCCACCAACACTGCAGTTGAAGCCATTGATAAAATTCGCGACACGGCACTTTCGCATAACCGCTTATTTTTTGTTGAAGTAATGGGAAGGAACTCAGGCTACATTGCCATTAACAGCGGTATTGCCGGTGGGGCGGGCGCCATTATCATTCCGGAAGACCACATGACATTCGAAGAGTTGTATGCCATTCTGAAACCCGGTGAGGAAACAGCTAAAAAATCAAATGTGGTGGTGGTTGCTGAGGGATCAAAAATTGGCGGTGCCCTTGATCTGGCACGTAAGGTAACTGAACGTTCTTCCTACTTTGACATAAAAGTTACCATCCTTGGCCATCTGCAGCGAGGCGGTTCGCCTACCTACTTCGACAGGGTGCTTGCCAGTAAACTGGGCGTTGCTGCCGTTGAAGGACTGCTGAACGGCAAGCAGGATGTTATGGTTGGAATACTGGATAATAAAATCAGTTTTACACCTTTTGAAACAGTGCGGTCAGGCATTCATGCAATAAATGAAGAGGATTTACGCATTGCAAAAATCTTATCCATCTGATGAGCGACATTACCATCGGCATTGACATTGGCGGAACAAATACCAAGTTTGGTATTGCCGATCGGCAGGGAAATGTACTCTTCCAGGATAAAATTTCTACGCAGTCGTACGATGATTTTACGGATTATATTCACGATTTGTCGGTTAAAATAAAGACCGCGCTTCCTGCCGGGCATACGTTGCTTGGCATTGGCGTTGGAGCTGCCAATGGAAACTATTATAAAGGCACCATTGAGCACGCTACCAACCTGAAGTGGAAGGGAATTATACCCCTTGCCGACCTGTTAAAAAAGGAATTCAATGTTCCGGTAATTGTAACCAACGATGCCAATGCGGCAGCCGTAGGCGAAATGGTGTACGGTGCGGCCAAAAACATGCGCGATTTTATTGTAATAACACTGGGCACCGGACTGGGCAGCGGGTTTGTTTGTAATGGCGAGCTGGTAAACGGCAAGCACGGTATTGCCGGTGAATTGGGGCACACTACTGTAAATTATGCCGGCCGCTATTGCAACTGCGGCAAGCGCGGATGTTTAGAAACGTATGTTTCGGCTACTGGGATCAAGCGTACCGTATATAAATTATTAGCCGATCACCTGGAGCCCAGCGAACTCAGAGGTATCAGTTTCGACAAGCTGAATACTAAAATGATTACCGAAGCTGCCCTGAGGGGCGATGTAGTGGCTAAAGAAGCGTTTGAATACACCGGCCGTATACTGGGCACCAAACTGGCCGAAACCGTAGTGCATACCGACCCTGAAGCCATTTTTCTGTTTGGCGGATTATCGCTGGCCGGTGATTTAATTTTTACGCCCACCATTAAACACATGGAACTAAACCTGATGCCGATATTCCGGGGCAAGGTAAAGGTGCTTCCCTCTGGATTACAAAATCAGGCCGCGCCTATTCTGGGTGCCAGCAGTTTGGTGTGGAATTACATTGAACGTGTTACTTCACAAGGCGGTAGCCCAAAACTAGTGCAGTATTAGAGAATTCGCTGGATACCTGTGCAGACGATTCAGCGTTTTCACGATTCAAATAATACCGAACTTCACTAAAAAAACGCTTAGTGGCAAAGCCTATTCCGGCTGAATAACCTACACCGCTTTTTCCAATGTCAAATTCAACAATGTATCCCGTAAAAAAATCAGTTGGTATCTGACCACCAGAATTGCTTATTGGAGCATCAAAAACAACATGTAGGTTAACAAAGATTGAATTTTTACTAGGTAGGTAAAAATATTTACGAATTCCTAACGGTATTTCTATTGATGAATAACTAACCTTATACAGCCCATCATCACCTGTATACTCATCACTATAAGTCCGGTAGTTTGGTTCAAATAGTATTGACCACCTTTTATTTCGATTATTAAAAGCCGGATAAATCTCAAGTTCAAATCCTATTCGTGGCGTAACCTTCGAGTCGAAATTGCCAGTAAATACCTGGCCGGGCCCTACAATAGCAGTAGCCGTAAACTTAGAAAAATTAATACCCGTTCGAAAATTCAGATTTACAATTACAGGCACCTTTTTCTCAGCGACCTCCGGAGTCGAAACAGCACCAACACATTTGTTGTATTTTTTAAATAAGTTCTCTAAAGGTGTGGCTTGATAAGGGACAGTAATATTCTCGGGAATATCTTTACACTTCAAGGCATCTTGCAATTGCATTAAGTAGGTTTTGTTGTAGGCCACCTGATTGGCGTTAACATAATATACTTTGTAAACAAGCTGTTCAATCTCACCATCACCCATCTTGTAAAAAAACCGTGTAAAACCATCTGTACGATAAACGTACAATGTAGCCTGTCCATCAGCAATAATTTTTAAAAACAACGTCTCGCGGCTCCATTCCGGGTTACGGTTGTTGCCGGCCTGATTCAGATTACTACTGGAACGATCAATAGAAACAGTTGCGCTTACAAAAACACCCTCATCGGCAACTCCGAACTCACGGATATCGTGTGGTTTTAATTCAGAAGGAGCATCATTTTCAGATAATTTATAGTCGATCTTTTTAGGAGTATAAGCACCATCCAGGCGCTTAATCAAACATTCTACCCGGGCACCATCATTATTAATGAAGTACCCCTTATCCCAACTATATTGAGCAAAAACAAATGTGTTTATTAACAGAATAATAAATGTAAAAGGTAGTCGCATGGAGAAGAGGTTAACTATTTGTTAAAAGTGCATTTATTTATTAGAAATAAGAAACTATATCTTCACACCCAAATTTTCACCCAGTAACTTAAACTGATGCACCCATTCTGATTTTGAACTTAAGGTTTCAATGCCCTCGCCCCGCGATATTTCAAAATAAAGGTTTTGGCTTTTATACAGATTGGGCTCGAGGTTAAACTTTCGTAACAATGGAAACAGCCGGTTTAGTCGCTCAATGCGTTTCAGGTTACTGCGCTCGGCACTAATTCGCCTGAGTTCCTTAAATATGCTATCACCGGCCAGTCGCGCTACTCTATCCGGATCGGTAATGGTTAACTCCCAGGCAGCCAGTTCCCCCATTACATGTTCGATCTTTTTAATGTTGATTTTTTCAGTCTGAAAGGTCTTGATCAGATCGGCATTTAAAATGTACTCAAACGTGGTAGTATAAGCTTTTGGTATCGGTATATTGTTGTGTGCCAACGCGTTAACCAGCGGATAATCGCGATTATACACCCTGCGAAGCGTCTCTTCCAGTTCGGTCATACTCTGCTGGGTAATCATATCCAAAACTTTTCGCTTTTCATCTTTAAATAGATGCCACAAGGTGTACTTATCCGGGCCAAAGTAGGTTTGCATCAGCCCGATAACATCGCCCAGCCGGCCCTCATCAAAAGCTGCTACCATTCGGGTTTGCATTGATGCAAATGTTACCTCATCCATATCAAGAGAAATATTTCCCAGGATGTTGTGCTTACCTAAATACACAGCTGCAAAAGCAAAACGTTTTTCGATACGGGTAACATTTGAGCGTACACGGGTAATCCCAACCACCAGCCGTTGTTCACCTGCTTCTTTGCGAATAAAAAATTCATTGGAAGTGGTATAATTAAAAATAGGGAAGTTTTCGGGGTCTTCTTCAAACAGCGAAGCCACGGCATAATGCATACCCACCCGCTGCAGGTTGGTTTTAGCAGGCACTACAAACCGCAGGTAGGCAGCTGCACCATGCTGCAATAATGGATCATTACTGGGGGCGGCCTCCAGCCGCTTTAAAAATTCCGCTTCGAGTTCACTACCTCCAAGTTGACTCATTAGCTGCATAGCCCGGCAGGCGTACTGCATAATTTGTGTTGTTTCGATGCCGCTTATGTCATCAAAAAACCAACCGCAACTGGTGTACATCAGCATCGCATGGCGCTGCATTTCCATCATACGCAGCACGTTACTCGGCTCGGCCGTTTTTAAAGCATGATCCTTTAAAAATTTACGAATCGACTCATCGTGTCGGTTAAGGATAACGCGGATGTAATCGTTACGGGCTTCCCATATATTTTTAAGATACCGGGTGGCCTCCTGTTGATACAACACATTTAACCGATCGCGAAGCCAGTCAAGTGCTTCCCGTAAGGGCTTACGCCAACGCTGATGCCAACCGGGTTTTCCGGAATTACAACCGCAGTCAGCACGCCACCGTTCAACACCATGTACACAACTCCATGAACTATTCTCGTGTATCAGAACATCATAACCGGGAGGTTGGATAGAAAGAAATTCACCATAGTTAGTAAGTCTTACACCCTCCTTTTTCTCAATGTAATCCAGGCAATAGGCCAGCGCCATGTCGCCATGTTTGTGATGATGGCCGTAGGTTTCGCCATCGGTGGCAATATGCACAAGCTGGTGCGCATCGCTATGATCGGCAAAGGCACTTAACAGTTCCTCTGCAAATTGCTGCCCATTATTCAGTAGTCCGTTAAAAGCAACGCCCTGCGACAGTTCGCCATCATAAAAGAACACTGTGATTGAATTACCTGAAGGCAACATACACCGGTACGGCCTGCGGGTGTCAATACCGTTCGCGCCAACTTCAAACCAGTGCTCCTCGCCCATCTTGCGATACGCTTTTGCCTGTCGGGGTGCCAAAATGGTAAAACGGATGCCTGCCTGGGCAAGGACCTCCAGGGTTTCTGTATCAACTGCGGTTTCAGAAAGCCACATGCCTTCGGGCTGTCTTCCAAAACGATATTCGAAATCACGAATGCCCCAAATAACCTGTGTTTCTTTATCCGTCCGTGTGGCCAGGGGCAAAATCATGTGGTTGTAAACTTGTGCGATAGCTGATCCATGCCCGCCAAATTTTTTCATGCTCTCCTTATCGGCTTCGAGGATAGCCCGATAGGTCTCCGGGTCGTTTTCTTCCATCCACGAGAGCAGTGTGGGGCCGAAATTGAAACTGATTTTAGCGTAATTATTGACAATGTCGCGAATAACTTTTCGATCATCCAGTATTCGCGAGGCCGCATTGGGCGCATAACACTCAGCCGTTATTCGCTCATTCCAATCATGATACGGATGGGCCGAATCCTGTACTTCGATAACCTCAAGCCACGCGTTTTCGCGGGGAGGCTGATAGAAGTGACCATGAATACAGATGTATCGTTCCATTTAGCTAAGTGGCATGCACAACGATTGTAAAACCTTCAACTGTCAATGTCAAATTCAAGTTCTTCCTTTTCAAGTTTAAGCAAGGTTATACCGAGCGGAGGCAACGTAACCGAAACAGAGTAATCCCGCCCATGGCACTTTACTGGTGACGTTGCCATTATGCCGGTGTTGAGTACACCACTGCCGCCATACTTTTGATTATCGGAATTAAAAAATTCCTTCCATCTGCCGCGGTACGGCACACCAATCCGGTAATCATGCCGCACTTCGGGGGTAAAATTACATACGACCAAAAGGGTCTCTTTTTTTTCATCGGCCTTTCGTAAATAAACAATTACCGAGTTTTGCCTGTCGGCATAGTCAACCCATTCAAATCCGCGGGCATCAAAGGGGTATTTAAACAATGCAGGTTCCTGTTTATACAGTCTATTTAAATCTTTTAGTAACAATTGCACCCCGCTGTGCAGCGGATACTCCAACAAGTGCCAATGGAGGCTTTGGTCGTGATTCCATTCAGCATACTGACCAAACTCACCGCCCATAAACAATAGTTTAGTACCCGGATGTGTAAACATATAAGAAAACAGCAACCGCAGGTTAGCAAATTTTCGCCAGTCATCTCCTGGCATACGCCCGATTAATGATCCTTTGCCATGCACCACTTCATCATGCGAAAGCGGGAGCATAAAATTTTCGGTAAAGGCATACATAATGCTGAACGTAATTTCATTATGATGCCATGAACGGTGTATCGGGTCTTCTTTAAAGTATTTGAGCGTGTCGTGCATCCAGCCCATCATCCACTTCTGGCCAAAGCCCAGGCCGCCCAGATAGGTTGGCTTTGAAACGCCCGGCCAGGCGGTTGACTCTTCAGCTATCGTAACGATATCCGGAAATTCGGCATACACGGCTTCATTAAATTCTTTCAGGAAATTAATTGCCTCAATGTTTTCGCGCCCCCCGTATTGGTTGGGTACCCACTCCCCTTCTTTTCGGGAATAATCAAGGTAGAGCATGCTGGCCACGGCATCTACACGAAGACCATCGACATGAAACCGGTCAAGCCAGTACATGGCATTGCTGATGAGGAATGACCGTACTTCGTTGCGGCCGTAATTAAAAATATAACTCTTCCAGTCGGGATGAAACCCTTTACGCGGATCAGCATGTTCGTACAGGTGGGTGCCATCGAACAAAAACAATCCATGTTCATCGCCCGGAAAATGCGAGGGCACCCAGTCGAGGATAACGCCAATGCCGGCATGATGAAGCGAATCGACCAGAAACATAAAATCATCTGGACTGCCGTACCGGCTTGAGGGCGCATAGTACCCGGTAACCTGGTAGCCCCACGAACCAAAAAACGGATGCTCCATAACAGGCAGAAACTCCACATGGGTGAATCCCATTTCTTTTACGTACTCCACCAATTGGATGGCCAGTTCACGATAAGTAAGCGAGCGATTACTGTCGTCCGGCACGCGCCTCCATGAACCTAAATGTACTTCGTAAACGGAATAGGGTTTGGGGCTTTGCGCCTGCTTCTTGCGCGATTGCATCCATTTTTTATCTGTCCATTTAAAATCGGTTTGCCAGGTTATGGATGCCGTGCGCGGAGGTGTTTCGGCATAGGCAGCAAAGGGATCAGCCTTTTCAAGCCAGACTCCGCGGCCTGATTGAATGGCGTATTTGTAAGCTTCGCCTTGTTGAACTCCGGCAATAAACCCTTCCCAAATTCCTGATTCATCCCAACGCGGATACAACTTGTTGGATGATTTATCCCAATAATTAAAGTTACCGATTACCGATACCGATTTTGCGTTGGGCGCCCAAACGGCAAAGTAAGTACCTTTGATCCCTTCGAACTGGGTTGGGTGCGAACCTAGTTTTTCATAAAGTTTGAAATGTTTACCGGTTTTAAACAAATGAATATCGAAGTCGGTAAACCGAGAATAACTCTCCGGCATGGCGGGTGTTGACTTGGCTGTTTTCTTTTTTCCCATGAGTTACAAGTTTATCCGGAAACTTTTTTTCGAACATCACGCTCCTGAAAATACCGGTTCATGTGGTAGTAAATACCACGAAGCGGAATAATTACCCAATCGGGCCGGCCATTTAACTCGTAGCCCAGTTCGTATATGGCTTTTTCTATCAGGAAGGTACGAATTAGCAGGTTGTCTTCATCCGTCCACTCCTTGCCTTTGCCCATTCTTTCCATATACGCGCCAAGGTAAAAGCGGCTTACATAATGCTGCCATTGTTCAGCCCATGCTTCAAGGAACTGCATATCGCGGGCACGGTAATTTTCGTTAAGCAGAATTTTTCCAAATGCCGCATAGTGAAAAGAACGCATCATGCCGGCCACATCCTTCAGCGGATTTTTCTTCAGCCTGCGCTCGCTAAAGGTAAAGCCTGGTTCGCCTTCAAAGTCAATGATCACAAAATCTTTTCCGGTAAACAGCACCTGGCCCAAGTGATAGTCGCCATGGATACGCGTTTTAATGGCGGAAATGCGGGTCTCGTATATTTCGCGAAAACATGTCAGCACATCGGGTTCAAGGTCAAGCACTTTTTTGGCAAGGTCACGAACATCTGGTGCAAGTTTAGGTAAAGAACTCCCCAGCAAGTTAAACCGGTCGCGCACCAACTTACGAAGCGAAGAGTACAGGGAACGCTGATAATTAGGTGTAAAATATTCTGGCGCAAAAGCCTGATTGGTTTGATCGGATGCTAACGCCAGGTGCATTTCGGCTGTGCGTTGCCCCAGCCTGACTACCCGTTCATAAAAACCCCGACCAATAAACTCCTGGATCAACTCAGGGGCTTCCTCAAAACGCATAAGTGGCTTATTAACCAGTTTAGGGAGTTTCTCTTGCTTGGCTCCGGCCATAACGCGTTCGTAAAAGCGTCCGACCGAATCAATTGACATGCTCCAGGCTTCGCCCTGATTATCGACTTTTTCCTGCAGCAATCCAAACACCACAACTCCGCGTTCATCATGCAATTCAATACTGCCCATATACCGCGGGCTGTTTGCAAAACTGGCATGCTCACTTAAAAATCGTACGATTTCAAGATCGGGGTTCATTTCCCGCTCTAACTTGCGATAGAACTTAAAAAAGTAGCGATCGTTATAAATGATGGCCGTATTGCTTTGATCGGCTTTTAATATTTTGGATTCGATGCCGCCAGCAATATCAATTTTATTGAATACGCTGGAATTGAACTCAAGAACACTACCCGGGTATTTAATTTGGGTTTTACGCTCCATGCCGGCAAGCAGATAATCGCGAAAAACACGATCGTAGCTGCTATCCATGATGAATCCTGCCTCGTTGCGAATTTCAGCCCGGCAAATCACACTCTGTGCATTATACTCCACCTGGTCCAGTATCCTGTCAGACGGAACAAACACCATCGGTAAGAAATACAATTCGGGCAGGCGTTGCACATAGTGCACTTCAATTAATGTAAGGTAATGGGTGGTTCCCTCTACCTTAAGCGGAAATACGCTGTCAATGGCTATTTTACTGATTACACGGGCCTTGCCACCGAACCAGCGACATTTCTTCATAAATACCGGCAGCACCTTGCGTTCAATAAATCGCTTGTCCTGGTACGATGTAAAAATCTTTTCCCACATCACCTCGGTTTCGAGTACCGGCAATTCGCCACCTGATTTTGCACTTTCTTTTTTATCAACAACATCAATCTGAAACCAATAGTAGCCATAAGGGCCCAGCGTTATAGGATAGTCACCGTTACCCACATTCTGAAAGCGGTTTTGGCTGAATACCTCGGTTACATCGCACTCTTTATGATCGGAGAGGTTCAGAATGGCAGCCTGCGAAAACTGCGACATGTTGGCCACTACCACTATGCGTTGCTTATCTAATGTACGCGAATAACAGAGCACTTTGCTGTTATTGGTTTCGATAAACCTTGTTTCTCCCCTGCCAAAAAGATTAAGACGTTTGCGCATGGCGATGATGTTACGCATCCACCAGATAAGCGATGATGGGTTTTCAAGCTGGGTGGCCACATTAACCGACTCATAGCGGTAAACCGGATCAGAGATAACAGGTAAGTACAGTTTTTGCGGGTTGGCATTAGAAAAACCTGCATTGAGGTTCATGTTCCACTGCATGGGTGTCCGCACCCCTTGCCGCCCTCCCAGGTAGATATTGTCGCCCATCCCGATTTCATCGCCATAATAAATTACTGGTGTGCCTGGAAGCGAAAACAAGATAGCGTACAACAGTTCAATCTTTCTGCGGTCGTTGTTTAACAAGGGTGCCAGGCGCCTGCGAATACCGGTATTAAACTTGGTTTGCGAATCGCTGGCATATGCCTTAAACAGGTAATCCTTTTCCTCTTCGGTAACCATCTCAAGTCCCAATTCATCGTGGTTACGAAGGAACAAGGCCCATTGACAATTTTCGGGTGTGCGCGGGGTTTGCTCCATAATATCCACTATCGGGTAACTGTCTTCCGTACGCAGGCCCAGAAACAACCGGGGCATAAGCGGATAATTAAAGGCCATGTGGCATTCGTCACCATTGCCAAAGTAAGATGCGGCATCTTCGGGCCACAGGTTTGCTTCGGCAATAAGCACCCTGTTTTTATAATGCTTATCAATGTGGTTACGAACTTTTCTGATAAAGGCGTGGGTTTGGGGCAGGTTCTCGCAACTGGTGCCCTCTTCTTCAAACAGGTACGGTATCGAGGCCATCCGGAAACCGTCAACACCCAGTTTCATCCAGAAATCAACAATCTTGATAATTTCAAGTTGCACTTCCGGGTTGTCGTAGTTCAATTCGGGCTGGTGGCTGTAAAACCGATGCCAGTAATACGCTTTGGCTTCCGTATCCCACGACCAGTTAGAAGATTCTTCTTCCTGAATGATGACTCTGGCCTCCTTATACTTCTCGGGTGTATCGCTCCATACGTAGAAATTGCGATAGCGCGACCCGGCTTTGGCTTTTCGAGCGCGCCTGAACCACGGATGCTGATCGGACGTGTGATTAAGAATCAATTCAATAATAACCCGTATACCCCGGTGATGAGCTTCTTTAAGAAAGGTTCGAAAATCAGACAACGTACCTAAATGAGGGTGAACATCACAATGGTCAGTAATGTCATATCCGTCATCCTTTAAGGGCGAAGGGTAAAAAGGTAACAACCAGATGGTATTAACACCCAGATCTTCCAGGTAATCCAATTTCTGAAGCAGTCCCGGAAAATCACCAATTCCATTCTGGTTACTATCAAAAAAAGCCCGAACGGACAACTCATAGATGACCGCATCTTTAAACCACAACGACTCAGTATACTTTTGTTGCCTACTCATGCAAACGATTCATGAATAGTAAGGTGAAACAAGTGAAATGGTAGCTTATTCGGATCGAGTTCAACATAGTTCCACTCCTGCGTCCAGGTGTAATGCTCATCTGTTACCAAATCATGTAATTTCACATTAATCCGGTCGGTCAGCCGCAGGATTTCCTTCGGCAGTTGCACATAGCCAGATTGGCGACCATGCTGATCGAAATTTACTACAACCAGCACGCAATCTGTAAGATCATCGGTAGTTTTCAGGTAGGCCAGCAGGTTGTCGTTATTGCAGGTACAAAAATAAATGTTCCAGGTTGACTGCAGGGCCTGGTGATTCTTGCGGGCTTTGTTTACGATGGAGATAATGTCCGTCATGCGGGTGGTTTTCTTCCAGTCGTATTGTTTGATTTCAAATTTTTCAGAATTAAAATATTCCTCCTTTCCGGGAATCGGATTGTTTTCACAAAACTCGAAGGGTGGGCCGTAGATGCCGTAGTTTGACGAAAGCGTGGCGGCCAGCACAAACCGAATAACAAAAATCGTTTCACCCTGATGTTGAAGGTGGTACGGAAGAATATCAGGTGTATTAGGCCAGAAGTTAGGCCTGAAATAATTGCGCGAAGGTCCGTGAACCAGCTCGTTCATGTATTCAACAAGTTCGTTCCGGGTAACGCGCCAGGTAAAATAGGTGTACGATTGGGTAAATCCTAGCTTGGCCAGCGCAGCCATAACCTTCGGGCGTGTAAAGGCCTCGGACAAGAAAATAATATCCTCATGCCGTTTATTTACTTCGGCAATAAGCCATTGCCAAAACCGAAATGGTTTGGTGTGCGGGTTATCAACCCGAAAGATTTTAACTCCCTGATCAATCCAATACAATACAACACTCAATAACTCATTCCACAAATTTTGCCAGTCATCGCATTCAAAATTAAACGGGTAAATGTCCTGGTATTTTTTAGGTGGGTTCTCGGCAAACTGAATGGAACCATCGGGGCGGATTTTAAACCAATCGGGGTGCTCTGTTACATACGGGTGGTCGGGTGCACATTGAAAAGCCAAGTCCATGGCCACATCAATACCCCGCTTACGGGCTTTTACAATTAATTCCTTGTACTGTTCGAGGGTACCCAACTGCGGATGAATGGCTTTGTGTCCTCCTTCATCGCTGCCGATAGCCCACGGAGAGCCAGGCTCACCGGCTACAGAACGCACGTTGTTATTCTTGCCTTTGCGATTTACTTTTCCAATGGGGTGAATTGGCGGAAGATACAGCACATCAAAACCCATAGCCTCAATGCGCGGCAACAGTTTTATCACATCGGCAAAGGTGCCATGCTTACCGGCAAGCGATGCCGACCGCGGAAACAGTTCGTACCACGTACTGAAACGGGCTTTGGCATGTTCAACAACCACCAGCAGTTCAGCCGGATAAACCACTTCATACCTTCGCAACGGATTTTGTTTTACCAGTTCGGCAAACATTTCGCCTGAAACCAGTTCAATGTTTTCGGCATAACGCGTTTCATCTTTCAGTTGGGCTGATAGTTTTTGAATATCCTTCTTCTTGCCTTCCGTTAACTGAAGGAGTAACACGCTCCCTTCGGCAAGTTCGAGTTGCACCTGAAGCTGGGCTTCAATCTTTTTTAAGATACCGTCATACCATGTTTCGAAATGGTCCACCCAGGCCCGAACAGTAAACACATAAGGAACTTTATCGGTTACCAAAAAGGAACCCGCCCATGAATCATTTCCCAGATGATGCATTTCGGCCAGGCTCCAGTTTTTTTCAGTTTTTTTTCTGTACAAGACTTCGGCCCGTACATGATCGTGGCCATCCGAAAATATATCGGCTGTTACCTGCACAGTTTCACCCACCGTACGTTTAACCGGATAGCGCCCCTTATCAACCTGAGGCTGAATATTTTCAATAATAACACGGGATTGGCCCGGTAGTGAGTTGATCATTAACAGTTATTTTATTTTCAGAATTAAAGCTCCGTAAGCATTTAAACGGACCCGTACAGACAGGTTTTCATCAATGCCTGTTTCAATTTCGCGCCAAAGTATATCGCGGGCAACATAGGCATTTCCTTTTTGCAAGCCCATTTGAGCAGCCACAACTTCAGGAATGGTAATAGTCACATCAGCAGGCTTTGACCTAAAGCTCGATACTATGAGTAATCGTTCATCATCATGCCAACGAACAAAAGCATGGATGTCATCGCCAAGTTGTTTTTGTTGAAGATTATACTGCGTTAAATCGGCATAGTTGCCCCAGGCAATTGCTTCCGACTGCCCTGCGATATTGAGTAAATCAGCATAAAACTGACGCAACTGTTTTTGTTCTTCTGAAAGCAAACCGCCATCGAACAAACCATTGTTCATCCACTTTTGATGCTCAGGTACGCCCCAGTAGTCCATTTTAGTTGTTGTACCGGGTTGCTCCAGAGTTTGATGTCCCGGGTCGCCATTGGCTGGTTCGCCCACTTCCTGGCCAAAGTAGATCATTACCGGGCCGCTGTCGATGGTGGCACTGATAACCATTGCCGGAACTGCTTTCCATGGATCACCGGCAAAGTATTTTGAGGCTATCCGCTGCTCATCATGGTTTTCGAGGAAGTGAAGCATGTGTTTATTGATGCCGGAGAGTGATTCCTGAATTGAATGAATTTCGGATGTAGAACCTTCGCCACGGATAAGCTTTCGAAGGGTATCATACAATTGCACCTTATCATATAAAAAATCAAATCGACCCGTTTGGATAAAATTTCGGTACAACGATGGGTTGTAGATTTCGGCAATAAAAATTAAATCGGTGTTAACGGCTTTTACCTGCGGTATTACCCAATTCCAAAACTCAACGGGTACCATTTCGGCTATGTCGCAACGAAAGCCATCTACCTTTTTAGAAGTCCAGAAAAGCAAAATGTCGCGCATTTTAATCCAAGTGTCGGGTACAGGGTCAAAATGTTTTTGGCCTCCTCCCTGTATATCCACACCATAATTCAATTTGGCTGCTTCAAACCAATCGGTCATCGCTGGCTGAGCAACAAACTTATCATTGCCGGTAGCCTTTGCCGGATTCTCGTCAAACACACCGTCTTTTGTTGGGAATTCATTTTCAGGGCCAAGCGGAATATACCCCTCGGGTACTTTAAAATTCTGGCCGGGCAGGTAGTAAAAGTTATTAGAAGGTTTAAACGGAACCGTTTTATCGTCATCCTCGCCAAAATCGCGAACACCCCGAGGCTTTGCATCTGATTTATAGTTACGGGCCACGTGGTTGGGTACAAAATCAATAATCACTTTTAGTCCATGTGCGTGGGTGCGCTCAACAAGCGCTTCAAATTCCTTCATCCGGTTTGGCACCTGAATCGCCAAATCGGGATTAACATCGTAATAATCCTTGATGGAATAGGGCGAACCGGCCCGCCCCTTTACCACATCGGCATCGTCCAGCGGAATGCCGTAAGCGGTGTAATCGGTAAGCAGCGCATGTTCGATAATACCGGTGAACCAGATGTAGGTAATACCCATTTCCTTCAGTTCCTTAAGCGCAGCTTCATTAATATCGTTAAACTTGCCCACTCCGTTTTCTGCTATCGTGCCATACTTTTTATTCGTATTTACCTTATTGCCGAAAAGGCGGGTCATCATCTGGTAAATCACTACTTTTTGTTTAGGCTCAGCAACAGGCAGCACGTCAGGAATCTTTTCGGTTGTACGGGAGCAGGCGTCAAATAAAATAATTAAACTCAGCAGGCTAATACGGATCATGGTTAAAGATATAAGAAACCGTGCCTACAACAAAAAGGTATTGCTATGAACTACGAAGAAAAGATACGCGCATTTTTGCAATCGATTGAATTTTATCGGATGCGATAAGCCCGTACCAATTGAAAAGTAACTACAGTCAGGCAAAGCACCACCCCGGTAAGGCTATTAAACCGGAGGTATGTATGGGGCTCATCCTGGATCCAAAGATAAACACCATAACCAGTAAACATACCCATGAGAAGATACAGCATTGATTTAGAAAAAAAATTAAAGATGGACAGGATACAGGTTACCGCCATAGAACCAAAAATAAGTATCCAAACAACTGCATTGTCAGTATCTACCTGAAGGGAAGCCAGCACCAGAAAACTTACAGCAAGAATAAAATTAAGCAGCCGCATTGCTAATTAAACAACTACACCAACCCCTTTAGGTAGGTGTAATTTTTTCTGACGCTGTCGGTTGAAGAAACTTCATAGGTTTCTTGCTCAACAAAGAAATGTCTAAGGCCCGATTGTTCCTTTAAATTGAAAATTTCAGCGAAGTTAATAGAGCCGGTACCGAGGTCAGCGTTCTTTGTTGGGTCATCTTTATGCATATCCTTTACGTGCCACAGCTCAAAGCGACCCGGGTGCTTCTTAAAATAGTCAGCCGGGGAAAAACCGGCACGTACAATCCAGTACAAATCCAACTCCATCGCCACCAATGTCGGATCAAGTTCAGCCAACATAACATCATACGGTATTTGTTCATCAATAGCCACAAATTCAAAGTCGTGGTTATGATAGCCCATTTTTATACCGTAGCGCTTACACACTTCGGCACTTTTATTAATCAACTCACACAACTCTTTATATTGATCGATGGTTTCGCGTTCTTCTTTAAACAAATAAGCAATAACCATGTATTGCTGACCGGCCTCGCGGGCATCGGCAACGGCCTGCTCCCAGCCGGAGCGCAGGTTTCCAGATGATTGTATATTAAAGCCGGACATGTAGTGGCCGCTTACGGTTTTCAAGCCGAGGTCATTTGCTATTTTAACATACTCGCTAAAGGGTTGACCAAAAATTTTACCATCACCATACGAATAGGTCTCTACTTCGGTATAACCGATGTCAGCAATCGTTTTTAGCGTACCGCGGAGGTCTTTAAAAATAACATCACGAAGTGTGTACAACTGTACACCGATGGTTTTGTCTTTTTTTTCGCTCATCGGATTACATCCAATTAATGCAGGTGTCAGCAAACTGCCGGCAGCGGCTAAGGCCGAATGCTGCATAAACGTTCGTCTTTTCATATGTTCATGTTAGCGGGTCCGTATCCAATCGTAGGCTTCCTGTTCGTCAGAGAATACTTCAAGTTGTACCTGGTGTGTTTTATACTTTTCGGCAGCCTGCAGTTTAAATTTTTCCATAGGATAGTCGGCAAAAATGTCTTCTCCAAGAATGACGGCATGTATTTTTACACCGGCTTTATTAAAGAGTAAATCTTCCCATACCTCCGAAAACCATTTTTCGGTCTCTTCATCCACTTCACCAAGCAGTTGCGTATCGGCAAGCCAGGCCAGATTAGCGTACGACTTACTTAGATCAATATAACGTTGCTGTATGGCAACCAACGTCTCACGAAAGATATTTCCAGGTAATGGCTTTTTCCAACGATGCTTCAGTACAGGCAGCGAGTCATCGAGTTCGCAAGTAACATATTCATTATCGAAAATCTGAAGGATCATCCTTCACCTCATTGCTTTTCAGCTTCGCCATCAAGTGATAGTACATAACGCGCCATATTCTCGGCATCGGTCACTGGCAAATCCGGATGGGGCGTCATCGGCACATCGCCCCAAACCCCGCTACTTCCTTTGATAATACGCTCAGCCAGCAGTTTTACATTTTCCTGTGAAAATTCATATTTTTTCGCCACATCCAAATGTGATGGCCCGATAATTTTATTTACCTGGTGATGGCAGGTTTTACAGTCATTTGCATTAACCAACTGCTCGCCCTTTTTAATTAATTCGGCCGATGAGGTTGCGGCCTCAGTAGTATTCCCGTTCTCCTTTTTGCTTCCGCAGGCAAAAAGAAAGGCCGTTAACAGTAGCATGGTAAGTTTACTCATAGTCCAAGTATTTTCTTATTCAATTTGCTGTTTTTTTCTGTAGCTGCAAAATCATCAAATGCCTTATCAGTAACCCGGATGATGTGATCTTTAATAAACCGGGCCCCTTCGGCCGCACCCTGTTCCGGGTGTTTTATGCAACATTCCCACTCCAGCACGGCCCAGCCGGGATAACCATATTGTGCAAGTTTGGAAAAGATTTTTTTGAAATTCACCTGGCCATCACCCAGCGAGCGGAACCGGCCTGGCCTGTCACGCCAATCCAGGTAACCACCATATACCCCGCACTTACCAGTGGGGTTGTACTCGGCATCCTTAACGTGAAACATTTTTATAAAACTGTGGTAATGATCAATGTATTGAATGTAGTCGAGTTGCTGAAGTATAAAGTGACTGGGGTCATAAAGCAAATTAACCCGCTTGTGTTTTCCGGTTGCCTCCCAAAAGCGTTCGAAGGTAATACCATCGTGCAAATCTTCGCCTGCATGCACCTCAAAGCACAAATCAACTCCGTATTTATCGAAGTGATTCAAAATCGGAAGCCACCGTTTTGCCAATTCTTTAAAGCCGTCTTCCACTAACCCCATCGAACGCTGAGGCCATGGATAAACCGTGTGCCACAAAAGTGAGCCAGAAAACGTTACGCAAACATTAATGCCAAGATTTCGGCTGGCTTTTGCAGCAAGTTTTAATTGATCCACCGCCCAGGCCTGGCGTGCTTTTGAATTGTTACGCACCGATTTGGGTGCAAACCCATCAAATAATTGATCATACGCGGGATGAACAGCAACCAACTGCCCCTGCAGGTGAGTTGAAAGTTCGGTTAGCTCAACACCATAACTGCGAATGGTTTCCTTATACTCATCGGCAAAGTCTTTGCTATCTGCAACTTTTTTAAGATCAATACACCGTGCATCCACAGTTGGAACCTGCACCCCGATAAATCCCAACGAGGCGGCCCAGCGGCAAATGGTTTCCATTTTATTAAACGGAGGCTTATCGCCCATAAATTGGGCAAGAAACAAAGCAGGACCTTTAATGGTGGTCATAGTTTTATGGGTACCCATTTTTGTTTTTGCTTTGATGACTTAACGCAGGCTTCGATGAAGGCCATTCCGCGAAGCCCGTCTTCCACATCAGGAAAATCGTACTTTGAAGATTTTATTTTTTTTCCGGCAGCATAATCAATTACAGCCTTTGCGAAAGACTGATACAGGTTGGCAAATGCTTCAAGATACCCTTCGGGATGACCTGACGGGGTGCGTGTGTTGAGTTTTGCCACACCGGAAGCATACTCCATGCCTGTACGATAAATTTGCCGAGGTTTATCAGGCCATTTTAAAACAAGAGTGTTCGGCTCCTCTTGCCTCCATTCCAATCCGCCTTTTTCACCATATATGCGGATGGTCAAATTATTCTCTTCTCCGGCAGCAACCTGGGTAGCTATTAACACGCCCGAGGCCCCGTTAGCGAAATTAATAAACATTGAAGCATCATCGTCCAATACACGGCCTTTTACCACTGCCCGTAAATCAGCACACAACTCGGTAATGAAAGAGCCGGTAATATACTCAGCCAGGTTAGCCGCGTGGGTACCAACATCGCCAATGGCTCCTCCTAATCCTGAAAACTTAGGGTCTGACCTCCAAGCAGCCTGTTTCTGCCCCGTCCGTTCAATAGGTTGCGCCAGCCAACCTTGTGTGTACTCTACATACACTTTCCTCACCTTACCGAACGCTCCGCTTGTAACCAATTGCCGGGCTTCTTTTACCATCGGATAACCGGTGTACGTGTGTGTAAGGGCAAGGATAAGCCCGGTTTTCTTAACTGCCTTAACTAATTGCCGCGCTTCTGAAAGGGAAAGGCATAAGGGTTTATCAACAATAACATGAAATCCGTTTTCGAGGGCCATGAGGGCCGGCTCAAAATGCAGGTGGTTGGGTGTAACGATGGATACCGCTTGCATCCGTTTATCGGCTGGAAGTTTCTTCTCTTTCCGAATCATTTCAGCATAGGTGGAATAAACCCTGTTCGCATCCAGGAAGAGTGCTTTGCCGGTTGCTCTGGATGTTTCAGGGTTGCTGCTAAACGAGCCACATACCAATTCAATGACGCCATCAAGCGCGGCAGCCTTTCGGTGTACCGCACCGATAAAAGCTCCCAGGCCACCTCCTACCATACCCATTCGGATTTTTCCGTTCATGTACAATCGGGTTAAAGAGTGACAATATATTTAAAAGAACAGAAAATGCACACGAGATTTTTCGCGCAAACGATTGCAGTTTGATACTTGCAGAAACCCTATTTTCCGCTGATATTAAGGAAAACTTAAACCTATGTCTGCATCATCTTTTCTGGTACCGCGCCTAAGCGCCATGATGTTCTTTCAGTTTTTCATATGGGGTGCCTGGTATACCACCGTTGCCGTTTATATGTCTGAACTGGGAATGACGAACCTTACCCACTGGCCGTACACCGTTAACCCGATTGCTGCTATTGTTGCACCTTTCTTCCTCGGGCTGATTGCCGATCGCTACTTTGCCACAGAGAAGGTTTTAGGAGTATTGCATATACTAGGCGGGGGCATCATGTTTATTGTTCCACAAACCAGCCAAACGCCTACCCTGTTTATTATCCTGTTGCTTGCGTACAACTTATGTTACATGCCCACCTTGGGGTTAGCCAACTCCCTTGCCTTTCATAACATAACCGATCAGGAAAAACAGTTTCCGGTAATACGCGTGTTTGGAACCATCGGCTGGATTGTAGCCGGTTTGTTTATCAGTTTTGTTTTGGGTGGTGTAATTAATGGAGTAGCAGAGAAAACCGCATTGCCCCTTTACACAACAGCTGTGGCCTCGGTGGTGCTTGGTCTTTACAGTTTTTCATTGCCGCACACGCCTCCAAAAGGTGCAGGAGAAAAAGTATCTATCCGAAGTATTACAGGCATTGATGCTTTTAAAGCATTAGGCAGCAAACCATTTTATGTTTTTCTGCTTTGTTCATTTTTGATATGCATCCCCCTGGCGGCATACTACAATTATACCCAGATTTATCTTGGTGCCAGTGGATTCACCAACATTGCCGGTACGCAAACACTAGGGCAAATGAGTGAAGTTATTTTCATGCTGCTCATGCCTCTTTTTTTCGCCCGGCTTGGAGTAAAATGGATGTTGCTGGTGGGCATGTTTGCCTGGGTACTGCGTTACGGCCTGTTTGCCTTGGGTGCCCCTGAAAGTATTCACTGGATGATTATAGTGGGCATAGCACTTCACGGCATTTGCTATGATTTCTTTTTTGTAACCGGCCAAATTTATGTTGACAAAAAATCTTCTGAAAAAATCCGGGGCCAGGCACAGGGTTTCCTGGTATTGGTAACCTATGGTGTCGGCATGCTGATTGGCGCGCAGGTTGCCGGTGCCTTGTACAACCGGTTTCTCGGCTCGGCAACTTCCTTAAGCGCGGAGCAATGGCAACAGTTTTGGTGGATACCTGCCGGTTTTGCAGTTATAGTTATTGTGATATTCGCACTCTTCTTCCAGGATAAAGAAGTGAACGAGAAAACTTAATTACAGGCAGGCTTTACTCTGCCCATGCTTTATCCCCTTTTGCGTAGGGAAATTCACCATCGTATTTTCCCGGAACCGGTACATGGCGCAGGGTTTCCGTCATCCCGGTTTGGGAGGTAAAGAATCCAAGCAGGGTGAGTTGCTTAATCATGGTGTAGTAATGACTTGGGCTTCCTTCGAATTCGGTTTGGTCTTTCCAGGGTAATGTACTGTTGCGCTGCTCATGGGCTTCACGCGTTGGCTTGTCTTCCTCATCTCGCTTCTGATTAAACGCTTTGGCTTCTTTTTCCAGAGAAATGAGAAATTCTTTTCGTTCTGTTTCGCTGCAATCCGTAAAAGCCTTTCCATGCATTTTTTCGCACGAATCCTGTAAAGAAATTAAACCCTCCATAAAGGCATTCTGTTGGCGTTGCGTGTAACAATCGGTTACATACACCTTCATAAATTCACCCACTTGCGCTGCCTTGGCGCCTGGTGTTTGTGTGGTGGGTAGGATTGTCTCCCCTACTTCATCAAGCAAACGAATGTTATCGGGAGTAAAGCCGGCTTCGGATTTTCCGGCTTGTTTGCAGCCAGTAAGGAAAAAATCGCCACCAATTACGGCTGCACCGGTAACCAGGGCAATACTCTTTAAAAGATCTCTTCTATCCATATTCGGGTTTATAACTTTTAGAGGTTACGTTTTTTAAGTTCGGAGACGGCATAATCAGCTGCTCGTGCGGTTAATGCCATGTACGTTAATGAAGGATTAACACACGAGGCGCTGGTCATGCAGGCCCCATCAGTAACAAAAACATTCAGCGCATCCCAAACCTGGTTATACTTATTCAGTACCGAGGTCTTCGGGTCGCGACCCATGCGGGCGGTTCCCATTTCATGGATGCCCATGCCTACGGCATAGCCGTGATCAAACGTTTCTACATCCTTAACGCCACTCACTTCGAGCATCTCTTTTGCATCGTTCATCATATCGATGCGCATTTTCTTTTCATTTTCTTTTATCTCCACATCAAAAGCCAATACGGGTAGCCCCCATTTATCTGTTGTATTTCTATCAAGGGTAACTTTGTTCTCATGGTATGGCAGCATTTCACCAAATGCCGTAATCCCAATCTGCCAATCTTCGGTAGGCACGCTAAGTGCATCTTTCAGGTCAGCACCAATGGTAAATTCAGCTACCTCAACACCGCGGCCTCTTCCGGCACCACCCTGGTAACCAAATCCACGCAGGTAATCACGTTTGTCATCATAAATATTCCGGAATCGGGGTATGTAGATGCCGGTAGGCCTCCTGCCGTATTCATACTTATCGCTAAATCCTTCTACCCGGCCTTTTGCACCAGCCCGGAAATGATGATCCATAACATTGTGTCCGAGTTCACCGCTGCTGCTGCCCAGCCCATCGGGCCAGATATCGGTTGCTGAATTCATAAGCACCCATGTGGAATTTAATGCCGAAGCACAGACAAAAACAATTTTAGCCTTGAACTCATAGGTTAAATTGGTTTCAGCGTCAAGCACTTCAACTCCAGTGGCTTTTTTCGTATCCTTATCGTAAAGAATTTTCGTAACAATTGAGAATGGCCGCAATGTTAAGTTTCCGGTTTTCATAGCTGCCGGCAAGGTTGCCGATTGTGTGCTGAAGTACCCTCCGAACGGGCATCCCCTCCAACAGCGGTTGCGGTATTGGCAATTTATCCTGTCATAATGCGGTTGGGTCAGGTTAGCACTCCGGCCGATAATCAGATGGCGCTTACCTTTATAATATTCGGCCATTCGTTTTTTCACCTCTTTTTCAACGCAGTTAAGTTCCATGGCCGGCATAAACTCCCCGTCAGGCAAAACCTCTAATCCGTCTTTGCTTCCCTGAATACCAGCAAACTTTTCGGCATAACTATACCATGGAGCAATATCTTCATAACGGATAGGCCAATCAACTGCAATACCTTCCTTGGCGTTGGCTTCAAAATCCCATTTGTTTAACCGGTAGCTCTGGCGGCCCCACATCAATGAGCGTCCGCCAACGTGATAACCCCGATACCAATCAAACCTTTTGATCTCAGTGTAGGGACACTCTTTATCTTTAACCCAAAAATCAAGCACGGTTTCGTTTAGCGGATAATCGCGCTTAAGCACCGGGTAATCTTTTATCATTTGCTGTGTTCTACGACCACGGTGAGGAAATTCCCAGAGCTCCTTATTGGCGTTAACATAATCTTTGATGTGTTCGATGTTGCGGCCACGTTCAAGCATAATTACTTTCAGCCCCTTTTCAGTAAGTTCTTTAGCGGCCCAACCACCGCTTATGCCCGAACCAATAACTATGGCATCGTAGGTATTCTGACTTTCAGCATTAGTGTTTAAATTCATAAGTGGCAAATTAACGGGTTATGAACTCGATAAATGTACTGCTTTTGAGGTATTCAGTCGTAATTGACTAATGTAAATTATTTAACCAGTACCTACATAGCCTTGCCGGATGATCTGCAGGGTCTCGTTAAGGGGCTTGAAAACACCAAAGGTTTTACCCTGCGTACGCAGGGCGCCCAGGGCATTGGCAAAGCGGGCTGCACCCAGGTAATCCTTTGGCTTTTGAAGCAACCCGTAGCCCAAACCACCCGCAAACGAATCTCCGCATCCGGTTGTATCAACAACATGATTAACTTTTATGGCTGGTACTAATTCTTCGTGCAAACGTTTGCGCTTAAGGTAATAAACCAAGCACCCTCTGGAGTCAAGCGTAATGTAAAGGCACTTTACTCCTTTTGATAAACAATGCACGGCAAATGAGCGCAATTCAGCCCGGCTTGGTTCCTGATGTGCAAAATCGGTCGATTCGTACTCCTTTTTAAACCAGGAAGCCTGCGCTTCTTCAATATTCATTTTCAAAACATCGAGGTAAGGCAGCCACTGGTCGCGGTCAATCCAGAATTTCCGCATGCGCTCGCCATTATATAAACAGGCTGTTGTCGGACCGTGGGCATCAAATATAATCAGGCCTTTGCTCTTTGCTTTAAGATACCTAAGTGTTTCAAGCGATACTTCGTAATCACTGATGGGCACAAAAACAAAAACCTGACAATTCAATAATTTCTTCATGTCAGCCGGTAGAATCGGATCCATGAACCCGGTTTGACGCTCAAGCCGGTTATTCATGTCAATAAACTTCAGGCTGATGATGTCACCCTGATCGTTTTGCGAGGTAATGTGATTAAGGTTTATTCCAAGATACCCCTTAAATACCTCTTTTACATTGTCAACATCTACTTCACGAACATGACTGACCGGAATAATTTCAATTTTTCCGCCAGCCAGCACCGACAAGGCAATGACTGGATGCGCCACACAGCCCCATTTTTGTATCAGATCACGGGGTATTGGTCCAACTACGGCTATGCGTCTCATTCTATCAATCCCAAACGATTGTTAAATATACATTACTCTAAACCTGACCTAAAAATGCAGCACCAAAAACTCCGGCACTATCACCAAGTTTGGGCTTCAACACCGGAGTTTCCAACCGCGGGTTAAACAAGTGCTTCTGCAAGGAGTCAACACCCGCTGTATAGATTAAGTCAATATTCCCTACGCCACCTCCGACCACAACCACATCCGGATCCAGTATATTCAAAACTACGCTCAGGCCTAAACCAAAAAAATGCGTCAATCGGTGCATGGTTTGAACGGCAGCATTGTCCATGCCGCTTTGCGAAAGAATGTATATCTCCTTTAGCGTTTTTTTTAATCCGGTAAGGTTTTGATAAAAACTTTCCAATGAGGGTCCGGCCAAAATCTTTTCAACACAGCCCGACTTTCCGCAATAACACGGTCCGCCCGATTCATCCAAGAAATTATGACCCCACTCGCCAGCAATGCCATGCAGGCCGTTTAGCACCCTGCCGTTTACAACAATACCACCGCCAACACCGGTGCCGAGTATCACCCCGAATACAACTTGGGCTTGTGGATAGAGTTGGTGAACTACTCCCATTTTTGTTTCGGCCAGTGCAAAGCAGTTGGCATCATTTGCCATCTGTACAGACGTTTGTAACAACTTTTCCAAATCATCTCTCAGCGGCTTGCCATTTAAATTAACCGAATTACTGTTTTTAAGAAGGCGTGTAGGCGGATCGAGTGCGCCAGGTGTACCGATGCCGATTTGATCGGGCTGGTTGCCGTGTTTACGCATGTCTTTTACCAGTTGCACTACCTGGTTTAGTATATGATTATGCCCTTTACTGGCTTCAGTTGGCAAGCGGTTTCGGTAAACCACCACCGGATTGGAAGCCGACTCAAGGATAATACCTTCGATTTTTGTTCCACCTAGATCAATTCCCCAAAGTTGATTGCTCATCGGACTCATAATTGGATAACTACAGCCTCCCAGGGCCTGAGCATAGAAAGATCAGACTTTAACGGGTAATTTCCAATCAGCCGGTTCCCCTCTGACAGGTTAAACGGCAAAGTTTCTTCTGAAAAATTAAGTGCTACGAATAACCGTTGCTCATCAGTAAATCGGTAGTAAGTAAACAGGTGGTAATCATTGACGTTGACCAGTTCAAAATTTCCAGTGATTAGCACAGGCATAGTTTTTCGCAAATGCACCAGCGACCGGAAATAGTTCAGTATAGAGTCTGCATTAACCTCCTCGCTTTTAATATTAACATATGCCTTGTTAGGGTTGATAGGCATCCATGGTTTTGCCGAACTGAAACCGGCATAATCCGAATCATCCCATTGAACGGGTGTTCGCGCATTATCACGACCCGAATAGTTTATATGCTTTAAAAAAACAGCTTCGTTCTTCCCATCAATTCGGGCCTGGGCCCAGGCATTTCGCGATTCAACATCCACGGCTTCATTTATTGACTTAAGGATAAAGTTGGTCATTCCGATCTCATCGCCCTGATATATAAAAGGTGTACCCCGTAAAGTGAGTAACAACGTTAGCAGCAATTTTGCTGACTCCGTGCGGTATGTCTTATCGTTTCCCCAACGCGAAACCATCCTAGCAAAGTCGTGGTTACCCAGGAAGATACTTCCCCACCCCTGTACGAGGGCTTTATCCCACGATAAGAAAATCCTTTTAAACTCGGGCAAAGTCCACGGAACGGGATCAAACCTTCCTGCTTTTCCCTGATCCAGAAACATATGACCAAAGTGAAAAATCATATCCAAGCCACGACCGGGCTGCAGATATTCCATTACATTATCAGGCGTAATTCCCGGGCCTTCGCCTACCGTTAAGCAGCCATATTTGTTCCACACCTGTTCACGCAGTTCTGCGATAAATTCACTTAAACGCGGACCATTGGCATAATAGCGTTCGATGGTTTTATTAAAATCACTGGTATCCGAATCAGGGAAGTCCTTGCGTTTTGATATAGCCGTAATTACATCCAAGCGCAAGCCATCCACTCCTTTATTAAGCCAAAAGATCATCAACTCTTTAAACTCATTGCGAACGGCTGGATTCTCCCAATTCACATCGGGCTGTTCTTTTGAAAACAAATGCAGGTAATATTCTCCGGTTATTGGATCAAACTGCCAGGCGCTGCCGCCAAAAAAAGAAAGCCAATTATTTGGCGGACCCGAGTCTCTTCCTTTTCGCCAAAAATAATAATGACGGTATGGGTTATCTTTCGATTTGCGTGACTCGACAAACCAGGGGTGCTGGTCAGAGGTATGATTGACCACAATATCCATTATTAACCTGATGCCCCGTTGGTGGAGTCCTTGAAGCATTTCATCGAAGTCTTCCATCGTACCAAAAAGAGGATCAATGGCTCGGTAATCGCTTATATCATAACCACCGTCAACGCCCGGTGAATGGTAGATGGGGTTTAGCCATACGGCATCAACACCGAGGCTCTTTATATAATCAAGTTTATCAATAATACCGCGCAGGTCGCCTACTCCATCACCGTTTCCATCTTTAAAACTCCGGGGATAGATTTGATAAATTACTGCGTGTGTCCACCACGGTAACGGCATAACTTAATGTCCTCCCGTTCTTATAACCCCACGATGTTGATTTGAAGAAGCAACCGGTTTAATACGAAGCAACGCAACGGCTGCTAGTAACAACAGGATACCGGCCGTTAATACCGCGTTTCGCGGATCGTTGTTGAGGTAATTTTTAAGGAAAAAACCGAACGTAAGATTTTGCAAAATCATGGGCACAACAATCATGGTATTGATAATGCCCATATAAACTCCGTAGCGCTCCTTCGGAATGGAACCCACCACGAGCAAATATGGAATGCCCATCATGCTTGCCCAGCCTATTCCGAAACCGGTAATGGCCACAAACAGAAGCTCTTTTGATTCAATAAACGGAAAGAAAATAAAGCCGGTGCCTGCAAGCACCAGGCACACCAGGTGAATGTATTTGGGGCTGTACTTCTTGGCCAGCCAAGCCAAGCCAAAGGCAGTTGCAAATGTTACAATATTGTACCATCCGTTTATCAATCCCGTAAGGCTAACCGCCTGCTCGTACCGATCCGGATTGGATGCAGGAGTTATTCCAAAAACTGAGAGAGCCACACTTTTGGATGCATTTTGCCAATAACAAAACAAGGCATACCATTGAAACAAGTAAACCAATGCGAGCTGCCACATTATGGCGGGCATGTGGCGGATGGCTGTGAAAATATCTTTAAATGGGCTGAATAGGTTTAATTTCTGCAATCGGATATGAGCAAGCTCCGCTTCATCGGGGGGCAGTTCAGGAGTAGCCCGGATGCTCCAAATAACAGAAGCTACCGAGCAAAAAGAACCAAAAAAGAAAGAAGCAAAAACCCAATTAGGAATAGCCCCGGTTTTACCAATAATAATGATGGGAAAGGCAAACAGCGAAAGATTGGCAAGGGTCTGACCAAAACCTGTGAAGAAACTCTGTGCCTGAAACCCCAGCCGCTGCTGGTCGGCCGGCAGCCTATCGGCAATAAAGGCACGGTAAGGTTCCATGGCTGTATTGTTGCCAACATCCAGAATCCACAGCAACCCGGCCGCCATCCATAGCGAACTGCTGAACGGGTAAAGAAAAAGTGCAAGACTGCAGATGATGGCCCCTACCAAAAAATACGGATGCCGCCTACCCCACCTCGGGCTCCATGTTTTATCACTCAGCGCTCCGATTATCGGCTGCACCACCAAACCGGTTACCGGACCCGCCAGATTAAGCATCGGAATCTGATCGGGTGTGGCGCCCAGAAAATCGTAAATCGGGTTAACAGCACTTTGTTGCAAACCAAACGAGTATTGGATACCGAAGAAGCCAACATTCATGTTGATGATCTGCCAGAAGGTAAGGCGGGGTTTGATCATAAAAGGTTATCAGTTGGGTGCCAAATACCGGGTTGTGGACGGGTTAAAAGTTCGCCAGGAATGCCAGAACTCCTGGTACGATTGAACCGATATAAGCCTGTTACCTTTCAATACTCCTTCGGTACAGGTACCATTCCAATCCCACCTGGAAGAAGTCTGCTCATCTATTATCACGCCATCTTTAAGCGCAAAGCTTAACGAATCGGGCCGCAGCCATACATGAAAAGAAGCTGAATCGGGCTCAAGCGCAAGCAAAGTAAACACACGCCCGAACGCATCATTAATAAGCCGGGCCTGGCTAAGTTCAATCCAATCGTATGCTCGTGGTGTGTTGTTAGGTTTGATACCAACCACCCACGATTTTTCCTGCCACGAAACAGAGTCGGTACCGGTAAGTTTACTATTTGATTTTCCTTCATCATAGTTAGCAAGCTTTTCATACGAATCATTGAATTCGCTGTCGGGCTGAAGGATAGTTGTATTGGGATGGCGGGCTACCCAGGCAGCAAGGGTCATTTGCTCGGAGGGAATTTCACTCAGTTGAGAACCCTTTAGCGGGCCGGCAATTGCTTCGCCATTTGCTTGCCGCCACCATGATTTGGTACGACTGTCTTCAAACATGGCATTGAAATGATCCATGCCTACCAGCCTGAATGTTTCCGGCTCACCGTTAACGAGCGGACTAAATACACGGCCGGTACGGCAAACCGTGCAATACGTAACCATTACAGGAACACCACCAACAGAGTCGCGAACCTGGTGGTGATATCCTATAATTTCAATGGGGTAAGCCTTTGATTGGTTATTAATTGTAACCCCGATTACCAATTGCTGAGGTAATATTTTGTTCTCAGAAACCGGTGAAAGCTTTTTTGTGCGGGGCTCGTAAAACATCTTATCGGCCTGCATCTTAAAGTTGAACATATAAATCACTACCAGCCAGAAAGCTATAGCCACTAGTATCAACCACTTTCCTAATCGGTTGCTGACGGGAAATAGCGAGTAAGTCAGGTAAACTATACCAGCAATGCCAATAAGCCGGAACAGGTTAATGTAATTATGTAGAAAATACGCCAGCTTAATCGAGTTTTGTTGCTGGCTTCCGGGGAATGGCATGATATAATAAACACGCGCTATTTCCACAGCCACCAACATGGGTAGTGTTATGATGAATAACAGTTTTTTCATTCTTTAAGGACTAACTGGTGCTGCGGGGTTCTTTCTGGTGGTAATGTTGGCCACTACCCATTCGCCAACTTTACGGCCTTGTTTAACACCTTCCTCAATAGCTGCCATATAATGAATTCCCCCGTAAAACCGGCTTATGGCGGCTTCCTGGCTGGCCTCAATAAAGGATTTAAAACTACGCCCGGGCAAGCCAAACTCTAATTCCGTATCATCCGTAAATTCAAAATTATCTCCAAAGAAATTAGTTAGCGTTACCGCGGCTGCTGTTGAGATAACACTATGCCCGCTGGTGTGTTCAGGAAATGGCGGGGTTTGAAGGAAAGGTATCCAGTTCTGGTCAATAAATTGATTGATGTAGGTTTCCGGTCGCACTAAGTTGCTCCGGTATTTTTCATCCCAGCAACTGATAAACCCATCGGCAAGCGCCAGTGCAACACGGGCATAAACTTCAGCAGAGGTGGCTATGTCAGCCTGATTTTTAGTGCAGGCAACACGAACAATATTTATCCAATGACCACCCGGAGAAATTTTCTTAGAAGCAAACATAACGTGACCGTGCACATTCATGACAAAAGGGTTGCAATCCCAGAAGGAGGCAATCTGGCGCTGTTCTTCTGTTAAATTTTTACCTGCTTCATAAACCACATAAGCCGCATTGTAAAACGGGCTATCCTTTTTGGCCGAAAATGGAATAGGCGGGGCAGGCATAAACTGAGTGGATGAGTCTAACACAAAAGGCCGGATGGTAGTCCAGTGGGGTTCAACGGCATCCATATAAGCCGGAGGAGTAGGCCGCCAGCGGGCCGGATCCTGGGTAATCGTGAATTTAGGAAAGGATCTAGACTGTTTGTAGTTGTCTTTATCAGCCCATGCCAGTATATGCTGGGCTACAATTTTACCATAAGCTACCGAACGCTCGAAAACATCATCAGGAATACCTGTTTGCTTAAACTCGTTCATTATTTGGTTATAAAATTCATCCAGATCGGATTCGGAAAAAATAAGTGCCCTACCTACCTGCAATGCTGCCTGAACAGACACCAGTGTGTGCACATATTCAAGCCCGGCCTCAGGCTGAGGAAGTGCTTCAAGGCCATTTACCTGACCGGCCAGCGAAATCAAATCAGCATGGAAAGGTGCGACCGCCTCATACGCGGCTACACATGTATAGGCATAAATACGGCTGGCCACCGGTGGCGAGAAGATATCGTAAACGATGCGATCCGTAATTGCTTTTATCGAACGATGCAAAAATTCAGCATTGTTGGCTATAGGTTGATAATTTTTGTTGCCCCCAGTACAGCCTGCTAAAAGAACAATACACAAAAGAACAGACCTAACTCCTACCATACACATTTAAAATCTATTTTTGAACAATTGTAATCCTGTTAACGCCCACTCCCTTTACCTCTACCGATCGCCAACCAGAAGGAAGTGGCCTTTTTTGCTGGCTGATACCGGCATCGGAAATCTGAAGTCCGGCAAACCCAAACAAGACAGTCTGCAGCATGCCTCCGGCACCGGTAGCAAAATATGGATTTGTTCCACCAGCTGTCTCGGCAAGCACACCAAAGGGAGGTACCTCATTGGGTTTATAGCTCTTTAAGAAAATATCATACGCTTTATCTGGTTTGCCTAGCCGGGCATATAACGTTGCTAAGACTGCAAAGCCCATTGCGGGACCATCGGGCGACATTTTTGTTTCGTAAAAGGTTAAGTCTTTTTCGATTTGTGCTTTTTCAGAAATGACTTCCAACGGAAATGCCAGCAGGTTTACATCAGCCTGTTTTATCATTTCACCGTTATAGGTTTCATTCTCGCGCGTGGTACCATCGGGAAACTTAAGAATAGGAATATTTTGGGCCACATGCTCCCAATCCGGGTCGGGCATAAATCCAAGTTCTTTTGCGGCTTGTGTAGCATAGCGTAAAACAGTTCGGGCCATTCCATTGGTAAAGGCGTTGTTATTGATATTCTCCTGCCATTCATTGGCGCCAATTACATTGGTAATTTCATAGCGGCCTGGTCCTTTTCGTTCTACCCGGCTTGCCCAGAAATCGGCCACTTCTTTTAAAACAGGATACCCCCGATCGCGAAGCCAGGTCTTATCTTTAGTTACCTGATAGTATTTCCAAAAAGCCCAGCCAACGCATCCGGTAATGTGGTGCTGGAAGGGGCCCGTCAGGGCCCATACAGGTGTATCTTCCGAACCTTCGGCTGATGACTCCCACGGAAACATAGCCCCTTTAAAGCCATGTGAAAAGGCATTTTGCTTTGCAGCTTCCAACCGCTGGTATCTGTATTCCAACAGTGATTTGGCAATTTCGGGTTTAAGCACAAGCAATGGCGGATACATCCACAATTCTGTATCCCAGAAAACGTGACCGTTATACCCCAACCCACTAAGGCCCATAGGCGAAAGGCTGTAGGCTGTGCCTTCGCGGGCAAATGAGTATAAATGGTAAAGCGAAAACCTGATATCCTTTTGAATCTGCAAATCTCCCGTTATTACAATATCACTTTGCCAGAGTTTGTTCCAGGCTTCGGTGTGCCGCTTCATCAGTTGTTCGGTTCGCTCCAGCATTGCAAAAATGGTAAGGCGCTCGGCTTCGTTGTGCGGATCGCCAAAGTGTGCTGTAGAGGTTGCTGAAGAAACTATGCTAAACGTGTACGACTCTCCTGCTTTAAGTTCTTTTGTAAACTTGGCCAGGTGCATGCTATAGTCCCAGTCTTCATGAATTATCTTCGGCTCACTGCCATGAGGCTCATTGAAGATGAAACTATTGCTTGCCGCAACAACGTGTTTACCCGAAGGACTTCTTGCCACCGAAGTTAGCAGCGGTATTTTAACATGGGGTCTGTCAATTTCGCTGTAATAGTTTCTAACCTCGGTAAGGTGGTCTGGCGCTTCAATTACGCTCATCGGGGTTATGCGCACATTCTTGTTGGCCGAAACAGTAACTATACTCAAAGCCGTATAGGGTAAGTGCCTGAGCGCCACCAGGGAGTGGGTTACATTGACTTTGTCACTCACATCAAAACGGGTTGTCAGCATTGCCTGTTTCATATCGAGTTCCTGACGGTACCCTGAAATATCCTTACGGGTAACACGCATGCCGTCTACATCGAGGTTGATGTTTACATGATTGAACGATTTAAGTATATTGGATACCCGACCGCGTTGATAATAATCATATACACCATTCAACACAACGTCTTTCACCTTCATCGGTTCGGGCGATGAGACCAAACCTATCATGCCATTGGCCACAGTAACACCGTAATAGTTGGCGGGATTTATATTGGATGCCGTAATTATCCATTCAGACTGCGCACACAGGTGTGAAGAAGAGATGCAGAATATAGCAACCAGGCGAATCATTAATTTGCTAGTTTCTCTTAAAGATAATTAAAGAGCTGCCATTTCTGCCAAAAAGATACAAGCGCTGATTATTACTTGCGCGTAAAGTTCCTGAACTGCGAACGTCACCGGTAATAACAAAGCCTGAAGTATTAGGTGCAATCGATTGAAATTGGCAACCACCGATTCCCTTGAGTACCAAACCAAGGCCCGCATCATGCGGTCCGATTTCAGGCTGCACTTCGGATTGATTACCGGCAAGCAGAATATCCAAAACCCCATCCCCATCCAGGTCGTCAGCTTCAATACCCCACACCGGAAACAGTTGAGCTTCAATGGGCAGCGGCCTAACAATAAATTTCCCGTCAGCATTCTCCAGCACTACCGATGATAATTCCGTAACCATAAGTTTACTGCCACGTGCCAATTGTTCGTCCGACAATAGGTTTTCTACCCGTATTGTTGAATAATCCTTATACCTGAGCAGCTTCTTCTTTAAAAAAGGCAACTGCTTTATCAGTTGGTCGCGTGTAGGAAAAATATAGGCCGAATCGCCATTATAATAAATGAGAATGTGATCAGAACTCTGGTTAGCATCAAAATCACCCAATAACATTTGCAGGGGTTTGCTGGCTGAAGCCGTAAGTCGTGAATTTAATCCCAGGTTACCACATACAAAGTCTACATCGCCATCATTATCCAAATCGGAGGCAAGCATAGCGTTCCACAACCCGTAAGTTTCTGCCAGTCCGTATGACTCTGTTTTATTTAAGAATGTGTGATTGGGCTGTTGTATTAATAAAGTTACGGGCATCCATTCACCCAGCAACATCAGGTCCGGCAAGCCATCGCCATTAATGTCAGACCAGGAGGCATCTTTTACCATGCCCGGTCGTACGCGGGTAACATTATTGAAACTTGTATGCGCTAACCAGGTTTGATTGACTGAAAAATTTCCACCACCATCATTATTGAATAAAAAACTCACCGGGCTCATTCCGTACAAGCCCGGTATAACACTAGAGCCAATAAACAAATCAACATCGCCATCGTTATCAAAATCAGTTGGCCGGATGCAGGATGCGTTAATTGAGACTGGAGGAAACACATGCTTCTCAAACCGACCTTCTTTGTTAACATAGAGTCGCGGAATTAACCGATAATTACTTTCCTGACCGCCAGCTGCCACTACCAGGTCCGGATCACCATCTCCGTCAACATCAGCAAAAGCAGCAGCTGTGTCTTCATCAGCAGCATCTGCAAGGAATGCCGGCTGATAAGAATGTTTAAAACTTCCATCAGTTGATTGAATAAATAATCCACCACTTTGGCCCCTGCCTCCCCCGATAAAAAAATCATCCAACCCATCTCCGTTAACATCGCCCACTGCAATGGGTGGTCCCTGTTCAGACAACATATGCGGAATAAGTGTTTCGGAAGCAAAGGCATTGTAATCGTTTTCAATGTGCCGGTAATCAGGCGCGGAAGTTATTGGGGTAAGTAGAAAATGCTGGTCATCAAATAAATCATTGTAAGCAAAAGCCCCACTGCTGTTGCTATAATCAATAGTAACCTGCTGGTTTGCGGCTATCGACTTAACAACCTGCACACGGTTACCGGGCCAAATAACCATTACAGAATCGATTAAAGCGTGCCTGCCCAGGCCAAAATGAAGCCGAAAATCAACTGATGAACACCAACCCCGGGCAGGCATAAGGTGTTGCAGTTGCCGAGCACCATTGGTAAACAGTACTACTTTGGCCCCCACCCCAAATGTATTTCCTTCGGGGCCGCGAAGTGAAACAGCTAAGTAATTACCCTGCTTCCTACCCGTATTATTCTGAATAATGTAGGCTGTTTCATTGATGTTATTTACAGCTAAATCCAAGTCGCCATCATTATCCAGATCAGCGTACGTGGCCCCATTGGAGAATGAAGGGCGTAAAAGACCGGCCGAGTGTGTTATATCCTGAAATGTATAGTTTGAACGATTAAGGAACAGAAAATTAGATACTTTACCTTCTGGCATTTTAGTCAGTATTTGCAGATCCTTCTTATCAAAAACCTGAAGTGAAAGCTGGACGGAGTCATCGGCTATGTAACTGATATAGTCCATATCATTGGGCCTTCGTACAATGCCGTTGGTAATGTACAGGTCTTTTAAACCATCGTTATTAAAATCTGCAAACAGGGGCCCCCAGCTCCAATCAGTAGAAGCAATGCCGGCAAGGTAAGCCACCTCGCTGAATAGCGGATTTGCCTTATACATTCCGGCATTTAACTGCAGGGTGTTTCGTGCAACCTGGGCGTGGTACCCGTAGTTAAGTTTAAAATTGAAAATATCATACGCATCTTCACCGGCCGAGCGTTTTCGAACCTGTTCATTTTTCGGCTGCATATCAACCGCTATTATATCCGGCCATAAATCATTATTAAAATCAGCAATATCATTGCCCATTGAAAACCGGCTTGAATGTGTTGTTGCGTTACGGATAGTTTCCTTGAAAGTGCCATCGCCATTATTGATGTACAGGTAGTCATTTTCATGAAAATCATTGCCGATGTACAGATCAACAAAGCCGTCCCAGTTTACATCAGCCACTGCTAAACCCAATCCGTATCCGACATGGCTGTTAAGAATGCCGGCCTGTTTTGTAACATCGATAAAAAATGCCTTCCCCGATTCAATTAGTTGATTCTTGTAAAGTTTGTCTCCCGAAAGTGAATCGCTTAATAAGCGTGCATCACCGGGCGCATATGAACGCGGGGTATGGACGCTGTGATTAAGCAAATACATATCCAAATCCCCATCATTATCATAATCAAAAAAACTGGCGTGTGTTGAGAATCCGGAAAAATCAATACCAAATGCGGCCGCCTGTTCGGTAAACGTTAAATCACCATTATTAATGTACAATTGATTACGGCCATTGAAATGCCTGTATCCGCCAACACCACACACATAAATGTCAAGAAACCCGTCACCATTAATGTCGCCCATGGTTACACCCGTCTCCCATATCCGATGTGATTTGATTCCGGCTGCCTGGGTAATATCCATGAATTTAAAATTCCCCTTATTCAAATACAGTGTATTGTAACCCTGATTGGATACAAAAAAGAGATCGGTAAGACCATCATTGTTAATATCGCCCGCTGCCACACCTGCACCATTATAGAAATAGAGATATTCTATAATATTATTTTTCTCATCTTCAACAAGCGTATTGGAAAACGATATGCCGGTGTGTGATGCCGGTACAAATACCCAGTCACTTTGCTGCTGACGGCAAGTTGACAGGAATATACAGGCTGTTATTAGTATAAGTGTGTATTTGCTCATTGCCGGTTTCGTACAAAAACCCGAAGGCTATCGTTATTCAGGGCCACCAGGGTAACTATACCGGCCGGTGTCTTAATCTGGCTGATATCGCGCACGGCACCCCTGACCTGAAAACCTGAAAGCGTGGGTGAGAGCGGGGTGAATTTCAAATTGCCTTTTCCAAACAGAACCAAACCATAGCTGGCATCGTATTGCCCGGCTTCGGGTTTGACCTGGTACAAATTTCCGCCTAGAACAAGGTCGGTTATTCCGTCATCATTTACATCGGTAACCAAAATGGCGTGAACCGGAGAAAACTGTGCTTCTATGGGCAATTCGTGAAATACAAACTGCCCATTAACGTTTTCAAGCACACCGGAAGCAAGCTGTACGACCTGATGCACAACAGCCGATGAAAGTTGTTCTTTCGTAAAAATTTCTTCAACAGTTTGGTTATTAAATTTTCTGTACTCCAGGTAATTCTTTTTTAATGATGGCAATTGAGCGACCAGGTCATGCTTTAATGCATACGGCAAAATCCTTCCGCCTGATTTCTTTGCGTAGATATGTTCGGTGCTCCCGTTAGAATCAAAATCATTTACATAAAGTAAAACAGGCTCTTTTACACTGGCCCTGAACCGTGAATTGTAACCGTGATTGCCCAATACAAAGTCAACATCACCGTCTTTATCAAGGTCAACAGCTTCCAGCACATTCCACCAACCGGATAAGTTGGTTATGCCCAGTTTGGTTGTTTTCCTTATTAATGTTCCCTCCTGATTCTGAAAAATCTCAATGGACATCCACTCACCAACCAGTATAAGATCGAGGTCACCATCGGAGTCGTAATCTGCCCACTCCGAATCGGTTATCATACCTACATCGGCTAATTCTGGCGCCACCTGGCGTGTAACATTCACCAGTCGGCCCGTTCCATCGTTCTGATAAATATACCCGCCAGCAGGTACTCCGTATTGAAATGCCTTAAAGCGGGTGCCTACAAATAAATCAGTAAAACCGTCCTGATTAAAATCTCCGGCAGCTACAGTTGAGTAAACCACCGTTGCATTATTAAGGGCCGGTTGAGGAGAACGACTGAATTCACCCCGGCCATTGTTCAGGTATACCCGATTAACCAGTTCCGGAGAACCAAAAGAGAACTCATTACCACCACTTACAACGAATAAATCAAGGGCGTCATCATTGTTAAGATCGAAAAACACCGCGTCAACATCTTCGAAACTTTTGTCGCTCTCAAATGCCGGAACGAATTGATGTGCAAAGTTACCATCCGGTTTCTGCACCATTAACTGACCCGCATACCCCTTGGCACCACCCAGATAAAAGTCATCGAGTCCGTCATTATTAACATCGCCTACGGCTACACGCGGACCGAGTGTTGAGTACATTTGGTAGAGAAGGCGGTCGCGGTTAAAGTCTATAAACTCGTTTTCATGATGAACAGCTGCTAAAATGCCGCTCTTCGTTGCTTCTGTAAACCAGGCTAATTTGTGGTCCGGCTTTTCAGTTGATTTTTCTTTAGCTTCTTCATGATTAAGGGTAATGGTTTGGTTTGTGTGAATATTTGTTAAGACGGTTTCAGACCCACCAGGCCATTCCACGCGTAGTGTATCGATGAATTTATTAGACCCCAATCCGGCTACAATTACCGGATCAACCGAAGATTCGAAACCCCGGTTTGGCATTTGTTCAAAAGTATACAGGCTGCCACCAGCAAAAATTTGAATGCGGCTGCCCACTGCCCATGTATTGGGCGATTTACCCTTTAGAATAATGCGGATATAGTTTGGTGAACCAGGGGTATCATTGGTTGTATTACGAAAAACGAAGGCTTGGCTGTTCACGTTGTTTACTACCAGATCCAGATCGCCATCGTTATCCAAATCTCCGTAAGCGGCTCCGTTAGAATGGGATGGGGCACCAAGGCCCCATGGCAAAGCGTGGTTGTCAAAGCGATAGCCTCCCAGATTTTTAAAGGCATAGTTGGGCACCGGATTTACCGGAATCGGATCAATCAACGCCTGATAGTCAACACGTTGCCGGTTAATTATTTTCTGTTTGGTTTCAGGCTTATCGATGAAGTTCAGATAATCCAGATCGGTAATGTCCTTATAAATTCCGTTTGCAACGAAAATGTCTTTCAGGCCATCATTGTCCATATCAAAAATTAATGCCCCCCAACTCCAATCTGTTGCTTCAACTCCGCCTAACCGACTTATGTCGCTGAATGTATTATTGCCGTTATTCAAGTGAAGCATGTTGCGGGTAAACTGATAATAGTATCCATTGCGCACATTATAAGTTAGTTTATCCCAGTTTTCGAAGATGGTTACCTGCTTTAATCGCTCGTATTGCTCGGGGAGCATATCGGTTACAAAAATGTCCATCCAGCCGTCATTATTGATATCGGCCATATCAGCACCCATTGAAGCAGCACTGATACTGGGCATAGCCTGTTCTAAAATTTCACTAAAGGTGCCGTTCCGGTTATTAAGATAGAGGTAATCGCGCTCAAAAAAATCATTGGAAATAAAGATATCCATCCAGCCGTCATTATTCACATCACCTACTGTTACACCTAAACCAAAACCTATAACACTGCCGTAAATGCCAGCCACAATGCTAACATCGGTAAAGCGGTTACCGTCATTCCGGTATAATTTATCGCCCCCTACCGAGTCACGTTCATGCCGTATATTCTGCATTAGGTTGAAGCTGCCGATGGCTTTAAACGAGTTGTTGAGCAGGTAAACATCCAGGTCTCCATCGTTGTCGTAATCAAAAAAAGCAGCATGGGTTGAAAAACCCTTGTCGTTTAAACCCCACACGGCTGCACTTTCTGTAAAAGTTAGGTCGCCATTATTGATAAACAATTCATTCTCGCGGTTATCATTTTTAATGTCGCCAGAATTACATACGTAAATATCAAGCCATCCATCGCCATTTACATCGGCCATAACCACACCGGTACTCCACGCTTGCTTACCGGCCACCCCTGCCTTTTCAGTAATATTTTCAAAAGTAAAATTTCCTTTGTTTAAATAGAGTGCATTTGGCCCGAGATTACTTGTAAAGTAAATGTCGGCTAAACCGTCATTATTAATATCGCCAATGGCCACGCCACCGCCATTATAAAAATTCCGGTAGGTAAAAATGTTAAATTCACTGTTGAAGGGAAGGTCGTTCCGAAAGGATATTCCGGTTTCAGCATCATTTATGAGTTTAAAAAGTGGAGCCGCATCATCGCTCTGTCTGGTACAAGAAGAATATAGCAGTATTAAAACAATAAGTAAAGAAGCAAGCTTATCCACCTTCATTTTGCATTTTGTAAATCAAGAAATTCAGCGCTAACTGTCGAAATATTTTTTTTATACAACCGGATACGCCTGTTACCGTCAACTTTTACCCATACTTTCTGTAAACCGTCTTTACTCTCCTGGTAGAGAAATGAACCGCCATACCACTTTTCAAATAAATTTTTCACATCAACTAACAGCGAATCGGCTGATAAAGGCTGAAATACGGGCGACCAATACACGTACTGGAATTCAACCGGCATTTTATAGATGGAGTCGTTCTTGAAATCGGGATAAAACCACATATAGGTAAGCGACCGCATCTGGGAAGAGTCCAACTGATATTGAACACTCAGGTTACCGGGGCCCTGCATAATTAAGCCCTGCTTGTTCATTTCCCAGCAAGCGGAATAAAATTCTTTGCTGCTCATATTGAAGCGCAGCCCAAGAAATAGCGAATCATATCGAACATTCCGTGCCAATTCGCTACTAACAAGGCGCTCGTACTCCGATTGCCGGCAGGCATAGACGGTTATTACCAAGATAAATGCAGTTAAATATAAAGCAAGGTGATTTTTCATGGTGTATTTAGTTTGAAAAATTTCAATGGCTCATTGTTGATCAAAAAAACAGCAAAAGTAAATTGGTTAATTTGAATTTGTTTAATATCGCGAACCTCACCGTTTACAAAAATACCCGAGCGGGCAGGGCTAACGTAGGTAAAATTTCCATCTCCCCTACCAAGTAAAAGTGTACCATAACTGGCTGCTGAAATGCCTGTTTCAGGTTTCGCTTTAAACTGGTTGCCGGCAAGGAGTAAATCAATAAATCCGTCAGCATTAACATCCATACAATGGATAGCATAAACTTCTGATAACTGAGCCTGCCAGGGAAGAGGTATTGGTAAGAAGCGTTTACCGTTATCATTCAGGTAAACCATGCTGGTTAGTTCGGTAACTTCCAGTTTAACTGCCGCATTCAATACCCTGTTTTCAAAAATCTCCTGAATGGATTTATCCTTGTACTCATGGTGTCGTGGCAAGAGTTTTTTAAGCGATGGGATTTGCTTGACCAAAGTTGACCACATGGTTAGCGGGTAGTCTTTACCGTTATCGCGTATGCAAACAATCTGCTCAAGGCTGCCATTTCCATCAAAATCGTGTACATACATAGTAAGCGGTTTTTCAGGGGAAGCTGAATACGCTGAGTTTAGCCCCTGATTACCAACAATGAGATCCGGAAAACCATCATTGTTTACATCATTTACTGTAAGGGTGTTCCACAAACCCGTTGAGGTTTTCAAACCAAGTTGTACAGAAACATCAGTGAATACATCCCTGTCATTTCTTAAAACAGTTAAACCCATCCACTCTCCTGCCATGACTATGTCGCTATCACCATCCCTATCAAAATCAAATGATGTACCACTGCGCAGAAAGCCGCGATTTTTTAAATCAGGAGCAATCTGGTCTGTAACATCGTTAAAGGTTCCATCGCCATTACCTTTTAATAACCTGGCGTCTGCAGGTAAACCGTATTTAAAGGGCTTGAGACGTTCACCTGTTATCAGATCAACAATTCCATCCATATCATAATCAAATGAAAAGGCAAATGAGGTGCTTTCAAATTTATCACCGCTAAGCACTATTCGTGGCACCTCCTTAAACGTCAGGTTACCCTGATTAAGATAGACTTTATCGCGATATTGTGGAGCTTGATTTGAAAATTGACTTCCGCCAGCAGCAAGGTACACATCCACTAACCCATCTGAATTAAAATCATCCACAGCTATGTCGGTGCATTCAAAAAACGATTCCTCCCCAAAAGGGAACATCGCTTTAAAACTACCATCAGGTTGTTGAAGCCACACATGGGTTGGGAAATGGGCCGACCCGCCAATGAGTATATCGTCATGTCTGTCGTGATTAAAATCAAAAACAACCATCTTTTGTCCATCGTTGCTTATCATTTCAAACAACAACGGATGCCTGTTAAAATCATTAAACGAATTACCAACGTGTTTAAAATTAATTGAAGGAATACTTGCCTGCCCGAAATGCGGTACCACCTTTTCATTTAAATTTTGTGCCACATGTGTTGGCGGGCCTGGTTCGGTCAAATTCAAAAACTGGTTAGCTGGCACATTCCGAAGAACTGATTTACTGCCATTCGGCCAGGAAACAACTACTGAATCAACCCTGGTATATTCACCAAGACCAAAGTGAAGGCGTTGATCAACAGATGACATATAACCCTTTACTGGGGAGTGTTCGGCATGTAAGGTTAGACCGGCACAATAAATGGTAGTTCGCGCACCGAAGGATTTTGTATTACCGGTTGACCCGGATAAGCTCAGGATTAAAAAGTTTGATCCGTTTACAGCTGATTCTCTGGACAGATTTCTGAATACCCAGGCCACTTCATTAATGTTGTTTACAACCAAATCGAGGTCACCATCATTATCAAGATCGCCATACGCAGCGCCATTAGAAAAGCCGGGCTTTCCGATATCAGACGTAAGGGCAGTATTGACAAATCGGAGTTCTCCTTTATTTTGGTACAAATAGTTTGGCACCGGTGTGGATGGAATCAGGTTGATGAGGTTAGTAAGCAGGAGGCTATCCTTGGCGGGATTAAACCGATGAAGCATCGCTGCCGCATCAAAGGTAATGTAATCCTGATCGGTCAAATCGCGAGGAATACCGTTCGCAACAAAAATGTCTTTCAGGCCATCATTGTTGTAATCAAAAATAAGCGCACCCCAACTCCAATCGGTTGCTTCCACCCCGGCAAAGCGGCCAATCTCACTAAATACTACCCTGTTGGGTTGTTCCGGCAAGGGCCCATTATTTAATTGAAGCACATTGCGGCTAAATTGCCTGTGATATCCGTTGTTCAGATTCGCTTCATATTTATTCCAATCTTCAAATAAAGCGATTGATTTTCTACGCTCCATTTGCTCGGGCAGCATTTCAGTAACATAAATTTCAGGATACCCGTCATTATTCAGGTCGGCTATATCCGCACCCATCGATCCCATGCTGATCTCGCTTATACATTCCTCAAGCATTTCACTGAAGGTACCATCCTGGTTATTTATATACAGGTAATCCCGTTCAAAAAAATCATTGCTTACAAAGATGTCCTGCCAACCATCCTGATTAACATCGGCAACGGTTACGCCTAAGCCGAACCCGATGGCACTCCCATAAATACCTGCCTGTTCGCTTACATCGGTAAATTTAGTCCCATCATTTCGGTAAAGTTTATTTCCTCCGAAGGGATCGCGAACGCTGCGCTGACCAATGTTCAGATCGAAGATACCAACAGCCCGATTGGAATTATTCAGTAAATAAAAATCCAGGTCACCATCTTTATCATAATCCAGAAATACCGCGTGAATTGAAAGGCCTTCATCGGCCACACCCCATTCAGCTGAACGCTCCGTAAAGGTTAAATCTCCATTATTAATGAACAACTCATTATGGCGGACGCCACCCATTGACGGGCCCGATTTACAGACAAAAATATCAAGCCAGCCGTCAGCATTTACATCAGCCATACTTACCCCGGTTGACCAGACATTTTCGCAGGCAACACCTGCTTTTAAAGTAATATCTTCAAACTGAAAATTGCCCTTATTTAAATACAACTTGTTGTTAACCTGGTTACCACTAAAGTAGATGTCGGGCAGGCCGTCATTATTAATATCACCAATGGCAACCCCTGCGCCATTGTAAAAATTACGATATGTGTAACAATTGAAATCCTCGGTGAACGTAAGTTCGTTCTGAAAATCAATACCGGTTTCGGCAGACCGCATTAAAACAAAACCTACTTCGTGCTTTTTACGAGAGCAGCCAAGTAGAACAAACAGAAGGGCAAAAGAATACCTCCACACCGTTTCACCAATTAGTTATCCACTGTACAATAAAACAAGAAAGCGTCAGAACTTGACGCTTTCTTAATATAAATAGAAAACCTATGTAATCAATAACCGGGGTTCTGCACCAGATCGGGGTTAACCAGTAACTGCCCCTGAGGAATTGGGAATAAGTTCCGGAATGCTGCAGAAACAGGCTTTTCCCACCAGGCATCGTTAAACTTACCAAAGCGAATAAGATCGGAGCGCCTGTAGCCTTCAGCAAACATTTCACGACCACGCTCGGCCAACAGGTCATCAGCCGTTAAAGCACCCAATGGGTTTATTCCGGCACGAGACCGCACCTGGTTTACCAAATTAAGCGCTTCTGTGCTTGACGGATTTAACCGCCAAAGAGCTTCAGCACGCATCAGCAGTACGTCAGAATAACGGAAAATCGGGAAATCGTTGCTTAAGTTAGGGCCAGCACCCAGTCGGAATTCCCATTTGCCCACGCGCGCACCTGCCTGCCTGAAGCTATTGGGCGCTAATTCATTGATTTCAGGTGTAAAAGTCAAATCCTGACCGTCTGGATCACCGGGTTCTGCACTTAAATCTTTAAGTCGAACACCGGTTGATGAAAACTGCGGGCCCACCAGAAAACTTCCTCTTCTGGAGTCGTTAACGGCATATGAATTATAAAAGTCTTCAAGAGTTGCGTAACCATTCCAAGGTTGCTGCTGTAAGTTAAAGGTTTGCTGTGTAAGGTAGTGGCCCGTCATTTGAGCGAGATTAAATCCACCTCCGTTATTTTCATCATAGTTGATAACAAAAATGTTTTCATTAGACCCCGAGTTATTCGTCTTGAAATTATCGAAATAGTTCGCTTCTAATGAATACAACCCACTGTTTATGACTTCGTTGGCAGCTGCTGCCGCTTCTGTAAATTTAGCGGTACCGGTATAAACCTGCGCATTGAGGTATAACTTTGCCAATATTGTTTGAGCAACATAGTAGTTCATTGAAGCGTAGGTCTTCTCCTGGCGCAGGTTATCGAGATTACTAAGGATGCTGGACTCGATAAAATTAAAAACTTCCTGCCGCGTATTGGTAGGTGGCGTAGGATCTGTTGATGTTTCCGTTACAATAGGAACATTTCCGTAGGCATCAATCAGCCATAGATAAACCAAGGCGCGAACACACTCCAGCTCTGAGCGAAGCAACGGGTTTGTACCATAGGTCTTCAACAGGTTGTTTAATTGGCCTATGGCTGAGTAGCAGTAATTCCATCCGTTACCGATGGATTGTTCACTTGGATTGAATTCATGACGATGCATCCGAATCCATTGGCCGCCATCTTCCCAATCAGCACCTTTCTGGGCAATAACCATTTCATCGGAAGAAACCTCGTGCATAGACCACAAGGAATTGTGACCACCCCAAGTTCCAATTAGGGGCACATAAGCGCTTTGGGCAATTGCCTTCAAGGCAGTAGGATCAGTAGTATTATCCTGAATTTCCTTTGGTATAACACTAAACAACTCCTGATCAGGAGCCTCGCAGGCACCTAAGACTACCAGCACAATGGCCGTTGTTAGTATTTTAATTAATCTGCTGTTCATCGGTGTATTATTTTAAGGTCAATGTAACTCCAAATGTAAAAGTTCGGGTTGTAAAGTAGGTATTCCTACGTTCTAGCCCGGGGGCCAGGTTGGTGGTAAAGGTGTTACCATTTTCGGTGTCAAAATAACGTACCTCAGGATCAATACCCGTGTATTTAGTTATGGTAAACAAATTTTGTCCACTGAAGTACACTCTGGCTCTGGAAAAGACAGGATTTTTAGCCGACAAATTGTAACCTATCGTTGCGTTATCCAGCCTCAGGTAAGTTGCATCTTCAACAAACAGCGAACTGAATGTAGGTGATTGGGTGACAAAAGGAGTTTTATCAGTTACAACACTGTTCCATGTATTGGAGGCCGCATCGCGGTTTTCATAGAACCCGCGATAAGAGTTATACAAATCGTGACCAAATACGCCTCGCAACAGGAAATTTAAATCCCAGTTTTTGTACGTAAACGTGTTGGTAAAACCAAACTCACCATCAGGTAAACCATTGCCCACCACTACAAATTCATCAGGGTCGGTAGTGCTAAGTACATAATTGCCATTTTCATCGATTCCACGGAATATCGGTCCATACATATCGCCAAGGGGCCGGCCGGCAATGTTCCGGATAATTTCGTTGTTGTTCTGTCCAGGCGAACCAGGAGTTGCAAGGCGAATCTCACCAAAACCCAAATCGCCAACACTAAATGATTCAATAACGGGTTTATCGTAAATGGTAAAGTTGAGGCTGGGTGTCCATTTTATCGGGCCAATGGGAATGTCGTTATACGATGCAGTAAATTCAAAACCGGCTGATTTAATCTGGCCTATATTGGCCCATGCATTACCCGCTACGTTAGCAGGTTGACTCGGATCAAACGGGTTGGGTGCTCCGGTAGGAATAGAAACAGAAAATAATAGATCATCAATGTTACGGGTGTAGTATTCAATAGCACCGGTTAGGCGGTTTCCGAAGAAGCCAAAATCAAGACCAACGTTAATCTCCGTCTTCTCTTCCCATTTTAGGGTTGGGTTAGGATCACGCGCCTGGTTGGCAATTACAAACTGGTCATCATCGGTAGAAGGGTCTCCGTCAAAATCAACTGTGCCACCAGGAACAAGTACAGGGAGCGCTAAATCGGAGAAGGGTGGTAAGGCACCGGTTACACCATACGAGAGCCTGAACTTGAGGTTACTTACAGGCCCCAAATCAAACAATTCAGAAAGTTGAACACCCGCGCTGGCAGCAGGGAATATACCTGTCTTCTCATTCTTGCCAAATCCGCTAAACGATTCGGCACGTACTGTTGCCGAGAAGAAGTAGGTATTTTTATAGTTGAAATTTGCTCTACCAAAAGTTGATAACAGCACATCTTCTGAGCGGTAGCCGGAGGCTTCTGTGTTAACGCCTTCGCGGTTCGATGCAAAGGACAGGTTGTAGAACGAGGTGTAATCATATAAGAACTGCTTTACCCGAACTGCGTATCCTTCGAATGTTCTTTTTTGTGACGCTGTACCCAAGAGAAACTCACTATTCAAATCCGTTCCGAATTTGTGATTGTATTTGAGGGTAAACTCAAGCAGGTCGTTGGTATTATCGTAGGTGCTGCGTCTTGCTGAACCATGCGTTCCTGCGCCTTCCGCTTTATCATAAATACTCCAGAAAGCACCATCCAGGCCTGTTTCGCGGGTTTGGGCAAAATTAATTTTGGCTGTAAGGTCCTGAATGATATCGTATTCAGCACTATAGTTTAACAAAGCATTTTTACGCTCTCCAACAAATTGCTGTTGCCTACTTAATGCAATGGGGTTAAAAAAATCAAATAAGTCGCGTTGAAAATAGCCGCCATCCACATCCGTCTCATCGTCATCAAAAATAGGGGCTGTTGGGTTATAAATAACTGCATAACGGAAAGCGGCCATATTAATACTTTCTTGCTTTCTGTCGTTATAGGCAACTGCGAAGTTGAATCTTAGTTTCCCGTTCATCGCTTCCTGTCCAAGCGCTAATCGGGTATTCCACCGCTGAAAGTTGACTCCTTTAACAATACCATCGTTATTCCGATAATTAACGGATGCCGAATAGGTTGTTCCCGCATTGGTACCGCCCGATACAGTTAAGTTATTAGTATATGAGTACCCGGTTTGGGTTAATTCATTAAACCAATTGGTTTGGGAGCCAAAATCCTGACCTCCGCGGGCAACAAATTCTGAGGGGCCTAAAACGGTTATCTTGTTGGCTACATTATCTACAGAAACAAAGCCATTGTACTCTACATTGGTATAATTACCGCGTCCGGCTTTTCCCGACTTTGTGGTAATCATAATCACACCACTGGATCCGCGTGTTCCGTAAATTGCAGCAGCTGACCCATCTTTTAACACATCAATTGAGGCAATGTCATTGGGATCAACATTATCAAGGCTTGCACCAACTATACCGTCAATAACAATTAATGGTTCGGAATTCGCACCAAAGGTGGTAATACCTCTTAACCTTAGGGTTTGTGCCTGGTTTGGATCGCCACCGGCTCTCGAAACAGATAAGCCGGCAACTTTTCCGGTTAATAATTGCGTGGGGCTTGTAACGTTACCCCGGTTAAAGTCTTTGGCAGAAACACTGGCCACAGCGCTATTAATCTCTTTTCTTTCCTGTGATCCATACCCTATAACAACTACTTCCTCCAGCGCTGTAATGTCAGCGTTTAATGAAATGTTAATAACACTTTGGGCGCCTACTGCTATTTCCTGCGTGGCGTAACCGACAAAAGAAACAACAAGGGTGGCGTTCTCAGCAACTGATATGGAGTAGTCACCGTTAGCGTTGGTTATTGTTCCATTGTTTGTTCCTTTCTCCAGAATATTAACCCCTGGTAGTGCGGAGCCATCATCGGATGAGGTCACACGTCCCGTTACGTTTATTCGCTGCGCAAATGCACTGAATGATGCCGCGGCCATAATAACAATCAGGCAGCAGCGTATGGACTGATAGAACTTTATCATAAGTAAGGTTTGGTTAGGCTAATTACTTTTTTACAAAATTGTAAGCACCGGTAGAGACATTGAAGGTAACATCATAGGTGCCCGGTATTATACCTGAAATATTTGCACCGTTAAATGTACCGGTGCCACTCGGAAAGGCAGCCGCACCCCAATTAATGCCCCAGAAGTTATCTGCACGGAACTTGGCTTCCCCACTGGTAAGAACAACATTAGTAATTGTGTACAAATCCGGGTCTGTTGCAGAGCGTGTCATAGCAGTGCTGGCACCCCAGCCACCAGGTGTGGCATCGCCAATTATACCAACAGTACCCACCACACGAAAGTTAACATCCACAGTATCTTTATTGGCATTTTGATCTTCAGCAATAACACGCAGCGTATATAAATTATAGGTGTTAATGTCATCTGATGGAGTTCCAATAGCCAACGCACTTACAGGCACATCTACATCCTGTAAAACACCCGACAGGTCGATTGAACCGCTTTGCACAACCGAAGGCCCGAGTTTGATTTCCCAGGTAGCTGAACTGAGCGGAGAACTTGAAATGCTTGGGTCGGCTCCATCTCGAAATTTTAATTTCATCGTGAAGTCAACGTTTGAAGTAACGGAATTTGGCTTGCTAATGGTTACTTCTGGCGGGGAATCAAAGATCGTAACATCGGCATTACCGTTGTCACAACCGCTGACCAGAAATCCAACGGAAACAATCAATACAGAAATCTTGGGTAGAAACTTTATCATAGGTTGAGGTTTAACTCACTAAAAATAAAAAGTTAATCGGCTAGTAATACAGAATTCACATCGTTTTTTTTCGGAAACGTGCCCGCAAACGTTTGCAAAAATCGGTGCTTAAACGAAAATCAGATTAAACCGAGTTTTCGCTCGTTGCCATTAACGAGTATAGTTAAATGTTCACCCGCAATGAGTTTAACATCGGTTCCTTCATTGTTAACAGTTACCTTAATAATGCGGTTTCGGAATTCCAGCCGAAAGGAATACGACTTCCATTGCCGTGGAAGAAATGGATTAAAGTGAAGTTTTCCATTGTGCACCCGCATTCCGCCAAAGCCTTTTACGATGCTCATCCATGTACCTGCCATACTGGTAATGTGGCAGCCATCCTCGGTATCGTTGTTGTAATCATCCAGGTCAAGTCGGCTGGTGCGCAAGTACATTTCATATGCTTTATCATGATAACCTAACCGGGAAGCCAGTATTGAATGAACGCATGGTGATAGTGACGATTCATGAACGGTCATCGGCTCGTAGAAATCAAAATTCCGCCTTATTTCATCTTCTGTAAAATGATCTTCAAAAAAGTAGAGTCCCTGAAGCACATCCGCTTGCTTAATAAAGCAGGAACGTAGTATGCGGTCCCACGACCATTTTTGATTGAGTGGCCGATCCTGTTCGGTAAGTTTACTTACCGGAAACAATTCTTTATCCAGAAATCCATCCTGCTGAAGAAATATTTCTCTGGTTTTGTCATAAGGAAAATACATATTGGCCATAATGTCATTCCATCTAGCCAGTTCAGCAGTTTCAGAAAATACTACTTTTTTCTGTAGCGCCTTCCATTTTTCGGCTGAAGTACTTTTAACGTGATTGAGTACCTCCATGGTGTACCGCAAGGTCCAAACAGCAATATAGTTGGTATACCAGTTGTTGTTTACATTGTTTTCATACTCATTAGGACCGGTAACGCCCAGCATCACATATTTCTTTTTATCATCAGACCAGTTAATCCGTTGCGACCAAAACCGGGAAATTCCTATTAAGACTTCGAGGCCATAGTCAGCCAGGTAGCCTTCATCACCGGTATAGCGTACGTAGTCATAAATGGCATAAGCAATCGCTCCGTTCCGATGAATCTCTTCAAATGTTATCTCCCACTCATTATGACATTCCTCGCCATTCATGGTTACCATTGGATAAAGTGCCGCACCATCCGTAAAGCCCAGTTTGCCAGCATTTTCAATTGCCTTAGCAAGGTGTTTATATCGGTACATCAATAGATTTTGGGCAACCCGTGGCGGGGCGGTTCCTAAAAAAAATGGAATACAATACGCCTCTGTATCCCAATACGTGCTGCCTCCGTATTTCTCGCCCGTGAATCCTTTAGGGCCAATGTTCAAGCGCTCATCGTTGCCCGTATAGGTTTGTGTGAGTTGGAAGATATTAAACCGTATTCCTTGCTGTGCGGCTACATCACCTTCAATGGTTATATCACATTCCTCCCACTTGCGTTGCCAGGTATACGCATGCGCTTTGAAAAGTTCATCAAACCCTACATGTAAGGCACCATCTAACACAGCCCGGCACCGTTCAGTTAACTTTTCTTGGGGGTGATTAAGTGAAGAGAGTACGGCCGCGTATTTGTAAATAGTTACGGCTTTATGCTGCTGAAGTTGAACCTGAAACACATGGGCGGCATATTTCTCCCGCATGTTAACGCGTATGTTTTCGGGAGTAATCAATTTACCGTCCGACTGAACCTGGTAACTCATTCCAGTAGTAACCAAAAAATGTGTTTTTTTTGTTTGCGCGGTTACGATAACGGATTGGTCGAACGAATCTTTAGAAACCTCATCCCAGAATTTCTCCTGATAATTTGAATCCTCATTAATTATATCAGCATCAACATCCAGGGTTAGCTCGGCCAAACCTGAAAAGTTTAATGCTGTAAGGGTGTACGATATTGCTCCCACCTCGCCTTGTGCCATACTGCAGAATCGCTTACTCTCAACTTCCAGCTTCTTGCCATTAGCCAGAATGACAACAAACCTACGGGTTAACAAGCCCGTGCGCATGTTAAGGGTTCGATTAAATGATTCTATGCGCGCGGTTGCCAGATTTAATTCATGATTTTCAATGTTAACGCGTATGCCAATCCAACTTGGCGCATTTAGCACTTTGGCGAAGTACTCAGGATATCCGTTCTTCCACCAGCCTACCCGCGTTTTGTCGGGATAGTAAACACCAGCCACATAGGTGCCTTGCAGGCTTTCGCCAGAATAGGCTTCTTCAAAATTACCCCGTTGCCCCATGTGCCCGTTACCTATACTGAAAATACTTTCTGAAATTTTATTGACCTGTGGATTAAAACCCTCCTCAATAATTTGCCACGGATCATGTTTTAAATACTGTTTCATTGCTACATTATCTACGCTGCATAATTTGGTTAAGCACTGTCCATGAGAGTTCAGCCATATTACCCACTACCAGGTCGGCTTGATTCAATATCAAGTTGTTGCCAATACCTATGCAACCCATGCCGGCTGCTTTGGCAGCAGCAACCCCGGCCGCTGCATCTTCAATAACCAGGCACCTTGCCGGTGGCGTATTAAGCAGCAAAGCCGTCTTTAAAAAAATTTCGGGGTGGGGTTTTGTGTTGGTAATCATGGTTCCGTCAACGATTACCTCAAACTCCTCAGAGATTCCTAATTGCGCCAATACTATACGGGCATTTTTACTGCTGCTGGCAAGCCCTACTTTTATATTCTCTGATTTCAGTTTGGCAAGCAACTCCAGAACACCGGGGTAAATATCGCGGGGGCTCATCGAATGAATATATTCAACAAACCAAGCATTCTTTTTATCGGCCAATTGCACTTTCTCCTCCGTGCTAAGGGTAATCTGTTTTAACTCAAGTATAAAATTCAGTGAATCAAGCCGGCTAACGCCTTTCAACTTTTCGTTGTATTGTTCGGTAAGTTTAATTCCCAACTCTGCTGCCAGGCGTTTCCAGGCTAAAAAATGAAAACGGGCAGTATCTACAATAACCCCATCCAAATCAAAAATACAGGCCTCCATGCAGTAGTTACTCGTTAACAACTTTTACATGAACAATCCGATCGCGGAGGACAAGTTCCAGAATATACATGCCACGGGCTAAGGCCGGTACGTGCCACTCCGTATTTGAAATCTTCGTTAAGCATAAGCGTGTACCGGTTGTGTTAATTAGGCAGGCTTTATCAACGACTATCTCGGTTTTCAGATATAACCTGTTCGTGAATGGATTTGGAAAAACATCAATCAAAACGGGTTGCTCATCGTTGTGGTCAATCCCAGTTACGATTCCGTTTTCAATTTCAACATCGGTAAATAACCTGTACTGCCCGGGCGCCAAAGTAAAGCTGGTCGATGTTGATGAAATTGTAAGAGGAACCCCATGCGCATAATAGTCAAACCAAACACCGGTATGGGGAAATGATACATTAGTCGTTACAGGTACAACATCAAAATTGGCCACAATAACCACGTTCATGTCAGCGGGGGAAGTTGGAACAGCCGTATAAGGTTCGTTGCGAAGAATTATTTGCTTAAACAAGGAATTACCGGTGGTCATTAATAAATTACCTGACTGAAAAACATCATATGTTTTCTTCAGGCGAATAAGGTCGGCAACGTGGTAATACAGCGATTGTCTGGAGGGCTGGCTGAGGTAATCCCATACAACCGGCTTGGGGTCTAGCCGGCAAGATGAACTTACTGCTCCTCCTACGCACTGATTAATGCTAAAATCATAACCTAACTCACCAAATTGCCAGAGCATTTTGGGACCGGGTACGGGATAGAACAATAATGCAGCCGCCTTTATCCGATTTAATGCCGTACTAAGATTACGTACAGAGTACCCCGCTGCTGAATTGCCATTTGTCAGATTCCGATACATGAGTCGTTCTTCATCGTGACTCTCCATATAGGCTACTAAACCAGAGGCTTCCCACGCTCGGTTTTTATAGTAAACTCCGCTGATATCAGCATCAGAGCCGTAGCCCATACTAACCTGGCTGTAGGCATGATTCATGTTGCCCCACAGCAACATGCCCTTGCCTTCGCTGTGTCTGTATTCTGCCAGTTCCTTTTCTTCAGTATTTGAACCAAGATGTTCCAGAATGATGTAGGCATCAGGAAAGTGGTTCCAGATTTTATCAGCCATCCGTTTTAATAAAGCTATGCGGGTTGCATCGTACCCGCTCCAGGCGGCAACTTCCCCTCCGGTATCGCAGGTTGGTGTTGTGCAATAGTTAGTGGTGCTAAAACCCTTGGAAAGATCAAACCGGAAACCATCAATTTTATACTCACTAAGCCAGTAGTAATTAATCGTATCCAGATACTGTTGCGTGTAGGTACTGCCATGGTTCATGTCATAGAAGACATTAAACGGATGCCTGGCTTGTGTAAAAAACCAACGGTTTTGTGCCGTTGGCCTGAAGGTTGAAAAATCAAAATCAAGCAGTACCATCGGGTTTGGAATATCCTGATGATTTAAGGCAATATCCAGTATTACAGCCATACCATTAGCATGGCAGGCATCAACCAGTTCTTTTAACTTTTCTTTAGGCCCATAATATTTATCGGGTGCAAACATAAAGGTAGGGTTATAACCCCACCCCTCATTACCATTGAATTCCATAATGGGCATTAGCTCAATTGCGTTAACACCCAGGCGCTTTAGGTACGAAAGTGTATCGAGCAGGCTTTGGTATGTTCGGTGTTGGCTTGAGAAGTAATCCCGAAGCAGAACTTCGTATATAACAAGGTTTTCCTTGGCAGGTTTTTGGAAATTGCTGATCTGCCAGTTAAATGGTAACTGACCTGTTTGAAAAACAGAAACACGATTAAAATAGTCAGCAGAATTAAGCGCCTGCACCGGATACGGTTTAAGGCCGGGATAAACTGATGATGGAATATATTGATCGAGCGGATCCAGAATTTTATCGGCAAACGGGTCGGCCAGTTTTAGCTGCTCATTAACCAGGTACTGGTAACCATATTCCTGCTCAGGCAGCAGTCCGGTTAATTCAATCCAGAAATACTCGCCATCCCGATACATTAAATACTCCGGCAACACCTGCCAGTTACTGAAATCACCAAAGGTGTAAACCGAGTTTTTACCGGGAGCCCACAAGCAAAGAATAACCCGTGAATTATCTGGCTGGTAATTTATTCCGGGCCTGATACCCGATGGTCTGGGTTGTACCGGACTATCAACTGAAATGAGGTACTGAAAAGATGCATTGTCTGAATCAGCTCCCGCCTGGGCAAATACCTCTACTGTGCTGCCGCCTGCCAATTCAGTAACCTGATGATCGTACGAAAAAAGGGTACTTCCTGATTGAGCGTTAACCGGATTACCATTAACAAAGAGTTGAAAGTTTGCAGCAACAGGTGTTTGTGCCTCAATATGAATTACATCAAGATTCGATACAAAAAGGGGTTGTTGCTGCGGGGATGTAAGTTGAACGCTGAAATTGCCATCCCAAAAATTAGCGATGTAATCGGTTGTTTGCCCGTTGCTCCAGTCCGCACCTTTAAGCAGCATGCCTATGGAGGTTTCGGCAGCAATACTGCCTGAAAAAAAGGCTGACGGGGTAAATGTAATTGAAAATAAGGTCTGCCCACCTACCAAACTCTTGGTGAACATGGCAGGTGCTGCCGTAGCATTTGCAGGATTAATGTTGTAAATGGCATTTGTGTTTTTGCCTGGAATCCACACCCAGATATAAGCGGTAGATAAATTGGCAAGCGGGGTTCCTGTAACATCATACGTTACGGTAATGGCGGTTGATGGTGTAAAAAAAACAGGAGTAATCGTGGGGCTAATTGCCTCTTTACCCTTTGCAATGCAGGCCAAAAAAATTAATCCTGCACTAAAAAATATGCTTCGAATCATTCAACTTTTTACTTGTAGTGCTTAAAAATAAAATACAAACACAATGATTCCCGACATCTGTAAAAATAATTACCTGTACTTTAATGAGGTCACTAAAAAAATCGGGTTCAAAATGATTTTCAAACGTTTGTGCAACATGTTGCACTGATTGCTTACCTTAGCTACATGAAGTACAATCAGGTTACTATAAAAGACATCGCCCGTGAATTGGGTATATCTCCCTCAACAGTCAGCCGCGCTTTAAAAGACCACCCCGACATCAGCCCCGAAACAAAAAAAGCGGTTAACGAACTAGCCGAAAAACTGAACTACCAGCCTAACATCGTTGCCCTGAGCCTTCGCCAGAGTAAAACCAATACCATTGGAGTTATCATTCCCGAAATTGTGCACTTTTTTTTCTCAACCGTTATCAGTGGTATTGAATCGGTAGCATATGATGCCGGTTACAACGTCATCCTCACCCAATCCAATGAATCATTCGAACGCGAAGCTACCGACCTGAAAGCATTGTTTAACAGCCGTGTTGATGGCATGCTCATCTCCATCTCACGCGAAACCAAAAATTACGAACACATCGAGTCCATCCTGGCCAAAGAAGTGCCCATTGTATTTTTCGACCGGATGTACACCAACCCGAATACCAGTAAAGTTATTGTTGACGATTACGTGGGCGCACATGAAGCTGTCCTTCACCTCATCAAGCAAGGCTGCAAGCGCATTGCCCACCTGGAGTCAGCGCCCGGCCTGGCCATTGCCGAAGACCGTAAAAAGGGCTACCTCGATGCGCTTACCGAAAATGGACTGCCGGCTGATGAATCACTGATCATCATTTGCCCGACCGGCTCGTTAGATGAAGGTAAAGCAGCAACTGAAAAGTTATTAAAATTTAAACCCCGTCCGGATGCCATCTTTGCTAATAACGACTTGCTGGCCATGGGTGCGATGCAAGCCATTAAACAAAACGGCTTAAAAATTCCTGATGATGTTGCCCTGGTCGGGTTCAGCAACTGGTTCTTCAGCGCGCTGATGGACCCGCCCCTCTCATCGGTTGATCAGCCCGGTTTTGAAATGGGTCAGGAGGCGGCCAAACTGCTCATCCGCCAAATTGAAAAACAAGGAAAAGGAGATGCCGTGGTTCCACCGGAAACCCGGGTACTGAAAACCCGCCTCATAGTCAGAGAATCTTCTTTACGCAGAAAAGCCTGACACCAACCCTTTCGAAAACGTTTGTTGCGTAGTTCAATAATGTCCATTCAGGCATTGCAATATTTTCCATTTATATTGGTTGCCGAACTTTATCTGCAAGCATGAGCCGTTTTAAACCTGAAACCCGGTCGGTAGGGAATCTAAAAGAATGGACAAAGCAACACGGTGGTATTATTCTTTATACCTCAGATGCGCTGGTAAGGGTACAACTATTCTTAGCTTCCGTCATTCGAATTACCTGTATAACCAAACAACAGTTTGAAGATTTTTCGTATGCCGTTACCGCGCAGCCGGAAACCGTTGACTTTTCGGTAACAGAAGATGAAAACCTCATTTACCTTAGAACCCCAGCATTAACAATAAACATTCGAAAGCAAAATTTAGGATTCGCATTTCTTACACCTGCACAGCAGGTAATCAATGAAGATGATCCGCTGGGCACCTGCTGGAATGGCGAGCAGGTTACCACTTACAAAAAGCTGCAGCCAGGTGAACGCTTTGTCGGCCTTGGTGAAAAAACAGGTCCGCTCGATAGAAAAGGAAGTGGTTATCAGCACTGGAACACCGATGCCTACGGTTACCATGCCGGCTCCGACCCGTTGTATTGCTCCACTCCTTTTTATATAGGCATTCATAACAGCCTTTGCTACGGAATTTACTTCGATAACACGCATAAGTCATTCTTTAACTTCGGAGCCTCCAATAACCGCTTCGCCAGTTTTTCGGCCGATCAGGGCGAAATGGACTACTACTTTATCCATGGAACTACGGTTGCCGACATCATCAGGCAATACACCCACCTTACCGGGCGGATGCACCTACCACCCAAATGGAGTCTTGGTTACCAGCAATGCCGGTACAGTTACTATCCCGATAAGGAAGTGCTGAATGTTGCCAATACCTTTCGGGATAAAAATATACCCTGCGATGTTATCGTGCTCGACATCCATTACATGAATAAATACAAGATCTTTACGTGGGACAAAAAGCATTTTCCCGATCCGAAATCCATGCTTCAGCAACTCGAAAATCTGGGGTTTCATGTGGTGGTCATGTGCGATCCGGGTATTAAAGTTGAAGAAGGATACAAGACCTACGATGACGGCATAAAACAGGATGTATATTTAAAGTATCCGGATGGTACCAACTACACCGGTCAGGTGTGGCCCGGCTGGTGTCACTTCCCCGATTTTACCAACCCAGCAACCCGAAGTTGGTGGATGAATCAACTCAAAGCCTATACCGATCTGGGTATTGATGGCTTTTGGAACGACATGAACGAGATTGCCACCTGGGGCCACATGTTGCCGGAAAATATTGAACTTGATTTTGAAGGCAACAAAGCCACCATGCGCAGAGGCCGAAACATCTACGGCCTGATGATGGCCCGAAGCACATACGAAGGAGTTGTGAAGTTGCTTGACGGTAAGCGGCCATTCAACCTCACACGCTCCGGCTTTTCGGGTATTCAGCGCTACGCTGCCGTATGGACAGGCGATAACGTAGCTTATGATGAACACATGATGCTGGGTGTGCGCCTGGTGAACAGCATGGGCTTAACCGGTATCGCCTTTGCCGGATACGATGTGGGCGGATTTGTAGGCAATGCGGATATTAGACTATTTACACGATGGCTTACCATTGGCAGCTTCTCTCCTTTCTTCCGGGGGCACTCCATGATAAACTCGCGCGATACCGAACCCTGGACGTACGGAGAGGAAGCTGAACAGATTTGCCGTAACTATATCCGTTTCCGCTACCGTATCATGCCTTATATCTATTCGGCATTTTACGAGGCCGCTCAAACCGGTATGCCCGTACAACGATCACTGGCAATTGATTACACACATGATCCAAAAATTTATGATCACCGGTACCATCACCAATATCTTTTCGGGCCATTTATGCTGATTGCACCGGTTGAGAGTACAAAGGACATTACCCGGGTATATTTACCCGAAGGAAACTGGTACTCGCTGTATGATGGAAAACAATTCACGGGTTCGCAGGAATTTCTGATTGAATGCCCCATACACCGACTGCCGGTGTTTATAAAAGAGGGTGCTATTATAGCCATGCAGGAGCCGGGTTTTAACACGGTGTCACAATCCGATACACTGGACCTCCACATATACTATACTGCAAATACTTCCTCCTACTGCCTATATTGGGATGACGGCCATACTTTTGATTACAAACAAGGAAACTTTTCGTTGTGGAAGATTGAACTTAATGGTCTGGAAAAAAGAATTACTATCGAAAAGCGCCCCCATCAATTTGCTGAAGGAATCCGCCTGCTGAAAATAGTTATGCACGGATTCCCCCAAATTAACGAGGCACATATTAACGGCCAATTTCAAAGCGTCAATCAAACGATTAACCGTTTTTTCGAGCCGCTCGAGAAATACGATCCTATTACGGATCCCGAGCCGGCTCCGGAAGAACCGGTAACGATTATTGCCTTTGAAAACAACGCTGATACATTTATTATCTCATGGTAATTAACTAACGTATGAGTTCACTCAGTCAAGTAAACAAACCCCGGCTCAGCTTCTGGCAAATCTGGAATATGAGTTTCGGTTTTTTGGGCATTCAGTTCGGCTTTGCCTTACAAAATGCCAACACAAGCCGCATCTTTCAGACCCTTGAAGCAAGACCGGAAGATCTGGCTGTTTATTGGCTGGCCGCACCCATCACCGGTTTAATTGTACAACCCATCGTTGGCTTTTACAGCGACCGCACCTGGCACCCCATATGGGGCCGCAGAAGGCCCTATTTTACGGTGGGAGCTATACTGGCTTCGCTGGCCCTTTGCTTCATGCCCAACTCGCCAGCTTTGTGGGTAGCTGTAGGTATGCTCTGGATAATGGATGCCTCCATCAATATCAGCATGGAGCCCTTCCGTGCATTTGTTGGCGACTTGCTGCCACCGGCCCAGCGAACAGCCGGGTTTGCCATGCAAAGCTTTTTTATAGGAACCGGTGCCGTTGTTGCCTCACTCCTCCCATACATCTTTTCAAACTGGCTTAACATTGCTAATACAGCCGAAGAGGGAACCGTGCCGTATTCGGTTAAGTACTCATTCTATGTCGGTGCATTTATGCTTTTTATCACCGTAATGTGGACGGTGTTTAGCACAAAAGAATATCCGCCTACCACAGAAGAATACGAAAAACTTAAAAACCGCGAAAAACGGAAACTTGACAATGAAATAGGAAATCAGAGGCGGTTTATAAAAACCGGAGTAATACTTTTAATGATCGGAGCGGTAATAGCCGCTTTGATTTTTAACAGAAGTGTTGAAAAAGAATTGTACGTATTGCCAGGTGGCCTGATGATCTTCGGTGCAATATTTCTGTTGTCAGCATTTTATATACGGCAGCAACGCTCCTACCTGGGTATCGTGCACATGGCGGCTGATTTTCTGAACATGCCCAAAACCATGGTGCAATTGGCGCGGGTTCAGTTTTTCTCCTGGTTCGCCTTGTTCTCGATGTGGATTTACACCACACCGGTAGTAACCAAATACTTTTACCAGGCTACCGATACGGTGGGCAAAGCCTATAATGACGGAGCCGACTGGGTAAATTTTCTGTTTGCTGTTTACAATGGTGTGGCCGCCTTAACGGCATTTGTATTACCTGTTGCCGCCAAATACACTAGTCGCAAAGTTACCCACCTCGCTGCACTTACTTTGGGCGGTATCGGCCTGGCTTCCTTTTACTTTTTACAAAACCCCACCTTCCTTATTTTCTCGATGGTGGGCGTGGGCATTGCCTGGGCCAGCATCCTTTCAATACCGTACGCCATGCTTTCCGGCTCGTTACCGGCCGAAAAGATGGGATACTACATGGGCGTGTTTAATTTTTTTATTGTGATCCCGCAAATTATTGCCGGTACAATATTAGGCTTTATGCTTACACATCTCTTTAATGGCCAGTCCATCTATATTCTGGTTACCGGAGGGATTTCTATGATAATTGCCGGCCTGTTAAGTTTACGAGTAGATGACCGCGATGAAGTAATCATTAGAAAATGAAGCAGCTGGTTCCCATCATATGCATACTGGCCACCCGGCTCTGCGCGCAGGAATATGCGCAGATTAGACACGTTACAACAGAACTGAATCGAATAGCCGCCATTTCATCAGACTCTCTTCGAAATGCCGATTTAAACAAGTTTTGGAACTCGTTGTTGGGTAATAACCAAATTCCTTTAGTTGATAATGATTCCGTTTTGTTTTTGTTTCGTGGCTCTGCAAGCCAGGTAGCCTGGCGTGGTGATTTTAATAACTGGGGTTATAAAACCGATTTACCACTTACCGGCACTCAACTCACCGGCACTGACTTGTGGATGGCTAAGGCATCCTTCCCGGCTGATGCCCGGCTTGACTACAAAATTCTGTTGAGTGATACGGATTGGATCCTTGATCCAGCCAACCCTCACCAGCAATGGTCGGGCGTAGGGGGTGGCAGTCCGAACTCCGAACTAAGAATGCCCGATTGGAAGCCCGATCCGATAACGCAACCAATACCCGGTGCGCCTGCCGGTGCGCTAGAACGCGACATCCTTCTTACCAGTAAAGTGCTCGGCTATCAGGTTATGTATTCTGTTTATTATCCCCCCGGGTATAAACCTTCTGAAAAGTATGCCATCGCCTACTTTACCGATGGATATGAATACCTGCACCCAAAACTGGGCAACCTGGAGACGATTCTTAATAACCTGATCTACCAAAATAAAATACGACCGCTACTTGTTGTACTGGTCGATCACCGCGAACCGGTAAACCGTTCGAATAACCGCAGGATGCAGGAACTAGCCATGAACGCAAAATACCTTTCGTTCTTTACTGATGAATTAATACCGCAGATTGAATCAAAGCTCAGGCTACCAGCCAATCAGAAAGAGCGAGCCATCATCGGCACCAGCATGGGCGGGTTAACCGCTGCCTACTTTGCTTTTTCACGGCCCGATATTTTTGGGATGGCCGGCATTCAGTCTCCGGCATTTTGGTTCAAGCCGGCCATCTACACCCTTTGCGAACAGTCCGATAACCCTCCGGTTAAAATCTTCCTGACCACCGGAACCATAAACGATGCCCAGGAAGGAGCCCAGAAAATGAAAGAACTATTCGAGAAAAACACCTGTACGTATCAATATTCTGAAACCCGCCAGGGGCATTCGTGGGGCAACTGGCGCGATACCATAGATGATATTCTGGTTTATTTTTTTCCTCCCGAAAAGAATTAATCTGCCTAAATTCGGGCACTTATTTTGCCATTGCTTAATTAAAAATCTATGCTGAAAAATTTACTGTACGTGTTCGTGCTTGGCTTACTCATTAGTTGCTCATCGGGTAAACAAGCCTTTGAACGGGGTGATTACTATGGGGCTGTAATGCAGGCTATCGGCCGCTTGCGCCAAAATCCAGATCACGACAAATCGAAAGAAACCCTACGCAATAGTTACCCTATGGCTGTGGAGTGGCTCGAAACGGATGCCAAAAACCAAATTGCATCCAATTCCAATACGAAATGGAAAAATGCCCTCGAATCTTATCAGAAAATAAACAACATGTACGAGGCTATTCGCCAGGCTCCGGGTGCATTAAGAGTAATTCCCAATCCAAAAAACTACTACGACCAGCTCGGGTCTGTTAAAGAAAAAGCAGCGGAGGAACTGTATAACGAAGGCATCAACTCGTTAATGAAAGGAACCCGGACCGATGCCAAACGCGCCTATTTTCAGTTTGCTGAAGCCAACCAGTATGTACCCAACTATAAAGACGTTGTTGAGTACCTTGATAAAGCCAAATTTGAAGCAACCGTTTTTGTTGTGGTTGACCAGGTGGCCGTGCCAAACCGTTATAACCTTAGTGGCGGATTCTTCCAGGATAAAGTAGAAGAATACCTACACCGCAATTATACCGAACGCGACTTTGTACGGTTTTTTACACCCGGTGAAGCGAAGAACATTAACCTGCCCCGTACTGACCATATTCTACGCTTGCACTTTGACGACTTTTCGGTGGGCAACACTACTGTAAATGAACGCGTAGAAACAGTAACCAAAGACAGCGTAAAAGTTGGCGAAGCAAAAGTTGAGGGTAAAACTGTACCAGTATACAATACCGTTTCGGCCAAAGTTACCACCGTGCGCAAGGAAGTAGTTTCGGAAGGCCTGCTTAGCATGATTGTGGTTGATGCCAAAACCGGTGGCGTACTTACTCATCGAAAATTTCCCGGGCGTTACGTTTGGAATGCCACCTGGGGTAAATTTAATGGCGATGAGCGGGCACTGACCGCGCAGCACGTTGAACTCTGTAAACGCAAAGAAGCCTATCCGCCTGATGCACAGGCCATGTTCCTGGCGTTTGCCAGCCCTATATACGACCAACTGATACCGGCCATCCGCCAGTTCTACCAGAACTATTGATGTAATCTGTCCGACAAAGTCAACAGATTTATTTAGTTGCTTTAAACCAAATTACTTGTTTGGCAGTTAAAGACGTATGCTAACACAACTTGCCGTTATATCCATTTCCCTGCTATCTGTTGCATCTTTTAGTCAGGAAAACCCTACCAAAATCACCATGAATCAAAGTCTTTCATTAGCCACATTCGGAAGCGGGTGCTTCTGGTGTACAGAAGCCATCTTCCAACGCGTAAATGGCGTGGAGAAAGTAGAATCGGGATACTCCGGGGGCAAGGTAAAAAACCCCACCTACAAAGAGGTTTGCAGCGGGGTAACCGGTCATGCCGAAGTAGTACAAATTACCTATGATCCGAAGATAATTTCATTTGATGAACTGCTGGAGATTTTCTGGCAAACGCATGACCCGACCACTTTAAACCGGCAGGGTGCCGATGTAGGCACACAATACCGTTCGGTTATCTTCTACCATACCCAAGAGCAAAAACTGCTGGCCGAGCAGTATAAGAAAAAACTCGATGAGTCCGGGGCATTTGAAAGACCTATTGTAACGGAGATTAGCCCGTTTACCGGGTTTTACAAAGCCGAAGACTACCACCAAAATTACTACAACCTGAACGGGAGCGCCCCGTATTGCTCGTACGTTATCCAGCCCAAGGTTGACAAGTTTAAAAAAGTATTCGCCTCTAAACTTAAAAAATAGCCTTTTTGAACACAGAATCTATAAAAAATAGCATCCCGAAGCGAAACCTTAAGGCGTTTGTGTCGTTAAAAAAGGCTGAGTAGAGTAATTCTTCTCATAGGTTTAGGTTTAGGTAAACAAAAAAGTCCCGGGGCGCGGGACTTTTTTGCTTTTAAAGAGTTCACTCGTTTATGCTTCGTAAGCGATTTCCATTATCCGAACAATTTCACCTTGTCGGTTTTTAACCGGATTAAAATTGGATTTTACGCTAATCACTTCGCCCCTACGGGTTAACCGCTTAAAGGTGCCGTGCTTTGAATGCCCCATAGCCAAGTCTCGCCAGAATTGCCGGTATTCCTCACTGCTCTTTTCTTCTTTGGTTACAAACAACCGGTGATGCTCTCCTATAACTTCACTTTGCGAATAGCCCAATAAGGTAAGGTAGTTGCTATTGATTTTAGTGATCTTACCCTCCACATCATAATCGGCTATAGCCAGCGCATTGTTGATGGCCAGCATAGTGCCCTCGGTTTCCGACTGGTTTCGCTGCATTTCCTCCTGTGTAGCCTGTAACTCCTCCATATTCTGGCGCATCTCTTCCTCCTGGGCACGCATTTGTTCGGTCATCTCCTGCGACTCTTCCAGCAGGCGTTGTGTACGTGCATTTACTTTAACTGTTGAAATTGTGGAGGCAATGCTTTCGGCAATTTTCTCGACAAATTCAACTTCAAAATCCTGCAATTCGGTAAACGAAGCAATCTCAACAATACCAAAAATTTGCTCATTGATTTTAAGTGGTACAATCAAAATACAGGTAGGGTTGGCATCGCCCAGGCCGGACGTAATCTTGATGTAGTTCTGAGGAACTTCAGTCAGGTAAATTGTTTCGCCTTCCTGCCAAGCCTGGCCAGCCAGGCCTTCGCCTTTATGAATTTTGTGGTTCAGGTATTTCTTTTTATCCCACGCGTAACACGATTTCATCGAAATGGTAGGTTCTTCTCCCTGTTCAACGTCATCCACAATATAAATGGCCCCCTGGTTCCCCTTTAAATATTTTACAAGGTTCATGATAATCTCATCCGCCAGTTTATTAAGGTCGTTTGTATTGGATCGAAGTATCTCACCGAACTTGGCAAGTCCTTCGGTAGCCCAGTTGCGCTTTTTATCTTCTTCGGCAACCCGGGCCAGGTTATCGCGCATGTTTATCAGTGCATTGCCCAACACATCATGATCGCTAAGGGGTTTAAAATCGGTAGCATAATTTCCTTTACCGATATTCCCGGCAAATAATGTGGTGGCTTTTAAACCGGTAACCAGGTTATCCATAGCCTGAGCCATCTCTCCGATTTCATCGTTGCTGAACTTGGTTTGCTTTTCCTCTACCAACTCGCCCCGGCCCAGTTTAACAACCACATTTTTCAGAAAATTAACCGGGCGTGTAATTGAACGCATCAGCAACACGGCAGCACCAAAGCCGAGTAAGATCGTTATGCCTGCAAGGATAAGGGTAATGTTGCGCAGGTTACGCGTAGAAACAATCAACTCTTCTTCTGACTGAGCCGTTATGACTGTTTGTGCTTTGGCTAAGTTGTTCAGGTCAGTAAGGATAGTCTGTAGTTGCGGGTTAATCTGACTCTCCAGTACATCTTCAGCAAGGAGTTTGGTGATCCCATCTTCGTAGCTCTCGAATGTGGCCAGTTGAGAAGTGATCTGTGATTCGGCACTGCGCTGGATGCGCTCAAATCGGGCGAAAACAGAATCGACCAGTACTTTCTGACTATCAACCTCCCAGGTGTTTTTAAGTTTTTCGATGCGTTCCTTTAATTCAGGGTACTCGTATTTCACCAATTGTATCAGAGCCTTCTTGTTGTCTTCGTTGGTTTGCAAATAAACCCAACTAGTTACCAGTTTTTGGTATCGTTCAACAGTTAAAACAAACTCATTTATTGCATCTTTTGATGGGCGGATGATCTCCGAAGAGGTTTTAACCACATTATCAATCTGGTTGCCGGTCATGAATATAATGGCGGCATTAACAATAAAGAGGGCCATTACAGCCATGAACCCCCCAAGAATTTTATTTCCGATGGTAAACCTGAAACTAAACCGGCCTTTCTTCTTATCCATAAACGTAGGTGAATAATATGATTAACAGCCACCAGGCAGGTTAAAACTGTCCTCGTTGCCTGTAAGCAGGCAAAAATAGAATAAATCCCGATAGGCAAAACCTGAAAAACTGCCGAAATTCTGACATCAAACAGACCGGTAACGAAGTTGCCTATTTACAGGCCCGACTGCCCCGATTTATTGGAGTGTTTAGGCTTGTTACTTAGTTTTCGGGTAAAAAAGCAAGGTGGAATACGATGTTATTATTATAGGCGGGGGTATTGTAGGACTGGCAACCGCCTACCAGATTCTTCAGCACAATCCCGGGATTAAGCTTACACTTATCGAAAAAGAAACCGAGGTCGCCCGACATCAAACCGGTAACAACAGCGGGGTAATCCATTCGGGTATTTATTATAAGCCGGGTAGCCTCAAAGCCAGGAACTGTATTGGAGGCTATAACCAGTTGCTGCGATTTTGTGAACAGTACGGTGTCCGATATGAATTGTGTGGTAAAATTATTGTTGCCACTTCCGGGGCTGAAATTCCCTTACTAAAGAACCTATATAACAGGGGTATTGAAAACGGCCTTACCGGTTTGCGCATGCTGGGCAAGGAAGAACTTAAAGAATACGAGCCACATGTTAACGGCCTGGCTGGCATCCAGGTACCACAAACCGGTATAATTGACTACAAGGAAGTGGCCCTCATGTACAGTAAACTGATTCAACAGGCTGGAGGTGCCTTGCTATTCAATGAAAAAGTACTTGATATACAAACCGGAAGTAATAAAATTATAGTTGCGACAAACAAACAAGCCTACCCGGCAAAGGTAGTAGTGAATTGTGCCGGATTGTTTTCCGATAAAATTGCAAAACTTACTGTACCGGAATTAAATGTAAAAATCATACCATTCCGGGGCGAGTACTATAAGCTACGAAAAGAGAAAGAGCACCTGGTAAGAAATTTAATATACCCTGTTCCCGATCCCAACTTCCCGTTCCTTGGTGTTCATTTTACCCGGATGATGAAAGGCGGTGTTGAAGCAGGGCCCAATGCTGTTTTGGCGTTTAAGCGCGAAGGCTATAAGAAAACTGATATAAGCATAGGTGAGTTGATGGAGTCATTGGCCTGGCCGGGATTTCAAAAAGTTGCACTAAAGTACTGGCGAACCGGTTTCGGAGAAATGTACCGCTCGTTTTCAAAAGCTGCGTTTACCAAAGCACTTCAAAAACTCATTCCAGAAATACAAAGCAATGACCTGATTGAGGGTGGCGCAGGCGTGCGGGCCCAGGCATGCGACCGCACCGGGGGCCTGGTTGATGATTTTCTTATCCTGGAAGAGCGGCATGTTATTAATGTATGCAACGCTCCATCTCCGGCCGCAACATCCTCGCTGGCTATCGGACAAACAGTGGCAGAAAAAGTTTTAAAAAGACTTAGCTGATTTAATTAATACAGCCGGAAGATTAAACCTCCCTGAAAACCCCAAATCTCAATACTGTTATAGTAACGCTGGTACACTACCCCGGCTGAGAAATAGCCGTGCAAAGCCCCGGTTCGAAACAACTGGTGCTGGTATTGGGCGCTTAACTCCCTTCGGGGGTTTGCGCCTGTCTCCCAATCTTTGGCAAACCGGTATTCAAACCAGATTTGTTTGAACTGGTCAGGTGAATGAAAGCCCAGCATAAAATCCCACTCGTTAAATGAACGCCCATCAGCGAAGGCTTCTTTCATCACTCCTGTACCAAATCGAAATGTTATAAACCGGCTTGTAATAAGGTTAAGCTGAAGGACTTGCCAATCATTTGTACGGATATGCTTAAATCCACCATCGGCATCCTCTTCAATCAGGTAGTTCATACGGTAGTCAGTTGAAAACAACCCCCAATTACCCCTGATGCGGGGCCATAGTATGTAATAAGAAGAAGGTTTTACCGCACCTTGCATAAATACCTCCAGCGAAACCATGGACGGATACCGCGACCGGTCGTCCTGCAGTTTAAATCGTTGCCAATCGGGAATTGCATTAAAAAACAAATCGAATACAAAAAATCCGCCACCACTATCCCCATCATTATCGGAATCATCCCGACCTGATTTTTTGCTGCTGTTATCTTCAGACGCTTGTTTAATCTCATCAACCTGGGCATACAGGGTGCCCATCATGCAAACTGATAGGATGACCAAAAGGCGTTTCATAATAAGCCTATAATCGGCAATTATCAGGCCAACCACTTACCGGGTTGACCAAAGCTCAAGTCGTTGGCGTTTTACTTCACCGGCACCTGATTTTATTAGTGATGCTTCAATTTCAACCAGGTATTCAGGAGATATTAAGGCGCTTACTTCAACCATGGTGGTTGCCGGTTTAATGGTGCCGAAAACTTCCTGATGGGCACGTCCTACTTCCTCCCACTTCGCTATGTCAGTAACAAAAATACGGGTACGCACCACGTCACTAAGGGCAAAACCTGCCGATTCAATTACCCGCGCCATCTTACCTAAAATAAAACGGGTTTGCTCATAAAAATTATCTTTCCCCACCAACCTGCCATTTTCATCAACAGCCACGGTACCGGTAACCTCCAGTTGATTATCCACCTGCACCGCTCTGGAATACCCAACGATATCTTCCCATTTCGCTCCGGTTGAAAAATTTTTTCGCATTGTTGTATTTTTAATTGGTGAACAAGTTAACTCTACAAGAACAAATACGCTACAGTCGCCATCTGGTTTTAAAAGATTTTGGTCAGGAGGCGCAACTCCGGCTTAAATCGGCCCGGGTACTGGTTGTGGGAGCTGGTGGCTTGGGCTGTCCTGCCCTGCTGTACCTTACAGCCGCAGGGGTAGGTACCCTTGGTATTGTTGATTTTGATGTTGTGCAGGAGTCAAACCTGCAGCGACAGGTATTATTTACAACGGATGACATCGGAAAAAATAAAAGTGAAGCAGCCTTAAACCGGCTCGCTAAACTCAATCCCTTTACTGTATTTAGTACGTTTCCGATAAAACTTACCAGGCACAATGCGTTGAAAATCATAACTGACTATGATCTGGTTATTGATGGATCGGATAATTTCCCTACGCGGTACCTGGTTAATGATGCCTGCGTGTTGAGTGATAAACCGCTTGTGTATGGAGCGATTTTGCAATACGAAGGGCAACTGGCGGTATTCAATGCCATCCGTAATGATAAAACCCGAAGCGTAAATTACCGCGACTTGTTTCCTGAACCTCCTGCCGACCAGGAAGTCCCCAATTGCGAGGAAGCCGGAGTAATAGGCGCATTGCCGGGAACAATAGGAAGCATGATGGCCGGTGAGGCGATTAAACTGCTAACCGGTAAAACCGAAGTGCTTACCGATAAACTTCTGCTTTTTGATAGCCAGTCCTTACAAACAACCAAACTTACCATTCCCGACAGAAAGACGCGGAATTATATCTCGGAATTAATTGATTACGAACTATTTTGTGGTATAAGTCAGAATAAAAACAAATCTTTGGGCATGAAAGAAATAACCGTACAGGAACTGAAACAAATGCTTGACAACGGAGATGATTTCCAGCTTATTGATGTCCGCGAATCCTATGAAAATGATCTATCAAACATTGGTGGCGAACTGATTCCTATGGCCGAAGTTCCCCATCATATCGAACGAATTTCGAAAACAAAAAAAGTAGTAATTCATTGCCGAAGTGGCGGGCGCAGCGGCAATATCATTCAGTGGCTGGAAAAAAATCACGGCTTCGATAACCTGTATAACCTGAAAGGTGGCATCCTGGCCTGGGCACGCGAAATTGACCCAACGCTGCCGGTTAGCTAAACTTCTTGACAGGAAAAAAAATACTGCCAACCACTGCCGATCCAAAACTTATCGCTGTGGCCGGTATAAGTGCCGGCACAGATAACGGGTACACTTCAAAATAAATCCACGCTGCCATTCCCGATACCATCGACAGCATGGCGCCTGTGCCGCTGGTACCCTTCCAGTATAATCCCAGCACCATCGGTACAAAAAGGGATACCAGACTGAGGATTGACGACCCGCCTACCAACTCGTAAATATCTGATTTTAAGCAGGCCATAATCGTTGCGCCAACGCTGAAAATCAATATTGAAACACGTGTAATTAAAAGCAGTTGTTTATCGGTGGGGGCTGTTTGCATCATCGGCTTAACAATATTTTCAGATAAAATAGCCGCTGGCGCTAGGATGGAAGAACTCGTTGTGCTTAGAATGGCCGACAGCAGCGAGCCAAAAAACATAATCTGAACAGGCAGGGCTGTATGTGCCAAAACCATACTCGGAAGAGTCAATTGTGTATCCTCATTAAGTTGGCCGGGGTAAAGGTGTTTAACGCACAAACTGATGAACAGCGGGAGCATGGCCACCGTGAGGTAAAGCACCGCGGCATAATAACACGATTTTACGGCTACAGTCGATGAACCTGACGACATGGCCCGTTGAAAAACATCCTGTGAAGGGATGGAGCCCAACCCCAAAACCGACCAGGCCGCAACATAAGTCAGAATAGCAGTTAAGCTAAACTCCGGTAGAAACTTAAAATTCTCCTTAGGCACCTGGCTAATCACAGTCAACGTACCCCCTGCCTTATCGGCCAGCACGACTGCAAGAATTATGAGACCCAGGACGATAATAATGCTTTGAATGAAATCGGTGACGGATATGGCCCACATGCCCCCGACAAATGTATAAAGGGTTACTATGGCTGAACTGATGACCACCCCCTGCCACACCGGCAACCCGGTAACGACATTAAGAATTAAACCCAAGGCTACTAACTGACCGGCCGTATAGCCAAAATACGAAGGCACCATAAAAATACTGGAGACCAACTCGGTACGTTTGCCAAAGCGAACTTTGAAGAAGTCGGCCAGGGTTAGCAGATTCATCGCATACAACCTTCTGGCGAAGAACATGCCGAATAACAGCAAACAAAGCGCAGCGCCAAACGGATCTTCAATAACCGCGAACAATCCGCCTTTCAGAAACTCTGATGATGCCCCAAACACTGTTTCCGAGCCAAACCAGGTGGCAAACAAGGCCGATGTACTCAACACAATCGGAAGACTGCGGCCGGCAAGCATAAAATCACCGGTATTCCGTACCCTGCGGGCAGCCCAAAAACCAACCAGCACAGTAAGGAAAAGGTAGACGGTGATGGAAAGCAGCAGCAACGCGAACTACAAGAAAAAATTATCGTTTGACTCCAAGCTGAAAGGTACGGGTAATATTAAAACCAAAGTGGATATCCCCATCCCAAAAATTTTCATAGGTTTCAGTAATGGTATAACGCTCAAACATACCCAGCGTATTGGTAAATACCAACTGAAAGACGTGTCCCCCTGTTTCAATATCAATTCCGATACCCACCGCATCATAACGTACATAGTCTGGGGGCTGATTTTCTTTCGCATTGAGTCTGAGAAAATATTCACCCGACAAAGCAACACTTCGGGTAATTTTGTAGCGCCCGGCAAAGCCCAGGGCCAGATCATCGTTGTTTTCAACGTCCTGATCCACGGTGTTGCGGTGAATGTAAATCGGGTTTAACTGTAAGGAAAGCTTAGGGCTGAATTTGCGGGCAATGAGCACCTGTGCCCCATAGGCAAGCCGATCTTCGGTAGAGAGTGGAACCGGGCTTTCGCTGTTGCGGGGATAGGTTTTGTAATACACCGAACCGAGCGCGGTTACCGTTACCGGAAATTTATCGCTTTGCCGCAGCGCCTTATACCGAAAATAGCCATCGAAGGTCTTATCGACCGAAGTACGGCCGATGCCGAGGCCAAACCGGTCGGTAATGCCGTATTCCAACCCAAGACGGGTTACCGACTGATCCAACCCCCACAACGCATAGGCTCCCTCGTTAATCAGGCCAAAGCGATGGGAAAAAATAAACTCTAATTCTCCCCTTCGTTTCGTTTCAATTGACTGGCCGTTTACCACCCGCGTGCCTTTAAAGGTTGCGATTGTATACTGCGGTCCGCTGGCATTATCTTCCAGTTCGTTGAGTAGATTATCCTGCGCATAAAGAGGTACACTACAGAGCAGCGCTAACAAATAGAATAATATTTTCATGGTACTTATTGGGGTTTGTAAATCAGGTCAACGGTAACTTCTACCTGCTCGGCAATATTCTGCCACATCAGCTTGGGTATTTTTACATTGTAGTCTTCCAGCTTCACTATAAATTTTGATTGGAGCTTCAGAACACCCGACTGCACTTCAATGGTACCGGGAATCTCCACATCGCGGGTAACGCCATGAATGGTGAGTTTACCTTTTGCAGTGGCTTGCTGGGCGCCTGATTTACTCATGGTAAAACCTTCTACTATTCCGGCAAAAGTTGACTTCGGATATTTTTCTGATTCGAGGTATTTTTCATTAAAGTGTTCCTGCATCAGTTTCTTTTCAAACTGAAACTGGTTAATGGGTATTGAAAATGCAATCTCACCTGTGGCCGTGTTTAATACGCTGGCCACTTTCCGATTATCAGCCTTGATATCTTCAAGGGTAGCGGCCGAGAAAAACGTAATAACCCCTTCTGACACCGAATATTTTTGGGCGTGACCAGCACCTGAAAAACCCATGCATGCCGCAATAACCAGCAGGCTACGATATGAAAACTGCTTGAAGAATATCATACCTTAATTTTCAGGAGCGCCATCATCCACCCAACAAGCAATAAGGGCCTTTTCATCTGCCGTCAATGATCCAACTTTCGGCATCCGGCCGCTTTGTGTTTCAGACTTTATCGCGTTTCTATTAGCAGACGCTGTTGAGTAATCAAACCAATCACCATTGGATGGATGGCAACTGCCACCGCTACATTTGGCCTGTAATAATTCCTTTATCTGACCGGCACCATTATATACAACTCCGGTAGGCAAACGGCCTATATTTACGCTTAATTCAAATGTGCAGTCATCGCTAACATCTTTTACGGTAACGGTATGGATTCCGTCTTTCAGTGCAGTAAATGAATTGGAGGACCCAAAAACACCACCATCAATGGCATACTGATAGGTACCACTGCCTCCGGATGCCGCAACGGTTACCGAACCATTGTAAGGAGCAAGGCAATTGCTGTTTGGTGTTTGATCTGTTTCTGTTGCCGTTAGACCTGATGGCAATTCAAGCGTAACGGATAATGACTTCTCACAACCATTATTATCCTTAACGGTAATTATAAACGTACCTCCGCCCAGGTTATTAAAAACCGCTGCGGTACCAAAGGTGCCCGCATCCAGTTTGTACTGATAAGGCAGCCCACCCCCTGTTGCCGTTACCGAAATGCTGCCATTAACTGCCGTGCAGTTTGTAGGGTCGGTTTTACTCACCAGCGAAATGGCCAGGTCGGTGGTTGAACAATTCACTATATCAGGCTCATCGTTGCTGGAGCAGTTTGATAACAAGAAGTTGGCTACGAATAAACTGATACCGGCTAACCGGTAAAATAAGAGGGTCGTAGGTTGCATATAAGTGGCAATTTTTAAACTAAAATAGGGCAAACAATTAGTTGAATCAATCGCCCGAAAATGAAAAACCCCCAAAGTCCTGGACCCCGGGGGTTAATCATGTCTATAGTTGGCTTTAATCTTGAAATAAAGGTATTACAAGATTAGGAGTTGGCAATTCATGTATCGGCAGCCCGCTTGTATAGCAGATAAACGGCTGGTAACACGGTTGAAAAGGCCTGAAAAAATGAAAACCCCCGGCAGGTACACGACAAGCGGAGGTTTTCAATGTCTACAGTTGGCTTTAATCGGTAGTAAAGGTACAGGAAGAATTGAGAAAAGCAACGGATTTTAAGGCTTTTTAATTATGGTATCCCGTTGGCTCGTGTCGCTTAAATTCAATTTATCCTTAATCCGCTCCTTTAGCTGCGGTTTTGAGCCCGGAAAGGTAGTGCGGGTTGCTATGTCATAGCTGGCATAAAGCAGTGCTGCAATAAAAACGATGGCCCCAAGAACAAACAATTTATGAGCGCGATTCATGACAAAAAAAGGGGGCCTGAGCCCCCTGGTTTTACTTAACTTTTTTTACCACGGCCTCAAAGGCCTCGGGGTGATTCATGGCCAGGTCGGCCAGTACTTTTCGGTTAAGTTCGATCCCTGATTTCTTGAGTTTACCCATAAATTCTGAGTACGACATGTTATGCTGGCGCACACCTGCATTGATACGGGCAATCCACAGGTTACGAAACTCTCTCTTCTTCTGTTTGCGGTCGCGGTAGGCATACACGAGACCTTTTTCGATAGCATTCTTCGCTACCGTCCACACATTTTTCTTGCGGCCAAAATATCCTTTGGCTTTTTTAAGGATGCGCTTGCGCTTGGCGCGCGATGCAACATTGTTGACTGATCTTGGCATTTTACATTACAGTTTTTGGTTGAAGGCGACCACGCAGGCGTGATGCTTAAGCACTGCAACCGGGTTTAACATGGAACCATCCCTATTATAGGATATTTTAAAAAGCGTACGGCAGCATGGGCTTGATGTTGACTACATCGGTGGCTTTCACCACAGCCTTTTTTGTGAGCCTGCGCTTTTGTTTTGTTTCCTTTTTAGTAAGAATATGGTTTTTATAAGCACGCTTGTGCTTGATTTTACCGGTACCGGTAACTTTAAACCGTTTCTTAGCTCCTGATTTGGTTTTTACTTTCGGCATTGTTCGTCCTTATTTACTTCCCTTTCCTTTGGGCTGAATGAACATGGACATTCGCTTACCCTCCAGTTTTGGCATTTGTTCTACTTTACCAACTTCTTCAAGGGCCTGAGCAAACTTGAGCAACAGAATCTCCCCGCGTTCCTTGTACACAATGGTACGGCCTGGGAAAAATACAGTTGCCTTTACTTTGGCACCCTCCTGCAAAAAATTCATCGCATGCTTCAACTTAAAGTTAAAGTCATGCTCTTCCGTATTAGGGCCAAACCGAATCTCCTTAACAACAACCTTAACGGCCTTCGATTTGATCTCCTTCTGTTTCTTTTTCTGTTCGTATTTAAACTTTGAGTAATCAACAACCTTACAAACGGGCGGGTCGGCATTGGGTGAAATTTCCACCAGATCCAAACCCTGCTCCTGTGCGATGCGTAGCGCCTCCCGTACGGGGTACACATCTACTTTAACGTTTTCGCCAACCAACCGCACCCTGGGCGCGGTAATTCTTTCGTTAATGCGGTAGGGCTCTTCCGGCCGCTGGGGCCCCCTCCGAAAGAAGGGTCTGTTTGTTTGGTTTATGATACGGTCTCTTTGTTTAAATCCAACAATGTCCTGATAGAATCCTATGCTATCATGCCGGTTTATCAGGAAAGGCTGCAAATATCGGCATATTCTGCAAGAATCAAAATGCGCAATTCAAATTTAAGACGCCACCTCTTTATCATATCGGGGAGGCAGCCTCCGTGCGGAAATGGCTTACAAAATCAGTAAGTGAAATACTGCCTTTATCGCCCTGTCCGTGCCTGCGCACCGAAACAGTTTTCTCAGCCGATTCACGCTCACCAACGATAAGCATATAGGGTATTTTCTTCACCTCTGCATCACGAATTTTACGGCCAATCTTTTCATCCCGATCGTCCACAAAGCCCCTGATATCGAGGTCTTTAAGTGTATTTATTACAAGTGCTGCATAATCGTTAAAACGCTCAGAAATCGGCAAAACTGCCACTTGTTCCGGTGACAACCAAAGCGGGAAATTACCGGCACAATGTTCAATCAATACGGCCACAAACCGCTCCAACGAACCAAACGGAGCCCGATGAATCATTACCGGCCGGTGCCGTTGATTATCGGCACCAACATACTCGAGTTCAAAACGCTGTGGTAATTGGTAATCAACCTGGATGGTGCCCAGTTGCCAACTCCGGCCCAGGGCATCTTTAACCATAAAGTCAAGTTTGGGGCCATAGAAGGCGGCTTCGCCTTTTACGGCTACAGTCTTAAGGCCCCGCTCATCGGCAGCTTCCTGAATTTCGCGCTCGGCCCTGTCCCACAATTCATCGGCACCAATGTATTTCTCTTTGTTGGCGGGGTCGCGCAATGAAACCTGTGCGGTGTAGTTTTCAAAGCCCAACGAATTGAATACATGAAGCACAAGGTCTATCACCTTAATAAATTCCTCTTTAACCTGGTCGGGTCGGCAAAAGATATGGGCATCATCCTGCGTAAATCCGCGCACCCGTGTTAGTCCGTGTAGCTCACCGCTTTGTTCATAGCGATAAACCGTTCCGAACTCGGCCAGGCGAATGGGTAAATCGCGGTATGAACGTGGTTTTGACTTATATATTTCGCAGTGATGCGGGCAGTTCATTGGTTTAAGTAAAAACTCTTCATTCTCATCAGGCGTGTGGATAGGCTGAAAAGAATCTTTACCATATTTTTCGTAATGACCGGATGTTACGTAAAGGGCTTTACTGCCGATATGTGGGGTAACTACGGGGTCGTACCCGGCCTTTACCTGGGCGCGCCTCATAAATTGTTCAAGCCGCTCGCGAAGAATGGTGCCTTTCGGCAGCCATAGCGGCAACCCCTGCCCTACTTTATCGGAGAAGGTGAATAGTTCAAGTTCTTTACCGAGTTTCCGATGATCACGCTTTTTAGCCTCTTCGAGCAGCGTCAGGTAATCATCAAGCTCTTTTTGCTTAGGAAATGTAATGCCGTAGATGCGGGTGAGCATCTTGTTCTTCTCGTTACCGCGCCAATAGGCCCCGGCAACGTTCAGTAATTTAATGGCCTTTATGAAACCAGTGTGTGGTATATGCGGACCTTTGCATAAATCAACAAAATTGCCCTGCTGGTAAAAGGTTATGGTGCCATCCTGTAAATCGGTTATAAGTTCAATTTTGTAAGGATCGTTTTTCTTTCCGAAATAATCGAGTGCCTCAGCCTTGCTTACCTCCCGTCTTAAAAACCGGCTTTCAGCTTTAGCCAGTTCTTTCATCTTGGCCTCAACTGCAGCAAGTTCGGCATCACCAAACGGCCTGTCGCCCAAATCAACATCGTAATAAAAACCGTTTTCAATAGGCGGGCCGATTCCAAACTTTACACCGGGATATAGGGCTTCCAGCGCCTCGGCCATCAGGTGGGCCGATGAATGCCAGAAGGCATACTTTCCTCCGGCATCATTCCATGTAAGTATTTTAACAGACGCATCAGCAGAGATAGGCCGCTCTAAATCCCTGATTTCTCCATTTACTTCAATGGCCAGCGCATTGCGGGCAAGGCCTTCACTGATGCTTCGGGCTATTTCAATCCCTTTTATACCGGTGGAAAACTCACGAATGCTTCCATCCGGCAAACTAATCTTCACATTCATTATACAGCACTTAAAAAGTTGAGCAAATATAGCGGAGATTCTGTGATCAGCCGGCCAATCACAGTTTAAACTGAGCGGTAAATAAAACACCAAACTTGCGGGCCCGGTCGTTTTCGAGGTAGGTTAACCGGTGTACGAAATCAACCCGAAGAAACCGAAAAATATTTTCAACGCCATAGCCCAGTTCAACATAGGGTCGCTTCCAGGTAATGTTGTTGTTACCCGGGGGAAACGGAAGGGGATTACTGATGGCCAGGTTCTCCTCACTGAGGTTACCGTAGATAACATTGGCCAAGCCGGTTAATCGCCAGTGCAGCCTGCGCATAAGAGGTATCCTGTTAAGAATAAAGCCCTCAAAGTGTTGGCGGTATTGGAGTGAAACAAACTGGTCGCTGAAGAATTCGCCAAAGTTCATTAAACTGTAAATAATATCGGTGTAAAAAGGTGTTTCGTTACCGATATGAAGCGAAAGCAGCGGATAGGGCAACACATCATCGGTGTATTCACCGGTGAGGGTTAACCGGGCTGTACCCAGCGGGCCCATGGGCAATCGTTTAACAACCGTCAGGCGGAATTTGTCGTATTCAAAATCACTACCCCAAAGTCCTTTAAGTCCCCGGCTGTACCGGAAGGTGATGATGGGCCACTTCTGAGGGCCCAGGCTAACACGTTCGTTATCATATTGCAAGAAAAGCTCATCGCGCGACAGGCGTGATTCAAGCACAATTTCGGCCCGCTGAAATGTAGTGGCCAGCGAATTTACATCGCCCGGCATGGTATAGTAACCGAAATCGAAAACGGGTTTAAAGGTATTGTAGCGAAAGGCTAGGCGTTGAGAAAACCCTTTAACCAGTTCGCGTTGGAAATTAAACCGGTATTCATCGAAATAAAAACCCCTTCGGAAAATACCGAACCGCGAAGCCGCCAGGAACAGGTAATCATCGGCCAGGTTTTCATCATCAATACCTACACGGCCCAAGTCATGGCGAACCCTGATGCCGACAGTCGTCCAACGTTTTCGGTCAAGAATGTTCCGTACAAAGGCTGAATATTTAACACGTTCATCCCGAAATCCGTAGCCAAGTTGAGCGCCAAACTCCCATTGCCGGCTGAAATGATAGTTTGTTTTAAAGCCCGATTGGATACGAATGCCTTCAATGTTATTCAGCGCCATCAGGCTGAGGTACGGGCCGATATCAACTTTACCAACTTTTTTATACCCGTTGATAATGATTTTAACGATGTCAACATATGTTCGAACTACAGGAATGTTTGTCAACGTATCAATCATTTGATATACATTCTTCTCTGTTTCCGTAAGAGGTTCATGACGCAGTTTACTCCAGTATTCGTCATTATACTGATTAAGGATGTAATCTTCCTCAAGCAGGATTTGCTTTTCGTAGAATTTTGGAGGTTTTGGTTGATTGATAACAAAGTCGCGGTTGGAAGTATAGAATTTGGCAAGCATACCGGCCCAGTCGTCACGCACCTGGCCTACGTTAATGAGTACCCTGTTTTTAACCGGGAGCCACGGGCCTGCTTCGGTGGGCAGCAACTCCTGCTGTATTTTTATCTTCTCAATAAAATTAAGGTTAGCCTGTTTACCGATGGTTGCTTCAATTTGGCGGATAGCAAATTCTTTTTTTGTAATCCACATCGAGCCGGTAAAAGCAAGAGCCTGGGGGCTTTTGGGAAAAAAGTCGATGCGATAGCAATAATGATCACCAACATAAAGGCTATCTATCAGGTCATATTCATAGTACAGCCGCCAACCGTCAGCAATGGGCGATACAAAATCCTTCTCCAAAATGGTAAGCCAGTTGCGGTAAAAATTGTATTCCTGAAAAGTGGGGCCGATAAGTTGGCTGGTTAGCGAGCCATCTTCAAAACCGAGGCCGCTGATTTTAGTGTCCCTGATATTTTCCAACTTCAACTCAGGATTATTGCGGTAATAAAATCGTGATACACTTTCCGAAATAAAGACAGGCAAAATTGGTTTTCCGTCTTCACCGGCAATAACGGCTACGCTGTCGAGCACCTGGGTTATCTGGGTTATAATTTTCTTCTTACGGAATTTATCCGTCATGTTATCAATGTCTATCTCAATTTTCGAGTAGGTATCATACTCATAAGCTGAAAGATTGCGTTTGTCATTTCGATCTTTATTTCTGATAACGTTCCGTAAAATCTCAAAGGCCGGGTTCTCACCAGCTAGTATAACCACATCGCGCAGGCGGGTAACTTCCTCCTCTAATTGAAAATTGATAGTTTGTGTAACACCCCGCTGTACCGGCTTTACGCGGGCTCTGTATCCGATGTAGGAGGCCAGCAGCGAATCGGTAGGGTTTGGAGTTGTGAGGGTGTAATTACCATCAAAGTCAGTGGTGGTGCCGATGCTGGTTCCCTTAAAAACAATGTTCACAAAGGGAATCGGATCCCCGGTAGTCACATCCGTAACTTTGCCTTTAACCGTAGTAACCTGAGCGGGTAAAATAAGGGGCAAACAACACAACAGAAAGACTGAAACCTTCACAAACGTCATCCTGGCAGGCAAAATCAATCAGTTAAAACACAAAAATAAGGATTATCCAGTGAGGTCATGCGGTTGGTTTACCCGGATTGCTGCATCGACTCTTTTTCGCCCATGAAGCGCGGTTCAGTTTTAAGGATATACAGATCCAAAACGGCTTTGGCCCGGGCAAAGTATTCGCGAATGCGCACTTTTAATGAAGATTCAGCATTAGGCTCATCGGCCACCATGGCAACTGCTTCAATGCCATAGAACTTACTGATAAACAGCGCCCGGTAGCTATGAAAAGGTTGTGTAATAATGGTAATCTGATTTTGCCCGAAAATTTCTTTGCTTCTTACTACCGAATCGAGTGTACGAAGGCCGGCATAATCCAACGTAATGGCCGAAGCCGGTACACCACGGGCGATAAGCGCCTTGCGCATTTCATTGGGCTCGTTATAAAATTTTGTCCGGTTATCACCGCTAAGCAGAAACTGATCAATCTTTCCTTCTTTAAATAATCCGGCCGCGGTATCCATTCGCTTTTCAAAAAAGGGATTCGGCTTGCCACCCACTAATTTATGGCTGGTACCCAACACTAGGGCAACCCGGTGGTCGGGCAACCTGGACGAATCGGAAAAGACGTTGTGCTCAGTACTTTTAACTATCCAGATATTGGACCCTAAAAAAAATAAAACAACCGTAAGCAATAAAAAAATAAGCGTGCGCCTGGCCCACTTCATACTTCTTGATTAAACCCAACGCTGTAAAATTACGCAATTGACAGTAAAAAACGTTTTTCAATCAAATCGGATCGCTTTACTATTTTGCGGTACCAGGCCAGTTTTAATTCATCACGTTCATCGGGTGTTAATCCGTACTTCCAGTCTATAGCTCTTAATTTGGCCATCAATACATTCAGACAGATAGCTACACTCACCGAAATATTCATGCTTTCGGTAAATCCATACATGGGTATCCGCACAGAATCATCGGCATGGTTGCGCGCATAATCCGAAACACCAACATCTTCGTTGCCGAAAACCAGGGCTGTTTTAGTTCGTGTGGGATCAAGTTCATGAACTGGCACCTTACCTGCCGGGTCGGTAATAACTATTGAATATCCTTTTGCTTTCAGTAAATCGAAGCAAGATTTCACAGCTTCGACATTCTTTGATTTATAGCGTATCACATTCACCCACTTGTACGAACCCTTGAGCACTTTTTTGTTAACCTGATAGGGTGTTTCTCCTTCAATAATGTGGATGTCCTGCAAGCCCATGCACTCGCACGAGCGCACAACCGCGCTTGCATTATGCGATTGGTAAATATTTTCAAGTACCACGGTAAGGTGGCGGGTGCGCAAATTGAGCACCTGGTCAATAAGTTGCTTACGGTGTTCGGTGATATACTCACCGAGGTGGTCCATAAGTTTATAATCTTTAGCCGAAAGCGGCATACATTATCAGCTAAATAAGGCGCCTGCGATGGTGGCGGTCATCATGGTGGCCAAGGATGCAGCCATAAGCGCCCGGAAGCCCAGGCGTGATAAATCGGCCTGCCGTGCCGGGGCCATGCCGCCAATACCACCAATCTGTATGGCAATTGAACTAAAGTTGGCAAATCCACAGAGGGCGTATGTTGAAATCAGTAATGATTTTTCACTGAGTACGCCAGTTGCTTTCACTTCAGCCAGGCTCAGGTAAGCAACAAACTCATTAATAACCAGTTTCTGGCCCAGAAAACTTCCCACGTGCAACGTCTCGTTCCAGTCAACCCCCATAGCAAAGGCAAACAACCGAAATACCTGGCCAAAAATATATTGTAACGAAAAGCCGCTAAAAGCGCCATTGGTTGATGAGGCCACCCAGGCATTGAGCCCTGTCCATGAGCCGATGCCGTCAACCAGTATCCAGTTAAGCGCATAGATTACCGCAATAAATGCCAGCAGCATAGCCCCAATATTCAATGCCAGTTTAAGGCCATCGGCTGCACCGGTTGCCAGGGCATCAACTACATTTACGCCTATGGATTCTTTATTTACCTGCAAGGTCCTGTCAATTTTTTCAGGTTCTGTTTCGGGCAAAAATATTTTTGACATCACAATGGCAGCCGGTGCATTCATAATGGATGCACAGAGCAAATAGGTTGCAAACTTTACCAATTGGTCGGGATCGGTACCACCAAGAAAAGTAATGTATGCCCCCATTACGCTGCCGGCAATAGTGGCCATGCCGCCCGTCATCAGGCAGTGGAGTTCCGATTGGGTCATCCTGCTGATAAAGGGACGCACCAGCAGGGGCGCTTCGGTTTGACCAAGAAAAATATTACCTGCAGCCGAAAGGCTTTCGGCACCGGATAAGCGCATGGTTTTAGTCATAATCCATGCAAAGGCGAATACAATTTTTTGAAGTACCCCCAGGTAATACAAACCCGCGGTAACAGCCGAAAAAAAGATTACGGTTGGCAAGGCCTGAAAGGCGAACAGGAAGCCCAGGCCATGGCGGGTGCCCTCAACCGCATCACTGTTTTTGGCCAGGTCGCCAAACAGAAACTGCGCACCATTCAATGCAAAGCTCAGAAATTTAACAAAGGCACTGCCTACCTTTTCAAATCCCACCCGCACAAAAGGCACTTTAAAAATGAGGATAGCAATAAGCAATTGAAGAATTAAGCCGGCACCAACCAATCTCCAATCAATGCGCTTACGTTGCGCAGAAAATAGGTAAGCCAGGCTGATGATGATTATTAAACCGATGATTCCACGGACATAATCCATTAACGGAAGGGATTTGTAAACTGAAATAAAGATGTAAGGCTATTCACCTGACTTAGCCGGTTAATTGCGTTTGCTCAATTCGTCACGGATTTTGGCGGCCCGTTCATAATCCTCCCGCTCGATGGCTTCTTTCAGTAGTTCATTCAATTTCTCAACAGGCATGTTCTTCATGTCCTCGCCTTTTTTGGGAACATCTTTTCGTACACGCGCCCGAGGCTTTGGTTCTGCCGTTTCCTCCTCAGCTTCATCGGTTAACACGATGCCGGCCTCAGCCAAGATATTCTCATAGGTAAAGATGGGGGAATCAAAGCGCAGGCCGATGGCGATAGCATCCGAAGGACGTGCATCAATTTCAGAACGCTTAAGTCCGTCTGAACAAATAATCTTGGCAAAGAAAACGCCTTCTTTCAGGTCAGAAATAACAATTTCCTCAACGGTAAAATGAAAGTTGTTGGCAAACGACTTAAACAAGTCGTGCGTCATGGGTCGGTTCGGAATTATCTTTTCAATTTCGATGGCGATGGCCTGCGCCTCAAACATACCAATAATTATCGGCAGCCTGCGGTTGCCATCGGCCTCACCGAGGACCAGCGCAAACGAACCGGTTTGCGATTGACTGGAGGACAGTCCGAGTATTTCTAATTTTATTTTCTTCACAATTACCTGGCGGCTTTTATTGCTTCATTCAATTTAGGCAAAATATCGAAAGCATCGCCCACTATTCCATAGTCGGCAGCCTTGAAAAATGGCGCTTCCGGATCCTTATTAATAACCACAATGCATTTTGAAGAGTTTACTCCTGCCAGGTGCTGGATGGCCCCGGAAATCCCTACTGCTATATATAGCTGCGGAGCAACTTTTACCCCTGTTTGCCCAACATGTTCATGGTGTGGGCGCCACCCCATATCGGAAACCGGTTTACTGCAACCGGTGGCGGCATGCAGCGTTTTAGCAAGTTCTTCAAGCATGCCCCAATGTTCAGGGCCCTTCATACCCCGGCCACCCGAAACCACAATGTTTGCTTCAGGAAGCAGCACTTCGCCTGTCGCCTTTTCCGATGAGGTAATAGTTGTTGCGAAGTCCGTTTCAGCCAAAGGCACGGCATACGGAGTTACCGCACAGGGGCTTCCTACCTGCGACACCACAGCCGCATTCTTTTTTATACCAATTACTTTTTTGGGCTTTGTTAATTCAACACGGGCAAAGGCCTTACCTGTAAAGATGCTGCGTTTAACAACAAAGCCGGCCGTTGTATCGGGCAATGCAACCACATTCGATGCAAGACTGGCATCAAGCTTAGCAGCTATGCGTGCAGCAACCGGTGTACCCAATGAGGAGTCGGCTAACACAAGTACATCGGCATTCTCATCCTGAAAGGCCTTGGCGATAACCGAGGCATAGGCTTGGATGATGCCCTGATTTAATTTCGCATCAGCAGCATGGAGAACCTTCTTGGCACCATAGGTACCAAGACTTCCCAAATCAGCTTTATCAACATTGCCCAAGGCAATCGCAGTCACATTACCTCCCATGGCGTGCGCATAGGCAACTGCTTCAAGTGAATTCTTTTTCACCTTTCCGTCAGCACTTTCAACAAACACCAGTATGTTCATAATTCAACGTTCAAAATTCAAAATCTGTTTTACAACACTTTGGCTTCACTCTTAAGCAAGCTTACAAGTTCCTGCACGTTATCAGCAGGTATCATTTTAACTGCCCCCTTAGGCGGAGGTAGTTCAAATTGTCTCAACTTGATACCACTGTCAACGGCCACCGGTTCAACCACTTTTAATGGCTTGGTGCGTGCCGACATGATGCCGCGCATGTTTGGTATCTTCCATTCGGCAATGGGTTCCTGGCATCCGGCAACAAACGGAAGATTGACTTCAAGGTATTCTTTTCCTCCTTCAATTTCGCGGGCAAGTTTTGCTTTGGTGCCTTCGATATCCAGTTTCATAACGGGTGAGACGGATGGTATGCCGAGCAACTCGCCAACGATACCATGAACAGCGCCACCATTGTAATCAATGGATTCGCGCCCCATCAGAATCAAATCGTAGCCAACTGAGCGGGCATGCTCGGCAATTTGTTTGGCAACAAAAAACGAATCGGCAGGTTCTGCATTTACACGTACGGCATCATCTGCCCCAATGGCCAATGCCTTACGCAAGGTGGGTTCGGTATCGCCAAGTCCAACATTTAAAACTGTAACAGAAGCTCCAGACGCCTCCTTAAGTTCAACCGCTCGAGCCAGGGCATAATCATCATACGGACCAATAATAAACTGAACCCCGTTGGAGTCAAATTTTGTGTTGTTATCAGTGAAATTGATTTTGGATGTGGTGTCCGGAACGTGCGAAATACAAACAAGAATCTTCATCGGATTAACTTAAGCACAAAGTAAATAATCTTTAAACGGGCCTCAAGATAAATCATAAAATCCGAAATTTGGCACACCAAAAAATCAAAAAATTGACTCCGGAAGACCGCATTAAGCAACTGCTTCACTTTCTGGAAGAAGACCCACATGATGCCTTCTCACGGTATGCCCTGGGGCTGGAGTACCGTAAAACCGAACCTCAAAAAGCGGAAGAATTGTTTAACGAACTGATAACTGACAATCCTGATTATCTGCCTGCTTACTACATGGCCGCTGTGCTGAAATCGGAACTCGGCAAAACGGAAGCAGCTATGGATTTACTGAAGCAGGGGATTGCACTGGCTACCCGATTAGGTGACACCTCCACCCTGCGCGAACTTAATGAGGCGCTCCAACAACTGGAATCTTAAAACGGCATATCGCCTTCATTGCCTGGCGGTGGCGGCTCATCTTCAGGCCGAATCTGGTTCAGCCGGCTTTCGCGGGTAATCATACCAAAGGAACGATCTGTTGCCGGTGATTCATAGTCGGTAAACTTGGTGTACTTGCCGATAAACCTGAGTTTAACAGAGCCGGTAGAGCCGTTGCGGTGCTTGGCAATTATTACTTCGCCCATACCAGCGGTCGTCATGCCGTCTTCATCCTGAGTTATTTTATAATACTCCGGTCGATATAAAAATATAACCAGGTCGGCATCCTGCTCGATAGAACCCGATTCCCGCAAATCAGATAGTTGAGGTCTCTTGTCGCCACCCCTGGTTTCAACGCCACGGCTTAACTGCGACAGGGCAATAACCGGCACGTTGAGTTCTTTAGCAATTCCTTTAAGGGCACGGGAGATGGATGCAATTTCCTGTTCGCGGTTCCCACCGGTATCACCACGCATCAATTGCAGGTAATCAACAATGATCAGCTGCACTCCATGTTCGGCTTTTAACCTGCGGCATTTGGCGCGAAGTTCCAGTATGGTAAGTGCGGGTGTGTCGTCAATAAAAATGGGTGCCGCAGAAAGTTTGTTGGTCTTATGCACCAGCTGTTGCCATTCAAAATCGGCCAGCTGACCCTTACGGATTTTTTCACCCTCCAATTCTGCTTCTGCTGAAATCATCCGGTTCACAAGCTGTACCGAGGCCATTTCTAATGAAAAGATCGCTACCGGCCGTTTAAAATCAACGGCCGCGTTTCGCATAGCCGATACAACAAAAGCCGTTTTACCCATGCCCGGCCGGGCAGCAATAATGATGAGATCAGAATTTTGCCAACCGGAGGTTAACCTGTCGAGCGCCACAAAACCAGAAGGCACCCCGGTAAGTCCGTCTTTATGCTCCTTTAGTTTCTGCAACTCGGTAATAGCCCGGTACATCAGGTTGCGCATGTTGTCGTAATTTTTGCGCAGGTTGCTATCGGATATTTCAAAGATGGATTGCTCGGTTTTATCCAGTAATTCAAATACATCGGTGGTGTCTTCGTAGGCATCATGATGGATCTGCGAGGCAATCTGGATGAGGTTGCGTTTAATGGCCATTTCAATAACCACGCGCGCATGATACTCTATGTTGGCACCCGAACTGACTTTTGATGTAAGCTCAGCAATGTAATAAGCCCCGCCTACCAACTCAATTTTACCCTCTTTGCGCAATTGGTTTACCACTGTACGCATATCCACCGGTTCAGAACCTTTAAACAGTTCAATGATGGCCCGGTAGATTTCCTGGTGCTGCTCGGAATAGAAATGCTCGGGTTTTAAAAACTCAACAACTGCGTTAAGCGCGCCTTTCTCAAGCATCAGCGCGCCTAACACAGCTTCTTCCAGGTCAAGCGCCTGCGGTGGAAGTTTACCCAGGCTTTCGGAAATATCGCGAACAAGCAGTTTGCTTTTTCCTGCTGTCAGCAGGGGTTTACTTCCTGAACGTAAAGGTGTTGACCGGCCTTGCTCCATTACACGTGGTTGTTGTACATGTTGCTCGTTAAGTGGACAAACGTAAGCAAACAGGTACTTGGGTTAACGACAATCGTTCCACACCATGTGGTTAACCATCCACAGGATGATTAACAAATTATACACAGTGTGTTCGTGGGTCAAGATACAGGGACTCCGTTGACAGGCTGTGACAGAATTTAATTGTTCTTATTGACTAATCAGTTTTTGTAGTATTTTGACACCTAAAATAAGGCCATGTCAGCAGTTCAGGCAGTTCACTTTATCGGCATTGGCGGTGCCATCATGCACAACCTGGCAATTTCTCTTCTTAAAAATGGCTTTTTGGTTTCCGGTTCAGATGTTGCACTCGAGGAGCCCGTTCGTATTGAACTGCTTAACCATGGTTTATTGCCTGCCGGTCAGGGTTGGTTTCCGGAAAAAATTAACCCCGGACTGTCTGCCGTAATCGTTGGGTCTGCAATTGAAAACCAAAATCCCGAATTAGTTGCAGCAAGAAAAGCCGGAGTTGCTGTTTACTCTTACCCTGAATTTATTTACAAGCAGGCTACTGACAAACAGAGAATTGTAGTTGCCGGAAGCCGTGGCAGAGCAGGTCTGACAGCGATGGTACTGTTTACGTTGCACTACTGCAAACGCCCGTTCGATTACGTAATTAACCGCCCGCTTAAATGGTTACCCGATACCGTACGACTTACAGATGCCCCCATTATAATCATAGAGGGTGATGAATCGCCCGGTCCATTAGACCAACAAGCAGGATTTCTTCACTACCAACATCACATCGGACTGATAACCAGCATTAACTGGGAACAAAACAGTCCGTTTAAAAGCGAGGAAGAGTACGTTAAACAGTTTGATGCGTTTGGCGACCGTACACCAAAGGGTGGCCTTTTATTTTACTGCGAAAACAACACACTGGCCACGGTTGTCGGGGCAAAACAGCGACCCGATGTGTTAAGCATACCCTACAAAATTCATCCGCATACCTCCGAGCAGGGCAATCATTTTATTATCGCAGGCAAAAGCAAAATACCGGTGCAGGTTTACGGTACACAGAATTTTGAAAGCATGAGTGGCGCCATGGAATTACTGAGGCGCATTGGCGTGCCCTCGGATAAGTTTTACGAAGCCATCCAGCACTTTACTGTTTAATACGTATCCGGCTATGAAATTGAACCTTCGCAATCCCCTTTGTTTCTTCGATCTGGAAACTACAGGCACCAATATTATACAGGACCGGATTATTGAAATAGCAGTAATCAAGCTTTTACCCAACGGAGAATTGTCGAAAAAATCAAATATCCTCAACCCAACCATACCAATACCAGCTGAATCAGTTGCTGTACACGGGCTTACCGATGAGGACGTAAAGGATAAGCCCACTTTTAAGGAAGTAGCAAAGGAGTATGCCCGATTTTTTGAAGGTGCCGACCTGGCAGGATTCAATATCCTGAAATTTGACATACCCATTCTGGTAGAAGAATTTTTACGTGCCGGAGTTGAATTTGATTACACACGAAAAAAAATAATCGACTCCCAGCGGATCTTCCACCTAATGGAAAAGCGAACACTGGCGGCTGCTTACCAGTTTTACCTGAACAAACAACTAACCGATGCCCACACTGCAGAAGCGGATACCGCAGCTTCGATGGAAGTTTTGCTGGCCCAGGTTGAACGGTATAATAACCAGCCGGTAACCGATGGTATGGGCAAAAAAATCGGGGATATAAAAAATGATATAGATACATTAGCCCAGCTTACCACTTCCGATTTGGTTGATCTTGCCGGAAGAATGATAAAAGGCAAAAAGGGCGAGATCCAATTCAACTTCGGCAAACACAAAGGTAAAAACGTGTTGGATGTATTGCGTGAGGAACCCTCCTATTACGACTGGATGATGAATGGCGACTTTTCAATGGATACCAAGCGTAAACTCACAGAACTAAAACTTCAGGGGTTCAAAAAATAGCTCTACTTTATTCTTTCCCACACTTCACTAACCGGATTACCGGTAGTACCCTTTCCTTTGTGGTACCAGTCAGAACCATCTACCCGGCAATCAAAGGTAAGTGTCATGCCGGCTCGCGAATTATCGCGTGAAAAAAAACGAATACTTTCGGTATACTTACCGTCCTTCACCTGGTACTCACCACCACCGGTGCCCATAAACTGTTTTGTTTCATAATTAAAGGCTGCCCACTGAAAGTATTTACCTGCAAGGATTTTAATGGTTTGTCGCGGTGAGGCACTTCCTCTTCGTTCACCCGCTACTCCGTTATCATCCACCCGTGCACCAAAGCGCCAGGCCCCTGTAAGTTCAGTGGATGTATCATCAACCTTCTTCCAGGTTTCCTTTAAAACGGTTCCATGCATCGGGGCTTCAATGGTTAACTCATCTTTTTTAACGGTATAAGTATACGTAACCGGCTGCCGAACCCGTGTGCTGTCGGTTGTGTAAAAATCAAGTGTTTCGGTGTAACTTTTTCCGTTGAGTTTGTAATTACCGCCTCCCGCCTTGATAAACCTCCCGTCTTTATAATACATGCCGAACATGAAGTACGAGTCGCTATAAATTTTTATACACTCATCAGTAAAGGGCTTACCGTTTTGTATCGTTAGCTTCCAAGCGCCATTTAGATTTTGTCCATAAACAAAACCGGTGGTGACCATTAGAATCAGTATGAACAACAACGTTAGTACATACCTCATATCTGATAATTCATGGTTTAAAGTTTACGATTCTTGAGTGCGCCCTCTTACTTCTTATAGTATTTCATTGCCTCAGGCATCCAACTGTTCAAATCGTTAATGCGGGTTTCGTTTGAAGGGTGCGTTGAAAGGAATTCCGGGGGCTGTTGTCCGCCACTAAGTGTTTTCATGCGCTCCCAAAACTTTGGCGCTTCTTGCGGATCGTAGCCTGCCATAGCCATAAAAATCAAACCCATGCGGTCGGCTTCCGACTCATGCTGCCGACTAAATTTAAGCATACCGATACCAGCACCGGCACCAACAGCCTGCATTAACAACTCATTGCCCAGTGTTGGGTTTTGACCCATCAGAGCGCCAAGCGATTGTAAGCCCACCTGCGCAACCATCTGCTGGCTCATGCGCTCGCGGCCGTGGTTGGCAATGGCGTGCGCCACTTCGTGACCCATCACCACTGCTACGCCAAGTTCATCCTTACAAATCGGAAGGATACCGGTATAAAATGCCACTTTACCTCCGGGCATGCACCAGGCGTTTACCGTTGGGTCATCTATCAGGTTAAACTCCCACGCAAATCCATCAAGTTGAGAAGATAAATTTTTCTCGGCCATATACTGCTCAACCGCCTTTTGAATATTTACACCTACACGCCTCACCATCGCTGTCTGCTCAGCATTTGCAGATAACGGTCCTTTGGCAATAACCTCACGGTATTGCTGCGCAGCCATCGGAATGATCTCAGCATTAGAAATCAAACTAAGTTGGCTGCGACCGGTAACTGCAACCGTTGTACACGCATATAGCAGCAGACCGCTTGTCAAAAGAAAAAGTACTTTTCGTAACATGGTGTATAATTTTAAGCAAAAATAAACATTCAACCTCTTATTTGTTAATACCTTTGCAGTAACAAGATTTAAACTATTATGCGGATTTTTGCCATCGGCCGGAACTATGTAGAGCACATCCAGGAACTGAATAACGAACGACCGGACGAACCAGTAATCTTTACCAAGCCCGACACGGCTTTGCTCAGAAATAACGAACCCTTCTATTATCCCGATTTCTCCAATGACATACACCACGAGGTGGAACTGGTGTTGCGCATTTGTAAAGAAGGTAAAAACATCCAGGAAAAATTTGCCAACAGGTATTACGACAGCATTGGCATTGGCATAGACTTTACCGCCCGCGACTTGCAGAACAAGGCTAAAGAAAAAGGGCTGCCGTGGGATATTGCCAAAGGGTTTAACGGATCGGCACCAATTTCGGATAAATTCATTCCGGTAAGCAGTTTCAAGAACGTATCGGACGTTAATTTTCGTTTAACAGTTGACGGCCAATTAAAACAACAAGGCAATACCGGCCTGATGATTTTTAGCTTTGATTACATTGTTTCATACTTATCGAAATTTTTTACCCTGCGCACCGGTGACCTGATTTTTACCGGAACCCCGAAAGGAGTTGGGCCGGTAAAACCCGGTAATGTGCTAGCGGCTTTTATTGAAGATGAAAAACTGCTGGAATTTGAAGTTAAGTGATGGATTCGTAGTTGTTGTGTTGATGAGCTATACACTGATGGCTACTGCCCAGTTCAGTGAATCGGATAATTCATCTCCTTCAACTACCTATTTGTTTCCCATTAAACCCGGCCAACCGGCCGCGCTGGCCGGAACCATGGGCGAACTTCGCACCACGCATTTTCATACCGGCATTGACATCCGCACCCTCAATGAAATTGGCTGGCCGGTACGGGCTGCCAATCATGGTTATATATCACGCGTAACCATCGCTCCTTCCGGCTTTGGCCTGGCCATGTACGTAAAGCACCCCGATGGCTATACCACCGTGTACGGGCATCTTGATAAATTCAAGAATGACGTTGATGAATACGTGCGGAAGGAACGCTACCGCAGAAAAACCTCTTCCATTGATTTGTATTTCCGGAAAGATCAGTTTAAGGTAAACCGGGGGGATACCATCGCCTTTGCCGGCAATACCGGCTCCTCGGCTGGCCCGCATCTGCACTTCGACATCCGCGATGAAAAAAACCGCGCCCTTGACCCCTTGCGATTCAATTTCTCAGAAGTGATTGATAACACACCACCGGTTGTACGAAAAGTTGCGTTGAGAACCCTTGATATAAATGCCCGCATTAACGACCAGTTTGGTCGGTTTGAATTTTATGTAACGAAAACCGGTGGTGAGTATGTACTCTCGCAGCCTGTGCTTGCCCACGGTAACATCGGCATTGAAGTACTTGCTTACGATGTGGTAGATAACCCGAACTACCGCTGTGGAGTAAATTATATCGAATTGTTTGCCGACAGCCAGCGTGTATTCAGCCAGTCCATCGAACAACTGAACCTGAACGAAGGCCGGTCGGTGCTTACGGTGATGGATTTCAAAACACTTCGAACCACAGGCGACCGGTTTTATAAGGTATATGTGGATGACGGCAACCAGTTGGGATTTTACCGTACCACCCGCAACGGAAAAATATCTGTTACTGCTGATGCGCAAACTTCGGTGAGGATTGAATTATCCGATGCTTACGGTAACAAAAGCACCCTGCGGCTTACCCTTAAACACAGCAAACCGGTAAACCTGGTTAAATGGATGAACCCGGTAGAAAACACCTCGTCCTATATTCAGGAAAATACCTGGGTTATTACCACCAAAACATGCCCCAAAAACACATTGGCCTGGAAAAAAGGAGAGCCTTCGGTAATTGATCCAGCATACCTGAATTCCGCCACTACCGTTTACCTGATCGACCTGCGCAACCCATTGCCCGATTCAATTATTCTATGTGGTGAACGTGTGATAACACCAATTCAGGCACGGATATATCCCGGTAATGAATATAGCTTTTACAGCGCCTATACCGATATTCAGTTCCCGGCAAGAGCCGGGTACGATACATTGTACTTCTCAACTTCCTACTCCTCCACCAACGACTCGCTGGAGTTGTTTACTATTGGCGATCAAAATGTACCGCTCCGACAAAGTATCAAAATAGCCCTGAAGCCCAATCGCAGGTACACATTACCCGAAAAGACCAGTGTTTACCGGAAAAACGGAAAAGGTTATGTTTTAGAAGGTGGAACCTGGATAAACGGAATAATTCAGTTTACAACCCGCGACTTCGGTACTTTTACATTACTGACTGACTCCATTCCGCCTACCATTGCTCCACTGCAGGTAAACCGGTATGGTGTACGGTTTAAAATACGCGATAACCTTTCGGGCATTGCCTCCATTGAAGCAACAATTAACGGGCAGTGGCTGTTAATGAACTACGATGAGAAGACCAACACCATTGAATCAGAACCATTAAAAAAGAATATATTACTTCAAGGCGATTTCGTGTTAACGATAACCGACCATGCGGCAAACCAACAGGTATTTAAACAAACTATTAACTGATTATGCTTACAGCAGGAACCCAAGCCCCCGATTTTACTACCACCGACCAGGATGGTAAACCGGTTAAATTATCTGATTACAAAGGCAAGAAGGTAGTACTCTACTTCTACCCAAAAGACCAGACACCAGGCTGCACGGCCGAAGCCTGCAACCTACGCGACAACTATAAACTGCTGCAAAAGCAAGGGTATGAAGTATTGGGTGTAAGCACCGACAGCGAAAAATCACACCAGAAATTTATCGCCAAAGAAAAGCTGCCCTTCCGCTTGCTGGCCGATGTCGATAAAACCGTCCACAATAAATACGGCACCTGGGTTGAGAAATCCATGTACGGACGTAAGTACATGGGCACCGCACGGATTACCTATATTATTAATGAACAAGGCCTGATTGATGAAGTGATAGAAAAGGTCGATACGAAAAACCATGCCGACCAGATATTGAAAGGCAGTGGTACTTCTGCAGTAAAGCCGGTAAAGAAATCACCAGCCAAAAAGAAAGCAGCCCCAAAGAAAAAGGCGGCAAAGAAGCAAAAGTAACTGCTAAACGTACTTCCAGCATGCGGAATCCAGAAAGTTGAAGGAGCACTTGGAGGGAGTACCGTGGCACGGTATCTTCACCCCGAATTAACCACTACACCTCCCTATGCCCCAACCCGACTACAGCCACCTGAAAAAATTATGTACCCAAATCAGGCGCGACATTGTGCGCATGGTACACGCCTGTCAAAGCGGGCACCCGGGCGGATCGTTGGGGTGCACCGAGTTCTTTGTGGCGATGTATTTCCATACCCTGCGCAGAAAACCAGGCTTTACCATGGATGGTGTTGGTGAGGACATCTTCTTTCTGTCAAACGGGCATATTTCACCGGTTTGGTACTCCACCTTGGCACGGGCCGGTTATTTTGATGTGAAAGAACTTTCCACTTTTCGGTTTATTAACTCGCGGTTGCAGGGCCACCCTGCCACGCACGAAGGCCTGCCTGGAGTAAGGGTAGCTTCAGGGTCGCTAGGCCAGGGACTTTCGGTAGCTGTTGGTGCAGCCCAGGCAAAAAAATTAAACAAGGACGAACATTTAGTTTATGTACTGATGGGCGATGGTGAACAGCAGGAAGGCCAGGTGTGGGAAGCAGCCATGTATGCAGCACACCACAAAGTTGATAATCTGATTGCCACGATTGACTACAACGGCCAGCAGATTGACGGTGCTGTTAAAGACATCATTGATTTAAAAAACCTTCGCGCCAAGTATGAAGCCTTCGGCTGGGACGTACAGGAGTTTAACGGTAATAACCTGGAAGAAGTAATCACCGGCCTTGAGAATGCCAAAACCTTAACCGGCAAAGGCAAACCCGTACTCAACCTGATGCACACCGAAATGGGCTATGGTGTTGACTTTATGATGGGCTCACACAAATGGCATGGCGTGGCTCCCAACGATGAAGAATTTGCCAAAGCCATGGCACAACTGGAGTTGACTGAGTTGGGAGATTATTGATCCTCTTGGCTGAGGAATTTTATTGCCAAGTTCACATTCTAAGGTCGTCCGCAACCGGGCAATTTCGTATCCACGGTAAACCTGTGAAAAGCCTTTAATCCATGGGTTACCAAATTCCATACTTAACACTAAATACAACTACACAGACAATTGATTTTAGTGCCTTATTAGAGTTAAATGGAAGCTAAGAAAAAACCTTCGGCCGACCTTGCAAACATGCGACCCTTGTTTTTGGGGGTTGGGCTGGTAACCACCCTGACCGTAGTGATTTTGGCTTTTAACTGGCGAACAGCCGAAAGGAAGCATGTTGGCCTGCATCTCACTCAGGAGAAGGCCGATGACTTGCTTGAGATTCCGCCAACCGAACAACCACCTCCCCCGCCACCTCAACGCGTACAGCCCCTCAAGGTAGTTGAAATACCGGATGAGGAAGAACTTAAAGAAGAGCTGACAATTAGTATTGACCAGGAAACGGCTGCAGAGTTTACACCTGAAGCCGCTCAGGTTGAAGTACTTCACGAAGAGGAAGAAACCGACAAGATCTTCCTCGTAGTGGAATCTGAAGCTGAGTTTGACGGTGGCCGTACGGCTCTGGTAAAATTTGTAAGCGAAAATCTTAAGTATCCAAACCAGGCCAGGCGCATGGGCATTGAAGGAAAAGTTTTTCTATCGGCTGTAATTGAAAAAGACGGCTCGGTAACAAACGTTCAGGTACTTAAAGGGATTGGTGCGGGCTGCGATGAAGAAGCTGTGCGCGTGGTAAGCAAACTACCCAATTGGATTCCTGCCAAACAACGCGGTCGCCCGGTACGAAGCCGGATTACGGTGCCGATTATTTTCGCGTTAAATCAATGAGTTATTGTTTAAGCCCTTTGATCACCACATTGCCGGTCCCAGTCTTCCGGCACGGGTAAAGCAGATTCATCCAGGTAGCGAAGTGTCTTACTCTTGTATACATTATCAACCAGGCCGGTGGTCGAATAAAGCTTGTAGAAAACCGGCTTCAATTCATTGAACTTTTTAATTACTTCTTCAAATGCACCCAATTCAGTTATACAATACCCTCGATACCTACGCTCCCGCGTACTGGCAAGATTAAGTTCTTGGGCAGGTTTGGCATAGGGTGCACCAACTATCCCGGCATGATCAAAATCGTAAGGCACTGGCGATGGTACGCCCATCGAATCTGCAGAAATAAGTTTAATATTTTGCTTAAACTGAACGGACCAGTCGGTATTACCAATCATAAACTGAAACAGGGCCATCGTCAGAAAATCGTCAGCCTGTGTCTGCTCAGGCCTAATCAGACGCTTTTCAATTAAAACAGATTTGTTGCGTTCAGCCATCTGGTCATCCTCTTCTAACAGAAATCCATACATGGGCTTGCTTTGTTTGCCCTTAACGGTATCATTATAAATAATCTTCACAAGGCGTGTCTTGAAGCTTTTAGGAGTAATCAGATTATACAACCGGTAAACCAGGTACTCGCGCACAACATATTCATCGCCCTGGCAGGGAGTTACCAGTTTCAGTTTGTCAGCACCGTTGAACACGGTTCCGGCAACGTCTTTCTTTGCAAAGTTCAAAAGCATGGGTGGGTAGTAACAGATCTGTTCCGATTTCCGGAAGTGCCCTCTGGCCCGTATGCGTACCGGCAAGACAACCCTTTCGCCATTGTTTTCATAGTTCAATATAAACGGGTGGTATGAAGGGCTGTTGCCCCGGTCTTTAAGCACCGCCCGTATATCGCCAGCGATAACCAACTCCAGCACATCATCGTTTTGAAACAAAAGTCCCTGGCCGAAAAGAACTTGTGAAAAAATAAGGTGGCCTAAAAACAAGGCTAATCGTTTCATGAATCTTTCCATCGGACATACAAATTACCGAAATTCCTCCGCTCGTATTTTAAAACATATCCTTATCTTTATTTCATGGAGGACCTTCAACTTTTTACCGGCTATTTTTTCATCAGGCTACTCATTAATACTGCAGCCATGATTATCCTGATTCGGTTTATATATTACAAAACGTATAACAAGCGCAACCTGTTCTTTACCTACTTCCTCCTGAATTTTGTTGTGTTCCTGCTTGCGTTTATGCTGGAGAAAGCCAAGGCATTCAGTTCGCTGAGCAGCGCGTTTGGATTACTCGCTGCCTTTTCGCTGCTCCGGTTCCGCACCGAAACACTGTCGTCAAAGGACATGACCTATTTGTTCATTATTATGGCCCTGGGTCTGATTAACTCAGTCATGATGGGCACCGTGCTGGAAATTACCATTGTAAACGGAATGTTGTTACTGGCGGTTTACATTGTCGATGGCAACATTCTGATGAAAAACCAAAAAACAAAAATGGTCGAGTATGAAGGCCTTGAAAACATTAAACCGGACAAGCATCACTTGCTGATCGAAGACCTGAAACAACGTACCGGCTTAAACATCAACCGCATTTCGGTTGAACAAATAGACTTTACCCGTAACCGGGCGGAGATAAAAGTCTACTATTATTCCTGATGAAAAGGTTGTTGCCCCTTCTGCTTCTACTAGCCGGCTCCGGATACGCGCAGGAAGTAACACCGCTGTTTAAATCGGAAGAACCGCTATCCATCCGCCTGGGTTTTTCAATCAGGGAACTCAAGAAAAACACCAACGACACGCTGTACACCGCTTCAGTACTTGCGTACAAAAGGGAAGCGGGAACATGGGACTCCATTAAAATTGACTTGCGAGCCCGGGGACATTTCAGAAGGGCCAACTGTTTCTTTCCTCCGTTGAGGGTGAAAATCAAAAAAAGCCAGAGTGATAATACTCCGTTTGCAGGAAACAAAAACCTGAAATTGGTTATACCCTGTCAGAGTGGCAAATCGTACAACGACCTCGTCATTAAAGAATACCTGGCGTATCAACTCTATGAACAGGTAACACCTTATTACTTCAATACCAGACTGGTAAACCTCACGTTAGTCGATGGTCGTGGGAGGAATTCAAAAACCCATGAACTGACCGCATTCTTTATTGAAGACGATGACCTGGTTGCCAAACGACTAAAAACCAAAACTTACAAAGCCGACAAAGTCCATCCTATAAAACTGGCCGATACGGCAACTATTATGCAGGATTTTTTTCAATACATGATCTCCAACTCCGACTGGTCGGCCGTACAATTACATAATATTGTAGTCTTTGAATCAAAAAACCAACTTATTCCAGTGGCTTACGATTTTGATATGTCGGGATTGGTAAACGCACCGTACGGCCAAGTGAGCGAACTGGTTGGCACATCCAACGTACGTGAACGGGTTTACCGGGGCTTTTGTCGCAATCCAAAACTATTTGAATATGCTCAATCGGAGTACCTCAAACTGGAACCCGTTTTAATGGATGTAGTGGCCGGCTTTGATGGAAACCTGCATCCCAGGGACATCGCAGATACCAAACGGTTCCTGGATGAATTTTTCACTACATTAAAAAACGAGAAGAATTTTCGTGAAAATATCTTACAAAAATGTCGCAAGTTTTGAATTAGCCCTATGAAAATCCGGGTAAGTCAAAGTGCTCTATTGCTCCTTCTTTCATTACAGGCTTTTGCCCAGCAACTGTTGGTGCCGCCTTACCTGCAGCCAGGCAATGCCTCGTCACTTACCAAAGAACAGAAAGTAATCATCTGGCAAACTGATAGTGTAGCCGCTAATTTTTCAGTCGAATGTACACCGACAGGGACACCTGGCAAATCCATTAAAGCAAAACCTGTTGTTACCAAACTCAATTTGCTGAACAAAACAACGCTGCTATACAGGGCAACTCTAACCGGGTTAAAGACTGATCAGACATACAAATATACAGTGTCATTAAACGGCAAGACGATAGCCGAAACCGAATTTGAAACCCGAACCAAAAAAACACAGACACGCTTTGCGGTATTTGGCGATTGCGGTGCGGGAACTCAACAACAAGCCGAAATTGCATTCCAGGTTTACCAGCAAAAGCCGCAGTTTGTGCTGTTAACCGGTGATATGGTGTATAACAACGGCCGCGAACTTGAGTATCGGCACCGGTTTTTCCCGTACTACCTCGCTCCAGCCCCCGCCCCTGAAAAGGGTGCACCGCTTATGAACAGCATTCCTTTTTATATGCTGTTGGGCAACCACGACACGTACAGTGCAAACCTGGGGAGATACCCAGACGGTCTCGCCTATTTCTATTACACCGATTTACCTCGCAATGCACCGGTAACTACATTAACGGTTAACCCAACCGGGGATCCACAAATTGTCAGCTCTTTTAAAAAGAATACCGCACCGAGGTTTCCGGTTACCGCGAACTATTCATTCGATCATGGCAACGTGCACATTACCTGCCTGGATGCTAACGATTACGTTAATCCCCTCGACCCACTTTTGGTTGAATGGCTCAGGAATGATATCGGCAACAGCAAAGCCGACTGGAAGATTGTGGCCTACCATCATCCCGGTTTTAATTCCAGCAAGGCACACTACAACCAACAGTGGATGCGGTTGCTCTCGCCCCTGCTTGAACAATTGGGTGTTGACCTGGTATTAACCGGCCATGTGCATAACTACCAGCGCAGCGTTCCGCTAAAGTTCGATCCTAAAAAAGATGAAACGGGAACACGCTATGTGGTTTCGGATGAAGGCCGGGTGGATGGTGTGTTTACCCTGGATACTTCATTTGACGGAATAACTAACACAAAACCCAATGGAATAATCTACATCGTGACTGGTGCAGGTGGCGCCTCGCTATACGATAAAGAACTGGGAAACAACCCTGAGTTATGGAGACACAATCCGGCAGAAAACTGGGTGCCTTTTACCGCTAAAATGATAACCGATAAACACTCATTCACATTAATCGAAACAAACGGCACCGGGTTAACGCTCAAACAACTGGACACTACCGGAAACCTGCTTGACGAAATTCGGATTACACATTAAGACTCATTTCAATAATCAGGCTACCAACAAAGTGGCGTATAATTATTTTAACACCACCTGGTAAACCGGGTATTCAGCTTGTTCCTTACCCCACACAATGCCCGCATATTGGATTTCATACCGCTTGGCATCCAGTGCAAGCAGGGCTGCAAACTGGCTGCTGGCGCACAAGGCCCCTCTCGGTGAAACAGCACTAAGGGTGTATATCAGGTTAATTGCCTCTCCTTTTGTATCGCCCTCTTGCCTGAGCAACGGGCCGACATGCAGGGTGATTTTAAGCCCTGGTTCTTTTTTGTGGGTGGGTACAGCATCAATCAGGGCCCGTACCATTTCCATAGCCGAAGTTTCAAACTCAAACACCATCAGCACCCGGTCGTGGGCGGGATCGGGATCGGCATAGGGAATCAGCTCTTCATCCAGGCGCTGGTTGATGAGCTTGTAGATGCGCTCCTTCTCCATGGTTTTCATAGAAGAGAGATCAGCCAGCACCAGGTATTGTACAGGCCGGTCAATTGAACGAACGGGTGGCGTCTTTGTTCCATTGTCGCCTTCAACGACTGAGGATAAGAGTACATCAGGATTAATGTTTACATACCGGTCCGGGTAGGGCCACAACCGTATCGTATCGCGGGTGCCGCCTGTGCTTCGCCTGAGGTCAACTTCAGAAAGAACGGTTAATAAGGAAGGTACGGCATGATGCACCGCGCTCCGCAAAACAGCGGAACCAAAAATAACCCGGCTTTGCAGGGTGAACAGGTCATCGAAGTTTTCGTAGCGTTCATTGGTAACATACCGGACCGAAAATTTTTGCCTAAGGTCATGAAAGCGCTGCACCCAGTGCTCACCGGCAAACCGAACACTCACATCCAGGAAATCATCCTGATTAAAAGGCAGAAAAATAGTTAGCTCACCGTCTTCTTCAGCCATTACTTCGGCAAACAGTATATCGCCCCCGCAAGCCAGGGAGCAGTAGCCAATCTTGGCATTAAGGGTACGAATGCTGTTGCGAATAGCCTCTTTAATTTTTGGTTCAAGTTCTGGCGGAAAGCGCGGTGACTTTCGCTCCGGATGATCAATCATATGCCCGACAAAGGCCACTACTCCAGGCGGATTAAAAACTTTCATCACCTCGCCCGACACCGGGATGTAATGATTAAGCAGCCAAAGCTGATTGTATACACTGGTAATTCTACCCCAATCCGCTCCGGCAACCTTGCGCGCTTTAACATAGCAGGCAATGGAGTTAGCCCTGTCTTTCAGCAGCATGTACGCCTCACCCAGCGTTGCCAGTTCCCAGAAATCCGTTGTATCGGGTTTAATCATGCTGATCACCTGTTGGGCGATGTCGCGGCTTTTGCCAGCTTGCATGATCATAGCCGACATGGAGGCGGCATTTATACCGGTATAATAATTCTGGGTGGTGACAAAATTCTTCAGGTACGTATCGCGCGATTGCAGCGCAAACGTGCTTTGCTGGCTTTTCTTAAATAACTCCTTGAAAATGCTGCCCAGTATCCCGGCTGTTTCCGGATCATCAGGATTGGACTTATATACAGGTTCAAGGTATTCTTTTGCAGCTTCGGGCATGCCCGATTTTGACAGTGCCAACGCATACAGTTGTGAAAGCCGTGTATCGGGTGAAGTTTTCAGCAACGCTTCAGCTTTCGTGCGTGCTTCCAGAAACCGACCGTGGTTGACCAGGTTTTCGATATGTTGAATAGATTCGGGCAAAGCTATTTAGAGAGCCTTTTCATGTCTTTCGCTTCTTTTTACTGGCCGAAGGAAAGAGCACATTGTTTAATATGAGCCGGTACCCGGGCGAATGAGGAAACAAGGACAGATCGGTAGGCCCCCTGCCCCGCCCACGGCCTCCCTCTGGGTCGTGACCGCTATAATACGTCCAATGGCCGTTACCAAGTTCTCCATATATATACCGTACATAAGGACGCTGCCTGTTTTCGGCAAGGATGAGTACATCGGGTTTAACATGTGGCTTATTGAAGGCTGTGGTGAGCCCCGAAAATTCGCGGATAAGGTATTCGTGATTTTGGGTTAAGATTGATGGGATAACATCCCACTTAGCAGAGAATTCGAAAAGTGTAAAAAACTCAGGTCCCGAGTCATTATACCCCCACCCCCCCACATTGATGGTGGAGAAACTGCGGTTCATGGTTGGCTCCAGCGTGTAGTTTTCAAACGCCAGGCTTTTAGCATAGTCGAGGGGTACATCCAGTTCATCCAATGTGTTTTCCAAATCAATGCCATTGGCAGCAAGTGCAATGTCAAACGTTTCGGCTCCCGAACACATGGCGAATAAATAGCCGCCCGATGCGCAAAAAGCATGTATCTTTTTTACCACATCATACTTCATGGCCGATACCCGGCCATACCCTAACTGTGCCGCAGTAGTTTCCAATAATTTAACTTCAAGTTGGGCCGACTGCCTGAACTGCACCTTGCTTACCTGGCCGGTAAAGTCTTCGTGGTGAAGGTGCAGCCAATCATAGCGTGCCAGAGCATCGTCTTTGAGTATTTGTTCATCGTAAATGATGTCATAGGGGATTTCAGCATAATCCAGTACCAGAATTACGGCATCGGTTTCATCAAGTATAATTTCATTTTTAGGAGAGTAAACTGCAATCCGGGGTGCACGCTCCATGCGCACCAGGTTCATATTCACGGCAGGGCTCTCAATATGGTTAAGCAACTTGTTTACCTCTGTGTCGTTAAGAATTTCAACAATTACGTCACGCACTTTGCATTCACTGGCAATCTCTTTTGAGTAATCAATCAAAAAGCTTCCACCCCGGTAATTCAGCAGCCAGTCAACAGGTATATCATGTTGAAGTGCGTAAAAAGCCAAACCGTAAGCTTTCAGGTGATTGCGTTGGGTGTTATCCATGGGGATGAGCAGGGAGGAGGCCAGTATCTTACCGGAAACCATAAAAGCAATCAAGACCACCCAGCTACGCATATTCTAAAGTTCGGCAGTATTATCAGAAGAACAAAAGAATTGACATCGAACAATTCCAATTATTCGGTTTTGGCCAGGCAATGACCTATCTTTGACCAATGCCGTCTATAGTTCCCGGATACGAATACGATATTTTTATCAGCTACCGGCACAAGGACAACAAATACGATGGCTGGGTGAGTGAATTTGTGGACAATCTGAAAAAGGAGATTGCCGCAACCTTTAAGGAAGAACTTTCTGTTTACTTTGATTCCAACCCGAACGATGGCCTGCTCGAAACCCAGGTGGTTGACAAGAGCCTGGAGGGTAAACTAAAATGCCTGATTTTCATACCCATACTGTCGCAAACCTATTGCGACCCGAACAGTTATGCCTGGAAGCACGAGTTCTGCGCCTTTAACAAATTGGCCAGTGCCGATCAGTTTGGTATGTACATCCGGCTGGCGAATGGCAATGTGAACAGCCGTATTCTGCCTGTTCGCATTCATGAGTTAGAAGAACAAGATCACAAACTGATTGAATCTGAACTGGCCGGTACGCTTCGATCGCTGGATTTTATTTACCGTACCCCTGGCGTTAACCGGCCGTTGCGCGCACACGAAGATGAGCCTAAAGAAAACCTCAACCACATTTTTTACCGCGATCAGATTAACAAAGTAGCCAATACCATCAAACAAACCATTGCTGGAATACGCATGAAGGGCCCGGGAGGTGAAAAAGTTTCAGCGGAAGTTTACAATAATCCCGAAGTTATCAGAAAGCCCGGTGGAAACCGGAAGGTAATATTCGGTGCGGTTGCAGCCCTTATTCTGCTGGTAACGGTTGTGTATTATTTTCGATCGGGTTTTATCGCACCATCCACCCGGACCGAAGACCGATCAATTGCTGTGCTGCCTTTTGCCGACCTGAGCGCGGAGGGTGATCAGGAATATTTTTCGGATGGCCTGAGTGAAGAACTCCTGAACCTGCTGGCACGCATACCGGAACTGAAAGTCATTTCGCGCACCTCGGCATTTTCATTTAAGGGTAAGAATGAAGACATCCGGTCAATTGGTAAAAAACTTGGAGTTACCCATATTCTCGAAGGCAGTGTAAGAAAATCATCCGACAAAATCCGGATCACCGCGCAACTTATCCACGTCAGCGATGGCAGTCACATCTGGTCCAAGACGTATGACAGAACATTGGGCGACATTTTTAAGATTCAGGATGAAATTGCAAACGCAGTTGTACAGGAACTGCGATTAACACTTGGCGGCAATGACGTTCATCCACGTCCTGTAAACTCAGAAGCCTATACCCTATACCTGCAGGGACGCTACTTTTTTGCAAAACACAGGCGCGAAGATGTGGATGAAGCCATCGATTTATTTAGCCAGGCCATTGCTATCGACAACTCCATGGCTGATGCCTGGGCTGCCTTATCGCTGGCCTATGCCTCACACGCAAACAACGGCTACATTGATCCGGCAGACGGTTTTGAGAAGGCCCGTGCTGCAGCAAATAAAGCGATAAGCCTTGCCGATGATCTGGCCAGCGGCCATTATGCACTTGCCTCCATCTTGTCAGCATACGATTGGAACTGGCTGGGCGCCCAGGATGAATTCCGCAAAGCCATAGCCCGCGATCCATCTAACATCGGGGCCATTAACGGTATGGCTAACCTGGCCCTCACGTTAGGACAATTTGATCAGGCCACTACCTTATTTGGTAAAGCGCTGGAACTGGACCCGTTGCGCACCGTTATCAAGGTAAATCTGGCCATGACCCTGATGCACGCCAACCGGCTGAATGAAGCCGCACAGCAACTAAACAGGGCCCTTGAATTGAATCCGAATTTTCCAACTGCCCGCTACCGCCTCGGACTTATTTACCTGTTACAAGGAAATGCAGCAAGAGCCATTGAAGAACTGCATAAAGAAGTAGTGGAAGACTGGCGCATGCAGGGGTTAGCGATGGCCCACTACAAAGCCGGAAACATAAAGGAAGCTGACCTGCTGCTGAAAAATTTCATTACCGAATATCAGGATGTCAGTGCATTTCAGATTGCTGAAATATACGGCTGCCGTAACGATGCCGACCAGGTATTTACCTGGCTTGAAAAAGCCTATGCCCAGCGCGATGGCGGTTTGAGCACGTTAAATGGAAATCCCTGGCTTAGGTCAGTAGAGAATGACACGCGTTATGCCGAATTCAGGCAAAAAATGAAACTTTGATCACCTTACAGAACCGGAAGGAATACAAGTAGGAATCTTAACAGATTTTTACTTAACTTTAATTTCCTCAACTCTCAATAAACAACCTAAAAAATAGTTCTATGGATAAGTCTAAGAAAGTGTTTCTTGGCGTAATTGCTGTAGCAGCAATTGCCACAGTTGGTTATTACCTGGCGGGTGGACAGTTTAACTTCTCGCCTAATGATGCGGAAGGTTCCGGCATTGGTGGTGTCAAAAAAGCAGGCAAATATAAAAGCGAAAACGCAACTGCCACGGTTGACCTGCAGGGCGCTGAAGTACAACAACTGCTGCAAAACGATCAGTTTCAGGCGTTAATGCGCGATCGCAGTTTTCGTGAATTGATGAAGTCGCCTGAATTTACCGAACTGGCTAAAAACCCGGAGTTCCTTGACCTGGCAAAAAGCCCGGCCTTTACCGACTTGGCTAAAAATGCACAGTTTTTTGAAATGGCTAAATCAGCATCGTTTACTGAACTGGCCAAGAATCCCGACTTTGCCGAGTTGGCCAAGAATCCGGAGTTCATGGAACTGGCCAAATCGCCCGCATTTACCGAACTGGCTAAGTCAACCACGTTTGCCGAACTGATGAAATCGCCACAGTTTATGGATGTAGCCAAAAACCCGGCTTTCGATGACCTGGCAAAAAATCCAGCGATGATGGACCTTGCTAAGTCTGGCCGCTTTACCGAGCTGGCAAAGAACCCCGACTTCGCTGAACTGGCCAAGAATGCGAGTTTCCAGGAGTTGGCAAAAAATCCGGCTTTTACCGCGCTTGCAAAAAATCCGCAGTTCCTTGACCTGGCAAAGAACCCGGCCTTTGGTGAACTGGCTAAAAATGCTGCGTTTGCCGACCTGGCCAAGAACGCCCAGTTTATGGAGCTTGCCAAATCACCGGCCTTTGCCGACCTGGCCAAGAACGCTGCCTTTGCCGACCTGATGAAGTCGCCACAGTTCATGGAGGTAGCAAAATCACCGGCTTTTACCGACCTGGCCAAGAATGCTCAGTTCGCTGAACTTGCTAAAAACCCGGCCTTTGGTGACCTGATGAAAAATCAAACATTCACCGAACTGATGAAGTCCTCGCAGTTTACCCAACTGGAAAAAATGGCCAGTACCGACTTTCAGTAAACTGATGTAATACATACCAAAACCCTGACCTCACCCGTCAGGGTTTTTTTTCGGGTTGTTTGCTATGCACCGGTTAATCATCGCCCTTCTATTCATTCCTGTTCTTGCCCACGGGCAACTGAACCTGATCGAAACAAAAGAGATGCGTCTGGTAACGTACGACTTTGGACATAAGTACGTACTGCCTCATGCCGGGCGGTGTTTTCATAACGCCCTGCAGTTTCATCGGAGGCTATTTGATTATACCCCATCTGAAAAAATCACGGTGCTCATTCAGGATTTTGGCGATTACGGAAATGGCGGAGCCACGGCTGTACCAAAGAATGCTATCTCCATGGGGTTATCGCCCTTCAGCTATACGTTCGAAACAAGCCCTGCCGGTGAGCGGGTTTTCAGCATGATGAACCACGAACTGGTTCATGTAATAGCACTTGATAACTCCAGCTCTACCGATCGGTTTTTTCATAAGGTATTTCTCGGCAAAGTAAGCCCCACCAAAGAAAATCCGATTACAGCCTTTTACAGCTACCTCACCAGCCCACGCAGGTACTCGCCACGGTGGTACCATGAAGGTATTGCTTCCTATGTCGAAACCTGGATGAGTGGTGGCGTTGGCCTGGCCATGGGCAGCTACGATGAGATGGTATTCCGAACACGCGTATTACAAAATGCACATATTTACACTGCACAAGGTCTCGAATCGGAAGGAACCACTACCGACTTCCAGGGAAAGACAAACTCGTATTTATATGGTACCCGGTTTATGGGCTACCTCTCCTACCAGCATGGACCCGATAAAATAATTGAATGGGTTAAACGCAGAGACGGCAGCAACCGATCCTACTCTGCACAGTTTAAACATGTATTTGGCCAATCACTGAACCACGAGTGGAAAAACTGGATACAGTTTGAAAAGAATTGGCAACTTGAAAATGCGGAGCGGATTAAAAAATTTCCGGTAACACCAACCCAGCCCATCACTACCAAAAAAATCGGATCGGTTTCCTATCCGCATTACGACAAAGCCCGCAACAAAATGTACCTGGCCGTTAACTATCCGGGGCAGGCGCCCCACCTGGCGGCCCTGCATTTAGCCGATGGTAAGCTGGAACGACTGGCCGACATTAAAGGGGCTGCCCTGTTCTATGTTTCCTCCGTTACTTACGATGAACAAGGCGATAAGATTTACTTTACAACGGATAATGATGCGTGGCGCGATTTGAACAGCTACGATATTAAAACAGGTAAAGTAACGCGACTGCAAAAAGATTTCAGAACCGGTGATTTAACCTTTAATAAAACCGATAAATCCATTTGGGGAATCAAGCATCTTAACGGATTCTCAACCATTGTCAGGATTCCGGAGGCAACACCGCAAAATCCAACGCCACCCTACAGCCAGTGGCAGCAGCGCTACACACTGCCGTACGGACATGATATTTTTGATATTGACATCTCGCCCGATGGCAAGTTACTGAGTGCGGCCGTATCTGATTACCGCGGCAACCAATCGCTGTTACTCTTTAATGTTGACAGCCTGATGAAAAACAAAGCGGTTATTGATACCGTCTTCAATTTTGAAGTTTCATCACCTCAAAGTTTCCGGTTTACCGATGACGGAAAGTACCTCTTCGGTTGCTCCTATTATTCAGGAGTCAGCAACATTTTCAGGGTAGATGTGGCCACCAAAGAAATTACACCGATGAGCAATGCGCTTACCGGTCTTTTTCGCCCGCTGCCCATCGATAACGAAAAACTGTTTGCCTTCAACTTTACAGCCGATGGCTTTCAGCCGGTGTATATACCCAACAAACCCGTTGATGAAGTCGCTTCCATTGAGTTCTTGGGAAATAAAACCATTGAAAAACATCCGGTACTAAAAGAATGGGAACTGCCCATTGCCACGCCTGAAATGATCGACATTGAAAGTCTCACCATTAAAGAAGGTCAGTACAAGGCTGGAAGGCAAATTCAACTCAATTCGGCCTACCCCGTCATAACCGGTTACAAAAATTTTTTTGGTCCCGGTTACACGGTCAACCTGGGCGACCCGCTGAACTTCCGTGAATTTGAGTTTTCGGTGTCGTACACACCACGCAACTGGGTTAATCCGCTGGCCAGCACACGCGACAGTATTAACATGGTGATGGATGACTCAGAACAATTGCACCTGGCTGTTTCCGGTAAAATGGGGCGCTACACATTTAGCATACAACATAATCCTGCCAGCTTCTACGATTTGTTTGGCCCTACCCGTGTTTCCAGAAGAGGACTTGTTACAAGGGTAGACCATACCCGATCACTCATTTGGGATATGCCCCGAAAACTCGATTTGGTACTGGGGGCTGGCGCTTTTTATGGTCTTCAACAATCACCTTTCTTTCAGCAAATAGAAACCCGGGGATTCACCGACAGCTTGTTCGTTAATGCCGATGTAAGCCTGATGTACAGCAACCTTCGGGGTTCGCTTGGTGCCGTAGATGCCGAGAAAGGATATAAGTGGACATTCAGAACCCTGGCTGCCCATTCTAACAGTAATATATATGCCACACTGATTGGCTCGTATGATGTGGGCATCCAACTTCCGATCAATCATTTTTCTGTTTGGTTGCGGACGGCAGCCGGCAATTCGTTAAGCGATACCTTCAACCCCTTCACACGGTTCGGGTTTGCTGCATTCGGCAACAATTACATCGATTACCAGGTGGCCAGGCGGTACCGGAATATTTTTTCATTTCCCGGATTAAGCTTCGAGGCCGATAAATTCATTATCGCCAAATCGTTTGCCAAAGGCATGGTTGAGTTTGTGCTGCCGCCCATCCGCTTCCGGCAACTGGGCGGATTAAACCTGTATTCAAACTGGATGCAGCTAACCGCCTTCTCATCGGCATTGTTCACCAGAGAAAATGATTTTGGTAACAACCGGTTCATCAACGTAGGCTCACAACTCGATATGAAAATTGTTATCTTCTCCCTGCTCGAATCAACTTTTTCTGTCGGGTATGCCAATGCTTTCGACTTAAAT
>JAKLJG010000007.1 GCA_023151255.1 Cyclobacteriaceae bacterium | reverse complement strand
CGGCCGGTAACGGTTTGGAATGGGTACTTGATCAAAAACAGAAGAGTGCAAAAAATCTGATAACCGCTCCACGGCTCTATGCCTACACGTCATTTGGCCAAGGCAGCGAAAAGCCGATAAGTACACCCGAAATGGCCCGCGAGTGGGTGCGTAACAATAAAGCTAAAGGTGCTGATGGAATTAAATTTTTCGGTGCCGCACCTGAGATTATGCAGGCTGCTATTGAAGAGAATAAGAAACTTGGCCTGCGTTCATGCTGTCATCATGCGCAAATGGATGTGGCCCGCTGGAATGTGGTAAAGTCGGCCCGTGCCGGATTAACCAGTATGGAGCACTGGTACGGTTTGCCCGAAGCCTTGTTTACCGACCGCACCATTCAGGATTATCCACTTGATTATAATTACCAGAATGAACAGCACCGGTTTGAAAATGCCGGTAAACTATGGAGGCAGGCCGCTGCCCCTTATTCGGAGCATTGGAATAATGTAATGAATGAATTGCTCAAACTGGACTTCACGCTCGATCCAACTTTTAATATTTATGAGGCCAGTCGCGATTTACATCGCGCGCGCAGGGCCGAGTGGCACGAGGAGTATACGCTGCCGCAACTTTGGTCTTTCTATCAGCCTAACCGAAGGGCGCACGGTTCGTATTGGTTTGCCTGGGGTACCGAGCAGGAGGTGGCCTGGCGGGAAAACTACCGGCTGTGGATGACTTTTGTAAATGAATACAAAAACAGGGGAGGACGCGTAACTACCGGCTCTGATTCGGGTTTCATTTTTCAACTGTATGGCTTCGCCTACATTCGTGAACTGGAATTGCTGCGCGAGGCAGGTTTTCATCCGCTTGAAGTAATTCGTTCGGCTACGCTGTACGGTGCGCAGGCATTAGGTGCTGAGAAAGATTTGGGTTCAGTTGAAGTAGGTAAGCTTGCTGATTTTGTTATTGTTGACCAAAACCCGCTCGAAAATTTACAGGTACTTTACGGTACCGGGGCCATTAAACTGTCGGACGACAACAAACCCGTGCGAGTGGGCGGAGTGAAATACACCATTAAGGATGGAATAATTTATGATGCCAAAAAGCTGTTAGCCGATGTGCGTAAAATCGTGGCTGACGAAAAGGCCAAAACGGGTTTTACTATCAAGCAACCGGGTATTGAGTAGAAAAATAAATTTTGTTTTTTTTGAATCGGTGTAGGACAAATTACGTTACATTAGTGGACAAATATCCACTAATGTACAATGAAACCTAAAAAATACTCCAAAAAAAGGCATTTTTCATCGGTTAGTGAACCGGCTTTTGCCTATAACGCCAACGAACCGGTTACTGTATTTTCCGTTTTGGGAGTTGAGCCGCTCAGGGTAACCGAACCGCTCAATCGTATTCATACCTTCCGGACTGGTTTTAAAAAAGATGTTTTTGATCGCTTAAAAGTAGTTACCGGGCTTGACAACGAAACACTGGCCTCCGCGTTGGCAGTTTCATCTAAAACCATTCAGCGAACTGACGTTTTTGATTCTGTGCAGTCAGAGAAAATGTATGCACTGGCCGAACTTTATGCTGTGGGTATTGAATACTTTGGTTTAGAAGGTTTTCGCAGGTGGATGGACCGGCCGTTATTCAGCTTGGGTAATATCCGCCCGCTTGATTTAATTGATGTATCGGAGGGTATAGGCTTACTGAAAACTGAAATCATGCGGCTGCAACATGGGGTTGCCGTATGAAGGCGTACCGCATTGCGCGAACCATGTTTTGCGATGGTAGTGGTGAAGGCGCCAAACGGTTTGGCGGCCGCTGGAATTCCGCAGGCATTCCGGCACTCTATGCGAGCAATTCTGTTGCATCGGGATTACTGGAGCGACTAACCGTAGATCCGGAACTTTTTGCCGCTGAACGTTACGTGGTGTATTCGGTTCAGGAGTTTACTATGCCGGAAAACCTTATTTTCTTTCCGGAACTCAACCGCTTGCCCACGGGCTGGGATAGTCTGCCTGCCGGCAAGGCCTCGCAACGCTATGGCGATGAATTGCTGGCAAAAGGTGTTGTTAGCTTTGCAGTTCCTTCGGTGGTCGATCGTACATCGGTTAATTACGTAATCAATCCGCTTGCTGCCGACTTTCGGAAGATTGTCTGGAAAGTTTATCCGCTAAAACTCGACCAGCGCATTGTTCGATAGATGGGTTGATTTTGGCCATTTATCGTACTTTTGTGGCTCAAAATTTTTTGAGGAACTGACGGGTATGGAGAACATCCGCAATTTTTGCATTATTGCCCACATTGACCACGGTAAAAGTACGCTGGCCGACAGGCTGTTAGAAGCTACCGGAACCCTGACTGATCGGCAAATGCAAGACCAGGTGCTTGATAATATGGACCTGGAACGTGAAAAGGGCATCACCATAAAAGCCCATGCCATCCAGATGAATTACAAGCTGGAGGGTAAGGATTACATCCTTAACCTGATTGATACCCCGGGCCATGTGGATTTTTCGTATGAGGTTTCGCGTTCAATTGCAGCCTGCGAAGGGGCACTGCTCATTGTAGATGCCAGTCAAGGCATTGAAGCCCAAACCATCTCCAATCTTTACCTGGCGTTGGAGCACGACCTGGAAATTATACCCGTACTCAATAAAATTGATCTTCCGCATGCCATGCCCGAAGAGGTAACCGATGAGATTGTTGACCTGATTGGCTGTAAACCTGAGGATGTGATTCGCGCCAGCGCCAAAGAGGGCATTGGTATTGACGATATCCTGCGAGCTGTTGTTGAACGCATAAAACCTCCGAAGGGTGATCCAAACGCTCCGCTGCAGGCTATGATTTTCGATTCGGTGTTTAACTCGTTTCGTGGCATTGAAGTTTATTTCCGTGTTTTTAATGGATCCATTAAAAAAGGAGATAAAGTAAAGTTTGTCAGTACAGGAAAGGAGTACACGGCTGATGAAATAGGCGTATTGAAACTGGAGAAACATCCGCTTCATCACATTCATGCCGGTAATGTAGGCTATCTTATTTCAGGTATTAAAGTGGCCAGTGAAGTACATGTGGGGGATACCATTACTCATGCCGACCGCCCTGGCGAAGCTGTAAAAGGTTTTGAAAATGTGAAGCCCATGGTGTTTGCAGGCATCTATCCGGTGGATACCACTGAGTTTGAAGAATTGCGGGCTTCTATGGAAAAACTTCAGTTGAATGATGCTTCGCTGGTATGGGAACCGGAAACCTCTGCTGCCCTGGGTTTTGGTTTTCGGTGCGGCTTTCTCGGCATGTTACACATGGAAATTATCCAGGAGCGCCTGGAACGTGAGTTTGGCATGACGGTAATTACCACAGTGCCTTCTGTGCAATTCCGTGCCATTAAAACCGATGGTTCAATGTACGAAATCAACGCACCTTCGGAAATGCCGGAGCCCAATACGGTTGACCACATTGAAGAACCCTACATCAAAGCACAGATTATTACTAAAGCCGAGTTTATCGGGCCCATTATTAAGCTGTGCATGGATAAGCGCGGGGTGATCAAAAACCAGTCGTACCTCACTACCGACCGGGTAGAAATGACGTTTGAAATGCCGCTGGCTGAAATTGTTTTTGATTTCTTTGATAAGCTAAAAACGATTTCGAAAGGATATGCTTCACTTGATTACCACCTGATTGGTTTCCGCGAATCCGATATGGTAAAACTGGACATCCAGTTAAACGGAGAGAAGGTGGATGCCCTTTCGGCCATTGTGCACCGGAGTAAGGCGTACGAATGGGGCAAAAAACTCTGCGAAAAACTGCGCGAATTGCTGCCGCGCCAGATGTTTGAGATTGCCATTCAGGCAGCCATCGGGCAGAAAATTGTTGCACGAGAAACGGTTAAGGCGCTTCGCAAAAACGTGTTGGCGAAATGTTATGGCGGAGACATCACACGGAAGCGTAAGCTGCTGGAAAAGCAGAAGAAAGGAAAGAAGCGCATGCGCCAGGTAGGCAATGTGGAAATACCCCAGGAGGCCTTTATGGCTGTGCTGAAGATTGATTAACTTCGCAGGGTGGAAAGACTTGATAAAAACCTGGAATCATTCAACAGAAAATTAGAGCAGTCCATTAAAAACCAACGTGAGTTTATCCGGATGCAAGCTCAACTGATCCGTTATTTCCTTAGTCAAATCAAGAATGGCAAAAACTAAATCAAGGCAGGGGAGGTCAGGAACTCAAAACAAATGGAGTGAACAGGTAAATCGTTTGGAAGCCAAACTTTCAAAAAAGAAAATCGAATTACTCAAAATCAAAGCCCTCCATAGAAAAATTGCAGGTGAGTTTATCGAACTGTGGGTAGAAACCAGGAGGCTTAAACGAAAAGCATAAAATGACAGAAACATCAACTTACACGCTGATTGACGGACGAAAGGTCGCTGCTGAGATTAAGGGAGAGATCATTCAGCGTGTAAACGAAATCAAAAAAACGGGCGGCAAAATTCCGCACCTGGCTATCATTTTGGTGGGCGATGACGGGGCCAGCCAAACGTATGTTGATCATAAAGTAAAAGCGTGTAAAGAAGTTGGCTTTCATTACACCATGATGCGCTTTGCCGACACCATCAGTGAAGATAAATTACTGAAGCATATCGATCAGGTTAATAAAGATCCGGATGTGGATGGGTTTATTGTACAACTTCCGTTGCCTCCTCACATATCGGTTGAAAAAATTACCGAACACATTAAACCCGATAAAGATGTTGATGGTTTTACCAATCGCAATTTCGGGAGCATTGTATCAAAAAATCCATTGCTGCTGCCGGCTACTCCTTTTGGTGTGATGGAGTTGCTTAAGCGCTATCGGGTTGAAACCGAAGGAAAGCACTGCGTAGTTGTTGGCGCAAGCCGGCTTGTGGGGGCGCCCCTGAGCATGATGCTGGCGGAACACGGCCGGGCTACTGTAACCCTATGCCACAAGTACACCAAAGGACTGGCCGATTTCACCAGGCGTGCCGATATCTTAATTGTGGCGGTGGGCAAACCCGGCTTGATTACGGCAGATATGGTTAAAGAAGGGGCTGTGGTGATTGATGTGGGCACTACACGCGTTGAAGGACCGCAGTATAAAAACGGCTATGCCATAAAAGGCGATGTGGATTTTAAGAATGTTGCCCCTAAATGTGCTATGATTACACCTGTTCCGGGCGGTGTTGGCCCGATGACCATTGCTTCGCTGCTGCTAAATACCTTGCGGGCTACTGAACTTCGCAATGCATAAGCAGGTTCAGGGTACTTGAATTAACTCTGGTTATGGCTGCCCCTGTATCAACTATTGCACTACCACTTATGGAAGACTTCTACACTATTCAAGGTGAAGGATTTTACCAGGGATGTGCTGCCTATTTTATCCGGCTGGGTGGCTGTGATGTAGGGTGTGTATGGTGCGATGTTAAGGAATCGTGGGATGCTTCGGCTCATCCGCTGGTACATGTTGATACAATCGTGGCCCGTGCACAATCTTCTTCGGCCCCGATGGCGGTGGTCACCGGAGGAGAACCCGCTATGTATGATCTTATACCGTTAACTGAAGCTTTGCATAAAGCCGGTATGCGAACGCACATCGAAACCAGTGGGGCGTACCCGCTAACCGGTGATTGGGATTGGATTTGTTTCTCCCCAAAAAAATTTAAATACCCTGATAGCTCAGTTTATGCGAAAGCTGATGAGCTTAAAATCATTGTATATAATAAGAGCGACCTGGCCTGGGCCGAAGAGCATGCAGCTAAGGTAAACAGGCAATGCAAACTTTTTCTGCAGCCGGAGTGGTCGAAAGAAAAGGAGATGTTGCCGCTGCTCATTGATTATTGTAAAACCAATCCGCAATGGCGCATTTCACTGCAGGTGCATAAGTACATGAATATTCCCTGAACGTTGAACCTGGAGCAATTTGTTACGGCATTAAATACGTGGGGCGCTTCGCGCACGCCTTTTTTCTTTCTTACTGATTTTGAATTAAACCAACCCCTGGCTTTCCGGCTGGATGAGGTTGATCCTAACGTATTGCAATATTCCATTAATGGTTTCTCAAATAGCCCGATATTGACGAGGCCGTCAGGTTCGGTTGATTTACAACTGTTTCCAATTTCTTTTCAGGAATACGAAACCCGTTTTAAGCGGGTACAGCATCACCTCGGTTATGGCGATTCCTTTTTGCTGAATCTTACCGTAAAAACTCCGGTTGGATTGAATTGCTCCCTGCAGGAAATTTTTAACAGGGCTCAGGCCCGATACAAGTGCTGGTACCAAAATGAGTTTATTGTTTTTTCGCCAGAAACGTTTGTGCAGATTCGGGGCAATAAAATTTATGCATACCCCATGAAGGGCACGATTGATGCCTCGGTTCCTTATGCGACCGACCAGATTCTAAATGATCCAAAAGAAAAAGCTGAGCACGTTACCATTGTTGATCTGATACGCAACGATCTGAGCCAGGTGGCGACAGCAGTAGAGGTAACGCGTTTCCGCTATGTGGAAGAAATCAAAACAAATCGCGCCAGGTTATTGCAGGTGAGTTCGGAGATAACCGGCCGGCTGCCGGATGATTTCCACTGCCAGTTGGGCACCCTGTTGGTAAAGCTTTTACCAGCCGGCTCCGTTAGTGGCGCCCCGAAATTAAAAACATGCTCTGTTATTCGTGCTGCTGAGGGCTGCGATCGGGGATTTTATTCGGGCGTTCTGGGTTATTTTGATGGTATTAACCTGGACAGCGGTGTTATGATCCGGTTTATCGAACACCAGGATGGTCGATATTACTATCGCAGCGGAGGGGGCATTACCACGCAGAGTGAAGCAGCAAAGGAGTATCAGGAACTGCTTGATAAAATATATGTACCGGTTAATTGAGTCTATCCGGTTAGAGAACGGTGTGTTTCATCACCTGCCGTACCACCAGCACCGCATGGACAACACCGTGCAGAAACTTGCAGGAAGCCAAAATCAGGTTATCCTTAAAACAGTAATAAAGAAGTTAGTCGTTCCCCAAAACGGAATTTATAAATACCGTGTGGTATACACAACCGATGGTGAATGGCAGCATGAATTAATTCCGTATAAGGCGATGCCAATTCACTCGTTAAAAGTAATGTATGATAATGCGATCAAGTATGATTATAAATATGCGGATCGAAGCAAACTGGATATGCTATTTAATAAACGAGGCCGGGCTAACGATATCCTGATTGTAAAAAACGGGTTGGTTACCGATACCTCATACAATAATGTGGTTTTTTATGACGGACTCCGGTGGATAACCCCCGCTATGCCGTTGCTTCCCGGAGTTATGCGCGCTGTACTACTCGATGCCGGAGAAATACAGGAAGAGGAACTAATGCTAAGCCATTTAAATCGTTTTAAAAAAATAAAACTGATTAATGCCTTGGTCGGATTTAATGGACCGGAATTTCCGGTAACGCATATACTTTTTTAGTTTTAGTCATGAATCGTGCGTTTGTTTTATGGTTGGTTTGCTTGGTTCCTGTTGTGCTGCCCGCTCAATCCGGGTTAAGCACCAAATCCAAAAAAGCCATTGAGTTGTACAATCAGGCTGATAATTACCGGGTAAGGGGGCAGTATCAGCAGGCCATCGATTTGTTGAACGAGGCGATAAACCGCGATAAAAAATTTGTGGAGGCGTACTATCGGCTGGGCCTGGTGTATATGTCAACCAAGCGTTACCCAATGGCGGTACAACATTTTGAAACGGCCGCTTCGCTTACCACCGACATTAAAAAGCAACGCATAATCTGGTTTGATTTGGGTGAGGCCTATCTTAACACAGGGCAGTACGATAACGCGGTTGTTACACTACAGAATTTTTTACGTGCTGAAAATCAAAATCGGCAGAAAATTGAACGCGCTTCGCAATGGCTGCGCAACGCAGAATTTGCAAAGCAAAACCTGGCACTTAAAGCACACTATAATCAACACCCGCTAAGCGATACAGTAAATTGTTTCCCTCTACAATATTTTCCGGTGCTTACAGCCGACCAGCAGGAGTTGATATTTACCCGCAGGCTCGGTAATGCGCCTGAACACGATGAGGACCTGGTTATTTCCCGCAAGGAAAGCAACGGGCGGTGGGGCAAGCCGCAGTCGCTGTCAAAAAATGTAAACTCAGCCTTGAATGAAGGCACGTGTACCATTTCGGCCGATGGCCGGAAGCTGATCTTTACATCTTGTGTGGGTCGCCAAAGTTTCGGCAGTTGCGATTTATATGAAACGGTGAAAATCGGCAACGAATGGACTGTACCAAAAAACCTGGGACCCAATGTCAATTCAACTGAATGGGAATCCCAGCCGGCACTTTCAGCCGATGGACGAACCTTGTACTTTGTTTCTGATCGCAGGGGTGGACAGGGCCGGAGAGACATCTGGGTTTCGGTTTCTGACGACAACGGGCAGTGGACCCGGGCGCGTAACCTGGGCTCACCGGTAAATACTCCTGGTGATGAGATATCGCCCTTTATTCATGTTAACGACCAGGTATTGTATTTTGCTTCTACCGGGCACACCGGTTTTGGCGGTTACGATATTTTTTTTTCAGAACGGAGCGGTGACACATGGGCTGCCCCGGTCAATTTAGGCCGGCCGCTCAACGATCATGAAGATCAGTTCTCCTTATTTATCACCGCTGATGGCCTGAAGGGCTATTATTCCCATGAAGAGAGCACGCTGGCGGGTGCCAGTAGTAGGATTTACGAAATTGATATTCCCGAATCGCAACAGATTAAACAAAAAAGCAATTATGTGCGGGGGGTTGTGGCCGACAGGAAAACAGAACAACGGCTGAAGGCAAAAATTGAACTCTATAATATTGAGAAAAACCAACGGGTATCGGTGGTTGAATCCGACTCGCTGACTGGCGAATACCTGATGGTGCTAACCCAGGGTGCCGATTATGCACTTTATGTTACCAAAACAGGGTACTTATTTCAGAGTCTTAATTTCAACTATTCCGAAATCAGCGATTTTGAGCCCATCACACAGAATATTCTTTTGGACAGAGCCGTCAGTGGGGCTCATGCCATATTAAAAAACCTGTTTTTTGATACAGATAAATACGATTTAAAAGAAAAGTCAATCACCGAGTTGGAGAAGACTGTGAGGTTTTTACAGGAAAACCCATCTATTTCTATTGAAATAAGTGGCCATACGGATAACACGGGTAGCCCGGCCTACAACCAGCAGTTATCTGAGCGAAGAGCACAGGCTGTTTACAACTACCTGGTTAACAGAGGAATACCCGAAGTACGGATTGTATCCAAGGGCTATGGCCATACGCGCCCGGTAGCGCCTAACACTACCGAGGAGGGTAAACAACTAAACAGAAGAATTGAATTTCTTATCAGGTAGGGATTACCAAATATTATTTGGTTGAAAATCCTTTGCCTGTTATTTTAATTTTTACCCAACATCATTTAATTTGGAACTTTAAAACGATTGTTTAACCTAAAACTAACCTATGAAGAAGTTTTTACTACTATGCTTCTCGTTAGCGTTTGTGTTCACGGTGTGGGCACAGGAGCGAACGGTATCGGGTAGGGTAACGTCCACGGAAGATGGATCGGCCTTACCTGGCGTGAACGTTGTTGTGAAAGGCACGGCAACGGGTACGGTAACGGATGCAGACGGCCGTTACACAATCAGTGTTCCTTCCTCCGGAGGGTCGCTGGTTTTCTCTTTCATTGGTCTCCAAACACAGGAGGTGCCAATCGGTGAGCGGTCAGTGGTTGATGTTTCCCTGGCGCTTGACGTAACTCAGTTGTCTGAAGTGGTTGTTACCTCGCAAGGTATTGCCCGCGATAAGAAAGCGTTGGGTTATGCTGTTACCTCGGTGGGTTCAGAGCAGATAGCCGCCCGACCGATTGGTGACATTTCCCGCGTGTTGCAGGGGAAAATTCCGGGGGTTGTAATTAATCCCGTGGGCGGTACAACCGGTACCGGTGCCCAGATTAACATCCGGGGCTATTCAACCATTACGGGTAATACCCAACCCTTGTGGGTGGTTGATGGAGTACCTTTTAACTCCAGTACAAACGACCAATCCGGATTTACTACCGGGGGTGCAGCAACTGCTACAAGCCGCTTTCAGGATTTGGATCCCAACACCATTGAGAGCATTAGTGTGTTGAAGGGGCTTGCTGCCACAGCGCTTTATGGAACACAGGGTCGTAACGGTGTTATTCTCGTAACCACCAAAGCAGGTTCAGGAAAGAAGAAAACCCCGGAAGTAACATTCCAGCAAACACTTGCTCAAAATGAGATTGCCTCCCTGCCTGAATTTCAGAATGACTACGGCAATGGTTTTCAGCAGCTATATGGTAACTTCTTTAGCAACTGGGGTGCGCACTTTGATGAGTTCGACTCCATCGGGCATCCGTATCAGTTCTTATCCGATCCTGCGTTAAGGTTGCCATTTGCCAGCCAAACCTATTGGAAGCGCATTCCGTGGGAAGCGGCACCCAGCGTGGGCCGGTTCTTTAGAAAAGGCATGATTTCAAACACTGCCCTAACAGTTACAGGAGGGGGCCAGAAAATGAACATTACCGCATCGTTGGGCTATACTACAGAGGAGGGCTATGCCCCCGGTAACGACCTTACCCGTGTAAACGCCTCCATAGGTTTTAATGGTTCTGTAACGGATAAGTTTACAGTTCGCTCATCGTTCATGTACTCCAACAGCGATTTCCAGACGCCTCCGCTTAACGGTGCTACCGGTGGTGGTGCTTCTTTTGGTGGTGTTCCTTCATTATATGCCAACTTTCTCTATACCCCGAGAAACCTGGATATAAATGATACGGACCTGTTTCCTTTTGAAACCCCGGAAGAGCACAAATCTGTATGGTACCGGGGTCCAAATGACATTCCCAGTGCGCGTTGGATTGCCAAATACACATTGGAAACTGATGTGACGGACAGGTTTTTCAGTAGCTCAAGTTTCACCTATGATTTCAACGAAAACATGTCGTTGCAATACCGGGTAGGTCTTGACACTTATACGCAAAACCAAAGCCGGCAGTATAACAAAGGTATTGGCCCTACCTATCAGGTAATTAATAACGGTGTTTACCAAACACAGTCTATTCAGAATACCATCTGGAACCACGACCTAATTTTCTCGTTGCAGCGCGAAATATCCAGTGATATTTCTTTGAAAGGTCTGGTTGGGTTGAATGCCCGTAATGACCGGTTTGATCGAAACGGTATCTATTCTGAAAACCAGATTGTATTCGGTTTCTTCCGGCACAGTAACTTCAATACATCAGCACCAAATAGTGCGGCTTTTGACGGCAGATTCTTCGAATCAACATCCGAAAGTCAGTTGTATGGAACGTATGCTGAAGTTGTTCTCGGTTATAAGGACTTTGCATACCTGAACCTGACCGGCCGGAATGACTGGTCATCGGCTTTGGAAAAAGGAAATAATTCACAGTTTTATCCTTCCGTAAGCGCTTCGTTCATTGCTACCGATGCCTTTAGCAACCTGAAATCGAATACGCTTAATTTCCTCAAAGCGCGCGTTGGTGTAGGAACATCGGCAAACTACCCGGCTCCCTACGGAACCCGCACTGTGATTGCATCCAATGCCCGTTCCTTTGTTGATGCCGGTAACAACGTAATTTCAACACACCAGATTAGCAATTTCCTGGGTAACCTTAACCTGAAACCCGAGTTATATCAGGAGATTGAAGCAGGTATTGAAGCGAAACTGCTTAATGAAAGGATAGCTGTAGACCTTACAGCGTTTAACAGGAGAACCCTCGAAGGTATTGTTAATGCACCGATTGATCCATCAACCGGCTTTACCAGCACCCTGTTGAATCAAGGTAAAATTGATAACAAGGGAATTGAAGCCATCATCACCGGAACGCCCATTAAACTTTCTTCGGGATTCCAGTGGGATGTAACCCTTAACTTTACCCTCATCAGAACAGAGGTTGTTTCGCTGGGTGTAGGATTGGATGAAATCGCGCTTTCAGGCTTTACTGACCTGGGTAACTTTGCCGTTCCGGGCAGACCGATGAACATCATTAAAGGAACTACCATTTTGAAAGATCCGGATGGTAATCGCGTTGTAGGTTCAGACGGCCTTCACGTAATCGCTCCGCAGATTGGCGAACTGGGCGATCCGAACCCTAAGCACCTGACCACGTTGATCAATAACTTCTCCTTTAAAGGGATATCGCTGAGTTTCCAGTTTGATTACCGTCATGGTGGACAAATGGTGGCTTGGACACCTGCCGGCTTGCTGGCACGGGGTGTATTGGCTGGTCGTGATAACTTTGACCGCGACCAGATCTTTATCCTGCCTGGCGTGAAGCAGATTGGTGTGGATACCGATGGCGACCCTATTTATGCTCCAAACGACATCCAGATTACGGCAGCTGACTACGGCTTTAACTCACAGTTCTTTGGTCGTAACGACAACAGCGTGTTTGATGTAACCACCATCCGCCTTCGCGAAGTGAACCTTGGTTACACCTTGCCTAAATCGCTGTTAAGCAAAACCCCGATTAAGAGTGCCTCCATCATATTTACCGGCAATAACCTCTGGTTTAATGCGGTTAACGTGCCTAAGTACGTGAACTTTGATCCGGAAGTATCCAGCCTGGGTGTTAACGGAGGTATCGGTTTTGACTACCTGACAGGCCCCAGCATGAGGCGTTATGGTGTTGTATTGCGGGTATCGTTCTAACCTTTTAACCCTAAATGAAAATGAAATACATTAAAATAGTATTGCTTTCGCTGGCCTTGGTTATGGGCGCGTCATGTACGCTTGACCTGCGTGAAAACCCGAACGCCTTACAGCCAGGACAGGAATTACCAAGTTTAGTTTTAAATACATTGCAAATAAACCTGGCGGGCATGTTCCAGGCTGCGAGTTCCAATGGGATGCAGCAAACCCGGTTGCAAAACGGAGCTGGTACAGAGTATCAAAACTCTGTTCGCCCGGAAGACTTTAATGGTATTTGGTCAACAGCGTATGCCGGTATTCTTGTAGAGGCTAATGCGCTTATTCCTTCGGTTGAAGCTGCGGGTTATATGCGCCATGCCGGAATTGCCCGCGTGATTTCAGCCTATACCCTGACTCTGCTGGTTGATTTCTTTGGCGATGTGCCGTTCTCCCAGGCGTTTCAGGGTTCCGGTAACTTTAATCCGGTACCGGATGATGAGCAGGATGTGTATGATCAGGCCATTGCGCTGTTAGAGCAAGCCAAACTGGATTTGACCACCCCGCTTACAACAGCCGGTGGTTTACAAAACCCGGTTGCCCCGGCAATTACCGATATGTACTACAATAACAGCTACGGTAGCTGGGTTCGGTTAGCCAATACGCTTTTGCTTAAGATTTACCTGAACACAGGAGATGTAACTGAGTTAAATGCTGTGATTGCCGATCCGGGCGGTTTGATTGCCGCTGCAAATCAGAATTTTGTTTTCCGTTATGGAACCAACGCCTCTGCACCAGATTCCCGGCACCCCAGGTTTGTAGCCAACTACCCTGCCGGTGGTGGAAACTATATGTCGAACTGGCTCATCTGGCACATGTTTCACGGGTACGATGCAACCCACCGCGGTGGTGATCCGGGAGATCCAAGAATTCGTTTCTATTTCTATCGCCAGACCAACGCTAACAGTACGGATGCTAACCAGATTCGTTGTTTAACTGAAAATGTTCCTTCGCATTATCCGATATCTACGGGTTCTGCCATTGTACCCAACGATGTAGCGGGTATCCCTCCCATGGGTGAACAGGCAGGTCAGCCTTCCGTTGATCCGACTGATCCGGCCTGGGGACGAACCTTTTGTTACCCGACTGACCGCGGCTATTGGGGTCGTGATCATCAGGATAACCAGGGGATCCCTCCGGACGGCTTATTGCGTACAGCCTGGGGGGCGTATCCTTCAGGAGGACGTTTTGATGCTAACGTGAATACAGGTGTTAGCGCGGGTGTAGGTATGCGCGGTGCGGGCTTCCAGCCCATTATGATGCGCTCCTTCGTACAGTTTATGCTTTCTGAGGCGAACCTTCGTTTAGGTGCTACTACGCCTTTAACGGCTGTACAGCATTTTGAGGAAGGTATTCGTGCTTCGATGGCTGATGTGCGCGACTGGGCTGTAAACGGTACGTATGGTACAACCCCCGTTGCAGCGGCTCCTACTGAAGCAGGTACCATTAATGGATTTTACCCTGCTGCAACCTATACTACGGATGTAAACAATTATGTAACCGCTGCCGTATTTGCATTTAATTCTTCAGCAGCCAATGCGTTGAACTACCTGGCCCGTGAGTACTGGATTGCACTATACGGTAACGGTGTTGAGGCCTATAACCTCTACCGCAGAACTGGCCGTCCGACTGGTATGCAGCCCACGCAAAATCCGGTACCGGGTGCGTTTCCGCGTTCGTTCTGGTATCCTGCCAATGCAGCTAACCTGAATAACCAGATTCAGCAAAAGACTGATTTGGAGGGTAAAATTTTCTGGGATACGAATACCACCAACCTTGATTTTTAACCTTTAATAGACATGACTATGAACTTGAAGAAATATATTTTAGGTGTGGTGCTGGTGGCCGGCATGGTTACAATAGCCTGCCGTGACGAGAGCCTGTACCCGCTACCGTATGATGATCGTACAAGTGGTCATTATTTGCGGATTTACAAGGTCACATCGAACGTATTGGAATTTAATGATCTGGCCAATTCGGCTGTTGAGTTTGTTTTCGAATCCGTTGATGAGGAAAAAGGCGCCTTGTTGGAAGAAGTGGAATTTTATGCCACGCATCGTAACGGAGGTACCGGTTTAATTACGGATGAAGTGCTGGTAACCACAATTCCGGCATCCGCTATGAACCTGGCTGCTGTTCCCCAGCCTACCTATTCGGAATACCTCCGTTCAGGAGCTGTTCGCATTACGGCCGCTCAGATTCAGACTGCACTGGCCACCCTTACAACTGATCCTGATGGAATACCGGGAGTGGATTGTTCAAACATCTATCCGGATGTTTGTCCGTGTGTTGCTTACCCGGGCAGCTTGGCTCTTGGTGACCAGATTTTGCTTCGCTGGAAGGCTCGCTTAACGGATGGCCGTACCTTTACTGTGGCCAATGCGCAAACAGTTACCTCTCCCAGCCTGGGGAATCCTGAGGAAGCCAACATGACACCTAACGTAACGGCAGGGCAGTTTTACAATGCGCCTTACTTTTACACCATTACGGTTCGTCAGGCTACTAACCCGTTCAGCGCAACAGCTTATACGGGTACATACCGGATGACCCAAATGGCGGTGTGGTCGCCTAACCATAACCTGGAACTCCACCAGAGCATTCCTAATTACATGGTTAAGCCGTTTATATTTGGTTCATCAGCCACTGATTCTACCCAAACGGTTACCCTGGCTACTGTTCCCGGTGGGTTGCCCACTGAGCGTCAGTTTACCTGTACCTACAGGGGGCAGACTATAACCATGCGTATTAACCTGGAAGGTGGTCCGAACCCGGGTTTGCCGGCTGCCGCCTTAACAACCCTGACCAGTGCCTTTGGCCCTCCGGGCCCGGGTAATGGTATGGGCATGGCTGGTGCTACGAACGCTAACCTTGGGACAGTTTTCGTACCGTTGATTAACAGCGGTGTGGATTGTACTTCGCAACGCGAGTTCTATATGGTTACTCCGTTGGCCGGTACATTTGCCGGAAATAACACCTTGCGTTTTGGTCTTCCGCGCTATACCATTCCGAACCGCGGTTACTACCGCATTGACCAGGATGGTTTAACCCCTGGCCAGGTGTTTACCATAGCCGTGGATGACGATGCCGATGAATACGGCAGACGCAACGGATATTGTACCTGGTTCCGCAGGGTTTACTTAAGACTGGAGAAACTTCCTTAATCTAATTCGACTTTATCTTTGAAGAGGCTGCCCGCAGGCAGCCTCTTTTTTTGTGTCTATATTTGGGCATGTTTTACGTTTCACGCAAAGAACATTTTAACGCTGCCCATAAGCTTTACAACCCGGCCTGGTCTAAAGAAACGAACCTGGCCGTTTTCGGCCCTTGTGCTAATGAAAACTGGCACGGCCATAACTTTGAATTGATTGTTACCGTAAAAGGCCTGCCTGACCCTGAAACCGGTTTTGTAGTTGATTTGAAAAAGCTAAGCACGCTAATCCGCGGGAAAGTCATTGAGAAACTGGATCATAAGAATCTAAATCTTGATGTTGATTTTATGCAGGGCAAACTTGCCAGTTGCGAAAACCTGGTAAAAGGTATTTGGGATATACTAAACCTGGAGATTCCTAAAATTACATCGTATGGAACTCTGCACGCCATACGGCTTTATGAAACGCCCCGCAATTATGTTGAGTACTTTGGCGAATAGCCTTACCTTGGCATTGTGAAATTCTATTTTGTTGCAGGTGAACGGTCGGGCGATTTACACGGCAGCAACCTGATTTTTTCTTTACGAAAACTTAATCCCAACCTGAAATGCCGGGGCTTTGGCGGTGACGCCATGGAACAGGCCGGCATGGCGTTAACCGTTCATTACCGTCAACTGGCATTTATGGGTTTTGCCGAGGTACTTGCAAACCTGAAAACCATTTATGATAAACTGAAGCAGTGTAAACGGGACATACTTACATTTAACCCCGATGCTGTTGTGTTAATTGACTATGCCGGGTTTAACCTGCGCATTGCCCGCTTTGCCAGGGCAAAGGGCTTTCGGGTGTTCTGGTATATTTCACCAAAAGTATGGGCATGGAACCAAAGTAGGGCCACGAAATTAAAAGCAGTAGTCGATAAGATGTTTGTTATCCTGCCTTTTGAAAAAGATTTTTTTAAAAAATTCCATTGGGACGTTGATTATGTGGGAAACCCGGTGCTTGATGCTGTAAAAGCACATCGGACTGATCCTGATTTTTTACGTAACTACAACCGGTCATCCTCCAATGTTATTGCGTTATTGCCAGGCAGCCGAAAGCAGGAGGTAAGCCGGTTGGTGCCGGTTTTGGCCGAAGTAGCTATTAAATTTCCTGATTATCAATTTATTACTGCCCGTGTCGATAACCTGGATGAAGTTCTGTACAGCCCGCTCAGGCAATTACCAAACGTAAAGTTGCTTACCGGGTCAACGTACGATTTGCTCGCCTATGCAAAAGCGGCAGTGGTAACTTCGGGTACGGCTACCTTGGAGACGTGTTTGTTTAGAGTTCCCCAGGTGGTGGTGTATAAGACGAGTCCGGTTAGTTACCAAATCGGTAAACGGCTTATCCGGGTGCCCTTTATCTCGCTGGTTAATCTTATTGCAGGACGTGAAGTAGTAAAAGAACTGATTCAAACCCATGCGAATGCCGAAGAAATTATTCTGGAACTGAGCCGGATTCTTCAGGATACGATTTATCGCAATCAAATAATTGAAGGCTATCAGCAGGTAATAAACTTGCTCGATACCGGTTCGGCATCGGAGCAAACAGCCCGTTTAATGCTCAATTACCTGAAGAAATAAATCAGGCTACTTTTAGTTTACTGTATTGCGACCGGCTGAACTTGTCTTCGGCATAGGCCCGGGTAATGGTTAGCCGTTCGGTGTTTTTCTCCGAAGGCAAATCGAACATGGCATCGTTGATGATGGCCTCGCAAATGCTGCGCAGGCCGCGGGCGCCCAGTTTAAATTCAACGGCCTTCTCAACGATAAAGTCAAGGGCACCGTCTTTAAATTCCAGTTGAATGCCCTCCATCTCGAACAGTTTTTTGTATTGCTTAACCAGGGCATTTTTCGGCTCGGTTAATATCTTTCGAAGGGCTGCTTTATCCAACGGATGAAGGAAGGATATAACCGGCAAGCGACCGATCAACTCCGGAATGAGGCCGAAACTTTTCAAATCCTGGGCGGATACAAACTGAATCAGGTTGTCTTTATCGATATCAGCAGGGTGTAACCCGCTGGCCGAAGTAAAGCCCAAAGGCCTTGTATTCAAGCGGTTAGCAATAAACCGGCTGATGCCCTCAAATGCTCCTCCGCAGATAAAAAGGATGTTCTCGGTATTAACCGTTATCATCTTTTGGTCGGGGTGCTTACGGCCGCCTTGTGGTGGCACGTTAACTGCAGTACCTTCCAATAATTTTAACAACGCCTGTTGCACACCTTCACCGCTCACATCGCGGGTAATGGAGGGGTTATCCGATTTGCGGGCGATTTTATCAATTTCGTCAATGTACACAATGCCGCGTTCGGCTGCCTCCACATTGTAATCGGCAGCTTGCAGCAGGCGGGTTAAAATACTCTCCACATCCTCGCCAACATAACCGGCTTCGGTCAGTACGGTGGCATCGGCAATGCAAAACGGCACCTGCAGCAGGCGGGCCAGCGTACGGGCCAGGTAGGTTTTTCCGGTTCCGGTTTCGCCTACCATAATGATGTTCGACTTCTCTATAGTAATATCCGATTCGGCTTTACGCTGCATCAACCGTTTGTAGTGATTGTAAACGGCTACCGCCATCACTTTTTTTGCTTCATCCTGGCCGATAACATATTCGTCAAGAAATTTCTTGATGTCGCGCGGTTTAATCAGCTTAAAATTGGGAGCCAGGCCGCCATCGGTTTTGCTTTTCTTTTCCTCCTGTAAAATCTGACTGGCTTGCGTAACGCATTTATCGCAAATGTGGGCATGAATGCCCGATATCATCAGATCAACGTCTTTTTTATTGCGTCCGCAAAATGAGCAGGTAACTTCAGCCATAACCGAAATCAGTTCTGGTGCAAAGGTACCACTAAAATTTGGTAGTTTTTAAAGCCGATTAATTACGCTGTTTTTTGCGCTCCAGCACCTCGTCAATCATGCCATAATCCTTTGCTTCGGTTGCCCGCATCCAATAGTCGCGGTCGGAATCTTTTTCAATGGTATTGAAATCCTTGCCGGTATGTTTAGCCAGGATTTTATACAGGTCTTCGCGGATTTCGAGGGTTTGCTTCAGAGAGATTTCCATATCCTTTGAGGTGCCCTGCATGCCCGATGACGGCTGGTGGATCATAATGCGGCTGTGAGTAAGCCCCGATCGCTTTTTGGGTGCCCCGGCCGCCAGCAATACAGCTCCCATCGAAGCGGCCAGGCCAATACATATGGTGGCTACATCAGGATTAATGTACTGCATGGTGTCGTAAATGCCGAGGCCGGCATATACCGAGCCGCCCGGGCTGTTTATGTACATGATAATGTCCTTTTTCGGGTCAGCCGATTCCAGAAAAAGCAGTTGGGCGATAATCAGGTTGGCAATCTGGTCGTCAACGCCCATGCCTAAAAAGATGATGCGGTCGGAAATAAGGCGGGTAAATACATCAATAGCCCTGAAGTTGCCCGGCCGTTCTTCAATAACATACTGAGTCATGTTTTCAATTTTCTGGGCGTAGCTGTCAACGGTATTGCCGCTCATGCCCAGGTGGTGTACGGCATATTTTCTGAATTCGTTCATAGCAAAATTGTTTTTTAAATGTGCAGTAAATTAGAATAAAACAGCGAATTCCGGTGGATAAAAAATAAAAATGGCTTTGCTGTTGTGCAAAACCATTTTTTTGTGGGTTATACTATGTTTTAATGTTTATGTTCCTCTGCCATTTTCCGGAATTCATCCAGGCTCACCTTTTTTTCGGTGAGCGTAATTTTTTCTTTAATGAGTTTTAGTATTTTCTCATGACGCAGTTGGTTGTACAGGCGCATAAAATGCTGGCCGTTTTCGTGAGCCAGGTAGTTGTCGGCAATGGCATCCAGTTTATCCATTAGCTGTCCGGCTACCGAGGGGCCACCGAATTGGGAGATGATCAGTTCTTTGGCGCGGGCTCGTACCTCATCGGATTCAACGGTAATGTTATTGTCTTCGGCTATGCGGTTTTTTATCAGATCCCATTTCAACGAACGGAGGTAGGCATCAAACTCCTTTTCAATTGTTTCCCGGGTTAGTTCTCCTTTGCTGGTTTGCATCAGCCAGGTTTTAAGAAAAGTTTCGGGCAGGTTTATTTTTGTATTGGTAATGAAGTAATCTTCAATTTCGTGGTCAAGAAAATGATCTGTTTCGCGCTGATAATTCTGCTGAATAGTTTCTTTTATCTTGTTTAAAAATTCTTCTTCGGTAGTAACGCTGTCTTTTCCAAATACCCGGTCAAACAGGGCTGTGTTTAATTCAGCGGGTTCAAGGCGCCCGAGGGAGATTACCTTGAAGGTGAACTCTCCGTTCAGTTGTTTTGCTTCTTCTTCGGAAACGCCCAGCATTTTTGAAAGGGTGCCGGCATCAAACACCTCCTCAATAGCCAGTGTAATTTCCTCCTCCGGTTTCCGGTTAAGGAAAAAATCCTGGTATTTTTTTGAGAGGGTTTCGGTTTTGATGATCACGTTTTCGCGCTGGAAGGAGCCATCGGCCGAACGCAGGTCGCCAATCAGGCTGTCACCGGGTTCACTGATTTCCGGATGGGTTATCTTACCGAATCGTTGGCGAATGTCGGTCAGGGTTTCTTCCACTACCTGATTGGTCACTTCAATCGGGTACACTTTTACTTTTACTTTGGGCGACAGGTCGTAGGTGAAGTCCTCTACCAAACCAACCTGGTATTCAAACTCCAGGTCGTTGGCACTTTCCCAGTCTAATGCATTGGCCTTTTCAAGGTTGGGCAGGGGTTCGCCTATAATACGCAGCTTGTTTTCTTTGATGTAATCGGAGAGTTTATTGGAAAGCAGTTGGTTTACTTCTTCAACAAGGATGGACTTGCCAAACATTTGTTTAATGACACCTGTTGGTACTTTGCCTTGCCTGAAACCCTTTAGATTGGCTTTACGGGCGTAAGTGCGTACTTTTTCTTCCACACCGGGTTGGTAATCAGATTGTCCTAACCGGATCTTAATCAGGCCTTCCGTTTTACTTTGTTTGTCAAGAGTTATTTCCAAAGGTTTCTCAGTTTTGAATTAGCAATATGTACCCTCATCGGCTGTTGGTGAGGTTTACAACATGGTGCGGATGGAGGGACTCGAACCCCCACGCCTTTCGGCACCAGATCCTAAGTCTGGCGCGGCTGCCAATTACGCCACATCCGCTGGTATATTTAGTGAACCGGCTTCGGTAAAAGGAGCGCAAATTTATAGATAATTAAGAAATTAGGAACACCAATAATTTGTTATCTTGGGTAGGTTCGGTAAACCATAAGTAAACCACTTTCCGGATGGTTATTGATGTAGAGCAGGAGAAAAGGGAAATTATCAGCAGGTATCGGAAACTGCTGCGGAAAGCCAAACCTGTTTTAAAGGAAGGTGATGCCCGGTTAATAAAGAAAGCCTTTACAATGGCGCTTGAGGCGCATAAGGAAATGCGCAGGAAATCCGGTGAGCCCTATATTTTTCATCCCCTGGCGGTAGCCCAGATTTGCGTTGAGGAAATCGGCCTGGGAACCACCTCCATAATTTCTGCTTTGCTTCACGATGTGGTTGAAGATACCGACCTTGAACTGACCGACATTGAACGGATGTTCGGCAAAAAGGTAGCCCGTATTATTGACGGGTTAACAAAAGTATCGGGCGTATTTGAGTATGGCACATCGCAGCAAGCTGAAAACTTCCGGAAAATGCTGTTTACCCTTTCGGAGGATGTGCGGGTAATCCTCATAAAGCTGGCTGATCGGCTGCACAACATGCGCACACTCGACAGCATGCCGCGCAACAAACAACTCAAAATCGCCTCCGAGACTATTTATTTATATGCGCCACTGGCTCACCGGCTTGGCCTGAATGCCATAAAAAGTGAATTGGAAGATTTGTACCTCAGGTTTACCGACCGCCCGATGTACGACTCCATTGCGCGTAACATTGACGATACAAGGGCTGCACGTAATAAATTTATTAAGCAGTTTATGCAGCCGATTAAGGAAGAGTTGGACAGGCTTAAAATCAAATACGAAATCAAAGGCCGGCCAAAATCAATTTATTCCATATGCAACAAAATGCGTAAGCAAAACATACCCTTCGAAGAAGTGTATGATCTGTTTGCAATACGCATTATACTGGATGCACCCCTTGAGCAGGAAAAAGCGTTGTGCTGGCAGGTATATTCTATTGTAACTGATTTTTACACCCCCAATCCCGACAGGCTGCGCGATTGGATAAGCACCCCCAAAGCCAACGGGTACGAATCGCTGCACACCACCGTAATGGCCAAGAACGGCCAGTGGGTGGAGGTGCAAATACGCACGCAGCGCATGGATGAAATTGCGGAGAAGGGATATGCTGCCCACTGGAAGTACAAAGAATCATCGGCTGCGCACGAATCGAACCTTGAGAAATGGCTTGCCAAAGTGCGCGATACATTGGAACAGAACGATCACTCTGCACTCGACTTTGTAAATGACTTTCGTGGTAACCTGTTTAGCGATGAAGTATTTGTGTTTACACCTCGTGGTGAATTAAAAACCTTGCCCTACGGGGCCACTGCCTTAGACTTTGCGTTTGAAATTCACACCCAGGTGGGCTCAAAATGCATTGGTGCAAAGGTTAACAACAAACTGGTACCCATTAATTATGTACTCAAAAATGGCGACCAGATTGAAATACTCACTTCGCAAAAGCAAAAACCGCATGAAGACTGGCTGCGGTTTGTGGTAACCTCTAAGGCCCGCTCAAAAATTAAAGACAACCTTAAAGAAGATAAGAAGCGGATTGCCGAAGAAGGGAAGGAGATCATTCAGCGTAAGCTAAAGCAGCTAAAAGTTGAACCCACCCACATTATACTGGAGCAGATGCGCGAATACTTTGGCCTGGCCAGTCATTTCGAGTTGTACTACCGGGTGGGTAAAGGTATTATCAATACGGCCGACATCAAGCGGTTTAAAGAGTATAAACCGGCCTCACCCCTCAAAACGAAACCTAATGTACGCGTGGCCGATGCCAAGGTAATTGAGCAGGAAATTACCCGCATAAAGGGGCGTTACGAAGACATCCTGCTGATTGGCGAAGATATGGATGTGGTTGATTACAAGCTGGCCAAATGTTGTACGCCCATACCGGGTGATGATGTTTTCGGTTTTGTTACCGTTAATGAAGGAATAAAAATACACCGCACTACCTGCCCCAATGCCACCGAATTGCTGGCCAGCCACGGCAACCGTGTAGTTAAAGCAAAATGGACATCGCAGCATGAAGTGGCTTTCCTTACGGGTCTGAAAGTCAGAGGAACGGATAGGGTAGGGCTTATTAATGACGTATCCAAAATCATTTCGGAGGAACTGAAAGTGAATATGAGTTCGATGTCGTTCCATACTGATTCCGGCATCTTTGAAGGCGAAATTATGCTGTATGTAAACGATACCCGCCACCTGGAACAACTCATACAGAAATTAGAAAAGGTTGAGGGGGTAGTTAAAGTGAGCCGGTTCGATTCAAAAGAATAACTGTTAATTCTGCCATTCTCCTGTATCTTTGTGCCATGGTGGCTAATCTGACGGTTTTTGAAGAAGTAAAGAAGATTTTTACTGCCTACCTGGAAAGCCGGGAGTTGCGGAAAACCCCCGAACGGTATGCTATCCTGGAAGAGATCTACTCCCACAACGGTCACTTTGATGTAGAATCACTCTACCAAAGCATGAAGCGCAAAGAATACCAGGTTAGCCGGGCCACAGTTTATAACACCCTGGATTTACTTGTGGAGTGCGACCTGGTAAGTAAACACCAGTTTGGTAAGAACCTGGCGCAGTACGAAAAATCGTATGGGTACAGGCAGCATGATCATTTAATCTGCACCGACTGCCATAAGGTGGTTGAATTCTGCGATCCCCGCATCCACACTATTCAGAAAACCGTAGGTGAAGTATTGCATTTTGATGTTGTTCACCATTCCCTCATCCTGTACGGATCATGTACACAACCCACTTGTCAGAATAAAAAACGTAACGATTTAAAAAAATGACTTTTTTGAGTGAACATAAAAACGGAAGCCTGGTGCTTCGTTTATCGGGCGACTTAATTGGTGAGCATGACGGGGCCGGAATCATCGGGGTTGTAACGGATGCGCTGAACAGCCAGGTAAGTAAATGCATTATTGATATCTCCAACCTGCGTTACATTAACAGCAGCGGCATTGGTGTGCTGATTACCATTTTAACCAAGTTCAGAAACAAGGGCGGAGAAGTGTTTCTGTTAAAGCCTTCTGAGAGCGTGAAGAAATTACTGGTTATCACTAAGTTGAACTCTATTTTTCAGGTAGTTCAATCCGAAACCGAAGCAGTTTAACCAAATCCTTTATATGTAACCGGCTATGGCTAAAGTTGATGTATTGTTAGGCCTTCAGTGGGGTGATGAAGGAAAAGGAAAAATTGTTGATGTGCTGGCTCCAAAATATGATGTGGTTGCACGCTTTCAGGGAGGCCCCAATGCCGGCCATACCCTGGAGTTTGAAGGCATAAAACACGTTTTGCACCAGATTCCGTCCGGCATCTTCCGCGAAAGGACAAAAAACATTATCGGCAACGGAGTTGTACTTGATCCCGTCATCTTCAAAAAAGAGATTGAATCCCTCAGTAAGTTCAATATTAACCTTCGGGCCAATTTGTTTATCTCCAAGAAGGCAACCCTGATTATCCCTTCGCACCGCCTGCTCGATCAGGCTTTCGAAGCAGCCAAAGGTGAAAATAAAATTGGTTCAACCCTGAAAGGTATTGGCCCATCGTATCAGGATAAAATCGGCAGGCAGGGGCTGCGCGTAGGGGATATACTTTCCGATAATTTTAATGATAAGTTCAACAAACTGGCCGAGAGCCACCTGGCCATCCTTAAAAACTATCCGGTAACGTTTAACTGGCCTGAGTTGTGCGAACAGTTTTTTGATGCTGTACAATTCCTTCGCCAGTTTAACCTGGTTGAAAGTGAATACATGATAAACAACGAGTTAAAAGCCGGCTCAACCATATTGGCCGAAGGAGCGCAGGGGTCGCTGCTGGATATTGACTTCGGAAGTTATCCGTTCGTAACCAGTTCCAACACCATTGCGGCCGGTGCGTGTACCGGCCTGGGGGTGGCGCCAAAGCATATTGGGGAAGTCTATGGCATCTTTAAGGCTTACAGTACCCGTGTTGGCAGTGGTCCTTTTCCTACCGAGCTTCTTAATGAAGAAGGTGAACGGATGAGAAAGGAGGGTAATGAATTTGGGTCAACCACCGGACGGCCCAGGCGGTGCGGCTGGATTGACATACCGGCATTGAAATACTCCATTATGATAAACGGGGTAACCCGGCTGCTGATGATGAAGGCGGATGTGTTGAGCATTTTCCCTACAATTAAGGTATGTGTTAAATACCAGCTTAAAGACGGCACCATTACCGACATGCTGCCCTATGAACTGGTTCATGATAAAATCCTGCCTGTGTACCAGGAGTTTAAAGGATGGAGCGTGCCCCTAACTCACAAAACCGGAGATTCACTGCCTGTTGAACTTGAAAATTATATTCAGTTTATTGAGCAGGAATTGAATGTGCCGATAACGCTGGTGTCAACCGGTCCCGATAGGTTGCAGACTATCTTCCGAAAGGAGGTTGCTGTTTAATTTTTATACGGCTGCTCACGCTGATTTTTTACCTTACAAAAGAGGTTCTATATTTCAATAAAATTGAATGACTGTGGCGTGAAAAAAAATGCCCTTTTTTTATCAGTCGTGTTTATTCTGCTTGTTATTACGGGCATCGTAGTTTACGTTAAGGTTTCGCAGCAGAAAGCGGTTTCCGTTTGGAACCTTATTCCTGAACAGGCCGTGTTAGTGTATGAATCAGGCAGTTGTAAATCGTGCCTTACACAACTGCAGGATAACCCCGTTTGGCAGTCGGTTAACCGGGTTGCAGTAAATACCAGATCCGGTGATCTAATTAGCAACTTTCTGAGCCACATCGCTGGTGCATCAACCTGGCTGGCTTCGCTTCATGTAACACAGCGAAACAATTTTGACTTCATTTTCTATACTACCGATGATTTGGGTAAGGCCACTGATCGTTTGGTGAAACCTGCAACACAACCGGCCAAAAGAGAGTATGCAGGCTTTACCATTTATGAATTAAAACAACATGAACAGGTTTTATCCTGGGTTGTTATCGAAAATTTCTGGATAGGTAGTTTTACCTCCTTTCTTGTAGAAGATGTTATACGAACCTATAATACAAACGGAGCCAGGAGATTTGAAACCCAGCTTGAGCAGGTAAAAAAATTGCCCGTTGTAAAAAATGATGCAGGTAACCTGTTTATACGTTACGAGGGGTTAAACACACTTTTTAACAGTTTACTGCCGGAGGGTGCCGCTTTAAAACCCGTAATTGGACAAACTGCGGTGCTCGATATTAAGGAAAGCGCTTCGCTAACCCTGAGTGGTTTTTCACTTATCGATCACATATCAGATGGTTCGCTGTTATCTTACTTTGCAGGCCAGAACCCCGTTGCCTTTTCGCATAAGCAACTTATTTCAAACAGGGCCTTGGTTGTAACCAACTACGGTATTACCGATGGGGCAGTTTTCTATAAAAATTTGCCCCTGGCCGGCAACAGTAAACTTCAGGATTCGTTGCGCGCGCTGGCGGCCGTTGATTTTGAAAACTTGTTTGCAGGCTTGGGTAACGAACTTTCGGTGTGCCTCTTGGAGCGGAGGAAGAATGAACTGGCACGGGTAGTGTTGGTTAATTTATCAGATAGTGAACGTTGGACAACGGTATTCCATCAGTTATCAAAAGCAACCGAGAGTGGTGATTCTTTATATATTGAGAGGTACAGTTCGTACGAACTTCGCAAAATTGAAATTAAGAACCTGGCTCAAAAACTTTTTCGCCCGCTGGTAACCGGCTCCGACCTGACCTATTATACCATTTCGGGCAAAACATTGTTTCTTTCAGATAATCTGAGTGACCTGAAGCGTTTTCTGGACGACATTGATCAGGAAGAAGTTTGGGGTAAATCGGTGGCCACCAATCAGTTTCTAGATGCCACTTTACTGGAGTCCAACGTAAGCATTTATTTTAATTTTCCACTGCTAAAAAATACGTTGGTACAGCGGTTGGCGCCTTCCTGGAGGGCATTTTTTACTGAGAATCCGACAGTATTAGACCGCCCCGGTGTGGGGGCTATTCAATTCAGTAACCTGAACGGCATGTTTTACACCCATGCCATCGTAATGCCTTCCGGTTCGGCCGTCTTGCCGGAGCATGCCAATAAAGGGCGCATGCAGGTTGTTTTAAATGCTCCGGTTAAGTCATCCTTGTACAGCGTACGCAACCACACAACAAAACAAAACGATTTTGTATTTCAGGATTCTCTGGGCATGCTGCATTATTTATCACCGGAAGGGAAGATCCTTTGGAGCCTTTTGCCTGGCGGCACGATAAGCGGAGAAATAAAGCAAGTTGACTATTTCAACAACGGAAAACTCCAGTTGCTTTTTGTTACACCGGGTAAACTGCATGTTATTGATAGGCTGGGCAATTATGTAAGCCCTTTTCCGGTTTCAATACCTGTGCAACAACCGGAGTTTACTAATGTGATCGACTACGACAACAGCAAACGATACCGGTTTATTATTTCCGATCGGGCTGGCAAAATATGGATGTTCGACAAACAAGGGCAGCCTCTTGACGGCTGGAAACCGAAATCAGCGGAAGGGCGGCTTATTATGCCGCCCCGGCATTACCGCGTTCAGGGCAAGGATTTTATTGTAGCAGCTCGTGAAGACGGAACCGTGCTACTCATGAACCGGAAAGGCGAAGCGGTTAAAGGGTTTCCTGTAGTACTGGACTTCCGTCCGTCCGGCTATCTTACTTTTGAACCGGGCCGCAACCTGGCCGGTTCGGTATTTACCTGTATTTCGAAAGACGGAATAAAAACCCGGTTTTCAGCGGAAGGAAAAATTCTTACCCGCGAACCGTTGGTGAAGGCAACGGTAACCGATCAGTTTTCACTGGTTGAAGAACAGTCCGGCAATGGATACGTCATCGTTCGCCAGAGTGCAAAACGGTTATTGGTGTTTGATGATGACGGGCGGGAGTTTATTGCCAATGATTATGTTGGAATGAACCCGGTGCATGTTCAGTACTATGATTTTGGTTCGGGTAAGACGGTCATCGTATTAACCGATAAAGAGCAGGAACTTAGCTATTTATATGATGGCAGCGGCAACACACTCGTTGATGCACCTGTTGACTCAGGAATAACCACCATCAGTTTTGATGGTGCCATAAAATTGTTCTATGCGGACGGCAACATACTTTCCATTGAATTACTATAATTTTATTTACCACCTCCTCTCATACGCTCCAGTTCATCCCACATTGTTTCGGGTATAGCTTCCAGGTGGCTGAATTCCCCTCCGTTGCGCAGCCACTCGCCACCATCTATGGTGATTACTTCGCCATTGATGTAAGCAGAATAGTCCGACATCAGGTAGGCCGCCAGGTTGGCCAGTTCCTGGTGTTCACCAACGCGCTTGAGTGGAATGCGTGCTGCCGGATCAAATTTCTTTACCAAATCGCCCGGAAGCAGCCGGCTCCAGGCCCCTTCGGTAGGAAAGGGACCGGGTGCAATGGCGTTACTCCGGATGTTGTATTTAGCCCACTCTACCGCCAATGAACGGGTCAGCGCCAGCACACCCGCTTTACCGCAAGCCGATGGGACAACATAACCGGAGCCCGTCCAGGCGTATGTTGTAACAATGTTCAGAAATACCCCCGGTTGTTTCTTGGCAATCCAGTTTTTGCCAGCAGCCAGGGTAGTGTAATAGGTTCCTTTTAAAACAATATCCACAACAATATCAAACGCCCGGTGCGACAACCGTTCGGTAGGACTGATAAAATTTCCGGCTGCGTTGTTCAGCACACCATGAATCTGCCCGAAAGACGTTTCGGCCTGTTTTAGTACATTTTCAATCTCATCGTACTTCCGAACATCGCAAGCCACCGCCAAAGCGTTACCGCCCGTTTCTTTCATTAATTCAGTAGCCGCTTTAGTGATTACTTCGGTTTTACGGCTTGTAATAACCAGATTGGCGCCAAGTTCAAGCATGTATTTACCCATGGAGCGGCCCAGACCGGTACCGCCACCGGTAATGATGATGGTTTTATTTTTAAGCGAGCCGGGTTTGAGCATTCCTTCCATAAGCATTAAAGTTTTGCTTTAAGATAGCAGAATCTGTATCAGGTTGGCCCTGACTTCCTCTTTTATTTCCGATGTTTCTGCCGATATTTACCAAACCATTTTTTAAACTTATGATTCGTACCAACACATTATTACTTGCTTTACCTTTTTTGTTGTCTTCCTGTGTAGTTACCAAGAAAAAGTATGACGATATGCTGGCACAAAAGGTTAAACTGGAAGCCGATCTGGCCGAACGTAACCAGCAACTCGAAAAAGCTAACCAGGAATTGGCAGCCCTGGATGAAAAAGTGAAAAGCCTGGTTGCTGATACCTCAAGCCTGGGTGCTGATCTAAAATCGAAAACGGCCAGGTTGGCCGAGTTAAACCAGGAGTACGATAAACTGAACGCCTATTACAAAAACCTGCTTACCAGCAGCGGCAAGCTGAACCGCGATATGGCCCAGCAGCAGGAGCAACTGCTGGCTATACAAAACAGCCTGGAACGGACCCGCAGGATGAACGACTCGCTGAGTACCAGCCTTTCGGAACGCGAAAAGAAAGTGCGTGAACTTGAAGCGGTGCTGGCTGCGAAAGATAAAGCGGTTAATGATTTGAAGAACAAAATTTCTAATGCACTACTTAATTTTAAAGAAAACGATTTAACCGTTAATGTAAAAAACGGCAAGGTATATGTTTCGCTGGCCGAGCAACTGCTGTTTGCTTCGGGTAGCACTGAAGTGGATGCCAAAGGGGTTACCGCCTTGCAGCAACTGGCAAAAGCTGTTAAAGATCAGCGCGATATAAACATTATGGTTGAAGGCCACACTGATAACGTTCCCATTTCACGAAAATCGCAGTACATGCAGGATAACTGGGATTTAAGCGTGATGCGCGCTACAGCAATAACAAAAATTCTTACCAAAGCAGGTGTTTCGCCAAAACAAATTACGGCTGCAGGCAGGGGTGAGTTTACTCCGCTGGCGGCTAACGATACCCCTCAAAATAAACAGAAGAACAGGCGGACGGAAATTATTATTACCCCCAACCTGGACGAATTATTCAGGATACTCGAAACCAACTAAATTTTTATGAGCCGATTATTTTATGTACTCATCATCGTTATTGATGTACTTGCCATCCTGGATGTGTGGAAACAGGAAGCGTCAATGGAAAAACGGCTGCTGTGGATTGTGATTATCCTTGTATTCCCCCTGCTGGGGCCATTGGCGTGGTACTTGGTTAGCCGCAAGATCATCAAGCTATAAAAATAAAGCCCGGTTTATACCGGGCTTTAGTAATTCAACAGGGCTCTTCTGTTAATCTTTAAGTATCACCGCATCGATATTTTTCTGTTTAACCAATGAATTGAATGCCGGTAAATCTTCTTTAAAGATTTTGTTCAGGGCATTCAGGTGTTTATCGATCTCGGCTGTAATTTCCTTTTTAAACTCTACCATCTGGTCGGTCGGTCGGCTATTGCCGTTACCGGCCAGCGAGTTTAAATGCGCCAGCTTGTTATTCAGCCGTATTGGGAAGTTGAGCGGGTCCTGTCCGCTGCGATTTTTGGTTTGATACAGCGTTTCCTCAATGGCTTTCATGTTATCCTGAATGGCCTTGGCTTTGTCAAGCACATCCTTCATGGCTTCTTTCTGGTCTTTAATCGGGTCGATGGCACGGTTAATCTGCTCGCGGGCTTGCCGTATCTTCTTAATGGCCACGTGGGTTTCGCTTACTTTGGCCAATATCTCCTGTACAAAATCAAACTGGGCTTTCAGGTCAGCATCGGTAGCGGTAGAACGCGGATCTTTCAGGATTTCAAAATCTGATTCCATCGATTTACCATTAACCGTTAACCGCACTTTATAGGTACCGGGCAGGGCACGCGGGCCGTTAAGTGAAGCGGCCCAAAGGATCATGCCATCAAACGATTCGGCATTTGGATACCGCATGTTCCAGTTAAAGCGGTTCATACCCGGCTGCTTCACCGTTAATTTTTCTTCTTTGGCTTTCAGGTCGGGCTTGGTTGAAAATTTCTTAATCAGTTTGCCATTTGCTTCTAAAAACTCCAGGCTCACCTGCATCTTGGTGGTATCCCTCAGGTAGTAATGCACCATAACTCCACCGGGATGATTTTGGCCGGCCGTTCTGGGTGCACGGCCGAAACTAAAGGCGGGCCCCATGCGGTAACTCGGCATAGGCTTAAACAGGTACGAATCGGCAGCCGCCACCTGATCAGATAGCTGATGAAGGGGGGTCAAATCATCAATCAGCCAGAAACTTCGTCCCTGTGTAGCGGCAATAAGGTTGTCGTTTTTAATTGTCAGGTCAGTAATCGGCACAATGGGCAGATTGAGTTGGAAAGACTTCCAGCTGGCGCCATCATCAAAGGAGATGTACATTCCTGATTCGGTTCCGGCATAAAGCAAGCCTTTTCGTTTAGGGTCAGCGCGCAGTACACGGGTAAAGTGGCCGGGGTCAATGCCTGCTGTAATCTTTGTCCAGGTTTTGCCGTAGTCTTTCGATTTATACAGGTAGGGTTGATAGTCGCCAAGTTTGTAGCGGGTACCGGCAATGTAAATGCCGCCTTTCTGGTGGGCATCAAACTCCACGCTGTTAATCATCATCCATTCGGGCATGTCTTTGGGTGTTACATTTTTCCACTCTTTTCCGCCATCAATAGTTACATGAATAAGGCCGTCATCCGAACCGGTAACGATAAAATCTTTTTCATAGGGCGACTCACCTGCAGCGAAGATGGTACAGTAATATTCTACGCTGGTGTTGTCTTTGGTAATGGGCCCGCCCGAAGGGCCAAGTTTTGATTTATCGTTCCGTGTCAGGTCTGGGCTGATGGTTTCCCACGATTGTCCGCCATTATAGGTTACGTGCACGTGGTTAGAAGTGGTATACAGTTTTTTGGGGTTGTGCGGTGAGAAGAAGATCGGGAAGTTCCATTGGAAGCGGTACTTCATATCTTCGGCTCCGTGACCCATCGGGTTGTTAGGCCACACGTTAACAGCGCGGCTTTCTTTGGTTCGGTGGTTTTCCATTTCAAGCAACCCGCCATAGTTTCCGCCATAAACAACATCAAGATCAGTCGGATCGGGCGCCAGGTGGCCGCTTTCACTTCCTGCTGTTACTTCCCAATCGCTTTCGGTGATGGCAAATCCATCGGTACGGTGATAAATCCGAACGGTTGTATTATCCTGCTGGGCTCCGTAAATGCGATAGGGGAAAGCGTTGTCGGTGGTTACCCGATAGAACTGGGCCGTAGGCTGGTTCATGTAGGTAGTCCAGTTTTCACCCCCGTCAAAACTTACCTGGGCACCGCCATCATCGGCAATAATCATGCGTTGATTGTCTTCGGGTGCAATCCACAAATCGTGGTGGTCGCCATGGGGAGCGTTAAACGCCTGGAATGTCCGGCCGCCATCTTTGGAGCGGTGGTACGATACGTTAACTACATACACCATATCCTGGTCTTTTGGATCGGCATAAATGCGGGTATAATACCAGGCTCGTTGGCGCAGGTTACGGTCGTCATTCATTTTGCGCCAGGTTTTACCGGCATCATCGCTTCGGTAAACACCGCCATTTTCATTTTCAATGATGGCATAAACCCGGTTGGAGTTTACTGGTGATACACTGATGCCGACAATACCCCAGGTGCCTTTGGGTAAGCCCTCACTTTGTGTGATGTTCGTCCAGGTATCTCCGCCATCGGTACTCTTCCACATGGCTGAGCCTTCACCACCACTTTCAAGGCTGTAAGGAGTTCTTCGGATACGCCAGGTGGAGGCGTACATCACACGCGGATTATTTGGATCGAAGCACAGGTCAACCGCCCCGGCATCGGCATTGGCAAACAAGGTGCGCTTCCAGGTTTTGCCGCCATCAACAGATTTATAAACGCCACGTTCTTCCGATGATTTGAACAAATCACCGAGTACTGCAGCATAAACAACGTCAGGATTTTTCGGATGGATGCGTACGCGGGGTATGTGCCGCGAATCTTTTAATCCAATCTGTGTCCATGTTTTACCGGCATCCACCGATTTCCACATACCATAACCATACGATACGTTACCACGCACGGTTTTTTCGCCTCCGCCCACGTATATTACGTTGTTGTCGTATTCACTAACGGCCACCGCGCCAATAGAGCCGCCAAAGAAGCCATCCGAGATGTTCTCCCAGGTGTTACCGGCATCAGTGGTACGCCAAACACCGCCACCGGTGGCCCCGAAATAAAACAGGTTTGGTTTCCCGGGCACTCCGGTTACGGCTGCGGACCGGCCACCCCGGTAGGGACCGATGCTGCGCCATTCCAGCGCCTGATAGAGTTTCTGGTCGTACGATACAGTTGCCGGTGAGGCTGCCGGTTTCTTTTGTGCGTACAGGTGCGGCCACAAGGCCAGCAGGCATACAATAAGCAGGTAATACTTTTTCATAGGTGTTGATTTTGGATGTGAGATTAGGGTTAAGTTATCAATTGACCTTGAACTTTTCTATCAATGGCGAATAAAGCTTTTGTATTTGCCCGGTTGAAATTTTGAGTTTGGCGAAAGACCTCTATTTTCAGGGAAATTTTACCTATGCAACCAGGCGATCTTCGAAAGCTCTTTAGCATTCCGGTTATTGTAGCGGCCCTTGGCTATTTTGTTGACATCTACGACTTGCTGCTGTTCAGCATTGTGCGCATCCCCAGCCTGGCTGCACTGGGTGTGCCACAGGCCGAGCAGTTTGATCAGGGAGAATTTCTCTTGCGTGTGCAGATGACCGGCCTGTTGGTTGGTGGCATCCTATGGGGTATTATGGGCGATAAGAAGGGGCGGCTGTCGGTGTTGTTCGGGTCCATTCTGTTGTATTCGCTGGCTAACATTGCCAATGGTTTTGTTTCCACGGTGGAGCAATATGCCTGGCTGCGGTTTATTGCCGGTATTGGTTTGGCCGGTGAATTGGGTGCGGGCATCACATTAGTTTCGGAAGTGCTGCCTACCCGATTGAGGGGATACGGTACAACACTGGTGGCCAGCGTGGGTTTACTGGGAGCCGTTATGGCCAACTTTATTGCCAAGCAGTTTGACTGGCAGGTATCGTATTTTATTGGCGGAGGATTGGGCTTGCTGTTGCTGATTACACGCATCAGTGTGTTTGAGTCCGGCATGTTTATGCAACTGAAAGAAAAAACTGTTGAGCGCGGAAACTTCCTGCAATTATTTACGAATACAGACCGGTTTAAACGGTTTGTAAACTGCATCCTTATCGGATTGCCCATTTGGTTTACCATTGGCATCCTGATAACATTCTCTCCGGAATTTTCGGCCCACTTGGGCATACCCGGACCCATTGTGGCCGGAGATGCCGTGATGTTCAGTTACCTGGGCCTGGTGGCTGGTGACTTAAGCAGCGGACTGTTCAGTCAGTGGTTTCGATCACGCAAGCGTATTGTACGGGTTTATATTTTACTCACGCTGGCTTTTATTTTGTTATACCTGGCTGCACCGGTAAAATCAACCTCGTTCTTTTATCTTACCTGTTTCTTCCTTGGGTTCGGTGTTGGCTACTGGGCGCTGTTTGTTACCATTGCTGCCGAACAGTTTGGCACCAACCTTCGATCAACGGTGGCCACCTCGGTCCCGAATTTTATCCGCGGCACGGTTGTGCCGTTAACCATTGCCTTTAAGTTTCTGCGTGATTCGTACGGTATTATTTCGGGTGCCTTCATGGTTGGTATAGCTACTATTATCATTGCGTTGGTTTCACTTGCCTTTCTGAGTGAAACCTTTGGTAAGGATCTGGATTTTGTTGAATCGGATTAACACGCTGATCATTCAATAAAATTGCGGGCTGCAGGGTAATCGTTACCTTTGCGGGTAAAATTTACCGGGTAATGCTTTTTCGGGCCTTGATTGCTGTTTTGGTGGGCTTTTTTATTCAATTGGAAGCCACGTATGGTCAGCAATTTTCTCGTATTGACAGCCTGCGCAACCTGCTGCCGCGCGTTGATAAACGCAAGCAGTTTGATATACTGAACGATATTGGCTTTGCTTACCGGTTATCCTATCCGGATAGCACCATCTGGTACTGTACCCGTGCTTATGAAATCGGCCAGGAATTAAATTTACCAAAGGAACTTTCCAAGCCGTTAAGTTTTATCGGATTGGCAAAGGCCTATAAGGGCGACTATAAATCATCATTTGATTTTCATACCCGTGCCATTGAGGTGGCCCAACAGCAAAACGATTCGGTACAGCTTGCTTATGGATATAATAATTTCGGGCGTCTGTTTTTTGATCAGGGCGACTATGCGCGGGCTTACGAAAATCTTATTCAGGCACTTCAGATTTTTGAGGTGATCCAGGAGCCAGCCGGGCTGGCCTATGTTTACCGCAGTCTTTCCAACATCTATAAATCACAAAATGATTTTGAAAAAGCGCTGGATATGTCAGTAAAGGCATATAACCTGCGTAAAAAAGTGGGCGAACCCCGAACCCTGCTTTCGGCCCTTTCAGAACTGGGCCTGGTGTATAGTGAATTGAAACGGGTAAATGAGGCTAACCGGTGTTTTGAGCAGGCCGACTCCATTGCCCAACGAATTGATGACCACATTAGCCTGGCGGAAATCAGGCTGGGATGGGCAGAGTTCCTGGTAAAGAGTGGAAATTACAAAAAGGCCGACAGCCTGGCGCATCTTGCTTATGCCATGGTTGTAAAAAATAAAAATCAGCGCCTGATGCCCCGTGCCAACCTGTTGATGGGGAATGTCCATTATCAGCTGAAAGAGTATAGTGATGCCGTTCCTTACCTGAAGCAGGTTGTTGAGCTAAAATCCGAAGTACACCTTGATTTGAAACGGGATGCTAATTTTTACCTCGGAAAAATTTATGAACAAACCGGCAAGCGAGAGGAGGCTGCAAAGTATATCAACCAGTACCTGATCCTGAAGGAATCACTGGTAAGTGTTGACCTGGCACGTGAAATTGAGAAACTGCAGTTTCAACTGGAAATAGAGAAGAAAGAAAGAGAGAACGAGCAGTTAAAAGCAGTAGCCGTACAGAATGAATCTGTGATACGCCAGCAACGGCTTCAGAATACAATCCTTTATGTTGTAGTTTTTTTTGTAAGCCTGGTGGTGTTTATGCAATGGCGCAATACAAAGAAACGCAAGGAAGCAGCAGAACGCCTGATGTTGCAGAATGCAGAAATTGAAGCACAGCGCAGGGAAATTATCCGCCAGAATGAGCAACTGGCACGCCATAACCGCGAGCTCTCTGATTTGAACCATGAGAAAGATACCCTGATGAATATTGTGGCGCACGACCTGAAGTCGCCATTAAATCGCATCCGCGGACTGGCCAGTTTAATTGAAATGAAAGGCTCGCTCACCTCCGAACAAAAAAAGTACCTGGGGTTGATGCTTGATTCAACAAGGGCCGGCCTTGATCTGATTACCGACTTGCTTGATGTTAACTCGCTGGATGTAAACCGTGAGCCGGGCTTTACTTCGTTTAACCTTGACCAACTTATTAACGACCGAATTGCAGCCTTTATCCCGGCTGCCTCCGGTAAATCAATTCAGTTAACTGCTGAGGGCTTGGCGGGTCAAATCGCCTCCGATTACGACTATGTTTCGCGTATCGTTGACAACCTGCTCTCCAATGCTATAAAATTTTCTCCGGCACAATCTGCCGTAACTGTATTATTGGCCGATGAAGGCGATGCCGTTAGGTTGTCGGTTAAAGATCAGGGACCCGGTTTCAGCGAAGAGGATAAAAAATTTCTCTATCAGAAATTTAAAAAACTGAGTGCCCGGCCAACCGGAGGTGAAAGCTCGAACGGCCTGGGGCTTGCCATTGTGAAAATTCTGGTTGACCGCCTTAATGGCAGTATTGAACTGAATTCACAGCCCGGTAAAGGCAGCGAGTTTATAGTACGCTTGCCGAAAAAGCCTGCTTAACTCAGGTTATACCTTAACCAGTGCCTGCTCCAAATCGTTGATTAGATCATCGGCATCTTCAATGCCTATGCTTAAGCGGATTAATGAGTCCACTAGACCGTTTTTAATCCGCTCTTCTTTTGGTATGCTGGCATGCGTCATAGAAGCGGGGTGGTTAATAAGCGATTCAACTCCGCCCAATGATTCAGCCAATGAAAACAACTGAACACTTTTCATCAGTGTAAACGCCTTTTCAAGATCATCGTTCTTCAGTGTAAACGAAAGCATCCCGCCAAAGTCGCGCATTTGTTTTTTGGCCACCGCATGGTTCGGATGTGAAGTAAAGCCCGGCCAGTAAACGTTGCCTACTTTCGGATGAGCCGCCAGGAACTCAGCAATCTTCCGGCCGTTCAGGCAATGGCGTTCCATCCGGAGGTGAAGAGTTTTGATACCCCTGAGTACGAGGAAGGAATCCTGTGGCCCCGGTACCGCACCACAGGAGTTCTGGATGAAAGCAAGATCCTGGTGTAGTTTTTCATCGTTGGTTACCAAAGCACCCATGATTACATCGGAGTGGCCGCTCAGGTACTTGGTTACCGAGTGCATCACAATATCGGTACCCAGGTCAAGCGGGTTTTGCAGATAAGGCGATGCAAAGGTGTTATCAACCGCCACCCGAATATTTTTTGTTTTGGCAATTTCCACGCATGCTTTTATGTCAATTACATTCATTAACGGGTTGCTGGGTGTTTCCAGCCAAATCAACTTTGTGTTCCCGTTGAGGTACTGGTTTATGTTGTTGGCGTTGGTTAAATCAATAAAATGAAATTTTATTCCCAACCGCTCGTACACGCGTTTAAACATGCGGTATGAGCCGCCATACAGGTCGTTGCTGGTAATCACTTCATCGCCCGCATTGAGCAGTTTAATCACGGTATCGGTGGCGCCCATGCCTGACGAGAAGCACAGCGCAAATTTTCCGTTCTCCAGGGCGGCAATGCTTTTTTGCAGGGCGCTCCGGGTAGGGTTGGCTCCGCGCGCATAGGCGTACCCTTTATGTTTGGCGGGTGCTTCCTGTACGTACGTTGAAGTTTGAAATATGGGGGTCATGATTGCCCCGGTTGAGGGATCTGGCTCTACGCCTGCATGTACGGCTTTGGTTCCGAATTTCATGGTTTGTATTTTTTTTTGCGACCGGCAAAAATACCGGATTATTTGTTTTGCCAATACTGGCGTACGGCCTCTTTCCAGTTAGCTCCGCTTTTCAAATAAAGTGCTGTATTAATGAGCATGGTACTGCCGGGTGAAGGATCTTTTTCGGCTGCCCGGATAATGAGGTCCAGGAATTTCTCACGGTCATGTTGGGCCAGACCTGAAAGGCGGGTTATGAGATCATCATTTGTTTCCGGGCCGGGTTCAGAGGACGTGGAAACCACGCGTTCACTCAGTGGGGTGGGGTTTACAAACGAAGCGGCCTGCTGTTTTAAAAACAGATCCAGATCTTTCAGCGGATTTTTATTCTTACTCATTTCAGGTGCTTCATCAATTCATTTACCACGGGCTGGTATTCGGTTTCTGCGGTTACCGTACTGAAATTTACAAAAACGTTTTTCTGCGGCACCATTACATCCAGAATAATGGCATCCACGTTGCTCAGGCTGTCGTGCACGGTTTTCATTTTGGTAAAGCTGTGGATGCGGTTGGGCAGCACCATAATTTTCAGGTTAGGGTTCAATGCCCGTGCCGGGGCCAGGTCGGCCACGGTTTGGTAGGTTACCAGCAAATCATTTTGCGTAAGGCTGGTCGGAACAATAACCGCATCGCTCACCAGACAAAGTTTTTTTATGCCCTCATCGGTGGTTTTTCCGGCACTGTCAACGATAATAAAGTGTAGCCCCGGGGTTTGCTTTATCCGGATGAGTTCATCGGCCACCTGGTGGTCGTGCGAACCAAGTATTTCAAACAAGGTTCCTCCGGCTTCGCCCTTTAGTTGCTCCATTTTACGCAGCGTGTTAAGCGTATAGTTGGTATCGGTTTCAACCAACAAAACTTTCTTTCCGCCATGGTGCAGTGCGGTGGCCAGGTTAATGGCATTGGTGGTTTTGCCGGTGCCGCCTTTGCGGCTAATGAAGGAAATGATTTTAGCCATCGACCTGCTACAGTGCCCGGTTGATATCAAATTTTTCGAGGTAGTCGGCTACTCTGCGTACAAATGATCCGCCCAGCGCACCATCCACCACGCGGTGGTCGTACGAGTGCGAAAGGAACATTTTATGCCGTACCACAATGGCATCACCGTAAGGCGTTTCAACAACGGCCGGTTTCTTTTGGATGGCACCCAGCGCCAGGATGCCTACCTGTGGCTGCATGATGATGGGTGTGCCCATTACGTTGCCAAACGAGCCCACGTTGGATACCGTATATGTTCCACCAGCAAGGTCATCGGGTTTCAGTTTATTATCGCGTGCCCGATTAGCCAGATCGTTCACAATTTTGGCCAGCCCGGTAATATTGTATTGGTCGGCATTTTTAATAACAGGAACAATCAGGTTGCCGGTGGGCAGGGCAACGGCCATGCCGATGTTAATGTCTTTCTTTTTTATAATGCGGTCGCCATCCACCTGGATGTTGATCATAGGAAAATCCTTGATGGCGCTGGCTACGGCTTCAATAAAGATGGGAGTAAAGGTTAAACTTTCTCCAAAGCGTTTCTGGAATTCGTTCTTCACCTTATTGCGCCAGAATACGATACTGGTCACATCGGCTTCGACAAATGAGGTAACGTGCGGAGAAATCCGTTTCGAGTCTACCATGCGCTCAGCAATCATTTTGCGCATGCGGTCCATTTCAATAATTTCATCTCCACCCGAAATGGAAACCGGGGCGGGTTTTGGTGTGGTTACACCGGCATGCTGTTGTACCGACTGGATGGTTTGGCCCAGCTTGCGGTGCTGCACGTAGGCTAAAATATCTTTTTTGGTTACCCGTCCTTCCAGGCCCGTGCCGGGAATGGTCTCCAGTTCCATAACCGGTATATTCTCCTCACGTGCAATGTTTTTAACCAGGGGCGAGTAAAAACGGGAGGCTGATTTAAAATCAGTGGCAACAGTTTTTGATGCTCCGTTGGTGGGAGCCGGGGTACCGGTATCTTTAACCGGTTCGGTTTTTTTGGCAGGCGGCTGCTTTTCAGTTACCGGAGTGGTGGCTGCATCGGCTTCGGTGGCGATAATAGCGATGGGTTTACCCACTTTAACCACCTCACCTTCTTTAGCCAGAATTTCTTTTAGTACCCCGGCATGGGTAGAGGGTACCTCAGTATCTACCTTGTCGGTGGCAACCTCCAGCACCGATTCATCCTGCTCAATTTTGTCACCTGGTTTTTTCAGCCACGACAAGATGGTGGCTTCCATAATGCTTTCGCCCATTTTGGGCATAATCAATTCAACCAGTGCCATGCTGCGTTTCGTTTATTACCGGCCAAAGTTACTATTTTTCTTCCTTCCCGATAGCTCGGCAATAGCCGTTGACCATTATCAGTTTTTTTCCATGATCAGAGTCATAGCTGTGGTAAGTTGACCTGTTTTATTTTAACCATCATAAACTGAATTCGGCTAAGAGGGTTTGGTTGAATAAAGGGGCTGGTGCAGGAGGTACCGGTCCCTTATTATTTTGGCATGCTTAGCCGGATAAGGTTCAGCACCGCTACGGAAGCCAGTTTTATGTTCAAAATCCGGTCTTTCGAAAGCTGTAGTTTGCGGGTAACGGTTTGGTGCTTGTCGGAGTAGGCTATCCAAACCGTACCTACCGGTTTTTCGGGGGTTGCACCACCGGGCCCGGCAATACCGCTGGTAGCAACGCCAATATCGGTGTTGAATTTTGCCCGCACGATGTTAGCCATTTCAATAATGGTGGGTTCGCTTACTGCCCCGTAGCGTTCAAGTGTTTCGGGCTTCACGCCCAGTTGCCGCATTTTGATATCATATGCGTAAGGGATCATGCTTCCCATAAAATAATCTGAACTTCCGGGTATGGTGGTTATCAGGTGTGAGAGGTAGCCTCCCGTGCAGCTTTCGGCTATGGCCAGTGTTAGCTTGCGTTCGCGCAATTGTTGCCCGATAACCTGTTCAAGTTCTACATCTTCAAATGCATAAATAAAATTTCCTATCAGGGATCTCAACTGTTCAATATGCTCGTCTGTTTCGCGATAGAGTTGTTCGCGGGAGTTTCCATAGGCTGTTAGCCTCAGTTTTACTTCCCCTAGTCCGGGAAGGAAAGCAAGTTTCATAGTTGGCGGCAGCGCCTTCTCCCACCCGGCAATTTTATCGGCAAGAAAAGATTCGCCAATGCCGGCTGTGCGGATGATGCGGTGAAGAATTGCCGGTAGTGCAAAAGTTTTACGGAGTTTAGGGATTACCGTTTCCTGCATCATGCGTTTCATTTCATGGGGTACGCCCGGCATTGAAACGAATACCTTTTTATTTCGTTCAAACCACATGCCCGGTGCGGTGCCGATGGCGTTGGTAATTTTTTCGCAACACACGGGCAGGGCGGCCTGCTGCCGGTTGGTTTCGGTAAGTTCGCGGCCGCGGCTTTTAAAAAATTCTGTTACCTCGGCCAAGGCTTCTTCATGGATTTTGATTTCGCAGTTAAAGTATTTTGCCAGGCAGGGCTTGGTCAGGTCATCGCTGGTTGGGCCCAGGCCACCGGTAATCAAAATAATGTCGGCACGTTTTTCGGCTTCGGCAAAAGCGGTAAGAATTTCAACTTCGGTATCGCCTACGGTTGTTCTGCGAACAGTTTTGATTCCGGCCTTGTCCAGTTCTCCGCTAATCCAGTGCGAGTTGGTATCCAGGGTCTGCCCGATGAGCAGTTCATCGCCAATGGCCAGTATTTCAGCTAGGATGGGTTTCATTTTAATAGCCCTAAGATGCAATAAATTAAATACCTTAGGATTTTGAAAATTTTATATCATGGGTTTTAATGAATGTTCGGTAATTTAGGCCCCTCAACCAGCCAGCATGATTCGAACAAGTATAATTTTTTTGCTATTCTCTTTTTCCTGCACCACCACCCAACTTAACCAGGCGCTTGGTGATTTGAATAAATCCATCGGTGGTGAAAAACCACTGACAACAGCCGAAGTAGCGGATGGGTTAAAAGAAGCGCTGATCAATGGTATCTCGAAGGGCTCCGACCAGGTATCGCAGTTGGATGGGTACTTCAAAAACCCGGAAATTAAAATACCCTTTCCACCCGATGTGAAGAGAGTCGAAAATACGCTACGTGACATTGGTCTGGGTGGTGAAGTGGATAAGTTTATTATGACCCTTAACCGCGGTGCTGAGGATGCCGCCAAAGAAGCTAAGCCGATTTTCATCAGCGCGATTAAATCTATGACGATTGAGGATGCCTGGGGGATTTTGAAAGGCGATCAGGACGCAGCCACCCAATACCTGAAGCGCACCACATTAGCCCAGTTGAAAGAAAAGTTTAAGCCGGTTATTCAAAACGCATTGAATAAAGTAAATGCTACAAAATATTACAGCGACCTGGTAACCCGGTATAATAAAATTCCAACGGTGGAAAAAGTAAATCCCAACCTCGATGACTATGCCACCGATAAAGCCATTGATGGGTTGTTTCTGATGATTGCCAAGGAAGAAAAGAACATTCGTGAAGATCCGGTGGCGCGAACAACCGACTTGCTGAAAAAAGTTTTTGGATATAACAAATAAAGTATGAGGCTAGTCAACTTTTTAATAATCTGCTTTCTTATTGTTTCGTGTGGACCAAAATCTGGTTCTGGTTCAGAACTACCCCAGGATGATTCGGGTGAGCAACCTACACTGAATGGTGTATGCGGGTATTTAACGAAAACTGAAGTTGAAAGAGCACTTGGAGTAAGACTGTCTGAAGAACCTGCTGAGATTAATGAGGAATACCTGGGTGGTCGCGGATGTTCGTACGTGGGCGAAACTACAGGAATGGAAGCTCACTTTGGCTATGTAATATTTACTACCATTGAAGAATTTGAGAAAGTTAAGGTAGGCAAGCCAACAAGTGGGATTGGAGATGAAGCCTATACAATTGACGGCCCGGATGCACAGCAACTTTGGGTACGTGAAGGTGATTTGTATGTGATGGTGGCCATTGGTGACGTACCCCGACCAAAAGAAAGCAAAGTGCTTGCACAACTTGTATTAACACGATTGAAGACTAAACCGATAGAATTGTAACATGAGTTTATTTAAGAAGCACGAAGCAATCCTGAACAAAGCCATTGAGGCCCTTCACAACCGCACGTACTTTGCCGCTTATCCGGAACATCCGGCTCCGGCTGTTTACGGTGAAACTGCTGATGCCGATGGCCAGGCAAAATTTAAAAGCCTGCTCGGAAAACGATTTGAGGAACTTAAGCAGGATGTTCCCGAAGGCTGGATTGGAGAAGAAGAATCACCCTACACGCAACTGGCCCTCGGTATTTCTTACCCGTCCTTCTCAACCAAAACATTTTCAAAACATTGATTGACCGGGCAAACAGGGCCTATCATGTTTGGCGTAAAGTAAGTGTGCAGGATCGGGCCGGGATTTTAGTAGAATCGCTGGAACGCGTGAAGGCCCGTTTCTTTGAAATAGCCTACGCCACTATGCATACTACCGGCCAGGGGTATATGATGGCCTTTCAGGCATCGGGTCCGCATGCAGCTGACCGCGCGCTTGAAGCCATTGCAGCCGGCTATGAAGAATTGAATCGCTTTCCGGCAGCAGCATTGTGGGATAAACCCATGGGTAAATTCAATATCCAACTCAATAAAGAGTGGCGTGCTGTGCCCAAAGGAATTTCGCTGGTTATCGGGTGCTCTACCTTTCCTACCTGGAATACCGTACCCGGCCTTTACGCCAGTTTGATTACAGGTAACCCGGTAATCGTAAAGCCTCACCCTGGAGCGATACTTCCTATTGCCATTGTGGTGGCCGAGATTCAAAACGTACTGAAAGAAAATAACCTCGATACAAACATCTGTCAACTGGCACCGGATACGTACTCAAAAATGATCACGAAGGAATTGGCTGAACATCCGGATGTGAAGCTGATTGACTTCACCGGCAACTCGGCTTTTGGCAGTTATCTGGAAGCTCTACCCGGAAAAACAACATTTACTGAAAAGACCGGAGTGAACTCGGTGATTATTGACTCCGTTGAAGATGCCGACAAGGTGGCGGCTAACCTGGCATTTTCAGTTTCGCTTTACAGCGGACAAATGTGTACGGCACCTCAGAATTTTTTTATATCGGAAACTGGAATTAAAACGGCAAACGGGATTATAAGCTTTGATGAGTTTGCCCAAAAGGTTGTGGATAATGTGAACAGCCTGGTGGATAACCCGAAAGCCGGCCCGTTTGTACTGGGTACGGTGCAGAATAAAAAAACGTGCGATCGGGTAGCTGAAGCAGAAAAACTTCCCGGTAAAGTGTGGTTAAAATCAAGAACCATTGCCAACCCCCAGTTTGCCAATGCCCGAACAACTACTCCGGTGGTAGTGGAGATCGATCCAGCGCAGAAGGATATTTTCAGCAAAGAATTATTCGGCCCGATAGCCCTGCTTATCAAAACAAAGAACACCGACCAATCTATTGAACTTGCGCAGCAACTTGCGCGGCAACATGGCGCGATAAGTTGCGGAGCATATACAACCGATGCTTCAATGCGCGAAAAAATTGCCGATGCGATGGCGCTTGCAGCCACACCGGTTTCGTTCAATCTTACCGGAGGTATTTACATGAATCAAAATGCCGGCTTCAGCGACTTCCATGTTACCGGGGGTAATCCGGCCGGCAATGCCTCATTCACTAATCCGGAATATGTAATTAAGCGCTTTACCTGGGTGGGGCACCGTGAACCAGTAAAGGCTGTTTAAGGACTACGTCAGGCTTTCTTTCGGGAGTTCATCAAGCTGATGAACTTGCCGATACTGAGGCCTTGCACCAGTATTGAAAAAACCACCACGTAGTACGTAGCCGACAGGAAAAGATTCTGGTTCAGGTGGGGGTCAATGGTTAAGGCAAGTGCAACCGATACACCGCCACGCAGCCCTCCCCAAACTAATACGATGAGCGTTTTGGTATCAAAGCGCCCCAGGCTTGGAAGTATCCGCGTTGGCAGCCAGATGGAAAGCAAGCGGCTTAACAAAACGATGCCGATACTTATGCAGCCTATCAGCCAATATTGGCGGATGTCGGGAATAAGCAGAATTTCAAACCCGATGATCAGGAACAGGATGGCGTTAAGTATCTCATCAATCATTTCCCAGAATTTATCCAGGTAATCTTTGTCTATAGCCGACATGGCTTTGGCTTTGCCATAGTTACCAATTACCAGGCCGGCAGCCGCCATGGTAAGCGGGCTGGAAATATGCAGGAAGCGGGTGATGAGGTATCCGCCCATAACAATGGCCACGGTAATCAAAACCGTTACCTGGTAGTCATTAATGCGCTTGATGCCTTGCGAGCCGATATAGCCTAATAGAAATCCGATGGCCAGCCCACCAACAGCTTCTTGTACAAATAAGCCGGCAATATGTTTGAATGTAATGTCTACTTCGCTGCCTTGCGCCAGTTGCAACAGGATGGCGAACAGCAAAACAGCCACACCGTCATTGAACAATGATTCGCCCGAAATTTTTACTTCTAACGGTTTGCTCAGTCCGGCTTTTTTCAGAATGGCAATAACAGCCAGCGGATCGGTAGGCGAGATGAGCGCGCCAAATACCAGGCATTGAATGAGCGGAACATTTACTGCCAATGCCAAAAGGATGGCGTAAAGCAGCGAACCAATAATAAACGTAGAGAGTACTACCCCAACCGTTGAAAGAATAAGGATAGGTGTTTTTTGTTTTTGCAGGTCGGCCATGCTGATGTGAATGGCTCCGGCAAAGAGCAGAAAGTTTAGCATGGCGCCCATAAGCACCGAAGGAAAGTCAATGCTCGCAATCAGGTCAGAAACCCAACCGGTAAATTGAGGATACGATTTACCGACAATCACTATGCTGATCGATGTGAGCATGGCCAACAGCATGATGCCAATGGCCGGAGGAAGTTTTAAGTACCGGCTGTTGAGGTAAGAAAACAGGGCGGACAGTACAATCAGAATAGAAAACGTGTAGTATAGCTCCATGCCCTATTGTTTGATTTCAAGATACGAAAAGGCACCGGTTTTAGTATGGCAATAATCAAATCAGCCTATTGCCTGTAGTAAGGCTTCTGCAAAGTGTTCAGCAGCCTGTTTATTTTTTCTGAGCCACAGTTCAGGTTCAATGAGCTCGAGTTCTGAAACACAAAGGTCATGGTGGTTATTCCAAATAACATCCACGCGGGCATACACCGGCCGCGGGGTACAGCAGGCTACAACTTGTTCGGCAAATTCAATTTCGTGTTGCGCAGGTTTATAATCATGAACCGTTCCGCCAAAATCATCCTGCACCCTGAAATCACCGGGTTTGGCTTTTTTCAATACGGCATGGCTATACCGGCCGTTAAAAAGCATATAAGCTACTTCGCCTTTCTCGATAACCGGTTGCTGAAACTCTTGCAGCAGCATGGATTCACGGGTAATCAACTTTCGAAAGATGGCTTCATGTTCATGAATGGTTTTCTGGTTAAGCCGGTAAGTGTGGCGTGCCGCCCCTGAAATCGCTGGTTTTAAAATGCAGTCTTCCCAGCCGGATTCTGTGACAATTTTATATAACGACTGCGCATCGCCTGGTTCAATAAAAACGGTGGGTGGAATTGCGATACCTTGATGGTTTAAATCGCGCAGGTAATGTTTATCCATGTTCCAGCGTACCAGTTCTATCGGATTAATGAAAGTTGTTTTAGTTGCAGCTCCATTTAGCCACATTGAAAATTCGTTAAAGCGATCGAAGTAATCCCAGGTTGTTCGAAACACGGCAAACCGGGTGTTTGCCCAGTCATAATCAGCATTATCCCAGTTTGTTCTGCTTACACGCAAGCCACGCTTTTCTAACGCTGTTCGAAGAAGTTGGTCTTCATCCAGAATATTCTGAATGTACCAGTTAATTTCTTTCGGGTTTACATAGCGCGAGTCGGTCAATAATGTTATGTCGGTCATCAGAAGAACCACAGTTTAACGGCCAATGCAAAAACTGTAACAATCATTATGCGTTTAATCCAAACATCGCCTTTTTCTACACTCCACCGGCTGGCATACCAGCCGCCAAATCCCTGGCCGATGGCCAGCACCAAGCCGGTAGTCCACACAATTTTATCTTCCAGCGTAAATACAAATACCGATACACCGGTGTAAACAATGGCTGCAAATACCTTTACGTAGTTGGTTTTAACAAGGCTCAGGTGATTGACGTTGGTGAGCACAGCAATAACCAGAAAGCCGATACCTGCCTGGATAAATCCTCCATAAATACCCAGCAACACAAAGGCAAAGGTTCCCAACACCTGGTGCCTGAGCGAAAGCCGCTCGGAACGGTGATCGGTTTTAACTTTTTTCTCCAGTACAATGCTCAACACTACCAAAATCATGATGATGGCAAGAATCCGGTTAAAGAGTGCATCGCGGATATCAACTGCCAGCTTCGCACCGATCACTCCGCCTATGAGTGAGGCAATGCATAGAAAAATGCTGTATGGCATGGGCAGTTTAATGCCTTTGCTGTTGAAGCCTGTAACAGCAAAAATGTTTTGGGCCAGTATAGCCACACGGCTGGTGGCGTTGGCTACCGAACCGGGTAACCCCAGGAATATAAGTATGGGTAAACTAATCAGCGAGCCGCCACCGGCCACGGTGTTCAGGAAACCGGCAATAAATCCGATGATAATGATGAACAGGTTGGTGAGATAATCAATTTCCATTATCTCACTTTTGCTTTTCGGATAATTTTTGAAAACACCTTTGGAAAAAACCGTTTAACCACCACGGCCAGATTTTCTTTTACCCCCCCGATGTACACTTCTTCTTTTTTCTTTTCAATAGCCCTGACCATTTTTTTAGCAAATACTTCAGGTTTCATGCCGCGATCGGTGGTGGTGTCCATTTTCTTTAAGGCGCTTCCATCGCCTGTAAGGGCATTGAGTGTGATGTTTGTGCGAATCCAGCCGGGGCAGATCAGGGTTACATGGATATTTTTACTCTCTCTCCACAATTCAGCCCTGAGCGAATCGAAAAAGCCGTGCAGGGCATGCTTGGCAGCGGCATAGCCCGATCGGTAGGGGGTTCCGATTTTACCCATCACGCTGCTAACGGTTACCACATGACCGGACTTGCGCTGAAGGAAATGCGGCAAAAGATATTTGGTTAGGGCGATCGTTCCGAAGTAATCGACCTCCATCAGTTGCCTGTCAACTTCTATGGTGGTTTCTTTTGCCAGGCTTCGTTGGGAGATGCCCCCGTTGTTAATCAGGATGTCAACCCGGCCAAAGAGTTGTAAGGCTGCTTCAACACTCAGGTTGAGGGTGGCCGCTTGCGCCAGGTCAACCGGTAGAATACGGATGTTGGGTTGCGCTTCTGCAGGACAGTTGCCTTTTACTTTTTCAAGGGCTTCTTTTCTGCGCGATGACAAAATCAGCCTGGCACCCCTTCGTGCAAGTTCATAAGTCAGCGCTTCACCAATACCGGAAGAGGCACCAGTTAGCCACACTACTTTATCCGAAAAATACCTGCTTGCCATTGTTAGACTGCTAATTTCTTCTGCTTAAAGGTACTGCATAATGGTTAGTTGATTCGCCCGTACACCACAAAATCAAAAGCGTGGGCGTGACGGTCATCGGCCGGATGATGCCTGCGGGATAGTTCTCTCCATTGTTGCTTGTTGAATGAAGGAAAATACGTATCGCCTTCAAGGGTTGTGTCAATCTCGGTGAGGTACAACTTCTCGGCATAAGCAAAACCAGCGCGGTAAATTTCTGAACCCCCGATAATGAAAACCTCGGTTTCGTTGTTGTTGCGGGCCACCTCCAATCCTTGTTCAATAGAATGCACTACGATACAACCGGGCGCTGAAAATCCCTGTTGTCGGGTTACAACAATATTGGTGCGGTTTGGCAACGGCCTGAACTTTTCAGGTATGGATTGATAATTTTTACGCCCCATGATAACGTGATGGCTCCTGGTGGTTTGCATAAAGTACTTCATGTCATCGGGCAGGTGCCAGGGCAGATCGTTGTTTTTACCGATGACCTGGTTTTTTGTTAGCGCGGCTATTAATGAGATAATCATCCTCTGTTGCCCGTATTTATAATTTATTACCCCTGAAAAATTCTGCAATATTCATTTTTCTTTTTCCTTCAGGCTGAAGTTCAGTAATAGAAATACAACCGTTGGAAGTTTGGATATAAAGATAGGTTTTGTTGTCGGTCTCAATCGTACCGGCATCCACCGCAAGTTGCCGTTGTAAAACTTCGGTTTTCAAAATCTTATATATTCTATCGTTGAGAACTGTCCAGGCCCCCGGGTATGGGCTTAGCCCGCGAACAAAATTCTGGATTTGCAGGGCAGGCTGGTTCCAGTTTATCCGGCAGGTTTCTTTAAAAATTTTTGGAGCACGTTTAATTGTAACCGATTCATCTTGTGGCAGCGAAGGGCAGTTACCCTGCTGAATTGCCTGCACAGTTTTTAAAACGAGTGCAGCCCCTTTAATTTTTAAGCGCTCGTATAATGTTCCCGCATCATCGGAGTCGTAAATGGGTTCCTTCTCCTGGAAAATAATGCTGCCGGTATCAATTTCATGTTTCAGAAAAAACGTGGTAACCCCGGTTTCTTTTTCGCCATTGATGATGGCCCAGTTGATAGGTGCCGCTCCGCGGTAATGCGGAAGGAGAGAGGCATGCAGGTTGAATGTACCATATTGCGGCATGGCCCATACCACTTCGGGTAGCATCCGAAAGGCTACAACTACCTGCAGGTTGGCATTATAACTTTTTAGTTCGTCAATGAAAGCAGGCGACTTGAGGTTAGCGGGCTGCAACACGGGGATGTTGTGCCGCAAAGCGCATTCCTTTACCGGTGAGGCTGTAATTTTTTGTCCGCGCCCCTGGGGTTTATCGGGTGCGGTAACCACCGCCACTACGTTGTATTTGTGTTCTGCCAGAATTTCAAGGCTGGGCACGGCAAACTCGGGTGTGCCCATAAAAATGATGCGCAGGTCATTCATGATAGGCGTAAAAATAATGAACCCAATCAGTCACGAAGTTCTTTGCGCATGTATTTTGAACAAATCGGGCACTCTTTCCAGTTATGACCCCGTGCCGGGCAGTAGTTGCGCCCGAAATAGATGATCTGCAGGTGTGCCTTGTTCCACTTTTTTACCGGAATGAGTCGTTTCAGGTCTTTCTCGGTTTGCTCTACACTTTTTCCATTTGACAATCCCCACCGGTACGCCAGCCGGTGAATATGCGTATCAACCGGGAAGGCCGGCTTGCCAAACCATTGTGTCATTACCACCGAAGCGGTTTTATGCCCTACACCCGGTAATGCTTCCAGTTCTTCGAAGGTGTCCGGAACGCGGCCGTTGTATTTTTCAACCAGTATTTTCGATAGCCCCGCAATGCCTTTTGATTTCATGGGCGACAGTCCGCAGGGTTTGATGATTTCCCGTATCTCTTCCACCGATAGCTTCATCATATCAAACGGATTGTCAGCGAGTTTAAAGAGATGGGGTGTTGTTTTATTTACGCGTTCATCGGTGCACTGGGCTGAAAGTAAAACAGAAATCAATAGCGTGTAAGCATCTTTGTGATGCAAGGGTATGGGAACATCCGGAACGTACTTATCCAGCAACCGGAGAATATCCTTTACTTTTTCGGTTTTAGTCATTGATGGTTATTAAGCTGCAAGTTGCGAGCTTCGAATTTTGAGCACAACACTCAAGACTCGTGGCTGGCGGCTCGAAGCTATTTCAAGGATACAAAAGATATTTCTTTCTGATTTCCTTATATCTGTTCAATCCCTCCTGCCAGCTTTGCCGGATTGTTGCTTCGTCAAGCCCTTGTTTAATTTGTTCCCGCAACCGGGTTGTGCCCGCCAGCTTATCGAAGTAGCTGATAAAAAATTTTTCTTTATCCGGAAATTCCCCGTACAGGCTGATCAGGTAGCTGAGATCAATCTGGCGCTTAACCGGAACGTTCCTCAGATCAATTCCGTAACACACTTTGTTTTCATGCGGTGGATTTTTTGACATACCCGCAATACCTACCGGGGTGAATTGAAAGGGCATCTCTTTTAAATCGGGGTGGCCAATAACCTGGAAAGGTGTTTTTGTTCCACGCCCCACGCTGAGCACGGTACCCTCGAATAAACAGGTGGAGGGATACAGTTTAATGGATTGATCATCCGGTAAATTGGGCGATGGCCGAACCGGTACGGAATAGAAGTCATCGTGTTTCCAGTTTTTAACCGGAATCACTTCGAGGTTACATGTTTTGTTTTCGCCCAGCCACCCTTCGCCATTAATCATCCGGGCCAGTTCACCAACCGTAAGCCCGTGGGCGATGGGCACGGGGTGCATGCCGACAAACGATTTCAATTCGGGTTGCAGTACCGGCCCGTCAACATACCCGTTGGGGTTTGGCCGATCGAGCACAATAAGTTTTTTGTTGTTCTCCGCACAGGCCTCCATCATGTAATGCATGGAACTTACATAGGTGAAGAAGCGGGTGCCCACATCCTGGATATCGAACACCACTATATCTACATCAGCAAGTTGCTGGGGAGTGGCTTTTTTATTTGCTCCATACAGTGAAACCAGTGGTAAGCCTGTTTTGGTATCGGTTCCGTCTTTTATCTCCTCACCCGCATCGGCTGTACCGCGAAAGCCGTGTTCGGGAACGAATATTTTTACCAGATTCACATGGCGTTTCAGCAAGGTGTCGGCTATGTGGGTCTTTCCAACCAGCGCGGTATGGTTTACCAGCAGCGCTACCCGTTGCGAAGCGAGTTTTGGAAGCAGAACATCCAGTTGTTGGGCGCCCACAATTATTTCGTTTTCAGGCGTTGCTTCACGTTGTTTATCCGGATGAACCTGCTTGGGATTATCGGAACAACTTAATGCCAGTACAATAAGTAGAGCGCGAATCATATCTTCATTATCTTGCTCCTAAATATAAATGAACCTTTCCTATTTTATATCGAAGCGCATCAGCCGCCAGGCTGGAGAGGGTTTTTCTTCCACTATCCATAAGATAGCCGTGGCCAGTATCGGCATCGGCTTGGCCGCTGCCATCATCTCGTTTCTTATCATGCGGGGCTTTCAGGATACGGTTAAGAACAAGATTTACAGTTTTAGCGGTCATCTACTGATTAACAGGTTTGCCATGAATAACTCGGTGGAGGAAACACCGATGGACATTACTGATGAGTTGTACAAAAATTTCAACCGGTCAGGCCTGGTGCGGCATATGCAGGAGTATGCTCATAAAGCCGGGCTTATCAAAACCGATGAGGAGGTACTGGGTGTTGTGCTGAAGGGCGTAGGCAAAAGTTTTGATACGCTTTCATTTCACACCAATATGATAGAGGGAAGATTCATTCACCTTCCTGATTCGGGCTATGCCAATGAAGTTGTACTCAGTAAAACCATTGCCAATAAACTCAACCTGGATGTTGGTGATCAGGTTATCGTTCATTTTTTTCAGAACCCACCCCGTTTCAGGAGGTTGCGTGTTACCGGAATTTATGAAACAAACCTTTCTGAGTACTTTGATGGCAAAATCATCCTGGGCGATATCCGGCTGATAGCCCGGTTGAACGACTGGGCCGACAGCGTTGCCGGAGGCATTGAAGTGTTTGTAAACGATGTGAGCCGGATTGATGAAGTCGGGTATGCACTTGGCGAGCAAATTGATTTTGACCTGAATGTGTATGCTGTTAAAGACAAGTACATTCAGGTTTTTGAGTGGTTGCACCTGCTCAGCCGCCAGGTTAATATTTTATTGGCTATCATCCTTTCGGTTGTGTGTGTTAATATGATTTCGATTATTCTCATCCTGGTGATGGAACGTACCCAGATGATTGGCATGCTGAAGGCCCTGGGCGCTACTGATAAAGTAGTCCGATGGGTTTTTGTGCATAGCGGTATTCAATTAATAGTAAAAGGACTGGCCATGGGTAATATAATTGGTCTTGGTTTTTGTTTTTTGCAAGACTGGTTTAAGCTCATACCACTTGATCCAAAGGATTACTACATGAGTTTTGTGCCGATCAGTTGGGACTGGCCCCTGGTGCTATCGCTCAACGTGCTCACCTTCATAGTTGTTGCGGTTGTATTGTTGCTGCCAACCACAATCGTTACTCGCATCAGCCCGATAAAGGCTATCCGGTTCGATTAGTCGGGCACCGATGCACGAGCCATGGTAACCAGTTCCCAATAGGGTGGGCGGTATTTTTTTTCAGCGATAAAGCGATAAACTTTTTCCTGGGTGGCTTGGCGTGTTCTCTGGTAAAGTTCAACAAACGTATTGTTCTTCAACGCCTGGGTTGCTGTCATCCCTTCGGGAATAATACCCGGATAACCAAGTGTGTTTTGAATCAACGAGTAAACTTTAATTACCCGCGCTACCGGAAGCAGCCATTGATTGTAAGAAATTTTCATGCCTTTGTCAGCTTGTTCATATAATGCATCCATCACTGCATTGTCCAGATGGTCTTTAAATAGCGCTTCCGGATCGTACCACTCGGCTACAATTGAAAGTTGCGGGTCATATTCAAGATCAGAGGGCATCTGGGTTACAAAGTTCTCTACACCAAAACCACTCAGCCAGTTTATCATACCTGCGGAGGAAATAGTAGACACTGCTTGCCATAAAGGGATGCCATTTTTACGGTAAGCGTACGAACCGACTTCTGAACAAAACATGGCCGATGAATCGTAAAAATTCATTTTGAAATCGTAAGGGATGTGCCTGCGGTTGCTTTCGGCCAGCGCGGTTTGTGCAGCCCGGTGGGGGAGCATGGGGTTTTCAATGAGTTGTGGTAAATCAGCCCGGGGGCGCAATACCATAAAGCGCAGTTTTTTGTCTTTCAGGTAATCATCAACTGTGGCCAGGGCAACCCCTTTCTCAATGTGGGCTTCAATTAAACTGGCCTTGCCGGATTCATCTATATGCAGCAAAGCAACATGCGAGAAGTTTCCCGGATAGTCATTGCCGCGTGAGATGAAAGCAGAGACTTCGGCTCCACCACGGGATACCAGTAAATCGCCACTATGTACTTTTATTCCTTGAATTACTGCTAAGGGTGTTGCGGAAGGCTCATCTGTAACGTGCTGAACCGGATTAAAGTGAACGGTATCCTGCTGTAGAAGTACTTCCTCAACGGCAGCGCGAAGACCATAAAGCAGCATATACACGTTAGCCCGGTTTTCCGGCTGGTTTACATCCATGTTTTTGCTTTGGACCTTAATCAATCTTCGGGCTTGATTGTATGAGTCAATAAACCAATCGGTTTCACCGCTTGCTGCTACTATGGGGGCGGCATTGAAGAAGGCGTGCAACAGCCGGAAATGATTTTCGATGACGGAAACAACCCCCGTGATTTCAAATGATGATATTACTTGTTCAAGCTGTTGCCGTTGTTTTGTAACAAGTGAATCCTTTTTTTCAGCAGATAAAAGCCGTGCTTCTTCAAATTGTGTTTGCAGTTCCTGCCAGCGCGCATCCATGTTCCAGGTAAAAGGAGTGGCAGTGGCCGGCTTAAAGCCCGATGTTTCACTTTCCGGAATTAATAGCAGAAGGTAAATGACAATGAACAACAGCAATGCAACGGCTAACCGCTTGATGAATCTCATGAATTGGCCGGTTTGTATTTACTGAACCAGCTTTGCACTTCAAGTTGGATTACCCCCCAAAACGCCTCCTTAAAAATACCTGCCGAAAGTTTGGACTGTCCACGCTCGCGTTCGGTGAAAATAATGGGCACCTCAGTAATTTTAAATCCGTATTTCCAGGCTTTGAATTTCAATTCAATCTGGAACGCGTAACCTACAAATTTTACTTTATCAAGGGGTATTGTTTGCAGCACTTTTCGTCTGTAGCAAATAAAGCCGGCCGTGGTATCGCGAATGGGCATTCCGGTAATCAGCCGAACGTATGAACTGGCGAAGTAGGAGAGCAGCACCCGGCCAATGGGCCAGTTCACTACGTTAACACCGGTGGCATAGCGTGAACCAATGGCCATATCAAACCCTTTAACTTTGCAGGCATCGAGCAGGCGCGGCAAATCAGCCGGGTTGTGCGAGAAGTCCGCGTCCATTTCCATAATGTATTCGTACCCTCTGTTGAGGGAATAGTGAAAACCGGCAATGTAGGCCGTGCCCAGCCCTTGTTTTTCTTTGCGCCTGAGCAGGTGCAAGCGTGTGCCGGTGGTGTTGTATTGCAGTTGAAGCGATTCAACTATATCGCCCGTGTTATCTGGCGAATTATCATCAACAACTAAAATGTGAAAAGGAACTGGCAAAGAAAATACTGCAGCGATAATGGCTTCAATATTTTCTTTTTCGTTATACGTGGGTATGATAACGATGGAGTCGTTCACCGTGGGTGTGGTTTGCCCAAAACTACTAAGTTTTTATTGTCTGGCTATGGATGTTTTGGTTGATTTTAAACCAACTCGGCCTCCTGTGTTTGCTTAGCCAGTTTTTGTTGAAGTTCAAACGGTACCTGAACGTATTCGGCAAACTTTTGGGTAAAACTAGCCCGGCCCTGCGAGAGTGATCGCAGCGTGGTGGAGTACCGATCCAACTCAGCAAGCGGGGTGCGTGCCTTCACCACCTGAAAATTTCCTTTCGAGTCGATACCCATAATCATCGACCTGCGGGTTTGCAGGTCGCCCATCACATCGCCCATAATTTCTTCGGGTACCATCACTTCAATATCATAAATGGGTTCAAGCAAGATGGGTTCGGCATTTAAGAAAGCTTCTTTGAAAGCCATCATACCGGCTATTTTAAAGGAGATGTCGTTGGAGTCAACCGGATGCATCTTCCCATCATACACACAAACCCGTACATCGCGCACGTATGAGCCGGTAATAGGGCCCTCTTCCATTTTTTCCATTACGCCTTTTAATATAGAGGGGATAAACCGGGCATCGATCACACCACCAACAATGCAATTGTAAAAAGCAAGTTTACCGCCCCACTCCAGGTCAATAAATTCTTTGCCCCGCACCGAATACTCGGTGGGTTCGGGCATGCCTTCGTAATAAGGTTCTACTTTCAGGTGTACTTCGCCAAACTGGCCTGCCCCGCCCGATTGTTTTTTATGCCGGTACATGGCGGTTGCCGGCTTGCGGATGGTTTCGCGATAGGAGATGCGGGGAGTTTTGTATTCTACATGAAGTTTGTACATCTGTTCCAAAAACCATTTGCAGACGGCCAGGTGCATTTCGCCCTGCCCGGAGATAATTAGTTGTTTTAATTCGCGCGAATAGCCTACTTCCAGCGTGGGGTCTTCCTGGTGAATCTTCTGCAATACTTCACCGATTTTTTCGTCATCGCCTTTGCTCTTTGCAACAATGGCTGTGCGTATGCGTGGCTCAGGGTAAACAATGGGTTGTATGGTAACATCAAAACCTTTGGCGTGCAGGGTTTGATTGGTGTACGTGTCCTTTAGTTTTAGCGTAGCGCCAATATCACCTGCCACCAGCTTGTCAACGGGGTTACGGGTTTTGCCATCCATTATAAACAACTGGTGAAATTTTTCAACTGCACCCGTTTGGCTGTTAACCAGTTCGGAACTGGAAGTAACTTCACCGGAAATAACTTTAAAGAACGAAAGTTTGCCAAGGTTTGGCTCCAGGTGCGATTTAAACACAAAGAGTAAGGCAGGTTTAGTCGGGTCGTAGGGTATTTCCTTGCCATCAGTAGTAACTTCGGGTTTTGCTTCGCGGGGAGATGGCGCTACGTTATCAATAAAGCCCATCATACGGCCGCTGCCCATATTCTTTTTGGCCGACATGACGAATACCGGAAAAACATCGTGATGAATCATCCCCAATTTGAGGCCCTCCCGCATTTCGTCTTCATCGAGGGTTCCCTTTTCAAAATATTTTTCCATCAGTTTCTCGTCATTCTCGGCCGCCTTTTCTACCAATTCGTTATGCAGTTGGTTGGCTTTTTCTTTCTCGTTGTCAGGGATTGGTAATTTCTGCGGTTTACCACCATCAGCGGGGAACTTATACATCACCATTTTCAACAAGTCGATAATTGAGTCAAAATTATCGCCTTGGTTTACGGGGTATTGCATCTGAGTTATCGCTTTGCCAAATGTTTTCTTAAGCGATTCGAGGGTGTTATCAAAATCGGCTTTCGGGTGATCAGCCTGGTTGATGGCAAAGATTACGGGTTTGTTAAAGTCGTCAACATATTTCCAGATTAACTCGGTGCCTACTTCCACGCCATGCTGGGCGTTGATTACCATTACACAGGTATCGGCCACGCGAATGGCCGAAATCATCTCGCCAATAAAGTCGTCAAAACCGGGTGTGTCAATGATGTTGATCTTGTAATCGCGCCATTCGGTATGCAGTACAGTGGCAAAAATTGAGTTGCCGCGTTCCTGTTCTATTTCGTGGTAGTCTGATACCGTATTTTTCCCTTCGATGGTTCCTCTTCGGTGGGTGATACCGGCTTCAAACAACATGTCTTCGGCAAGCAGGGTCTTGCCGCTTTTTGGGGCTCCCAGCAAAACAATGTTTTTCAGGTGTTTTTCATCATAAACTTTCATAGGCGTGCGGGATTAGCAGGTTTAACGATTTAGTTAACAGAAACGGGAGTTGAATATACTGAATAAAGGAAAAATGCTGCAAGAAAAAATGCCGCTGTTTTGAGGCTGTTTCAGTTTTAATACCGGTGTGCATTGGGCCGGCTGGTGGTTCAAATTAATCGCATGGGTTGGTCCATTGAACTTTAATCGGCATGATAATATACATGTTGTTGTGTGATATTTATCACACAACATAGTGAGGAGTATCATTCATGATCGATACGGGGGCCAATACATTCATGATGTGATTAATCAGCAAACCATGAGGCCAAATCCGAATTTTAAGTGTCTGTTCGCAGTATTTTTTTTATCCGCCATTGTTTTTGCAAAAACGGTCATAGCCCAGAATTATCAGACCAAAACCTTTAAGATGACAATTGAGGGAACCTCCACCCTTCATGATTGGATCTCGGATGTTACTAAACTTGAATTTGCCGGAAACTTTGTTACAGATGGTGTGAAAGTGAGAGAGGTAAAAGATGTTACTGTAAAGATACCGGTAGAGTCCATCAGAAGTACCAAAGGAAAGCTGATGGACAACAAAACATGGGAGGCATTTAAATACGATAAATACCCAACTATCACATATAAGCTGGTAACCCTTTCTGTACACGATGGACTGTTGAAAACCACCGGAACATTAACCATGGCAGGTGCCGCTCAATCCACTGCTATGGAAATTCACTACACAGTAATGCCATCGGGCGATATCCGGTTTACGGGATCGCATAAGATTAAAATGAAGGATTATAAAATGGAACCGCCAACCGCTATGATGGGCACTATTAAAGTAGGCGAGGAGGTGACTGTAAAATTTGATTTAACCATTACTCCGAATAAATAAATGTATAACCTAAATAACATGTTATGAACAACTTAAATTATATCGGTAAAGTCAGTACGCTGCTGCTGACTTTCTTTGCTGGTACCCTACTGGCCCAACAGCCGGCTATCCAGTATTTTCGTCCCTACGATCAACGCGGGGTCAATGTATTTGAAATAAACAAGCACAAAGACACCGTAGCGTACGATGGTTTTAAACTGCGTATTGGCGCAGGCTTTACACAGGGCTTTCAAAACTTTAAACATTCAAATTCTGCCCGCGTAGTTTTGCCTGATGGTGCAACCACCTGGATTGAAGATAACAATGGTAATTTTATTAACAGGGTAACCGGTACCGCAGCACCAGGTACCTTTGTACCGGCCACAAATGCTTGGGGGGCATGGTTATATACGCCCGATCCGGTTAGTGCGCCCAATACACAACGGGTATTAACAAATGCTAATCAGTTATATGAAATGGCTCCAGGTTTTCCATTGGCACAAGCTAACCTTTATTTCGATGTTCAACTCGCAGATGGTATCCGTTTACATTTGGCGAACTACATGGCATCTCACCACCATAATGAGTTTTGGGTAAAAGGCGGCTACCTGCAAGTTGACAAAGTGAGTTTTCTTAACAGCGCATTTATGGATAAACTCTGGACCAACCTGTCCTTGCGCGTTGGCCATATGGAAATAAATTATGGTGATGCACACTTCCGCAGGTCAGATGGCGGGCATACACTGTGGAATCCATTTATTGAAAACAATATTATGGATGCCTTTACAACCGAAATCGGATGGGAATTGTACTGGTACAAGAAAGACTTTATGCTGATGATGGGATATACCGATGGCGAAATCCAAGGTAATGTTTCAAGGCCAAATGATCGAAAACCCAATTTATACTGGAAAGCGGCTTATGACAGGAATTTTAATGAAGATCTTCGTGTCAGACTCAGCGGAACATTTTTAACCACAAAATCATCCATACGGAATACGTTGTTTGGTGGTGATCGTACTGGCTCCAATTATCAATTTGTGTTGGACAACAGCGCTGCAACTGTTACCAGCGCATTTACATCCGGCCGCTTTAATCCCGGCATAACCGATAATATAACAAGCTGGGTGATTAACCCTTTTGTTAAGTTTAAAGGATTGGAATTATTTGGTACTTATGAGGTGGCAACCGGAAACTCGTCAGTTGAAAACGGGGAATTGCAGTTCAGTGACCCGACTAATAACGATGGAACGCTAAGGCCTGTATTTGAAAAACTGGATAACCGTAAATCCACTCAATTTGCTGCCGATTTACTGTACAGATTTGGTAAGAGAGAACAGTTTTACATTGGCTTCAAATACAACTCAGTTGATGCTGAAATTGCGTTAGGTCAGGCAACTAATACTGCAAGCCACATCTATCAGGGCGATCGATTTGATGTTACAATAAAACGCACCGCTTTTGCCGGAGGCTGGTTTATTACCAAAAATGTACTTCTAAAGGGCGAGTACGTAAACCAGAAGTATACAGGTTTCCCTGTGTTTTGGGATAACCGCTCAACATCCTTTGCTGGCTTCAAAGACACAAGCATGTTTGCCAATGGCAATTTTAAAGGATTTGTTATTCAGGGTATTGTTGCCTTCTGAATTGACCTCTGATGTGTAAGAACAAAAAACCTCCCATCGGGAGGTTTTTTGTTTATCCAGTTATTCTGATGGAGTGTGAGCAAGTGTCTTTTTATATCCCAGCACCTTTAACATACTTTCCTCGTTTTGTTCTGGCGCAAACAGCGATGTCAGAATTTCACCATCTTCATTCCGGTCAATCAATACGTGCTTGGGGGCTGGTATCAGGCAATGCTGGATGCCGCCATACCCGCCAAGCGATTCCTGGTAGGCTCCGGTATGAAAAAATCCGATGTACAAAGGTTCTTCATCATTGATCATCGGTAAAAATACTTCACCGGTGTGGGCTTCCGAATTGTAGTAATCGTGACTGTCGCATGTGAGGCCACCAATATTCACTTTGTGGAATGGATCATCCCATTTGTTTAAAGCCAGGAGTATGTATTTCTGGTTCAGCCCCCAGGCATCGGGCAGGTGGGTAATAAACGAGCCGTCAATCATGTACCAGAGTTCCTTATCATTTTGAAGTTTCTGGTCGATTACCTTATACAGCACAGCACCGCTTTCGCCCACGGTATAACTTCCAAATTCGGTAAAGATGTGGGGTACCGGCACATTGTTCTTGTCGCAGATCCATTTAATATTTTCAACAATCTGCTCGATCATGTATTTGTAATCGTACTGGAAGGTGAGCGATGTTTTAATCGGGAAGCCGCCCCCGATATCCACCGAGTCGAGTGTGGGGCAGATTTTTTTCAGTTCGCAATACTTAAAGATAAAACGGCTCAGTTCGCTCCAGTAATAGGCGGTGTCCTTTATACCGGTGTTGATAAAGAAGTGCAGCATTTTAAGCGTGGCCTTGCTGCTGGTGGCAATTTTTTCTTTGTAGAAATTGGTAATGTCGCTGTACCGGATGCCCAGGCGCGAAGTATAAAATTCAAAATTCGGTTCTTCATCGGCTGCTACCCTTATGCCTACACGATAAGGATTGTTTGCATTTTTTTCATAGGCTTCCAACTCGTTCATATTGTCGAGAATCGGAATGCAGTTAAAGCCCTCATTGAGTAACTCGTTAATGTATTGGAGGTAAAGGGGCATTTTAAAACCGTTACAGATGATATACGTGTCTTTGCTGATGCGGCCGGCTTCGTATAAACTTCGTACAATGGGGATATCAAAAGACGAAGATGTTTCGAGGTGTACATTATTCTTCAACGCCTCTTCCAATACAAATGAGAAGTGCGATGACTTGGTGCAGTAACAATATGTGTAGGTTCCGTTGTACTTAAATTTTTCGATGGCGTTGTTGAAGGTTGCCTGGGCAAACCGGATGTTTTCGCTGATGCGGGGCAGGTACGTCAGCTTCAGGGGTGTTCCATACTGCGCAATAATCTCCGTTAAAGGCACATCGTTAAACAGCAGTTCATGGTCGCGTACTTTAAATTCTTTTTGCGGGAATTCAAAGGTTTGCTCAATCAGTTCGCGATAACTCTTCATTTCTACTTATGTTCTGCCAATTTACAGGTCACGGCCTTGCCCGGCTGATTAGTAAAGGTATTATCACTGCCGGATAGGGCGTAGTGAACTGCTAAAAAAGAGTGCAATATTGCCATAATTTCACCATCTTTGCAACGCTTGTGCCGTATGGTAAACCGTGTTAAAAACCTCATTTTCGCCCGAATTTATCAGGGGCTCAACCCGTTGCCCGATTTCTGAGGCAAACCCGGGAACGATAGTTTCTGTTCGTTTTAGAGGTAGGTTTATTCGTTTAATTCAATTTGTCATTTTGTGAAAGAGATAAAGATTATAGAGGTAAAATCAGAAATCGGTGCCGGCACCCGCGGGGCCAGCCTGGGCGTGGAGGCCATGAAAATTGCCAGCCTCGACCTGAAGTCTGATTTTTTCAAACAGCACGAGTCGGTAGAAGTAGAGCATGTTAACGAATTGTTATTCGATGGCGCCAAGCATACCTATGCCAAGTTTATTGATGGCGTGATGATTATGGAAGAGCGCGTGTGCCTGGAAGTGTACGAAACCCTGTGGGACGATTACTTTCCGCTGATCATGGCGGGTGATCACAGCACAGCCTACGGTACCATAGCCGGTATAAAAAAGGCAAATCCCAATGCACGGCTCGGGGTAGTTTGGATTGATGCCCATGCCGATATACATACGCCTTTCACCACCCCTTCAGGCAACATGCACGGTATGCCCCTGGCGATGGCCTGCGGTATTGATAACCTGGAATGCAAAGTAAACGACCCGCGGGGAGAAACGCTGGAGTATTGGGAGCAATTAAAAAATGTGGGCATGCCCGGCCCCAAAATTTACCCTGAGGACATCGTATACATTGCTGTGCGTGATTTAGAAAAGCCCGAGAATTATTTAATCAATAAATACAACATCAACTTCATTGAAGCCGATGAAGTGAAAAAACTGGGCCCTGCAAAAATTGCTGCCCGTGTTTTGGAGATGCTCGACCATTGCGATCTGATTTATGTTTCGTTTGATGTGGACAGCCTGGACAGTCGCATCTCTACCGGAACAGGCACGCCTGTGCCCAACGGGTTAACCGTTGATGAGGCAAAGACGCTTAATGTGGAGTTGGCCAAAAGTCCTAAACTGGTGGCCTGGGAGATTGTGGAAGTAAACCCGACACTCGATACCGAAAACCGGATGGCCGAGAATGCCTTTGAAATTTTGGAAGCAACTGCTAAAACAATTGTTGACAGACCGGTATTTGTAGAGTGATTTCAGGCACTGCAATCTTACTCTGGTAATGATTCTCAAATACATCCTGAACCGGCTGAGAGCCTACGCCATTTATGGTGCGGCTTTCGTGGTGGTTTTCCTGTTGTTTGTATTTCTCGAATCCGTATTCCCTGAAATTTACTACAGTGAGTATGGAGGAATTTTACTTTTCACTGTTACAGCCCTGGTTATTGGTGGAACGTACGTTATACGCAAACTCCAAACTTCTCCAAGTGCTGCTGTGCGCAGGGCTGTAAAAGCATGGAAGGAAACAGATGGCTTTAAGTCAACCCGGCAGGTGATGCCACTCAGTAGCGAGGAGATAAAGGGATTAAATAAGTTTAGAATACTGGCCGTAATCGGTATCGGGATCTTTGGAGGCTTGTTGTCTGCCGGTTGTCTTTATTTCTACTGGCGCGACCAGGATCAGACTGCGATGATTGCAGGAATTGTACTTGCCGTGATCTTTGCCATTCTTATTCCGCTTTACTACCGGCTCCTTGGTCGGCATCTGAAAGACAATCCGGAGAAGATGGTACTGCGGGGGGTGATTACCAATAAGTTTACGCGAATCAGGAAGTACATGAGACGAAACCGGACCGTAGCACCCAAAGATTATTTTTTAGTTATTGATGAACTCGAAGTAAAAGTGCCGGCCCCGTTGTTCATGCATTATGAAGTGGGTGACGGGGTAGAATTTCATTTGGTTACACGGTGGGGTAACAAGGTGCTTCGCCATGAATTGCTTTTTAGTAAAGAAGACTTGGTTAATAATCAATTGGAACAAGCTTGAGACGGATTTATAGTGGCGTTCACTCTACTTTGATTAATTTCGCACCAAACTTTTTACCATGAGTTCAAACCGCCCCATTTCTGCATTTATCGAAAAGCATTACCTCCATTTTAATGCCGCGGCCCTGGTGGATGCTGCCAAAGGATATAAAAAACACATTGCCGAGGGCAAGAAAATGATGGTTACCCTGGCCGGGGCCATGAGCACCGGTGAATTGGGCATCAGCTTGTCGGAAATGATACGCCAGAACAAGGTGCACATCATCTCCTGCACGGGCGCCAACCTCGAGGAGGACATCATGAACCTGGTAGCTCACTCGCATTACAGGCGCATACCCAACTACCGCGACCTGACTCCGGAGCAGGAGTGGGATCTGCTGCAAAATCATTTAAACCGCGTTACCGATACCTGCATTCCTGAGGAGGAAGCGTTCAGGCGCTTGCAGAAACATCTTTTTAAAGTATGGAAAGATGCCGAAGACAAAGGCGAGCGCCTCTTCCCACACGAGTTTATGTACCGCATGCTCAACAGCGGTGACCTGAAGCAGTACTACGAGATCGATCCGAAAAATTCGTGGATGATTGCCGCGGCAGAAAAGAATTTACCGATGGTAGTGCCGGGCTGGGAAGACTCGACCATGGGCAACATCTTCGCTTCGTATTGTGTTACAGGCGAACTGAAGGCCTCTACCATGAAGAGCGGCATTGAATACATGGTGTGGCTGGCCGACTGGTACACGCAAAATGCCGGCACCGAAGGCATCGGCTTCTTTCAGATTGGTGGCGGCATCGCGGGCGACTTCCCGATTTGTGTGGTGCCCATGTTGCACCAGGACCTTGAGCGCGAGGGCGTTCCCTTCTGGAGTTATTTCTGCCAGATTAGCGACAGCACCACATCATACGGATCGTATTCCGGTGCGGTGCCGAATGAAAAAATCACCTGGGGCAAACTCAGTATCGAAACACCAAAATATATTATCGAGTCGGATGCAACGATTGTTGCACCTTTGATTTTCGCCTACATTCTTGACATGTAATATTCAGACGTAGGACATAAGTAGTAAGACATAAGATAAAAAGTTATCTTACTACTCATGGCTTGCTACTAACGTCTCCTATGAATCTTGACCAGACACTTCGATTCGAAATACAAAAAGCTGTTCAGCACCTTTTTAGCAGCACGGCCGATCAGTTTCAATTGCAGCCTACTAACCCGGAGTTTGAAGGTTCGCACACGCTGGTTTGTTTTCCATTAACGAAAATTTCTAAAAAGGGCCCCGAAGAAACAGCCAAGCTGATTGGCGAGCACCTTGTAACGCATACTTCTGTTGTATCCGGGTATAATGTTGTAAAAGGATTTTTAAACCTGGTATTAAAGGACGCTGCCTGGCTCAGTGTTCTTCAGGCAGCGCATCGCGAAGTAAATTTTGGCCACCTGCCTCAATCCGGTAAAGAGATTATGGTGGAGTACTCCTCGCCAAATACCAATAAACCGTTGCACCTCGGGCATTTACGTAACAATTTTTTAGGATGGAGTGTAAGCGAAATCTATAAAGCCATCGGCTATACCGTTCACCGTGTCCAGATCATCAACGACCGAGGCATTCATATTTGTAAATCCATGGCGGCCTGGAAACTTTTTGGCAATAGCGAAACGCCCGAAAGCAGCGGCATGAAAGGCGACCACCTGGTAGGTAAATATTATGTAGAGTTTGATAAGCATTACAAAAAGCAAATAGAAGAATTAAAACAAAAGGGCATTAGTCAGGAGGTTGCCGAAAAAGAAGCCCCTATTATGCAGTTGGCTGCTGACCTGCTTCGAAAGTGGGAAGCCAGGGATGAAGAAACGGTTGCGTTGTGGCGCACCATGAACGGCTGGGTGTATGCAGGCTTTGAAGCCACCTACAAACGCATGGGTGTTGACTTTGAAAAACTTTATTATGAATCGGACACCTACTTGTTAGGTAAAGAAGAAGTATTGAAAGGCCTTGAACGGGGTGTTTTCTTTAAGAGAGATGACGGTTCCGTTTGGGTTGACCTGACTGCCGATGGATTGGACCAAAAAGTTCTACTGCGAGCCGATGGCACTTCGGTGTACATCACCCAGGATATCGGTACGGCAATCCTCCGGTTCCGTGATTTTCCGAACATCGAAGGGCAGGTTTATACCGTAGGCAATGAACAGGAGTATCATTTTAAAGTTTTGTTTCTGATCTTGAACAAGCTCGGCTATGCGTGGGCAAAAAAATGCTATCACCTGTCGTACGGCATGGTTGACTTACCGACCGGTAAAATGAAATCGCGTGAAGGCACCGTAGTGGATGCCGATGATCTGATGGCCGAAATGGTTACGGAAGCCGAGCAACAAACGCGCGAGTTAGGAAAGATTGAAGGGCTTACCGTTGATGAAGCCCGGCAGTTATTCGAAATGATCGGGCTGGGTGCGCTTAAATTTTTCCTTCTTAAAGTTGATCCAAAAAAGCGGATGCTGTTTGATCCGAACGAGTCCATCCAATTGCAGGGCTTTACCGGCCCGTTTGTACAGTACACGCATGCGCGTATTAAAGCTATTCTGCGCAAAGCCGCAGAATTGAAAATCCAGGTTTCGTCACTGGGTGAAACAATAAACCTTGAAAAATCTGAACGCGAAGTTATTCAGGTGCTAAACCGGTATCCGGAGAAAGTAAAGGAGGCCGCGGCCGCCTACTCACCGGCTATCATTGCCAATTATGTGTACGAACTGGCCAAAGAATACAACCAGTTTTACCAGGCGGTGCCGATATTTAGTGAATCCGATCCGGCAAAGCTGCACGTCCGCATCGCCTTATCCGAAGTTACCGCAAAGGTTATCCGGCAGGCCATGGGTTTACTGGGCATTCGGGTGCCGGAACGCATGTAAACTTATATGAATTACCTGCTTACCAATCAACAAACCGAACGGTTGTGGTTTCGTGAAGTACAGGCTGAAGATTACCCGGGCTGGTTAAAGTTTTTTGAAGACCCCCGCACACAGCAACATTGGCAGGGTGTTTTCGGAACGCCCGAGGAAGAGTGTACCCGCTGGTACGAAAGCCAGTATGCGCGTTACCGAGAGGATCGCGGAGGAATGAACGCGCTGATCAAAAAAGATACAGGCGAATTAATAGGCCATGCCGGTTTGCTGGTTCAGCAGGTTGATGGCGTTGAAGAACTGGAAGTGGCCTACTCGCTGTTGCCGGAATTCTGGCATCAGGGTTTTGCCACCGAAGCAGCACGCAAATGCAAAGCCTATGCTTTTGAACAAGCCTTTGCCGAATCGCTAATTTCAATTATCACCATTTCCAACCTTCCATCGCAGCAGGTAGCCAGACGCAACGGTATGGAAATTGAAAAACAAACTGTTTACAAAAATAACCCCGTATATATTTTCCGCATTTTTAAGCCGATAATCCGTTAAAAAAAACGAACTTTCATTGCCGAAACATTTTTGCTTTTGCCCTTGTTTTTAACCTGTTAAAACCTGAAAACCATGAAAGTCTTATTCTTGATGATTGTTTCTTTGCTGATGACCTCAGCCACTATCTATGATTTCAAAATGAACTCCATTGACGGAGAGCCCATTGACTTTGCCCGGTACAAAGGCAAAAACCTGCTGATTGTTAATGTGGCCTCGAAGTGTGGGTACACCCCGCAATATGCCGACCTGGAAAAACTGCACGAAACCTATGGCGACAAGGTGGTGGTGCTGGGCTTTCCGGCAAACAACTTTGGCGGGCAGGAGCCGGGTACCAATGCCGAGATTGCCGAGTTCTGCCAGAAGAATTACGGTGTGAAATTTCAGATGTTCGAAAAAATTTCGGTAAAGGGCGATGATCAGCACGCGTTATACAAATGGCTAAAGGATAAAACCGGCAGCGAGCCCACCTGGAATTTTTGTAAGTACCTGGTGAAAGCCGATGGCACCGTGAAGTTCTTTAATTCCAAGGTTAAGCCACTCGATCCGCAGATTATTGATGAACTTAACTAACGTCATACTGGCTTTACTGATTCTTATGGGCTTAACTGCATTTCTTGCAAATAAATTTTCTGACCGGGAACCGATAGTCAGTGCCGAATCTGTTTATGATTTTAAAGTAAAAGCCCTTTCTGGTGAAGAGATCGATTTTACACGCTACAGAGGAAAGAAGCTGCTAATTGTTAATACAGCTTCTAAATGCGGGAAGACACCCCAGTATGCCGATTTGCAAAAATTACACGAGCACTATGGCGACAGGGTAGTGGTGCTGGGGTTTCCGGCCAACAACTTTTTATGGCAGGAGCCTGGCTCTAATAAAGCCATCGCTGAATTTTGTGAGCGCAACTACGGGGTAACTTTTCAAATGTTCGAAAAAATATCTGTAAAGGGAAGCGATCAGCACCCGCTATACACCTGGCTTCAAACTAAAACAGGTAAAAAGCCCGACTGGAATTTTGCTAAATACCTGGTTAGTGAAGATGGGCGAACGGTAGTCTTTTTTAACTCCAACATCCGGGTTTTTGATAAGCCCATCCTGAATAGTATTCTGTAGCATCAGATGATTTACAAGTTTGTTACGCGCACTCCGTTTTATCCTGATGCCGGTTTACTCATTCTCCGGCTTTTTTCCTTGTTTCTGATGTATTACGGTTATGATAAACTGGTAAATTTTTCGGAGAAGGCTGCTTATTGGCCCGATCCGTTCTATATTGGCCGGGCGGCATCGCTTTCACTGACAATTTTTGCGGAGCTGGTATGCCCGGTCTTTATCATTTTCGGATTGTTCATGCGCGTTGCCTTACTTCCGGCAATTATCAACATGAGCCTGGCCATTTTTATCGGCCATACCGGGCAGCCTTTCCTGGCACGTGAGCACGCATTTTCATTTCTTATTCCTTTTGTTGTTTTGTTTCTTACCGGTCCGGGCAAATATTCGCTTGATGCCAGCATTCATAAATAGATTATTTTTGATCAGGTATGAACGTTAAAGTCTGGATTACCGCATTTCGTTTACGGACGTTGCCACTAGCCATAGCGTGTATCGGCATGGGCGGTTTTTTGGCAGCATCATCGGGGGCTTTTCGGTGGGATATTTTTTTGCTTTGCGTGTTAACAACCGTATTCCTGCAGATACTTTCCAATCTTTCAAACGATTATGGCGACTCTGTGCATGGGGCCGATAGTGAGTTTCGTATAGGACCCCAGCGGGCCGTTCAATCCGGAATCATCGCCCCGGCTCAGATGCGTATAGCGATAGGCTTGTTTGTGCTGCTGTGCCTGGCTAGCGGAATTACTCTATTGCTTCGTGCTTTCGGTTTTAACTGGAATGCCCTCCTTTTCTTTTTCGGTTTAGGTGTGCTGAGTATCGTTGCAGCAATTGCCTACACAGTCGGAAGAAAACCGTACGGTTATATCGGTCTAGGGGATTTGTCAGTATTGGTGTTCTTTGGGCTTATTGGTGTAATGGGCTCTGTTTACTTGTTTACACGCCAGGTTAATTGGCTTCAACTGCTGCCGGCATTAAGTTGTGGTTTTTTTTCGATGGGTGTTTTAAATGTAAATAACATTCGCGACATGGAATCCGACCGGCAGGCAGGCAAGTTTTCGATACCGGTGCGTATTGGTCGTAAAAACGCTGTTCGCTATCATTGGTTTCTTATTGCAGGAGGGTTAGCGGCTGCCGTCCTGTACAATGTGGTGCAGTTTAAAACGGCCTGGCAATTCCTTTTTCTGGTAACTGCACCCTTGTTTGTTTATAATGGCATCTTAGTAAGCAAAAGGGTCTCGGCAGAACTTGATCCACTGTTAAAGCAGCTGGCTATTTCAACCCTTTTATTTGTTGTTTGGTTTGGAATCGGGCAGTTAATGACATAAATCAGCCGGTGTCGTGATGCCCGTCACGCAGCGTGGTTATGCCAGGTACGTATATTTGTAAGGCTTAACCCCTGGTATTATGAAAAAGATCCTTGTTCCGTGCGATTTCTCAGAACAGGCCGTAAATGCCTTCCGGTTTGCAGTTGATGTTGCTGATCAGGCAAAAGGCGAAGTTCACTTGGTGCATGTTATCGAATTGCCAGTCATGCACGACTCGGTGCTGATGCCCGTGATGTCGTTTGAAGAAGCTTTACTGAAAGAGTTACGCGAAAAGGCTGAAAAAGAGTTCAAGAAACTAAAAGATAAATATGGCGGGAAAGCCAGCGTTACCAGCCTGGTTATTTTCGGTGCCACTTCGCGAATGATTACCGATTATATAACCGATAACGCTATTGAACTTGTTGTAATGGGCACCAAAGGGGCCAGCGGTGTAAAAGAGGTGCTCATTGGTTCCAATGCCGAAAAAGTAGTTCGCAGATCACCCGTTCCGGTTATAGCCATTAAAAAATATGTAAAGGCTTCTTCCATCAAAAACATTGTCTTTCCAAATACCTTGGATACTGAAAAGCAGGAGGATCTGGTAATGAAGGTAAAAGCGCTTCAAAATTTCTTTAAAGCACAAATTCATATCGTGTGGATTAACACGCCCACTAATTTTACGCCCGACCGGATTACATTTGAGCGCCTAAATGCTTTTGCCAAACGGTTTATGTTTAAGGATTTTACCGTAAGCGTTTACAACGACCCGTTCGAAGAATCGGGAATTATCAATTATGCAAACTCCGTTAAGGCCGATATGATTGCCATGGGCACGCATGGTCGTAAGGGTTTGGCTCATATCCTGAGTGGCAGTGTGGCCGAGGATGTGGTAAACCATGTGGATTGCCCCATCTGGACGTATGCGTTGAAGAAGTAGTGACATGGAGGTGCAGCACGAGGTTATTGAGGTGGATGTGCAGTGTTACCACTGCGGCCAGCCCTGTGAAGATATTTCCTGGCAGGACGATAAGCCGTTTTGTTGTGTTGGCTGCAAAACAGTTTACGAGATACTCAGCGCCAATGATCTGTGCGAGTACTACAACTACCAGCAAAATCCGGGTACCCAATTGAATAAACCGGTTAACGAGTCGGCCTATGACTACCTGAATGAGCCGGCCGTTCACCAGAAACTGTTAACATTTAATTCTGACACGTTCAGCCGTGTAAATTTTTATGTGCCGACCATCCACTGCGTATCGTGTATCTGGCTGCTTGAAAACCTGAAGCGTCTGGATAGTGGCATCCTGAAGTCGGAAGTGAACTTTGCCCGCAAGCAGGTAGTCATCGATTTTAACCCGGAAAAGATATCACTTGCCCGTGTGGCTTCGCTGATGGCCACCGTGGGCTATGCCCCGGTGATAACGCTTAATGATAATAAAGCTACTGCCAATCCGGTTTTTTCAGCCGATAAAAAGTTAATTACAAAATTGGCTGTTGCCGGTTTTTGCTTCGGCAACGTGATGCTGTTTAGCTTTCCGGAATACCTGGGGCTTGAAGGCGAGGATTCCTTAAAAGAAATTTTTTCATGGTTAAATGCATTGCTATCCATACCGGTTCTGCTCTACAGTGATACGGATTACCTCACTTCAGCCTGGAAAAGTTTTAGGCAGCGTCAAATTAACATTGATGTGCCGATTGCTGTAGGATTAATTGCGCTCTTTGGGCGCAGCCTGTGGGAAATTGTTTCAGGCTATGGCCCGGGCTACTTCGATTCGTTTACCGGTTTGGTTTTCTTTTTGTTAGTTGGCCGCTGGTTTCAAAGTAAAACCTATCAAAGTCTTGCCTTCGATCGCGATTTCAAGTCATACTTTCCGCTGGCTGTGCAGAGGCGACAGGGTAATGAATGGAAGCCGGTAGTTATCTATGAACTCAAAAAGGGAGACGAAATCAAGATCAGAAACATGGAAATTGTGCCGGCCGACAGCACGCTGCTCACGGGTGAGGGTTTCATGGATTACAGTTTTGTAACGGGCGAATCCAAGCCGGTAAAAATTACTGCCGGCAGCCACATTTATGCAGGGGGGCGTTTAATCGGCCAGCCGGTAACGTTACGTGTGGAAAAGGAGACATCGCAAAGCCACCTGACCAGCCTGTGGAACAATGCTGTTTTTAAAAAACCTCAGGAAAGCCGGTACCGCAAAATTTTGGATAAGGCCGCCCAGCGTTTTACCTGGATTGTGCTGGCCATTGCCCTGGCAACGGCCGGTTATTGGTATTTGGCCGATGCCTCGCAAGTGTGGCTTATCGTAACTGCAGTGCTGATGGTGGCTTGCCCCTGTGCCTTGGCACTTACCGCCCCGTTTACCTATGGCAACATGTTGCGGCAGTTTGGCCGCCATGGGTTGTATTTGAAAAATGCCGATGTAATTGAACGGATGGCCGTTATCGATGCACTGGTGTTTGATAAGACCGGAACACTCACACATGGACTGAAGCCGCAGGTTGATTTTGTTGGCAGCCTTAGCGAAGGAGAATTTGCCAACATCAGGCGGTTGTGTAGTTTTTCAACCCATCCGCTCAGTACCATTATCAGCCAGGCGCTTGTCCAGCGGGGGGCAGGCGAGGTGAAGGAATTTAAGGAGATACCGGCACAGGGAATTGAAGCGTTGATAAACAATGATCGTTATCGGGTAGGATCGGCTTGGTTTACCGGTTCGACACCACTTCCGGACGATTCGACTTCGGTTGTGTTTGTCAGTATTAACGCAGAGCCGCGCGGATATTTTCAGATTAAAACTTCGGTGCGGCAGCATCTTGAACCCATGCTAAGACGCTGGAACCGGCCGGTGGCTATGGTATCGGGCGATAACGATGCAGATAAAGACCGGATGAAGATGCTGTTTGGCCCGGATGCGCAACTACTGTTTAATCAGAATCCGCACGATAAGTTAAATTACGTAAAAGAACTGCAGCAAGCGGATAACAAGGTAATGATGCTGGGCGATGGCCTGAACGATAGCGGAGCACTAAAACAAGCTGATGTGGGCATTGCCGTTACCGATGATACCGGGGTTTTTACGCCTTCGTGTGATGGTATTTTGCAGGGCGACAAACTGCCGTTGTTGGATAAATTTCTGCGGCTGGCTAAATCGGCTACAACCATTGTTAAATCGGCTTTTGTATTGTCGTTTTTTTATAACGCTGTTGCGTTAAGTTTTGCGGTTACCGGTAACCTTACTCCGTTAATAGCCGCTGTTTTAATGCCGCTCAGCAGCATCAGCGTGGTAGTGTTTACAACCGTTTTGGTTAATTTTGCGGCAGTAAGAGTGCTGAAGAGATGAACATCATCGTGCTCCTTATCCTGATAAGTGTTACCATAGCGGTGGTATTCCTGGCTATTTTTTACTGGAGCATGAAAAGCGGCCAATACGATGATACCTATACACCTTCGGTACGGATGCTGTTTGATGATTCAAAGCAATCGGCTAAAAACAAGTCGGGCAGTGCAAATAAAAAAGCCGATTAGTTGAATAGCATGTTAATTCAGTTTAGCAAAATTCTTATCCACAATGGCGTTAATATCTTCGCGGCTCATCGGGTGGCCGGCATAAAGCAGTTCCGAGATTTTTTTAACTATCTCATCCAATTCTCTGGCCGAAACCTGCAGGGCTTCGAGCAGTTCACGATCTTTAACTGTGCTAACTTCCATAGCCACCAGGTGCGATATACCCAGCAGGCGCGCCAGCGGGGCGCGTAACAGGTGCGAGTTAATAAAAGCGTATTCGGTAAGTTGTTTGTTTTGGGACTCCAACTCCTCAGTTCGTTTCATTACAGCCAGTTCCAGTCGTTCGTTGGTGCTGGTTAATTGATCGTTTAAAGAAATCAATTCCTCATTAAGCGAAGTAAGCTCTTCATTCATCGCTTCGATGGAGTTAGTTTTTTCAATCAGCTCATGGTTTTGGTGGCGTATCTGGCGTAGCAGTTTTTTGATGCGTTCATTCTGTTGGCACATAGCCAAAATATCAGCAAGCGATTGCACGAATAAAGCATCTTCAGGTTGCCAGTGGCGCAGGGTTTGCTGGTGTTCGCAGCAGATAACTCCAATGGTTTTGCCGCCAACCTTAATGGGGCAATCCAGCATGGAAACAATTTGAAGCGGCTTCAGGTAACCTTCGGCAAACTCGTGCGTGTCTTCATGCGTAGTGGCATCGTCCGCCATAATAACCGGCTTGTTGTGTAGGGCGTTAAAGTAAGCAGGGTAATCATTGGTGTGCAGTGTAACAATGGCATCGGTAGCACCGAAGTTTTCCTGAAGACACTTTCTTTCCAGTACATTGCCGTTCAGTACCCAAATGCTTACACGGCTTACCAATAGCTGGCGCCTGGCGGCTGTACAAACGATTCGGTTAATCGCCTGGATGTCATCGTCATACAAAGTTTCATTTCGGTTTAGCTCAATCAACGACTGCTGGTAGTTTTCCAGTCGTTGTTTTTTTTCGGTAAGGTTTTGCTGAAGCCTGTCGAGTTCTTCCGTTTTTACACGCATTTTTTCGTAAGCGTCACTTAATAGCCTATAGAGTAAATACACTGCAGCAAGTATTCCTATAAAGAAGATATATTGTGTGATGAGAAAGGGCTCTTTTCGTACCATGATGTCATAGCGGCCACCAAAAAGGTATTCAATCCGGTAGGCATTGAACAGGAAGGTGGCCAGTACGATAAATACCCAGATAATCGAGGCGCGTACCCCTTGAAGAATAAGAGCGGTAATGGGTACAAAAACCAGCCAGAAATTGATGGTATGAAAGCTTTTTGGGTTGGCAACAAAAATATTTTCGAGGAGCAGGTAGGCGAATGTTGTAACCAAACCCGGAATGGCAGCCCAATTGGGCCACTTCAGGTAAGTCAGCAATATCACTATACTGCCACCCCAGAACAAAACCATTACATCGGTGGGGGTGGTTTCCAGGTCGATGGTCAGCTCAGCAACCAGGTTGGCCGTGGTAAGCACATTAATAGCCACGATAGCCGCCAGCGTGATTTGAGGACTCTGAAACTTAAACCCACTCAGGCGCATTAACCGGCTAATGGCATTAAAAATTGGCATTTTATTCTATTATGTTGTGATTAGCGAGTGCAAGGCAGTTATGGTTAGCCATGGGTACGGATGCAAAATTAATCAACCTTAGCTCCCATTATTTACCTGATTAGAATCAGGTTAACCGTATGACTAATCTCATAATGGCCCGGAGACGACCCCATTAAATTTAGGCAAATTTCAAGGCTAAAAACCCAACTAATCTTTATAAACTATGGAAAAATCAATTTTCGCTTTAGCCACGCTACTGGCGCTGGCCGCATGCACCCCCGAAAAACCAAAATTCGAGGAAGGAGAGCAAAAGAAAAGCAGTGCAGTTGAAGAAGTGGTAGACCCTACCAAAGGCATAGGCCAGGTAAAGAGTGTAACTCTTTACAATCCCCTGGACGAAGAACGCATTAAACGTGGAAAAGACATTTATGAGATGAAATGCCAGGCCTGCCACCGGTTAGACGACCAGCGTGTGGTTGGCCCCGGATGGAAGGGGGTAACGAAAATTCGGAAACCGGAATGGATCATGAATATGATTACGAATGTGGATGTGATGCTTGATCAGGATCCGGAAGCACAAAAGTTACTTGAACTTTGCTTAACCCGTATGCCTAACCAAAATGTTTCCATTGGCGATGCCCGCGACATCCTGGAGTTTATGCGGCAAAATGATGGCGAGAAGTAAACCTTAAATCAGTTACCATATGAAAAAACTAATCTTTATCCCTGTCATACTGTTGCTGGCCTGTACTCAGCAGCCTTCGGGAAATGCCGAAGTAGCCTCCGCTCCGCTGCCGGGGGGGCAATCCAATGTAAAAGATGAAACTTCAAAACCCGATGTTGTACGCATTGCAGTTAATTCCAATGTTCACAAAACACTGGTTGCTGCTTTAAAAGCAGCCGACTATGTTGATGCGCTGTCCAATGCCGGACCGTTTACCGTTTTTGCCCCTACTGACGATGCCTTTGCCAAGTTACCGGCTGGCACAGTTGATAACCTGGTAAAACCGGAAAACAAGGCCACTCTTCAGAATATCCTGGAGTACCATGTGTATGTAGGCAACATTCGGGAAGATCAGATTCAGGATGGCATGACACTCAACCAGGTAAACCTGCAGAATGTAACGCTGAACAAATCGGCTGACGGTAAAATAACCATTAACGGAGTTAACGTTATCGGCTCGGTAAGCGCGAGTAACGGCACTGTTTACGTAATTGATGGCGTATTGCTTCCTCCGGATAAGAAATAATTCAACCCTAATTAAACTATACATCCATGAAACATAATCGAATAACATTATTTATAGTGCTGGGCCTTGCGCTTTATGCATTAAACGGCTGTAAGCCGAAAGGCCCTGCCGGTGTAACAACAGGCGATGCCGCTTCGAAAGTATATGTGGCACCCGGCCAATACGATGAGTTTTACAACCTGGTTTCCGGTGGCTTTAACGGCCAGATGGCCGTTTATGGTCTGCCTTCAGGCCGGCTGTTCCGTAACATTCCGGTTTTCTCCGTTGATCCGACCAGTGGTTACGGCTACAGCGAAGAAACCAAGGCCATGCTCAATACTTCGCATGGGTTTGTACCTTGGGATGATTTACACCACCCGGCTATTTCTACTACCAAAGGAGAACACGATGGCCGCTGGGTATTTGGCAATGCCAACAATACACCCCGCATAGCCCGTATCGACCTGGCCACTTTCCGCACGGAAGAGATAATTGAAATTCCCAACAGTGGCGGTAACCACTCCTCTCCGTTCATTACTGAAAACACGGAGTATGTTGTTGCCGGAACGCGCTTTAGCGTACCGCTTGGCGAAAACCGCGATGTGCCCATCAGTTCGTATAAAGAAAATTTCAAAGGATCCATCAGCTTTATTAAGGTAAATCCGGAAACGGGACGCATGAACATTGAGTTTCAATTGCGCACACCCGGCTTCAATTACGATTTGAGCCGGGCTGGCAAAGGCCCGTCACACGGCTGGTTCTTCTTCTCGTGCTACAACACCGAGCAGGCGTACACGCTGCTCGAGGTAAACGCTTCGCGTAACGATAAGGACTTTATTATGGCCGTAAACTGGAAGAAGGCCGAAGAATACCTGGCTGCCGGTAAGGGTAAGAAAGAAAAAGTACGTTATGCCCATAATGTGTATGATCACAAAAAGCACTCGGCTACCAGTACCATCATGGAAGAGGTGACTGTGCTGGATGTTATGGAATTGCCTGATATTGTATATTTCATCCCGTGCCCCAAATCACCTCACGGATGCGATGTTGACCCTACAGGCGAGTACATCGTGGGCAGCGGTAAACTGGCTGCTGTAATGCCGGTATTCTCGTTCGGTAAAATACAAACGGCTATCGCCAACAAGGATTATGAAGGTGATTTTGCCGGCATTCCGATTATCAAATATGAGTCAGCCCTGCATGGCGAAGTGAAGAAGCCCGGCCTGGGCCCGCTCCACACCGAATTCGATGCCAACGGTAATGCCTACACCTCGTTCTTTGTTTCATCCGAAATTGTGAAGTGGAACGTCAAGTCGCTTCAGGTGCTCGATCGCGTACCCACCTACTACTCCATTGGTCACCTGTGTGTACCGGGCGGCCCTACCGCCAAACCGCATGGCAAGTATGTTATCGCGTATAACAAAATTACCAAAGACCGTTACCTGCCTACGGGCCCTGAGTTAACCCAAAGTGCTCAACTATATTCCATTGATGGCGATAAAATGCAGTTACTGCTCGACTTCCCCACTATTGGCGAGCCGCACTATGCCGAAGCCATTCCGGCCAGTTTAATCAAAGACCGTTCGGTAAAGATTTTCCCTATCGAGGAAAACGAACATCCTTATGCTGCCAAAGGCGAAAAGATGGCTCGTGTTGAACGCAAAGGCAACGATGTACACGTGTACATGACGGCCATCCGTTCACACCTCACCCCCGATAACATTGAGGGTATTCGCGTTGGCGATAACGTGTACTTCCATGTTACCAACCTGGAGCAGGACTGGGATGTACCGCATGGCTTTGCTGTAAAAGGTGCTACTAATGCCGAAATTTTGATTATGCCGGGCGAAACTCAAACCCTGTTATGGAAGCCACTGAAAGCCGGAGTATATCCGTTCTACTGCACCGACTTCTGTTCGGCTTTGCACCAGGAGATGCAGGGCTATGCCCGCGTATCGCCTGCCGGAGCAACTACGCCATTAAAATTTTCAACCGGAGAAACTGCCAGCCAGAAATAGTGGCGCTGGCGGCAGGGCAATTCCATAGTTTGCAGGTTGAAGGCCCGGGTACCCGTCACGCCTTGGCGTGACGGGGCCAGGGTTAAAACAAAAAATAGTTATGCTGTGAAAAAACTTAATAAAATTACGCGGCTTGTTATTGTTGTAGCCTCACTGGCGATGATCAGTGCGCTGTATGTGCCACTATGGCAAATACTGATGTGGGCGCCACAATACCCCGAAGGCCTGGAGATGAAAATCTGGATAGATAATATTTCGGGCGATGTAAAAATCATCAGTGCGCTGAACCACTACATCGGCATGAAGCACATTGAAGTGAGTATGTTCCCGGAGTTTAGTTACATGAAGTACATTGTAATGGCACTTGTTGGTATAGGATTGCTAACGGCTCTGGTTAACAAACGATGGGCACTTGCCGGCTTGGTTATGTTAATAACAGCAACCGGTATTGCCGCACTGGTGGATTTTTACCTGTGGGGTTACGATTACGGGCACAATCTCGATCCATCGGCACCCATTGTGGTACCGGGTATGGCTTATCAGCCCCCGCTTATCGGCACCAAACAACTTCTTAACTTTACAGCTTATTCCGGTCCGGATGTTGGCGGGTGGATATTTTTGTTTATAGGGATAGCGTTGTATGCTGTTCTGGCTCTTGAAATTTTTAAATTCGGAAAGCAAAAATGATATGAGGGCAGCATTCCTGCTAATAGTTGTATTTATGGTACTGGCTGGCTGTTCGGTAAAACCTGAGCCCATTATTTACGGGCAGGATAATTGCCACTTGTGCAAAATGACCATCATGGATAAGAAATTCGGAGCAGAAGTAGTTACCACCAAAGGCAAAGTTTTCAAATTTGATGATGTAAACTGCATGGTCAATTTTCTGAACTCCGGATACCTAGAAGAACGCGATGTGGCCTTTCGCCTGGTTGCAGATTACAGCCAGCCTGGTAAACTTATTGCAGCTGATGAAGCTTTTTTTATCAAATCACCCGACATCCGCAGCCCCATGGCCGGCCAGGTCGCTTCCTTCGAATCGGATGAGCGCAAGAATGAATTTAAGAAGCAATGGAGCAACAGCATTTACTTAACCTGGGGCGAACTGACTACGCAGTATAAATAAACTGCCGGTTTTTTTGTCGCCACGCAAAATGAACCTTTTAAAATTCCATACTACACTTGTGTTATGCCTTACCGGAATTTCGGTTTGTGCGAAAACAATTCTTGTTGATCCTGCCGGCTCAACTAAATCCATTAAACAAGCCATTACCCAGGCCGCAGCAGGCGACACCATCTTGGTTAAGCCCGGTATTTACCGAGAGGGGAATATCATAGTCAATAAGCCGTTGGTATTAATTGGTGAAGGAAGGCCGGTGCTGGATGGTGACAGGAAATATGAAATATTGACTATCCATGCAAGTAATGTTACGGTTTCCGGGTTTCGGATTATCAGTTCAGGAGTCTCCAGCGTAAACGATTTGGCCGGCATTGGCGCCATCAATACCGACAGATTGGTTATTCGTGATAATGAGTTTGCTGAGACTTATTTTGGTATCCACATCTCCAACAGCCGCAACAGCATTATCGAAAACAACCGGCTTTCGGTAAGTGCCCGAAGTGAATATGAAACCGGCAATGGCATTCATTTATGGCAAAGCACCCAGGCCACCATTCGGAATAACCACGTTACCGGCCACCGCGATGGCATTTACTTTGAATTTGTTACCAATTCTCGCATTGAAGGCAACACGTGCGAACGCAACCAACGTTACGGCCTGCATTTTATGTTCTCGCATGATGATGAGTACCATCGGAATATTTTCAGGGAGAACGGTGCCGGTGTAGCTGTTATGTACACGCGCAATGTAACCATGACCTACAACCTGTTTGAAAAGAACTGGGGCAACAGCGTGTACGGATTACTGCTCAAAGACATCAGCGACAGTAAAGTAACCAGCAACCGGTTTATTCAAAACACCATAGCCATTTACATGGAGGGCACCAGTCGTACCGAATTTTCGGAGAATATTTTTTCTTCTAATGGCTGGGGGATACGGCTGCAGGCCAGTTGCGATGCCAACACGTTTACACGAAATAATTTTATGCGCAATACATTTGATTTTGCCACCAACGGAACACTGGTGTTGAATAGCATAAACGGTAACTACTGGGACAAATACCAAGGCTATGACCTGAATAAAGATGGCATTGGCGATGTGCCCTACCGCCCCGTAAACATGTACACGATGGTGGTTGAGCGCATCCCTACAGCCGTATTATTATGGCGCAGTTTTCTGGTCTTTCTGCTCGACAGGGCCGAAAAGGTATTTCCTGCGGTTACGCCCGAAAACCTAAAGGACGAATATCCTAACTTACGCCCCCATGATCTCAGTACGTAACCTCATTAAAAGTTTCGGCAAGCTGCGGGCACTCGATGGTGTTACGGTTGATTTCCATCCGGGTAAATCGTATGCCTTAATCGGCCCCAATGGTTCGGGAAAAACAACACTGATAAAAAGCGTGTTGGGCATGGTCATCCCCACTTCGGGCGATATCGTGGTGGATAACGAGCCGGTAATGAATCACTGGCACTATCGCGAAAAAATCGGGTACATGCCTCAGATTGGCCGCTACCCTGACAATATGCGTATAGGGCAGTTATTCGATATGATGCGTAACATCCGTAAAAACCCCCCTCTGCTCGATGAGGAATTAATCGATGCTTTCCGGTTAAATGAGCTTGTAGATAAACGCATGCACACCCTATCGGGCGGTACGCGCCAAAAGGTGAGCGCAGCGCTGGCGTTTATGTTTAACCCACCCATATTGTTTTTGGATGAGCCAACTGCCGGTCTCGATCCGGTATCGGTAGAATTACTGAAGGATAAAATTCAGAAAGAAAAAGAAGCCGGCCGGCTGCTGATCATCACCTCACACATTATGAGCGACCTGGATGATCTGGCTACCGAAGTGGTGTACCTGCAGGAGGGCAGAATTCGCTACAACAATACCATTGATGAGTTGAAAGACATTACCGGTGAGAGCAAACTCGGCAAAGCCATGGCCAAGATGATCAGGGGACTGGAACATACCCATTTCCCCCCTCAAGGGGGGACTAAGGGGGGTGTTATATTAAATGATGTGCTATGACCCGTGTAATCAAATACGTATTCTACGATATCCTGCGTACGCGCTTCATCCTGCTGTACACCCTGTTTTTGCTGGTGAGTACCATCGCCATGTTTCAGCTCGATACCGACACCGGCAAAGTTATTTTAAGCCTGATGAACATTGTGCTGATGGTAGTTCCGCTGGTGAGTATTGTGTTCAGTACCATCCACTTTTTCAATTCTTACGAGTTTATTGAATTGCTGCTTGCACAGCCGGTAAACCGCAAAATTATTTTTCTGGGAGAATATTTCGCAGTAGCCTTTTCGCTTTGTTTTGCTTTTGTAGCCGGTGTGGGCTTGCCAATGGTCTTATATGGAGCCGATGCCAGCGGCTTTACCCTGCTATACTCGGGCATTATGCTAACACTGGTATTTGTTTCGCTGGCATTCCTTTCATCTGTGCTCACACGCGATAAAGCCAAAGCCATCGGCATTGCGTTGTTGTTCTGGTTTTACTTTTCGTTGATCTACGATGGCCTGCTCATGTGGATCATTTATACGTTCATGGACTACCCATTGGAAAAAATCACTCTTGCTCTTGTTTCGCTTAACCCGGTTGACCTGGCCCGCATTCTTATGCTGCTGCAACTGGATATTTCGGCACTGATGGGTTACACGGGCGCATTTTATAAAGAGTTTTTCGGCAGTAACCTTGGTTTAATCTTTTCTTCGCTGGTGTTGCTGGTGTGGATTGTTATTCCTGTTTGGGGCGCATTGCGTATTTTTACCAAAAAGGATTTATAAGTGATGCCCAAACTAGCATTCCTCCCGCCACTGCTCATCTGGTTGTCCTGTTCAACAAACGAAAAACCGCTAACGATCGAACCGGTGCCCTCACCATCCGGTAGTAACGCGGGCGAACCGTACCTGGTCACTGACCCGGCAGGTAACGTGTTCCTTTCATGGATCGAAACACCGGATACCATACACCACCTGCGCATTTCCCAATGGAACGGCCAGCAATGGACCGCACCGCTTACCATTGCCAGCGGCAGCAACTGGTTTGTAAACTGGGCGGATTATCCGATGATTGTTTCAAATGGGAGCAGAAACCTGATGGCCGCCTTCTTGCAAAAGAGCAGCCCTGAGAAATTTTCTTATGATGTTAAAATAACCACCTCTTCGGATCAAAAAAACTGGAGTGATCCGGTTGTCCTTCACGATGATCAAAAATTTGCTGAACACGGATTTGTTTCCATGGTGCCTAAAGGCGATCAGGTTTTTATCAGTTGGCTTGACGGACGAAATACGGTAAGTGATAAACCTGAGCAAACCGGCCACGACCACCACGGGCAAATGACCCTGCGGGCTGTTCTGATGAATTATAACGGTACCAAAGTTGATGAGTGGGAACTCGACAACCGTGTGTGCGACTGCTGCCAGACTACGGCTGCGATTACAGATAATGGTCCGGTGGTGATTTACCGCGATCGCTCGCTCCAGGAGGTTCGCGACATTTATATTGTTCGGTGGGTTAATGGCAGTTGGACACAACCCAAGCCCGTGCATGCCGATAACTGGAACATCAACGGCTGCCCGGTTAACGGGCCACGTTGCGAAGCTATAGGCAATACCCTTGCCGTGGCCTGGTTTACGATGGCGCATGATAAAGCTGCCGTAAAAGTTGCGTTCTCTACTGATGGCGGAGAAACATTTTCAACGCCAGTTCAATTAAACCGGGGCGAAACCATTGGGCGGGTGGATTTGGTATTGCTCGATGAGAACACCTCAGTAGTTAGCTGGATGGAAGAATCGGAAATAATGGTGGCAAAAGTTAACCGAAACGGGAAAACAGAAATGCTGAGTTCGGTTGCTAAATCATCGGAAGCGCGTGCCAGCGGGTTTCCTCAATTAACAAAGACAAGGGATGGATTGATGATAGCGTGGACAGACAGCGAAACAAAAGCCATACGGACGGCAAAACTTAGTTTAGAGTAATGCAGGCCGCCAAAGATGATATAAATACCCGTGCCGATGTAATATTACTGGTGGACAATTTTTATGCTAAAGTAAGAACAGATACCCTGTTGGCCCCGGTATTTTCACACGTTAACTGGCCGCAACACCTGCCTGTCATGTACGACTTTTGGTCATCGGTTTTGTTTGGTGACATGACTTACAGTGGCAATCCGCTGGCCAAGCACCTGCCATTAAAAATCGGGACGGAGCATTTTACCCGTTGGCTGGAATTATTCACCAAAACAGTCGATGAACATTTTCAAGGCTTCAATGCCAATGAAGCCAAGACGAGGGCTAACCTGGTAGCGCAGTTGTTTCAGTATAAAATGGGACTTCTAAAAACCTGAACGGGCATCGGTCGGTACAGGGAATCAACTCAGCTGCTGCGTAAAATCTTATTCAGGCTTCTTCCTTTGGCCAGTTCATCTACCAGCTTGTCGAGGTAGCGCACCTGTTGCGTTAGCGGGTTTTTAATTTCTTCTACCCGATACCCGCATATAACCCCGGTAATCAGGCGGGCGTTGGGATTAAGCCGGACCTGTTGAAAGAATGTTTCGAAGGTTGCTTTCTCTGCTATGAGTTTCTGCAGTTTTTTTTCGTCAATACCGGTTAACCATTTAATTACCTGGTGCAATTCATCTTTGGTTCGGCCTTTCTTTTCCACCTTGGTAAGGTAGTGCGGATAGACCGCAGCAAATGTCATTTTTGCAATACGTTCATCGTGAGCAGCTGTGGTTTTCATGTTACGTCAGTTTTACTAACTGTCCTTTTCGCTTTACTATGTTCTTATAATCCCATTGGATTACCCGTGCTTTTTTAAGCCAGCGCTGTAAATCCGTTGTGTTAACTTCCGAAGAATTGTTGTAAAAAACAGAAGCATCTTTAAATTTTTCTCCGCGTATGTTCAATTTCTCTTCTTCAAAATCGGCCCCGCTCCAAAACATAAGCCGTATGCCTTTCTTCTGTTTGCTGTACCCCACAATGGGGTTACCGGCTAAAAACCAAACCGGGTGTGCGTGCCAGATTTTGTTTTCTGCATCGGGCAATTGCGTGCTTATTTGCTGCGCCAATAAATCGCAAGTAGTCCTATCCGGTTTGCTTTGCCGTTTATTGTACGTTTGAATTTCCTGGCTGAGTGCTTCAGGTTTACCAACTGCGCTTTGTTTAGTCCGCCCCCTGACAAGCGCTTTAACTGTTTTTTCAATCAGGGAGAAAGGAATAGGAGCGTTTAACGCAAACTGATACGTTGCCTTTGATACATGATATTTTTTTAATGCGGCAGGTACAGCCTCATCTTCGCGCAGTGTAATAAAAAGGCTGATGTGCTTTTTAAAGGCGGCAAAATAAATCAACCGGCCCGCATAGCCTTTTCCGCCATATTCATAAAACGGCATCCCGTAGCTGATGCGCTCGGTTGCTCCGGGTGCGGCCTTCTGTATGGTGGCCCTGATTTTTTTCAGGATTACCTGCACCGCAGCCGGAAACGATGCTATATAATGGTCAACGTCTTTATGTTTAACATGGCTTGTATTCATTTTTTACCCGTGTTTTAAAATTAGTGCTTCGCAATAACCTTAATCATTTTTTGAAACAACAGCGAGTTGGGTATGGTAACCACTTCGTTGGTTTCTGTTTCAACCGTTACAAAAAAAGCCCCGATGTCTTTAATGGTTCCGGTAAGCGGGTAATCTTTGTCGAGTATGCTGATGCTGTCGCCCACTTTGGCCGGATGGCTCACAAAAAGTAAAATGCTGGCTGTTACGTTTGAAAGCATAGACCATTGAGCAAACAGTGCAATGCCGAGAATAGCCACAAAGGATGACAGAAATAATACGAGGTCGTTCTGGTCAACACCCCAGATGAACAATAGGGTAACGCCTGCCGCTACATACAGCCCGATGGATACGATTTTGATAATAAAGGCAGCGCGGTCTTTCTGCAGGTGGTAGCGGTTGCCAATCTTCCGGATAGTTCCTTTGATAAGGAAGCTTAGAACGACAAGCCCTACGAGTACCAGTACCGTTTCAATGATTTTAAGATGAAGGGGTTCCATAGGCCGGCAAGTTGCTGGTTAAAAATAAGTAAAGTTCAGATTGTTGTGCAGATTTTCAACTGATAAAAGGGGTTTCAACTATCTTTGAAAATCACAAACTGGTTCAATCGGGTATGCAGGGTGTAAATCAACAAATCAGAAGGTGCTTGTTTTTTGGGGTATATTTTTTTGTACTAGCCGGTGTTTGTACAGCTCAGCATGAAGAAAGCAACCCGCCAGGCAAAGCTGTGAACTTTATCACCACACCCGTAACCGGATTCGATTCATTGATCACGTTGTTCAGGGGCACTCCTGTATTTGTTGATATCTGGGCCACCTGGTGCCAGCCTTGCAGGCGCGAATTCAGGCACCTGGGGTATCTGCAACAGTTGGCCGCTACAAATAAAATCGTGTTGGTGTATATCTCCGGAGATAAAGATTCAGATGAAGTGAAGTGGAGACAAGTGGTTGCCGAAAATAACCTGTGGGGTTACCACATCCGGGCAAATCAATCGCTGAAATTGGATATCATAAAACGATTTTCCAGGCCCTTGAAAAGTTCTGGAGGAATGGCGCTAATATACCCGACCTATTTACTTATCGATGCCGATGGAAAGGTGGTCAACGCCAATGCCTCAAAGCCAAGCGATACAGAATCGTTGAAAAAGGAGTTGAGCAAGGTGTTGAAGTGATGAAGGGGCATAAGGGCGTGGTATATGATATGCCTCCGGCTAAAATTTCAGGCTAATGCTTACACGGCCAGTAGCGTTTTGCCGCTGAGCGTTCGGGCGGGTTTCAGAGCATAAAACTGTCAACCCAGCACTAAAGTTGATTTGCAAAACTGTACTTGAATTTAAGCACTTCAATCCCCATTGCGGCAAGCGGCCGTTTTCAGAAAGTTTAAAAAAAAAGATGCTTCATCTTTTCTTCATTCTCACATTCTACATAGTTAGACACAGCAGGAGTAAAGTCTCAATTATGTATAGGTGGGCTTCGCTACACATAAATGTTTATCCATTAAGCTCAAATATTCCTAGCTTTACAATGCCTCCCTTTGAAATGTAAATGATGTGATAATTCTTTGTTCACTATTGTTGGTTTGCCCCATAGAAAAGTAGGAGAGCGTTGATAAGATTAAAATTAAAACTGCTTTTACCATAGCCCTATAACATTTCTACTATTTGAATATTATTGCCACATGTGTCGTTAAAAACAGCAATTTTAACAGTTCCCATTTTTGTTGGTTTTACACTAAATTCAACACCAAGTTTTACAAGTCTTTCATAGTCTTGTTGCACATTGTTGGAATTAAATTGGGTGTATGGTATACCAGCTTCATAAAGTGCTTTCTGATAAACTTTTGCTGGTTCAAAATGAATTGGTCCAGGTTCTAATAGTATTTCAACTCCGTCTTGCTCTTCTTTACTTACAACAGTTAGCCATCTACTGTGTTCGTTCAATGGAACGTCAAGTTTCTTTACAAAACCTAAAATTTCAGTATAAAACTGTAAAGCTTTTTCTTGGTCTTGAACTGGGATACTTGTTACTTTTACTTTCATTTTTCTTTGAATTAAAATTGACGTTGCAAAAATCACTCAAAGAATTTAAACCGACTTTATAAAAGTTGCTCTTTTTTGAAATTCGTTAGGTGAAACGCCAACACGGGATTTAAACAGAGTGCTAAACGAACTTGGATTGTCAAAGCCAACATTGTAACAAGTTTCTGTTATGTTTAGCCCATTTTTTAGTAAAGCTTTTGCTTTTTCAATTCGTTTGTCAATAATATATTGTTTAGGTGTTTGTCCGTAGTATTTTTTGAACAGCCTAATTAAATGAAATTTTGAAGTAAAACGGACTTTTGAAAGATAGTCTAATTTGAGCTCTTTGTCAAAGTGATTGTTTATGTAATGACGAGTGCCAATTACCATATCAAGTTGTCCTTTGTTTGGATAACAGTCATTCATTGTTTTACTTACTTGTCTGAAATAATACGTCATATCCTTTTGATTAGGTGTCTTTTTACAATTACTGCTGCCATTATCGAAGATAATTCGCTTATAGCAGCAAGTCAAATTCAATGGCAGAGTCAGTTAAAGTGCGGATACCTTAATTGTGCAACTACTCAGCCATTGTTTAAACGCCTGTGTACGTAAACGGTGTAATCGCTTTAAGGCGTTGCTTTAATTTTTCATCAACCTGCAGGTTGTTTATAAAATTCTCAAATTCAGCACGCCCCGGCTTGGTGTTGTTGCGCGTAAGTTCTTTCAGTGCCTCGTAGGGGTTGGGGTAGCCTTCTTTTCGCAAAATGGTTTGTATGGCTTCGGCTACCACCACCCAGTTTTTTTCAAGATCGTGGTTAATGGCTTCCGGATTCAGTTCTAATTTGGCCAGGCCGCGGTGCACCGAGGCAAGGGCCAGCCAGGTGTGGGCCAGGGGCACACCCAGGTTGCGCAGCACGGTACTGTCGGTCAGGTCGCGCTGCAGGCGCGATACGGGCAGTTTGGCCGATAGGTGTTCGAACATGGCGTTGGCAAAGCCCAGGTTGCCTTCGGCATTTTCAAAGTCAATCGGGTTTACCTTGTGCGGCATAGCCGATGAGCCTACCTCATCTTTTTTAATCTTTTGCAGGAAATACTCCATGGAAATGTACTGCCACACATCGCGGCAAAAGTCGATCAGGATGGTATTAATGCGTTTCAGGTTGTCGCACAAAGCCGCCAGGTTGTCGTAATGTTCAATCTGGGTGGTGGGTTCGCTGCGTACCAATCCCAGTTGTTTGGCGATAAAGGTGTTGGCAAAATGCCCCCAGTTAATATCGGGGTAGGCGGCATGGTGGGCGTTAAAGTTGCCGGTAGCTCCGCCAAACTTGGCTGAGTGGGGGATGGTTGTCAGTAAGTCCAGCTGGCGGTTAATGCGTTCGATAAATACATATAATTCTTTACCGAGCCGGGTTGGCGAAGCAGGCTGCCCGTGAGTGCGCGCCAGCATGGGCACATCTTTCCACTGGATGGCGAGTGCGGTGAGGTCGGTGATTAATTTTTGAATGGCGGGCAGGTAATCTTTTTCCACAAATTCTTTCAGCGAAAGCGGGATGGCTGTGTTGTTGATATCCTGCGAAGTGAGGCCAAAGTGGATGAACTCTTTGTATTTGCCCAAATTCAGCGCTTCGAGTTTTTCTTTTAAAAAGTATTCAACAGCTTTAACATCGTGGTTGGTTTTCTTTTCTATTTCCTTAATGGCGTGTGCATCGGCTTCTGCAAAATTCCGGTGCAGGTTACGCAGGTTTTCTTCAGCGGCTTTTGGAACATCGGCCAGTTCGGGCAGGGTATACGTAAGGGCGATAAAGTACTCTATCTCAACGCGAACGCGGTAGCGCATCAGGCCGTATTCGCTAAAGTAAGGCGTAAGAGTTTGGGTGGTGGCAAAATACCGGCCGTCAACCGGTGAAATGGCGGTAAGTGGTGTGAGTTGCACAGCAGATTATTACGATGTAAAAATAGCAAAACTATATGGTTATCTTTTACGTTAGCGGACAGCATCGGCCCGACAATTTGAATAGCTTTACCGCCATGATGTTTTTACGCTCCCTAGTTTTTGTAACCGCAGTGCTTCCGTTTACTCTCACCGGCCAACACAAGCAAGGAACCGAATACCATGCGGGCCGCATACATGACGCCATCGTAGTTGACGGCATCCTAAACGAACAAACCTGGCAAAAAGCCAACGTGGCCACCGGCTTTTGGATGAGCAAACCGTATGATTCGGTGCCGCCCGTTAATGAAACTACGGTACGCATTGCCTTTGATGACCATAACCTGTACCTGGCCTTTGAGTGCCGGGATGACGGCCAGGCACCGGTAGTGCAATCGCTGCGCAGGGATTTTGATTTCAGGTTTAACGATAATGTTGGTTTTTATTTCGACCCCTACAACGACTACACCAACGGTTTTTATTTTAATATTTCACCGTATGGCGTTCAGCGCGAAGGGCTCATGGCCAATGGCGGTGCCGAGCCCGAAAGCTTCTCGCCCTTTTGGGATAATAAATGGTATAGTGCCGTAACCCGTAGCGATACCCTATGGGTGGCCGAACTGGCCATTCCGTTTAAGTCTATCCGCTACAACCGGGGCGAGTGGAACTTTAACGTGTTGCGTAATGATTTAGAACGCAACCAAACTTCAAGCTGGATTGCCACACCTGTACAATACCTTCCGGCCTCGTTTGCATGGAGCGGCAAATTGATCTGGGATGATGAGTTGCCCAAGCCGGGTACTAATGTTTCATTTATTCCGTATATGGCAGGTTCTTCGTTTACCGATAAGGAAAATAACGTGCCAGCCAAAAGTGAAGTACTGGTTGGCTTCGATGCCAAAGTGGGGCTAACACCATCGCTGAACCTTGACCTGACGGTTAATCCCGACTTCTCTCAGGTTGAAGTCGATCAGCAGGTCATCAACCTCACCCGGTTTGAATTTAACTTTCCGGAGCGCAGGCAATTTTTTCTGGAGAACAGCGATTTATTTTCTGCACCCGGCTTTCCGGACTCACGCCCGTTTTTTACGCGCAGGCTCGGCCTGGCAGCCGATACTTCCGGTATCCTCAGGCGGGTGCCTATTTTATATGGGGCGCGGCTCAGCGGCAAAATAGGTAAAGATTGGCGTGTGGGTGTATTGAATCTGCAAACACAGGAAACCCGATCGCTTGGCCTGCCCGATCAAAACTACACCATGGCTATTGTGCAGCGCCAGGTGCTGGCCCGCTCTAATGTGGACTTCTTTTTTGTGAACAAACAATCGCTGGGACTAGGTGATGAATATGATCCGGACCGGTTTTACCACTCCAGCCTCGTGCACGAAACAATAACTGGTACCGATACCCTGCGCGAACTGAATACGTACAACCGTGTTTTCGGATTTGATTTTAATATTAATTCAAAGGATACGCGTTTCCGTGGCGATGTGTATTACCATCAGTCTATCGATGATTTCAATACCACTGATCGGTATTCAGCCGGAACCTTCCTGGGGTATTTTGGCCGCAACCTTGCCGTGATGGGCGCTGTGCAGCTACTCGGAAAAAATTATAATGCCGAAGCAGGCTTTGTTCCTAACCTGGATGTTTACCCCGGCTTCACCGGAAGTTTCACACGGGTAGAGTACCTCACTTATCCAAAGAGTAAACTTGTGGCCAACCATGGTCCGTTTGCCGAAGGCAACTGGGGCTTTATCCCCGGAGGACGAAATACTGACCAGAATTACAATGCCGGTTATATCATTTCATTTCTAAACACCTCATCTTTTTCAATAGGTCTTCAGCATACCTACCAGTATCTGACCCAGGATTTTAATCCGATTGGCGGTGAGCAGAATTACCTGGCCGATGAAGTTTTTTCGTGGAATCAGTTTCAGTTTCGGTACCAATCCGATAACCGAAAGTTATTTAATTACCAGGTTGAAGGAAATGTTGGCGGATTTTATACTGGAAGAAGCTTTGTTATAAATGGCGAAATGAATTACCGGTACCAACCCTACGGCAGCCTGGGTGTACGCTTCAGTTACAACGATGTTGACCTGACCGGTAATTACGGCAAAGCGCAGTTGTTATTACTGGGCCCCCGGCTTGATTTAACATTTACCGATAAATTGTTTCTCACCACGTTCGTTCAATACAATAACCTGGCCGACAACGTGAATTTAAACGCGCGCTTTCAGTGGCGCTTCCAGCCGGCATCGGATTTTTTTATTGTCTATACCGAGAATTACCTCCCCGAACCCTTTCAGAGTAAAAACCGCGCATTGGTACTTAAGCTGACTTACTGGTTTAACCTTTAACGGCAACCTTTTTTCTTTTGAATTGTTGTAAATTTAGGGCCTAAATCAACTAATTGTGGCATTCGGATTATTCAAAAAGGCGCCTAAGAAGGAAGAAAACGTTCAACATTACTTCGCTCTGAGAGTCAAAAACATTATCCACGAAACAAAGGATGCCATAACCATCGTATTTGAGCAGCCCCCATCCGGCAAAATCAGTTATAAAGCCGGTCAGTTTTTAACACTCATTGTTCCGATTGGCGGTAAAGAAGTTCGCAGGGCGTATTCGCTGTGCTCTTCCCCGTTTGTGGATGACGAGTTGGCGGTAACTGTTAAACGGGTTGATAACGGCCTGATGAGCAACTGGCTGAACGATAACCTGAAGGTAGGCGATACACTGAAGGTGATGGAACCCATGGGCCAGTTTACCACCGAGTTCAGTAAAGACCGCAAACGCCACCTCATCATGTTTGCCGGTGGGTCGGGCATTACCCCGATGATGTCAATCATCAAAAGTATTTTAACCCAGGAGCCCGACAGCATCTGTTCGCTTATTTACTGCAACCGCGATATCGACAGCATTATCTTTAAAGACGAGCTGGCCAAATGGGAAACCAACTACCAGGGCAGGCTTCATGTTATCCACGTACTCGATAATGCACCGATGAACTGGCAGGGATATTCCGGCTTGCTCAATCATGAAATGCTGGTGAAATTATTTGAGCGTATTCCCAACTGGGGTATTGATAAAACAACGTACCTGATGTGCGGCCCGGAAGGGATGATGAAAAATGTAGAAACCCTGCTGGCACAACAAAGCATCCCAAAAGAAAGAGTATTTAAAGAAAGTTTTGTGCAGGGTACTATCGATAAAGATAAAAAGCAAGAAGCCCAGCCCGCACCAGGCGAACTGAAAGCCCGCGAAGTAACCATCCGCTACGATGGCCAGGAATATAAAATTATGGTGGAGCCCAACCGTGCCATTCTTGAAACAGCACTCGACCAGGGCATTGATTTGCCGTATTCATGCCAGAGCGGCCTGTGCACGGCTTGTCGTGGAAAAGCTATTTCGGGTAAAGTGAAGTTGGATGAAGAGGAAGGTCTCTCGCAGGCCGAACGTGATGCAGGCTATGTGCTCACCTGTGTGGGCCATCCCTTAACCGATGATGTCGTGATTGAAATTGGCTAAACATTTTGTGCTGCAAATCCGTACATTCTGAAGTTTTATTAGATTTTTAAGCCATATCCCTTAGGAATTATAACCTTTTTACCATCCGCTTCACCTTTATTCTTACTTTTAAGTTTAACCCATAGCCAATGAAGATCAAATTCCTGTTTATCTCCCTGATTTTAAGTTCATTTAGTTCTTTTAGCCAGTCGCTTTATATGCCGTTGGAGTTTCAAAAGGCCTACCAGCAGGGTACGCGCAGGTGGGATGGTTCCGTTTCGCCAACCTATACCCAAAACCGCTCCGTTTATAAAATAAAAGCATCGGTTGATCCGCACAGCAAACTGCTGAAAGGACAAGCGGATATTACCTACTACAACAACAATGTTGATACTGTTCGCAACCCCACTTTTCATACCTATCACGATTACTATAAACCTACTTCGCGAAAAGCAGGTTTTTTCAATCGTGGAGAAAATGCATTTCTTGATCATAAAGGCGTACTCATCACAAAAATTACAGTTGATGGTGAGCCTGTTGATTTGCGTAATGAAGAGCAAGCCTTTTATGGCGGCACCAACTATACCATCCGGCTGAAAAAACCGCTGGCTCCAAAAGGCACTATGCAACTAAGCATTGAGTGGCAGTACGAAATTCCGGGCAAAGGCTTTGAACGAAGCGGAGCCATTGACAGCACCAGCATGTTTGTTGCCTACTGGTACCCTGAAATGGCCGTGTTGGATGATATTGACCTGTGGGATCGCATTGTGTATGATGCAGCCACCGAGTTTTACCATGACTATTCTGATTACGAAGTAGAGCTCACTGTGCCCGACAATTTTATAGTGTGGGCTTCGGTAGCGCCTTCTAATCCACAGGAGGTTTATTCAACTGTAATTCAGCAGCGCATCAACCAGGCCCGCGGCAGTAAAACACCGGTAACTGTTTATGGCGAAAGCGATTTCCGTAAAGTGGCATCCGGCAGCAAAACCTGGAAGTACACCGCCACGAACTTTCCTGATTTTGCCTTTGCGCTGAGCGACCACTTCCGGTGGGATGCCCGCAGTTATACCGATGCCATGGGCGAATATTTTATTAATGTGGCCTATCCGCTTAATCACCCCGAGTTTGGCGCAGTACTCGAAGCCATTGAAAAGTCGTTACAGGTTTTTCATACCCAGTTTCCGGTATATGCTTTTCCATACAAGCACTTTACCATTTTCAACGGGCTGCAGGGCGGAGGCATGGAATTTCCGGGTATGGCCAACGACCAGGAGATTTCAGGCGCGATGATTGAACAGTGGACAGGCCAAAAAATATCCGATGCGGATGCCCAACTGGGTCTCACGCTGCATGAAATGTGCCACATGTACTTTCCGTTTATGATGGGCATTAACGAAAAGAAATACGCCTGGATGGACGAAGGCTTTGCCAGTTTCTCCGAATATTTCATTGAGCAGTTGTTTCCTTCCGGTAATTGGGATCAGCCTTATCTTGGGTCTCAGCGGGTGCTGCCCATAATGGTGCCCAGCCATATTGCCGAGGGCAGCGGACTAAACTCCTACACCATCGGTTCGCAATCGTATATTTCACTGTACCAACTGTTGGGTAAGGATGTATTTCTGAAATGCCTGCATGCCTATATGAATGAATGGAAACACAAACACCCGACACCGTATGACTTCATGTTTGTATTCAATCGGGTATCGGGCCAAAACCTGAACTGGTTCTGGAATAAATGGTATTTCGACTGGGGTTATATGGACGTGGGTGTTACCGGTGTAAAAGGGAACGTTATTACCATCGAAAACAAAGGAGGCCGGCCCGTGTATTTTAAAGTCATGCTCAAATTCACCGATGGCACATCGGCAACCGAAGAGGTAAGCCCGGTTGTATGGAAGTCTTCAAAAACATACAATCACAAAGCCAACACCGGCAAGAAAAAAATTCAATCGGTGCAACTGGTTGTGCCGCTGAGTGGCGATGCTCATGCACAGAATAATGTGTGGGAGAGTAAGTAACGGTGGTTAGTAACCGTACTTCAGGTTATCTGGTGTTTCTTGTTCAGCGCCATATTGTCAACGGTCCATTCAATTTGTTTTTCAAAAGGGTGCTTTCGCTGGGGGCACTCTTTTTTATTACACAGGCGACAGGAAAAATCAAGGCAGCCATCAGAGTGTACAAAAAGCTCAAGCGAATCGCCAAAGTGTTTGCGCACCAACGCGGCCAGTTCATCAATTTCGTGGTGGGCTTCGTGCACATTCAGGTACCAGGGTACGGTAAGGTGGCAATCCAGGTGCAGGGCGCTGCCGTATTTGATGATGCGCATGTTGTGCAGGTCCACCCAGTTTTCCTTTCGGTTGGCATTTAAAACCGTTGCCAACCGGGTAAGCAGCTCGGTGTCCTGTTCATCCATGATGCCCGCCAGCGAGGTGCGGATGATTTTGTAACCGGTGTAGAGAATTATGAAGCTAAACACCAGCGCAATGGCGCTGTCAATCCAGTCAATCGCTGTAAAGTAGATTACTAACAAGCCACCCAGTATGCCGAGGGTTGAATAGGTATCAGATAACAGGTGTCTTCCGCTTGCCTGCAGCGCCAGCGAGTTGTTTTTTAAGCCCGTGCGGATGCACCACATGCCCAAGGCGGCATTCACCGCGGCCGTTCCTCCAATCAGTACCATACCGGTATCCAACTGATGCAGCGGGGACGGATTAATCAGGTTGCGGATGGCCTCAATTATGATCAGGATGCCGGCCACCATAATCATACTGCCTTCAATACCGGCCGACAGAAACTCAACTTTGCCGTGTCCATAAGGATGGTTGGTATCACGAGGCTGGGCCGACAGGTATAGGCTGTATAATCCCAAAAAACCGGCCACTACATTAACAATGCTTTCTAAGGCATCGGTTAAAATGGCAACAGAGCCCGTTAAAAAATAAGCTGTTACTTTTATAATAAGCAGCAGCGAAGCTGAAATAGCCACCCATTGCTGTATCCGGTAATTTTCTTTGCGGGCTTCTATCATTTTTTACCAATCAGTTTAATCAGTGCCGGAATGGCAATAAGTACCCACACCACATTAATAAACGTGTTGGCGTACGCAGTGTAGTACACCGAATAAATAATCAGAAAGATTCCACCCACCAGGTTCAGGAATAGAAAAATTAACAAATCAGATTTTATTTTTTGGTAACTGTTAAACCCATAGGCAGCAATAACCATTACCGAACCACTCCAGCCGATGATATCAATCAACAGTTTCATAGCCAGCTATTCAATTCATTAACCAACATAATTACACCGATCAGAAAAACCAATCCAAGTAATATTTTTCGAAACGTTTGTTGCGAAATACGATTCAGGATCAATTTTCCGATATAACTTCCGGCAAAGGCCAGCACTACCAGAAACGGGAGTGTCCACCATTGTTCGCGTTGCAGGTAGTTGCTGTCGAGGTAAATGAGCGAGCGGCTCAGATCAACCCCAAAATCAATAGCCGCGGAGGTACCTACCAACATATTTTTTTCAAGGTTAAATGCAGCAAGCACCAACCCGCGCACCGCACCGCCCGTGCCGATAAAACCTGCCAGGAAGCCGGCCAACGCTCCGCCCCCGATGGAATTGAACAGGGAGGCATCAACCCGGTAATCGGGTTTGAAATAGAGCAGCAAGCTAAAGCCGATTAAAAAGAAACTTAATATCAGTTTGGCGTAAACAAATTCGATATGGCGCACAAGGTAGGCACCGCCAATGGCAAATACCACACTGGAAATACCCAACCAGAGTACCAAGCGCCAATTAATGGCTTTCCAGAACAACGTGAGTTTGGCTGTGTTGCTGAACACGTGCAGCAGCCCGGTAAGCACCAACACGGTTTGAAAATTATAGAAGAACTGGGCGATGGAAACGAAAAATAACGAAGAGCCGAATCCGCCCAGGGTGCCCAGTATTTCGGAAATCAGCGTGATGAGGAAGAAAATAAGTATCTCCACCGCGTATCGTATTTCGGTTTATTTTTACCGCGGTGAAAGTTCGTTCAATTAATCTGTATCTGCATGCCTGAAGTTGAAAAGATTTCGCGTCCCGCGCGTACGTTTTTACCCGATGACTTTGCGGTAACCGGGTGGCCGGCCCTTAAGCCTTATTTTGATGAATTACTGGAGAGAAAAATTGATTCAGTGAACACGTTGCGTAAATGGTTTACCGACCGAAGCGAACTCGAGGCCGTCATCGCTGAAGACCTGGGCTGGCGGTACATCAACATGACCCGCTATACCGATCATGAGGAATACAGCAAAGCCTATCAGCACTTTGTTGAAACCATTCAGCCGGAAATTGCCCCGGTATCGGATAGGCTAAACCGCAAAGTTGCTGAATCGCCTTTTCTGAATGAACTGGAAAAGGAAACCGGGTTTGATATTCTGGTCCGCAACCTTAAAAAAGACATTGAACTTTACCGTGATGAAAACGTACCCTTGTTTACCGAAATAAGCCTGGAACAACAAAAGTATAACCAGCTTTCGGGTGCGATGAGCGTTGAAGTCAATGGTAAAGAATTGACTTTACAACAGGCATCTGTGTTGCTGATGGAAACCGATCGGGCTTTACGCGAAGATGTTTATAAAAAAATTGCTGCGCGCAGGTTACAGGATAAAGAGGCACTCGATGCACTGTTTACCAAACTGGTTACCCTCCGCCATCAGGTAGCCGTAAATGCAGGATTTGTCAACTTTCGCGATTATATGTTTAAAGCACTGGGGCGATTTGATTATACCCCGCAGGATTGTTTTGATTTTCACCATTCGGTGCAAACACAGGTGGTGCCCTTGCTCAATGAACTGGCCGGTGAACGCCAGCAAACGTTAGGTGTGGATGTGCTAAAACCCTGGGATAAGGCGGTTGACCCGCAAGGGCGTAAACCGCTAAAAGCTTTTACTGACGGAAAGGATCTGACGGAAAAAACCATTGAATGCTTCAAAAGAATTGATCCGTACCTGGGCCAGTGCCTCAACATTATGCGCAACATGGGCCACCTCGACCTGGAATCGCGTAAAGGCAAGGCGCCCGGAGGGTATAACTACCCGCTGGCCGAAATTGGTGTACCGTTTATTTTTATGAATGCCACCACCACGTTGCGCGATATGGTTACCATGATGCACGAGGGCGGTCATGCTGTTCATAATTTTCTGACGCGCAACCTTGAATTAAATGACTTTAAATCTACCCCATCGGAAGTAGCCGAACTGGCTTCCATGTCGATGGAACTGATTTCAATGGATCACTGGGATGTATTTTTTTCTGATGCTGACGAATTAAAACGGGCTAAACGCGAACACCTGGAGGATATTATCGAAACCTTGCCTTGGGTAGCCACCATTGATAAGTTTCAGCACTGGATTTATGAAAATCCGAATCACACGGAAACTGCCCGGAAAGCAAGTTGGAATACCATCTTCAGCGCGTTTACCGATTCGGTAACAGACTGGCAGGGCCTGGAAGGGAACCGTGATTATTTATGGCAGAAACAACTACACCTGTACGAGGTGCCGTTCTATTACATCGAGTACGGCATGGCCCAGCTTGGCGCGATTGCCGTGTGGCGGAATTACCGTAACAATCCACCAGCCGGACTAACCGGTTATATGGAGGCGTTAAAACTGGGCTATTTAAAAAGTATCCCCGAAATCTATAAGGCAGCCGGCATCCGGTTTGATTTTAGTGCAGGCTATATCAGTGAACTGATAGCTTTTGTTACGGATGAATTAAAGCGGTTAGGTTAACCCCGGCTTTTATCCAGTAAATTGCTCAGGGTTGTTGCCTCTGATTCGGATAATTGAAGGGTGGTATCAAGATTTTGCTGATATTTATTTACCCGGCTTAGTAATTCGATACCCTGCTCAGTTATAAAAATATCGGCAGCCCGCTTATCGGCAGGGCAGGTTTGTTTTTGAATAAGTTTTTTCGCCACCATCCGGCTAAGGATCCGCGACACATCGGAATTCTGATCAAGCATGCGGCTTTTAATTTCTTTGGCCGACAGGCTTTTTGGATGTTGTCCTTTCAGGATGCGGAGAATGTTAAACTGCTGGGTGGTGATGCCGAAGGATTTAAAAAATTGTTGGTGGCGGGCCTGTAGCCAACTTGCTGTAAAAAGAAGATTTAGCACCGCCTTTTGGTGTGGGCTTACAAATTTTGTTTGCTTTATTTCATCTTCAATTTTCATTGAAAATAAGAAGGCCGGGACTTTCTCCCGGCCAGTTCAGTTATGCCTGCTTATCTAATTCTACTTTAATAACCAGCGTCACGTCATCACTCACTACCATTTCGCCACCAGCCAGTTTGTTGGCCCAGCTCACACCATACTCCTGGCGGTTAATGGTGCCAGTTACTTTAAATCCTGCCTTGGTACCGCGGCCGGTGTTTATCGTACCACCGTAAACCACATCAAATTCTACCTTCTTGGTAACACCCTTCATGGTAAAGTCACCTTTTAGTTTGTACTTACTGCCTTCTTTTACCAGGTTGCCTTTGAAGGTAATTTCTGGAAATTTTTCAGCATCGAAAAAGTCAGGTGACTTCAGGTGGTTGTCGCGCCTTTCGTTTTCGGTGTTGATGGAGGCCACTTTTGCCGAGAAGGTAACTTCGGCACCGTTAAAGTCATCGCTCTTGCTTACCACGGTTGCGGAATAATCCTTAAACACGCCTTCCGTTTCGGATACGACCATGTGTACCACGCTAAACCCGATTTTGGAATGAACCTTGTCGATGTTCCAGGTGGTTTGGGCCAGTACGCTGCCGCTCAGCAGCAACGCAGTCAGAATAAAGTGTAGTTTTCTCATCATAGTTTTAGTTATTTCTGAATTTGATATGCCAGTATAACACCGGGGACAGAATAAATGTTTAAACATCTAATTTAGATCTTTGTAAATACTTGATTATTAGGTAAATAAAAATTCAAATGTTCAGCCAATAGCTGATTTTTAGCACTACGCCCCGCAGCCTGGGGTCGCCTTTTACGAAGTACCGGCCATCGGTATCGGTAAAGGTTTCGGTAACATAGTTATCTGTGTAAACCAAAAAAATGTCGGAAACAGGCTTAAAGCGCCACTGCAGCCTGGAGTTGATGTTCAGGTTATTGATTTGGTTGTTGTATTGAATAAAGGTGGTAAAGAACAGGCTGCGTGTAAAGGTGAGGTCAATACGCGGGCCAATTAACAGCAAGTCGGCATCGCTGTAGGGCTCAGGTAATCGGATTCGGTTGTAAGAAAAGTTGAGTGAGGCGAAGCCCCAGGGGATGTACCGGTAAGTAGCCGAACCACTAATGTTGAACCGGTGGCCATTAAAGTATTCGCCTACCCGTCCTGACAGATTGGTAAAAAAAACTTTGCGGGCATCGGAGTTGAAATTTCCTACAATTACATCCTGGTAGTAATCGGTTCCTGCTGGTAGTTTTATGCCATTTGTTCCGCTGGGATCGAAGTCGTTAAATAAGTAGGTGTACTCTCTGCGCAGTCGGATATTCCAGTTGGCTGTGTTTTTGTACCGTACCCGGTACATCAGGTTAACATCCCAATCCAACAGGCCATAAACCTGGTTTCCAAGGATATCAAAATCGAATCCAGGCCCGTGACTTTGGATGCCTCCGGACTTCGGGTAAATGTTATACCATTGGGTATAGGCAACCTGCTGAATGTCCTTTCTGCGAACAAAACCTACTTCCGGATTATAATTTGCGCCAACGTTTCGGGTAAATAGGTTAATAGACCAGGTTAATGTACTGTAATTGATAAATCCTCCGTATGCAAATGTCGAATCGAGTTTATTCTGGTCAAATGAACGATGGTAAAAAAGTTTACCATTCCATACATTATTTTTGCTGGCCAGGTTGTAATCAATGCCTAAAAGCCGGTTATATTTTTTCGGGCTTGTGGTAAACTCACCGTTGATGGAATCCTGAAAGGCTTGTTTGTTTATCAGAATCATTCCGATGTTCGATCGGGTGAATACTTTTCGCTGTAGCGATGCAACCAGAAAGTTGGTAGAGGGCACATTCACCTGGTTATCTTCAACGGTTTGAATATCCATTATACCGGCCCGCCAGTTGTTATCAATTTTTCCGCTTAAGCGAAAACCACCGTAAATCGGATTTTGAAGATTTTGACCAGTGGCTTCATCACGGACCACTCCAATTCTTCGTGAGAAAAAGGGCCGTGTTCCTTCAACACCGAAGTCGGCAAATAAGTCGGCATTTTCAAGGAAGAACTGCCGTTGCTCCGGAAAAAATATTTCAAATCGATCCAGATTGGTCACCTGGGCATCTACTTCCACCTGCGAGAAATCGGGATTAACTGTTAAATCAAGGTTCATGGCCGAACTTATCGCCACTTTGGCATCAAAGCCAATCTCCTGTTGAGTATCGGTCGGAGTTCCTTCGGTAAAATTTTTTGTTCCCCCGATTAGGGTATATGGAATGACGGAGATATTGGTTCCTGTTTTAGTTAATGGTTCATCCCAAACTAATTGGCGGTTAAAGGCCATTGTTACGATATCAAAGTTGCGGGGTATGGGCGACCAGGTCGATCGCTCTGCATGTTCACTGTCGATGCGGTAAAAGTTAATGTTCCAGGTGGAGAGTCCTTCTTTAAAGCGGATGGACTTAAAGGGAATAGCCATCTCGGCAATCCAGTAGCCATCATAAATTTTAGCCTCCGAATACCATTTATTATCCCAAATGAGGGATAAGTCGGTTGGCCGTGATCCGCCATTGGCAATGAGCCCTTCGCGCTGCACACCAAACGGGTTTACTCCAAACATAAAACCGTTGGTGCGGTCGCTAAAGGGGTCGAGTACCACAGTAATGCCGTCATTGCCTTCACCCCGGAAATCCCTGCGCAGTGACGGAGTAATGTACTGACGGCTGGTGGCCAGGTTTTCCATGCGCGCAATAATGTAAATGAAACGGTCATCGTAGGTCATACGCACTTCGGTCTGGCTAACGGCCAGCGAGGTATCGCTGGGAAAGAATTGCATAAATTTATTGGCCACTGCAGCCTCCAGCCAGTCGGGTTCATCCATAACCCCGTCTATTTCAATTGACCCTTTTGCTTTTTTAATAAAGATTTGCTGAGTTAAAGCCGAATAGCCCTGTACGGCAAGTAGTATTACAAACAGTATTCGAATAGCCACAATGGTGTGATGGTAAACCTCAAAATTAGCCGGACACATCAAGCGTGCCAACCTTAATTTAGATGAGCGGAATTTTTAGCCTTTAAGGTAAAAAGGTGCTGTTAATTCTTTGTAAGCTGCCGACCAATCATCGTTTTGTTCGTACAAGCAAAGTGCTTCGGTCTGTAAACCGGTGTTGGTAAACGCGAATTCCATCAGTTTCCGCTCCAGGGGTTTGTGTTTGCGGGTTTTGAAGTTACACTCGCGGTTAAGGAATAAGCCATTGCCTGTTGCCAGTTGGGTAAAGAGGGTAGCTTCAGCCGATGGAAGAATAATGGCAAGCCGGCCGGTTGATTTTTGCAGGTATTTTATTGCGAAAGCAATCAAGTCATTAAACTTCATTGCTTCAGTATGGCGGGCGTTTTTACGAGAGACATCGGGTGGCTTCAGGCTGTTTACAAAGTAGGGCGGGTTGCTGATGATGAGATCATATTTTTGTTTTGGCGAAAATTGTTGAAGAGGCGTGTGGAAAAGCTCAATTGCATCAGCCCAGGGTGAAGCAGAAAAATTTTCATTAGCATCAGTGGCAGCCTCGTGGTCAATTTCCACGGCATCAATTTTAGCCTGGCCGGCTGTGCGCTGGGCCAGCATCAACGCAAGTATGCCCGTGCCGGTACCTGCATCAAGTATAGTGTGTACCTGTGTAACATCAGCCCAGGCTCCAAGTAATACCGCATCAGTGCCAACTTTCATGCTGCTTCGCCTGTGCCCCACCCGGAATTGCCTGAACTGGAAATAGTCATTCATCGGCATTAAAATTACATTAACTTTAAAAGTTTAACCTTCATTGACTTATGGCCTTTAAATCTGATCTTGAAATTGCGCAGGCTGCGCGCCTTAAACCCATAAAAGAAATTGCCAGCCGGCTTTCGATTGCTGAAAGCGACCTCGAATTATACGGCAACTACAAGGCAAAACTTCCGCTTAAACTTTTCAATGAAAATGGGTACAAGAAGAGTAAACTCATCCTGGTAACAGCCATGACGCCCACGCCTGCCGGGGAGGGAAAAACCACAACATCCATCGGGCTGTGCGAGGGTATGAATAAAATCGGTAAGAAGACCACGGTGGTGTTGCGCGAGCCTTCCCTAGGCCCGGTATTCGGGATGAAAGGCGGAGCTGCAGGCGGAGGTTACTCGCAGGTGGTGCCCATGGAAGACATTAACCTGCACTTTACCGGTGATTTTGCTGCCGTTGAAAAAGCCAATAACCTGCTGGCCGCCCTGATTGATAACGACATTCAAAAACCGGATGGCGGATTAAAAATTGATCCCCGTACCGTTGAGTGGAAGCGGGTAATGGATATGAACGACCGGGCGTTGCGTAACCTGATTACAGGCCTTGGCGGAAAAAATGGCGGGATGATACGCGAAACCGGCTTCAACATTACGGCAGCCTCCGAAATTATGGCCATCCTTTGCCTGGCAAAGGATATGAATGACTTAAAAGAAAAGATTGGAAATATTTATGTGGGCGATACCTACGGTGGTAAGGCTGTTTTCGCGCGCGACCTGAAAGCACAGGGAGCGGTGGCACTCTTGTTAAAGGATGCCATTAAACCCAACTTGGTGCAAACCCTTGAAGGCAACCCGGCCATCATTCATGGCGGTCCGTTCGGCAACATTGCCCAGGGCGCCAATTCCATCATCGCAACCCGTATGGGCATGAGCCTGTCGGATTATGTGGTTACCGAAGCCGGCTTTGGGTCCGACCTGGGCGCTGAAAAGTTTATAGATATTGTTTGTGGTTACGGAGGCTTTTCTCCGCATGCCATGGTGCTGGTAGCCACCATCCGGGCGTTGAAGTACCACGGTGGCGTGCCCCGCGAAGAATTGACGAAGCCCAACCTGAAAGCGCTTGAAGCAGGTTTTGTTAATCTTGAAAAGCACATCGAGAACACCAAGATCTTCGGAGTACCGGCAGTAATTTCACTCAATAAATTTATTTCCGATACGGATGAAGAGATAAAATGGGTGATCAATAAGTGCGAGGAATTAGGGGTTGATATTGCCCTATCCGAAGGGTGGGAGAAAGGCGGTGCCGGCATGGTTGACCTGGCTAAAAAGGTTACCGAAGCGGCTGATAGCTTCCATGGCAAATACTGGCCGGTGTACGACTGGAAAGCTTCGATCGAAGAAAAGGTAAGAACAGTTGCCGTAAAAATTTACGGAGCAAAGGATGTGGAGTTTTTGCCAAAGGCAAAACAAAACCTCAAGCGCATCGACCGTATCGGGCTGAATGGAGTGCCCGTGTGCATTGCCAAAACACAAAACAGTTTTTCGGATGATGCAAAAAAACTGGGCAGACCAAAAGATTTTATCATTACGGTAAGGGAGATAGAAGTAGCTGCAGGGGCCGGTTTTGTAATTCCGATAACCGGAGACATCCTGCGCATGCCGGGCCTGCCCGTTGTGCCGGCCGCCCTGGCGATGGATATTGACAATGAAGGAAGAATCATCGGATTATCGTAAAATTACTTTTGCTGTTGGTTGATTTTTTTTGAGTACTGCGAAATTATACTGATCGAGCAACTTTTCTCGCCTTTACGATCTAATGCAGCTTGGCCTCCTATAATCAGAAACTTCACATCATGGCGCAAAAGCGTTTTTAAGAAGCCGGTATGGTATTGACTGAAGATGCTCACGGCAATCGAGTCACTCTTACTTTTTTGTTTCGGAGTTCGTAGTTGATTCCGGGCTTGCGTAAGCGGTCGTTTAAAATACGCATCATTCTTAACCGTTCTTCACCGGACAGCCTACGAAAATATTCTTCTTTTTCATGCTGGTCTTGTTCAATCGGTAGTTTCCGAACTTTCATAATGAAATTTACTAAATAATGATAATTGTTTACTGGGTAATCCATTAACTTTCGATAGAAGATATGATGCCTCACGTACACCCAATCCAAATTATCAAGGTTACTACTAACTCACGCGGAACCGCCTCGGATATTCTGGCAGTTGAAGAGCCCCTTGAAATACGGTTGGGTTTCGGCACACAAACCGATCGTCAACAAAAAAGCCTTTCGGTTACTATGCGCACACCCGGCCATGATTTTGAGTTGGCTGTTGGTTTTTTATTTACGGAAGGAATTATTCAATCCTATCAGCAAGTTGAAAGCATAAAATATTGTGAAGACGTTGGACGGCAGGAGGAAAAAGACAATGTTGTTCGGGTAGAATTGAAACCCGATATTGAAATTGACTTTCAAAAACTTCAGCGGAATTTTTACACCACCTCCAGTTGCGGAGTGTGCGGCAAGTCGTCTATTGAAGCAGTTGCACAACACTGCCCGGTTATTCCGGTTTCGTGGTCAGTTAAGCCGGAGATAATTCACCAATTACCGGTTACACTCCGTAACGCCCAGCAGGTTTTTGAATACACGGGTGGCCTGCATGCTTCCGGATTGTTTACACAAGAGGGCAAACTGGAATTGCTTCGTGAAGATGTAGGCCGGCATAATGCGTTGGATAAAGTAATGGGAGCTATGCTGGTAAAGAGCGAAATCCCATTAACTGATTTTATTTTGTTGGTTAGCGGGCGTGCCAGTTTTGAACTTGTACAAAAAGCAGCAATGGGCGGTATTCCTGTTCTGGCCGCAGTGGGCGCACCCTCCAGCCTGGCGGTGCAATTGGCTGCCGACTGTGGAATGACGCTGTTAGGTTTTGTGCGCGATAATCGGTTTAATTGTTATTCTGTTCCTGAACGGCTGGCATGACGAAACCACCAAAGCAAATCGGGCTGTGGACCAGCACTTCGCTGGTGATGGGCAATATGATTGCCTCGGCTCTGTTCATGTTGCCCGCTACGCTCGGCATTTATGGCGGCATCAGTATTATCGGGTGGCTCATCTCCGGAGCGGGCGCTATGTGTTTGGCGCTTGTGTTCAGTTGGTTGAGTAAAATCAATCCGCAGGCTACGGGTGGCCCGTATGCTTACACACGCGATGGCCTTGGTCCGTTTGCTGCTTTTCTTGTCGCCTGGGGGTACTGGATTTCGGTGTGGTGTACCAATGCAGCCATAGCTGTTGCATTTGTAAGTTACCTCAGCGCCTTTATCCCTGCGCTCGATCATAATCCGGCCTTGGCCGTTATCACCGGGCTTGCTGCGATTTGGCTGTTAACCTATATCAATACGCGGGGTGTTAAAGCTGCCGGGATTGTTCAGGTAATAACAACCATCTTAAAACTGGCCCCACTGGTAGTGATTACGATTGCTGGTCTGATCTTCTTAAAATCCGATAATTTTTTTCCGTTCAACGTCAGCACGCAATCCGATATGTCAGCCATCACCAGCGTAACTACATTAACGCTGTTTGCTTTTCTGGGATTGGAGTGTGCAACCATTCCGTCAGAAAGTGTAAGGAATCCGGAAACTACCATATCAAAGGCAACAATTATCGGAACGTTGCTTACCACCATTATTTATATTGCCAGTACGGTAGCTGTAATGGGGCTGATTCCACCGGCAGCATTACATGCCTCAGCAGCGCCCTTTGCTGATGCCGCTGCTTCGGTGTTTGGTGAAAGCGGCCGGTTACTGGTTGCGGGCGGGGCAGTGATTTCAACTTTTGGTGCACTCAACGGCTGGATATTGATACAGGGACAAATGCCCTTTGCTGCTGCACGCGACCGGCTCTTTCCAAGATTGTTTGCTATCGAAAATAAAAACCGTACGCCAGTAGCCGGCCTGGTTGTTTCCAGCATCCTTGTTTCGGTAATGATGAGCATGAACTTTAGTCGCAGCCTGGCCGATACGTATAAGTTTATCATTCTGCTTTCAACGCTTACCTCGCTCATTGCTTTTCTGTTTTCTGTTGCTTCGTTTGTAATTATGGAGAACCGCCTTAGGGGGATAACCAAACTGAACGGCAACCGCTACGTGGTTGCCCTGCTTGCCTTCGCCTACTCCATGTGGGCTGTAATCGGCTCGGGCGAGGAAACGGTGTATTGGGGTTTTGTATTGCTGATGCTTGGCCTTCCGTTCTACGCCCACATGCTGATGAAACGAACCTGAGCAGCTATGGCAACAACCCATCATTCCGAATATGGCAATTTACGCTCGGTGTTTTTAAAGCGCCCTGAACAGGCTTTTGTAAATGATAAGCAAGTAGATGAGCAGTGGAAAGAATTAAACTTTTTGTCGAAGCCCGACCTGGCGATGGCCGTTGCCGAATACAGGAACTTTGAAAACCTGGTAGCAGCCTCGGGAGCACACCTATATTTTTTACCCGCTGATCCTGCCGTTACCATGGACTCCATCTATTGCAGGGATGCCGCCATTGCCACGGATTATGGCATGGTTATCTGCAACATGGGCAAGCCTGCCAGAATACCGGAGCCTGCAGCCGAACAGCGGGAGTTTGAACGATTGAATATTCCGATACTCGGGGTGATCCAGGCGCCCGGAACGTTGGAGGGCGGTGACGTGGCCTGGATTGATAGAAACACATTGGCTGTCGGCCATACCTACCGTACCAATGAAGAAGGCATCAGGCAGTTAAAACACTTGCTGCAACCGTTTGGTATTACAGTTTTGGTTGCGCACATGCCCCACTACAAAGGTCCGTCCGATGTGTTTCACCTCATGTCGGTATTCAGTCCGGTTGATAAAAATCTGGCTGTGGTGTATTCGCCATTGATGCCCATCGCATTCCGCAACGGATTGCTTGATCGTGGGTATTCATTCATTGAAGTCCCCGATAGCGAGTGGGATTCTATGGGCTGTAATGTGCTGGCCCTTTCACCGCGCGAGTGCATTATGGTATCGGGTAACCCTGTTACGCGTCAACGATTGGAAGGGGCGGGTTGCCGTGTACACCTATACAATGGAAATGAAATTAGTATAAAAGGCGGAGGCGGCCCGACCTGCCTTACCCGCCCTTTGTTACGGGAAATCTTATGATTAATAGTACTGCCATGAAGTATGTTTCGCTTATTGTTGTAGGGCTGTTGCTTGCTCAGTGTGTATCGGAAAAACCTGTGCAGGAAAAACTAACAACTTACGATCAATTGGTTGCCATTTTTAAGGAATGGCGCCAGTTCCAAAAACCGTTAACGGTAAATGGTGTTCCGGATTATTCGGTCAGCGCCATGAAAAAGCAGTACACCAAACTAAAACAATGGCAACAAAAGCTGCATGCATTTGATACCACCGGGTGGCCGGTAAAGCACCAGGTGGATTGGTATATTGTTTATGCTGAAATGAACGGGCTTGAGTTTGATCACCGCGTGCTGCGCCCCTGGGAACGCGACCCGGCTTATTATAAAACGTTGTGGATGGAGCGCAGCGATGTGCCTGCCCATGAAGGACCCACGCATTCGGCCATTATTGAGTTATGGACTTATACGTTCCCCCTCTCACCAGAAAGCAAAGAAAAATTGATCAACGCATTGCGGGTTATACCGCTCTTCTACCAGCAGGCAAAAACTAACCTGACGGGTAACGCCCGCGATTTATGGATTGCCGGCATCAGAGACATTAAAACACAACAGGCAGATCTTGCTGCGTTATTGGAGTATCCCGAAGTACGGCTTCACAACGATCTGGTTAATGCTATTGAGGAGGCTATTACCGCCACAACTGACCTGGCCGACTGGCTGGAGAAACAATCAGCTTCCAAAACCGGTCCATCTGGTATCGGTAAGGATAATTACACCTGGTACCAACACCATGTTCACCTGGTTCCATTAACATGGGAAGATGAAGTGATGCTGCTGAAGCGCGAACTGGCACGCGCATGGACGGCCCTGAAACTGGAAGAGCACCGGAACCGCAACCTGCCTCAGCTAAAAACAGCCGATACGCCTGAAGCATTTAATGCACTGGCGGAGCGATCGGCTAAAAGTCTTTTGAATTTTTTAGATAAAGATGAAATCGTTACCGTTAAAGAATATTTCGAACCTGCCTTGCGTGCACACCTGGGCCGGTTTGTGCCGGCCGAAAAGCGAAACTTTTTTGTTATCGGGATGCATCTTGATCCGCGGCCACTCTATTCGCATTTCTATCACTGGTTCGAACTGGCCCGTATGGATAATGAGCCGCATGAAAGTGAAATCCGCAGGGTTCCGTTGCTGTATAATATTTTTGACTCGCGTAATGAAGGTACAGCCACAGCCGTGGAAGAGATGTTTATGCAAGCCGGCTTATACAATGATGATCCACGGGTGAAAGAGATTGTGTATATCATGATAGCCCAGCGCGCAGCCCGCGGGTTGGGTTCGCTCTACGCGCATGCCAACGAAATGACTATGGAAGAAGCCGGGGGGATACACTCCGAATACACCCCGCGCGGCTGGATGAAAACAGAGAAGGAACTATTGATTTTTGAACAACATTTGTATTTGCGCCAGCCGGGTTACGGAACGAGCTACATTACCGGCAAGTACCTGCTCGAAGAGGTTATGGCCGAATATGCCAGAATGAAGGAAAAGCAAAATGAAGCGTTTCGGGTGAAGGAATTTTTTGATCAGATCAATACCATTGGCTGTATTCCAGCATCACTTGTACATTGGGAAATGACGGGTGACAAGCAAATGGTTAATGATGCGGTAAACAAATGATTATTCCGGCAGGGCATCAATGATGTGTTTTAAAAACTGATTATAATCAACTCCATTGCCAGTGGTTAAACCTAACCTTACCACCACCAGGTTTTTGGAAGGTATAATGAATACATACTGGTCTTCATAGCCTGAACAATAAAGCATATCAGCCGGAACATCGGGAAAATGGCGATCGGATGGATTATCAGCATTGCCAGCATTAAGCCAGAACTGCGCTCCGTATTCTCCGCGCTTAGCACCTTTAGCCGGTGTGGCAGTGTATTCTACCCAGCCTTCCGGGAGGATCCGCTCGTTCATCCAATAGCCATCATTCAGGTAAAGCAAACCGAACCGTGCCCAGTCGCGGGCGGTAGCATAGGAAAACGAAGAGCCAACAAACGTTCCGTCTGGGTCGGGTTCTATTACGAGTGAATGCATACCTATTTTATAAAAGAGATGATGGTAGGGATAGCTATGGTATTCGGTATCGCCAATGAGTTGCCGGGAAATTTTTGATAGGATGTTGGTGGTGCCGCTGGAATAGTAAAAGACTTCACCGGGTGTGTTTTTTAACGGAAATGCAGCAGCGTAACTGCCGGCATCACGCTTTTTAAACAACATGGTGGTGGCGGTGCTTGGTCCCGAATAAATTTCCTCCCATTCCAGGCCGCTGCTGGCCTGCATCAGGTGGTGAAGTAATACCGTTGCGCGCTCATCCTGCTGCCAGGCTTTAATAGGTGGGTGGTCGTTCAGCGAAATTTTTTGTTCTCTTACCAATAAGCCGATGATGCCATTGGTTAAACTTTTTGTCATACTCCAGCCCATTTGCCGGGTTTTACTGGTAAACCCGCTGGCATATTTTTCGGCTATTATCTTCCCGTCATGAACAACCACAATAGCCCGGGTTCGTCTGCTATTTTCTTCACCGGGTTCTGCAAAGGCTTCGTTTATGGTTTGCTGTATTTTGTTGATGTCGTAAGGGGTAAGATCAAGGTAATCCGGCAGTTGATTTCCGGCAGGCCAGGGTATAGTGTCCTGGTCAATTTTCGGCACGGAGGCAACTACCCAGGGTTGATTGCGCAATTCTTCTTCCTTAATTTCATTAATCAGGGTGCAGCCCAATCCTTTCCGATAAATGGCCTTGCGTTTGGCTAACCCGAAAACGGTAGCAGTAGCCGAGGAGTCGGAGTAATCGGCTCTATAGGAACCGAGTGTTAATAATCCTGCGCTTAATTCATTGCTGATGACATCGCTCTCGCTGCGTCCGACCAGCATGGTGCAGGAGCAAAGAATTTTTGCCCCGTAACCGGTAATAATCGGAAAGGCAAGCCAGGCATAGTAGATGCCATAGGTTAGTGCCCCTAGTAGAATGATGATCAGAGAACGAAAAATGAGTTTTTGCATAAAGACGGTTTGTTGAACCACAAAGTACACGAAGAAGGATCAATAATCACCATGAACAAAGTGAAACTTTGTGTAGCTTTTAGGAATATTAAACCGGAATAGATTTTTTTAAGCCCTTACTCTTTCGGATGTTCACCGCAATCACTTTGTATTCGGGGCACATGGCTTCGCTGTCGTGTTCATCTGAGCCGATTACATTCAGGCCGATTTCCGGGAAGTGGAAGGTGGAGCTCAGAATGCCGGGCCTCACGTCATCCGTGATCCGCGCTTTCAAATCCACCTTGCCTCGTGCCGACTCCACACAAACCATATCGCCTTCTTTGATGAAGTGTTTTTCGGCATCGGCCGGGTTGATCAACAGCACATCTTCGGTGAGCAATTCAACGTTTTTCGTCCTGCGCGTCATGGTGCCGGCATTGTAGTGCTCCAGTTCACGGTTGGTGGTGATGATGTACGGGTATTCCTTTCCGTTGCTAATAATTTCCTGACTTTCCTTAAAATCGAAATAATGGAACTTGCCTTTGCCGCGTTTAAACGTTTCGGTATGCAGGATTTTGGTATCGGTGCCGTCTTCTTTTACCGGCCATTGTTTGCCGTTTTTGCCAAGTTCATTCCATTTTACGCCTTTAAAGAACGGAACGATTTGGGAGATTTCTTTTAATACCGTATCCGGATCATAATCCGGTTGTGGATAACCCATCCGGTTCATAATGTCCACCACAATCTGTCCGTCAGCCTTTGTGCCTTCAACCGGCTCTACCACTTTGTTAACACGTTGTATTCTTCGTTCTCCGTTGGTAAACGTTCCGCTTTTTTCAAGGAATGATGCTCCGGGTAACACAACTGTTGCAATCTTGGCGGTTTCGGTCATGAAGAGCTCTTGCACGACAAGTAAATCCAATTTTTTTAAGGCAGCCATTACCTTGTTCGTATTGGGGTCAGTCTGCACCAAATCTTCGCCCATCAACCACAGGGCTTTAAGTTTGTTTTCCAGCGAAGCGGTGTACATCTGCGGAATTTTATAGCCAATGTGGTTGGGAAGTTTTACACCATAAAAGTCCTCGTACATTTTATGGTATTCCGAATTGGTCACGTCTAAATACCCTGCTCCCTGGTGCGGCTGGCAGCCCATGTCAGCAGCGCCCTGCACGTTGTTTTGTCCGCGTAACGGGTTAACGCCAACACCCCTGCGGCCAATGTTGCCCGTGATCATGGCTAAGTCAGTAATGAGCATGATGGCATACGTCCCGTAAGAATGTTCGGTAACGCCTAATCCATGAAAAGCCATGGCGGATTTTGCTTTGGCATAAGCCAGTGTGGCTTCGCGCACCAGGTTTTTATCAACACCGGTGATGCGTTCCAGTTCATCGATGTTTACGTTGAGGATTTGCTTTTTGAAATCCTCATAGCCTTCCGTACGCGATTCAATAAACCGGTTGTCTTCCAATCCTTCGGTGATGATGAAATACAGCATCATGTTGAGAATAGCCACGTTGGTACCCGGCCGGAGGGGCAGGTGGTAGGTAGCATAACGGGCCAGTTCCGTTCTGCGCGGGTCAATCACGATGGTAGTTTTGCCTTTCATGGCAAACTGCTTGAACTTGGCACCTGTTACGGGATGACCATCGGTTGGGTTGGCACCAATAACCAATATGCAATCGGTATAGTTTAAATCTTCAATTGAATTCGTGGCAGCACCTGTTCCGAAACTGCGTTGCATGCCCAATGCAGTTGGCGAGTGGCACACGCGTGCGCAACTGTCGATGTTGTTGGTGCCGATGACCACCCGGATAAATTTCTGCATCAGGTAATTTTCTTCGTTGGTGCAGCGCGCGGAAGAAATGCCCGCGATGTAATCCGGTCCGTAGGTGTTTTTGATGTTGGTAAGTTTTTCTGCGATGAAATCATAGGCCTCGTCCCAGGTGGCCGGCTGCAGCTCACCATTTTTGCGGATGAGGGGTGTTCGCAGCCTGTCGGGGTGATTGTAAAATGAAAATGCAAAGCGCCCCTTCAGGCACGTGTGTCCCTGGTTTACCTCGGCATCGTATGGCGCTTGTATGGATTTGATTTTATCATTATTAACGGCCACTTCCAGGTTACAGCCCACCCCGCAGTAGGTACACACGGTTCTTACTTTCTTTTGAACATTGATACTCTTCGATTCAAACACATCCGAAATGGCTGACGTAGGACAAGCCTGTGCGCAGGCACCACAACTTACACAGTCGGAGTTCAGGAAGTTGTCGTCAAAACTTTTAATAATGCGACTGTCAAAACCACGGCCGGCCATGCTCAGCACCATTTCGCCCTGCACCTCATCGCAGGCACGTACGCACCGAAAGCAGTTGATGCACTTGGAGAGATCGGAGGTCATGTAGGGGTGACTCAAATCTTTTTTTCTATCGAGATGTGTTTTTCCTTCAGGGTAGCGTACAGTGCGCACACCTACCTGGGCCGCAACGGTTTGCAGCTCGCAGTTGTTGTTTACTTCGCAGGTCAGGCAATCGAGCGGGTGATCAGTAAGAACCAGTTCGATGATGTTTTTACGGAGTCTTGTTATTTTTTCTGTATCCGTATAAATGTACGAGTTTGCCATAACGGGTGTGTGGCAGGATGCAACGGTTTTTGTAAGGCCGTTTGGTTGCAGGGCAACCTCTACGCTGCACACCCGGCATGAGCCAAACGGTTCAAGGTTGGGGGCATCACAAAGTGTAGGGATACGGTTACCCAAACTTCTGCGTACAAACGACAATATTGTTTCACCCTCGTTAATCGCGTAAGGTTTGCCGTTAAGGTATGCCAGTTTAATTTTTTCCGCACCGTTGCCGTTGGTGTGGATGTTTACTGTTGATGTTGTCTTCACCGCTTCCATATCAACTACACATTAGTTATGAAGTAGGGTTTTAATTCATCTTCAAAATACTGCAAGGCATTTTTTACCGGAAGAGGCAGTCCGCCACCCAGCATACACAGCGAACCGATCTCCAGGGTTTCCAACAAATCGTTCAGGAGGTTACGATCAATTTTGTAATTACCGGTGCGTGCTTTTTGAAGCATTTCCTTCCCGCGGGTAGATCCCAGCCGGCAGGGGAAACATTTGCCGCAACTTTCGTGGGCTGTAAACTCAAACAGATGCTCTATATATAATAGGAGTGGAAAGTCTTCGGGAATGCAGACGATGGATGCATGACCAAGCAGAAAACCTTCGTTGGAAAAGGATTCAAAGTCGATGGTGAGGTCATTGATTTTTGAAACAGGCACCAGTCCGCCCAACGGGCCGCCAATGTGCATGGCTTTAACGGGCTTGCGAAAACCTCCGCCCAGTTCGTTCACCACAACACGCAACGGGGTGCCCATATCTACTTCATAGATACCCGGCTTGTTAAAGTGGCCGTCCAGCGAAATAAGTTTTGTGCCGGTTGATTTAGGTGTGCCGATGGAAGCAAATGCTTTTCCTCCATGTTGCATAATGAAGGGGAGATTAGCAAGTGTCTCTACGTTGTTAACTACTGTTGGTAAATTAAACAATCCTTGCTGGGCGGGGTAGGGTGGGCGTACCCGTACTTCGGGGCGCTGACCTTCGATGGACGAAAGCAACGCTGTTTCTTCCCCGCAGATATATGCCCCTTGGGCTTTAATGACTTTGAACCTGAACGAGAAGCCTGATCCGAAAATATTCTCTCCGATAAACTTATGATCACGAAGTTGCTGAATAGCTTTTTCAATGGCCTCAATTGATTCGGGATACTCTGCGCGTATATATAAAACACCAACCGATGCATCAGCCAGGTAACCTGCGATGATCATGCCCATGAGTACGGCATGGGGTTGGTGTTCCAGCAAATACCGGTCGGAATAAGCACCCGGGTCGCCCTCATCGGCATTGCAAACAATAAAGCGTTGATTTGCCTCAGTATTCCGGCAACTCTCCAGTTTTATGGCCACCGGAAAACCGGCACCACCGCGGCCACGCAGACCTGAGGCTTTTAATTCAGTTTGTAACGCAGCAACTGGTTTTTTTAAGCAGTCTTTCAGAATTTGATAATAGGCTTCAAGACCTGGAATTTTTTTTGTAAGAACAGCTGTGCCTTCGGAAGCGATGTGGTAGTTATCGGCTACTACGGTTTTGTTCTTTTTTATTTCACTGATGGTGTCGATTGCGTTTCCCGAATAATTTTTTCCGCCATAGTGAAACGCGGCATTTTCATGGCACCGGCCCAGGCAGCACATTTCGCCAATTTCTTCTTCTTTAAAATAGTGTTGGAGCGTTTCTTTTAAGGCAGGTTGAGTGCCTGCGCATAAACAGGCACTGCCGTTGCATACATACACTTTTTTACCCCGGTTTTCGGGTTTTAAAAAATCATAGAAGGTAGCGGTACCGTACACATTGGCTTTGCCAACCAAAAATTCTTTTCGCAGCGCCTCCATTTTTTCAACCGAAGGTGTGCCTGTTTCGGCAGCGGCAATGCCCAGTTCTTCAAACAGGGTTTTGGTAACCCCCTTTCTTCCGGCCAGATAGCTTAAATTCTTCGACATGCGTTAAGCAAAATCAACGTTGAAGATACCATTATTTTTAGTCATTTGCCCACGCTTTAGGATGTGTGGCTGCTATGCTTTCGGAGCTGTTGTTTCGCTTAATTTTTCAACAATTTCAGCCTCTGTTTCGGTAAACAACAAATCGCGCAGGGCATGGATCATTTGCCTTACCGAAATATTAAATGCCCGGTTGATGGCTATTTGAGTAGGTATATCGGTTGGCAACAGTTTTTGCGAAGCAATAGCTGAGGTAAGTATTTGTGTAAAGGCTATATCCTCTTCTTTGTTTTTACCGGTGAGGTTGTGGATGGCGCCAATGCTTGTACCGGTATCTTTCTCCTGCAACAGGGAAATAAATTCTTCGTGGACTGCCGCCCATTTGTCTTTAAGAAACTTATATAGTTTCTCTACTTCTTCATTACCTGAGCTTTCGGCCTCCTGAAGGTTGTGCTGGATGTCTTTAATAATTTTAGCTGATGCCACCGCATTGCGGGTGGCGTGCAACAATTTATTCAGTTCGCGGGCCTCTGTATCGTGCAGTTCATGCATCTGCAAACCTGAGGCAAACGTGTAAATCTCGGCTTCCAGCAGTTTAATCCCCTGGTATAAGTCATCAAGTGAACTTTCGGCAAAACGGGTATTATCTTCTTTTTTAAGAAACGATTGAAACGGTTCTCTACGGGTAAGCTTTAACAGGCGCAGGTGGTATCGGATAACCTCAATTACCAAGTGCCGGATTTCAATTTTCAGTGCCGCGATGCCGGCTTCGGGTATATCGGGTTTAAGTGTATGCAGGCATTTGGTAAGGGTCATTTTCTTTTCCGGAACCAGCCGTACCACCAATTTGGTAAAACGGCCAACCCAGGGTAAGAAAAAGATTACACCAATCAGGTTAAACAAGGTATGAAACAGTGCTATGCCCGTTACCGGATCATTTTCCAGATGGATAATTTCTTGGATAAAGTTAATCAGCAAGGGGAATAATAGGATAGCCAGCAGGGCGGTGATTACATTGAACAGCAAATGACTCAAAGCAATTTGTTTTTTGATGGTTTGCGACCCAAGCGATCCGATGATAATGGTAACTGTTGTGCCAATGTTGGTGCCGATTACCATATAGGCAGCCAATGGAAATGTGATGACACCGGAATAAATCGAACTCAAAATAATAGCCATGGCAGCCGAACTGGACTGCACCAGGATGGTTAGCACAAGGCCAATCAGGATGAATGCCGCTCCGGGGTAGTTACTTAATTTGCTTAGATCATAACTTTGCGCCAAACCGTCAATGCTGGTTTTCATGTAATCAAGTCCCATGAACAGAAAGCCAAAACCCACCAGAAATTTGCTGATGTTGGTGGCACGGGTTGACTTACCGAAAACAATGAGGCCCAACCCGCCCAACCCTATAAACGGTAATGCAAGCATTTCAATCTTAAGTTTGAAACCCACCGAGGCCACAATCCAACTGGTAAGCGTTGTTCCCAGGTTTGAGCCGAAGACTATTCCGATGGCGCTTTCCATGCCCAGAATTCCGGCACCCGCAAATGCCAGCACCATTAGCGATACCGCTGAACTGCTTTGCAATACTGCAGTAGCCACCGTGCCGCTGAGCACGCTTCGAAACCAATTACTGGTAAACCTTCGGATGAGTTTGCGGAATGTACCGCCCGACAATTGCCTGAGGGAATCCTCGAGCTGGAACATACCAAACAGGAAGATACCAATGCCGGCCAGCAGTTCGATGATTTTTAAATTAGTGCCCATGGAGATGAAGCTGTGTAATTTAATGGTTTTAAACTTTTGTCAGTGTGATCTTTGTCATTACTTGCTACCTTATTGCAGCGGCTTTGAAAACAAAATGTCAGTCGGTTGAAGAAATCAAGTTTTTGTTAGATGCTAAGGTTATTCAGTACAATCAGCCCGGGTTTATTGAAAATGATCCGATTACCATTCCGCATCAATTCTCGAAAAAACAGGATATTGAAATAGCCGGGTTCTTTGCTGCCATCCTCGCCTGGGGGCAGCGGGTTACAATTATTAACAGTTGCCGCAGGTTGTTCGCATGGATGGATAACGACCCCCATCTGTTTATACTCTACCATCGTGAAAAAGATCTGAAACCATTTCTTGATTTCAGGCACCGTACATTTAATGCTACCGATGCACTTTACTTTATCGCTTTTTTACAGCAGTATTATTCCAGTCACTACTCACTGGAAGATGCCTTTTGCGCAGAGCCGGCTGAACCGTCTGTTGAAAAGGCACTAATCCGTTTTCATAATCTGTTTTTTAGTCTTCCTGATCATCCGCTACGCACCCGAAAGCATGTAGCAACACCAGAAAGGAGATCAACCTGCAAGCGGCTGGCCATGTATTTACGCTGGATGGTACGCAACGATAATTGCGGTGTTGATTTCGGCATCTGGACGAAGATAAAACCGGCTCAACTTGTTTGTCCGCTGGATGTACACGTTGAACGTGTAGCCCGAAAATTACGGCTGATTAAACGAAAACAAACCGACTGGCACACCGTACTTGAGCTTACCGAAGCGCTTAAAAAGTTTGATCCGATCGATCCGGTGAAATATGATTTTGCTTTGTTTGGAATCGGGCTCGAAGAAAAACTTACTCGTATTTAAGCACGGCTACCGGGTTGGCCCTTGCCGATTTCATCGTTTGCCACAAAATAGTGGCCAGGGCTATCAACAATACAAGCAGGGCCGGCAGCGCTACAATAAACCATGAAATTTCAATGCGCTCGGTAAACGAGGCAAGCCATTCATCAAGCACTTTTAAAGCAAGCGGGATACCCGCAGCCAGTGCAATAAGTACAATTATCAGATACTCTTTTACCAGCAGGAAAGCCGCATCGCTTGCGGAAGCACCCATTACTTTACGGATGCCGATTTCTTTCATCCGGAATTTGGCTGTAAAGGAAGCCAGGCTGAATAAACCTGTGCAGGTAATAACGAGCAATACTACGGTGAACGTGGTGATGATTTTCCCCAGCCGCTCATCGCTGGCATATTGCGAATCATATTTATCCATCAACATAAACGATTCGGGGGCCTGGCCCGGAAATGTATTTATAAACAACTGTTCTATTTGTCTCCGTGTTTCGGGCGATTCGCTTTCCAGCCGGATAACATAATAATTCGTCCGGCCTCGGTGGAAAACATAAAATACAGGTTGGATTTTGCTCTTGGGCGACTCGTGGTGATAGTCGCGAACAACCCCGCGAATCATCACGGTATCATCCAGAAAAAAGGCCTTTTCATCCACTGCATCATCGGGTGTTGAAAAACCGAGCAGCCGGCTGGCCGTTTCATTAACCAAAACGTCCTTATAGGGTACTGCGGCTGGTCCGAATCCGTTTCCGGCAACCAGGGTAATGCCCAGTATTTCAACAAAATGTTCATCTACTTCAAAATACCGGTACTGGTTAACATCCTCTTTGGCTGCCCCGATGCGCTGTACACTGTTGGCGTAAGGGATGATAAATTCGCCAGGCAATGACGTGAGGGTGGTTAAACCGGTTACCCCTGCAATGCGTGCAGCTTCTTTTTTAAATGTCTCTATCCGCCTGTTCTGGGTTGTATCATACAAGGTGGAGTTTTGAATAACAAACAAGCCGGCAGGAGCAAAGCCCAGTTCTTTTTCTCGCATCAGCTTTAGCTGAAGGTGCAGGGCAAACAGGCTAATAAGCAGCACAATGGTTATTGTAAACGGAATAAGTACCATGGTTTTTCGCAGCAGTTGACCGCGTTTGCCGGAAGAAAAATTACCCTTTAGTATTTGTGATGGGGCGATGCCCGAGATAACAAATGCCGGGTATAAACCGGAGGCAAGCGTACTGATGGCAAGTAACGCCAGGCCGCTTGCAACCAGTTGAGGGCTGAGCCTGAAGTCAAGCTGAAGGTCGCGCTGGAACCATTCTGAAAATTGCGGCAGCAGCATCCATACAGTTAACAAGGCGATTGAAAAGGCCGCAAGGTTGATTACGAAAGCTTCAGTTAAAAACTGACCGATGAGCTGCGTGCGCAGGCTGCCGACTACTTTTCGGATGCCTACCTCTTTGGCGCGGTCTATCGAGCGTACGGTGGCTAAGCTTACATAATTCACCCACGCGATGAGAAGCATCATTAACCCGACTATTAAAAGAAAATATACCGTTTGCTTGTTACCATTCGGCCGAAACTCATCGCTAAAATTGCTTTCGAGGTGAATGGAGCGAAGCGGCTGAAAATTGATTTCAAGTTTCTGGTCGGTTTCGCGCAGCCAGTTACCGGTTTTTCGTTCAATCAGGTCGGGTAGTTTTTCTTTCACCGACTGTAGTTGTTCCGGCCGGTGCAGCATCACATAATTATAATAGCCATCCCACCGCCAGGGCTCTTCCAGCACAAACGGGTTTGCCCGCTTTCTGTACGACTCCATCGAAAACAAGACATCGAATGCCTGGTGACTTTTTGCCGGCATGTCTTCAAAAATTCCGGTAACTTCCACATCAATGTACCCGCGCCAGCTTAAGGTTTTGCCAATCGGGTCTTCATCTTTAAAGATGATCCGGCTGAACGACTCTGACAAGGCAATGGTAAAGGGTCGGGCAAGTACCAGTGAATCGTTGCCTTTCAGAAGGCGGATGGAAAAAACTTTAAAGAAATCTTCGGTAGCATAACCTGATCTTTCGGATTTAAACACCTCACCATCCTTTACCACAATGCAGATGTTTTTTAAGGTCATCACATAACGCTCTACTTCGGGTAATTCGGTTGCCATATCAGCACCAATACCGAAATTGGATGCGGCCGAACTGTTGGTGAGTTCATTCTTATTGTATCGATTCTGCTGAATTCTGAAAATCCGGTCGGCCTGGGCGTGAAACGTGTCATAGCCGGTTTCGTGGGTGAAGAACAAAAATGTAATTATAAAACAGGTGATACCTGCCGTGAGCCCCAGAAAGAGTACGACTACATGGTTTCGCTGGCGGGAAAAGGAGCGCAGGGCAATCGTCCAGTAGTTTCGAAACATGATTCAGTAAGAAGGGTTTAACGAAGCTACTGAAGTGTTAAGAATTTGTAATACAGATGTAATATTTTGGTTCTTTTTGTTAAAAATCATTCTGTCTATCTATCTGATAATCAGTTCATCACTAAGAATCAGCAGGCTGCCTATTGTGGCAAGTAGCAGAAACAGGGCCAGCACACCATGTGCCCAGGTATTTTTAGGTTTAATAAGATAGACAGTAAGGATAAATACAAACACGATGGCTTTAAGCAGTTGTTCCTGCACGGAACGGCCGGCTATAATCAAATCGCTGGCCACGGCCGTAGCAATCAGTGCCAGGGCGTTGATAAAGAATTTCGGGTATAGGCGAAAGTAATAGAGTCTCATATTCATCTGCTTCTTACGCCACCGGGTAGGAAACATCAGATTTGCCAGAACGAAAAGTAAAATCGGGTACAGGAGGACAAATAAAAATGTGACCAAACTCCAGCTTTGTATGTCACGCCATTCGTACATTATCCACCACTCATGAATGTGCATGATAAAAACCAATACAATCCATATCAGGTATGGCCAGTATACCGAAGCACGATTCCAGTGCCTGATGATTCCTGCAAGACCGGTTAGCACAACCGTTATGCCCAGCCCCAGGATAAGGGAAACAAGTACGATTACATATTCAAATGGAGTCATTTTCGCGGATTTTCTGCATTGTTTATATTGGTTCTAAATAAATTTGTTTAACCGATTTTATATCGGGACAAAGTTTGTTTAATATCGACTTAAAAGCGTAATGAGCCGGTTGAAATAAATAAAGTAGTGTGGTAAAATAAATTTGAAAAAACCCCTTCGGGTAGTAGATTTGTGCACCTTTGGTGTAAAACGGATACTAAACCTATCATGATTAAATTCTCTCCGCCACTAGTTTCAAAAGTCATCCTTGCGCTCATACTTGTTTGTTTCTTTTCGCCTGGCTTCGCACAGGATATTCCAACTGATGCGGCCATCATAGCCGAGGGCGAATCATTATTTAATGCCAATTGTAAAACCTGTCATCGCGTACACCAGAAACTGGTGGGTCCGGCTCTTGAAAATGTTTACAATCGTGCCCCCTCCATCGACTGGATTAAGGCATTTATCCGTAACTCAGCGGCAGTGATTGCCAGTGGCGATGAATATGCCGTAAAACTCTATAATGATTACGGAAAAACCCAAATGACGGCCTTTACCGGACTGAAAGATGAACAGATAATGGCCATACTGGCCTATGTGCAGGACGAAACCAAAAAGGGGCCACCGGTAGCTGCTACAACTCCTGCGGCATCAGCTGATGGTGGCGCACAGGGTGTTCCGCCCGCTTACCTTAATGCCATCCTCCTTGGTATGGTTATCATACTGGTGCTATTGGTGGTTATTCTCGGCTTCCTGGTATCAGCTCTAAAACGCTTTTTGGATCAAAAGTCCTTGAGCGAAGAAGAGCGCGAAATTGTTCATTCGCCTATCACTATTGGTAGTATTACCCGCAGCCCGGGTTTTGCTTTTCTTGTGGTCTTCATTGTCGTGTCGTTAGGTTTTAAGGCAGTCATTAATGGGTTATATTCAATTGGTGTTCAGCAGGGTTATGCCCCCAAGCAGCCCATCGCTTTTTCGCATAAGCTTCATGCCGGTGCCTACGAAATTGATTGCAAGTATTGCCATGTGGGTACTCTAAAAGGTAAAAGTGCCACCATTCCTTCGGTTAATATTTGTATGAACTGCCATAGTGCCGTAAAAACAGAGTCTCCTCAGATACAGAAACTTTGGGCCGCAGCCGACTGGCAGCCTGAAACAAAAACCTACGGTCCTAATCAAAAACCCATCGAATGGGTACGCATTCATAACCTCCCCGACCTGGCTTATTTTAACCATGCCCAGCACGTAGTGGTTGGCGGCATAGAGTGCCAGACCTGCCATGGCCCTATCGAAACCATGGATGTGGTTAAGCAATACTCGCTATTAACCATGGGCTGGTGTATTGACTGCCACCGGAAAACGGATGTGAATTCAAAAGGCAACGCCTATTACGATAAGTTGGTCGAACTTCACAACGCAGCCAGCAAGCAACCGATGAAGGTGGAGGATATAGGTGGCTTGGAGTGTGCCAAGTGCCATTATTAATAGAGTTTGGTGATCTACTATTTTTAACGCTTCGCTATATACAATGGAAGAAAAAGCTACGAAGGTATATTGGAAAGGTCTGGACGAACTGAGCAATTCGCCTGAATTTGTTAAACATGCTCATAACGAGTTTGGCCAACCCCCTGCCCCTGAAGATGATCTGGGTCACAGCCGCAGAGACTTTTTAAAGATGATGGGCTTTGGCGTGGCTGCCGTTTCACTGGCGGCTTGCGAAGCGCCAGTCCGGAAAGCAATTCCTTATGTTGATAAACCGCTGGATGTTGACCCCAGTTTGCCAAACTACTATGCCTCAACCTATACTAACGGTGGCGATTACTGCAGCATCGTGGTAAAGGTGCGTGAGGGACGGCCTATTAAAGTGGATGGCAACAAACTTTCGGGTGTTACCAAAGGAGGAACCAGCGCCCAGGTAGAGGCTTCTGTACTGTCATTATACGATAATTCCCGCCTTCGCGCTCCACGTGTTGGCGAAACAAAGAGTGCTTCGTGGGAAGTACTCGACCAGATGGTGATTGATAAACTTGGTGCCATTCGGGTCAGTAACGGAAAGATTGCCATTGTGAGCAATACCGTCTTGAGCCCTTCTACCAAAGCAATTATTGAAAAATTTAAAGCCAAATACCCCACAACCGAGCATATTCAGTACGACCAGGTATCGATGTACGGTATGCTTAAAGCTAATGAGGAGTCGTTTGGTAAGGCCATGATCCCATCCTACGATTTTAGCAAAGCCAATATAATTGTTAGTGTGGCGGCCGACTTTTTATGCACCTGGCTTTCGCCAATTGAGTTTACAAAACAATATGCCCAGACCCGCGAAGTGAGTGAGGAGAAACGCGATATGTCGCGCCATTACCACTTCGAAGCCGGCATGACGCTTACCGGTGCCAACGCTGATCACCGCATTCAGATTAAACCTTCGGAAGAAGGGGCGGTGGTAGTGCAACTGTATAATTTGCTTGCTGCCAAGGCCGGCCGAAGCAGTGTTGCCGGTGGTATTGATAAGCCGTTTCTGGCCAAAGCAGCCGATGAACTTTGGGAGAACCGCGGTAAGTCGCTGGTAGTGGCCGGTTCAAACGATAAAGCCGTGCAGGTTGTGGTTAATGCCATTAACGACATGCTCGGCAATTACGGCTCCACTATATTGCCACACATCCCGGTGAACTATCGGCAGGGTAACGATGAGGCCATGATAAACTTCATCAATGATGCGGATGCCGGTAATGTTGCAGGTGTAATTTTCTACAACTGCAATCCGGTGTACGATCACCCGATGGGAGAGAAGCTTGCGGGCGCACTCAAAAAAGTCGGATTAAAAATTTCAACTGCGTATAAAGAAGATGAAACCGGGGTTGAGTGTGAATACCTTGCGCCCGATCACCATTACCTGGAGGCTTGGAACGATGCTGAACCGAAGAAGAACCACTACAGCGTGGCTCAGCCGGCTATCAGCCCGATATTTAAAACCCGTGCCGCACAGGAGAGTTTTCTTATCTGGGCTGGCGAAACCAATGTTGATTATTATGAAATTCTGATAGACAACTGGAAGACCTGGTTCTTTAAAGGCGGTAACCTGCGCGCCTGGTGGGATAAGTGCCTGTATGATGGTGTTTTGGAACTCCCGGTAGAATCATCAAGCGTATCATTTGCCGGAAATGTAGAAAGTGCAGCAAACACAATTGCATCCGTTAAATCAAATGGTATCGAGTTGTTTGTATATGAAAACGGAACCGTAGGCAATGGCTCACAGGCTAACAATCCGTTGTTACAGGAGTTACCCGACCCGATAACCAAAGCCGTGTGGGAACACTACGTTACCGTATCACCGGCTGATGCCAAAGAAATCAACTTCTCGGAAGCAAAAACAAAATACGCCAGCATTACGGCAAACGGTAAAACGGTAAAACTGCCGGTGCTGGTGCAGCCCGGTCAAACACCCGGCACGATTGGCATACCACTGGGGTATGGACGTACCCGTGCCGGTAAAGTGGCCGATGGTATTGGCGTCAATGCCTATCCGTTCGCTTCGGTTGTTAACGGATCATGGTCGTTTGTTGCTACCGGAGCAACCATGCAGATGCTGGATGAACGCTATTGGCTTGCTACCACGCAAACCAATCAAACCTATATGAAGCGGGCTACCGTTATTCAGGAAACCGTTCTTAGCGAATTCAAAAATGATCCGGGTGCCGGAAGGTATCGCCCCAAAGTGGCCACCTGGAAAGATCCAAATCACAAAGTAGAGCCGGGCAAACTTTCGATGTGGAAAGGGCATGATTACAAAAATCACCACTGGGGTATGGCTATTGACCTGAATACCTGTATCGGGTGCGGTGCGTGTGTGGTAGCCTGTAATGTAGAGAATAACGTACACCTGGTTGGCCGCCAGGAGGTAATCAATCGCAGAGAAATGCACTGGCTTCGTATTGATCGTTACTATAGCACCAATGCCGATGTGCATGATTTGAAAGGTTTGGAAAAAGCGGCCGAAAACCCGGAAGTTGTTTTCCAACCGATGTTGTGTCAGCACTGCAACAACGCTCCGTGCGAAACGGTGTGCCCGGTTGCCGCAACTACGCACAGTACGGAAGGATTAAACCAGATGACCTATAACCGGTGTATCGGCACACGCTATTGTGCCAACAACTGCCCATATAAAGTGAGGCGGTTCAACTGGTTCAAGTACCACGACAACCGTCAGTTTGAACAGGTTAACCCGGCCATGAATACCTCGTTGGGTAAAATGGTTCTTAATCCGGATGTAACGGTACGTTCGCGCGGGGTAATGGAAAAATGTTCATTCTGCGTGCAGCGCATTCAGCAAGGTAAACTCCAGGCCAAAAAAGAAAAGCGGCCACTTAAGGATGGCGAAATAATTACCGCCTGCCAGGCTGCATGTTCAACCGGTGCCATTGTGTTTGGTGACGTAAATGATCCGGAAAGCCGCATCAGCAAGTTGCTGCAGATTAGCCCGGCCGATGAAAACAGGCCTTATGGTATTGATAAGAAAACGGGTAATCCCCGAGCCTACCAGGTGCTTGAAGAAGTGGGCGTGAAGCCCAACATCTGGTATCTTACCAAAGTGAGAAATAAAGAGGAAGTAAAAGCATAATCGTTTAACGAGTAACTGAAAAGAACACATGCAAGTAGTTTCAGCAATACGCGAACCCTTAATTACCGGAACCAAAACCCTGAAGGATGTTTCGCACGACATCAGCCGCCAGGTTGAAGGCAAACCTACCCGCCTGTGGTGGATGGCCTTTGGCGTTTCGTTGGCTTTGCTGTCGTGGGGTGCCTACTGCTGCTGGATGCTCCTGTGGCACGGCATCGGGGTGTGGGGCCTTAACAAAACCGTAGGTTGGGCGTGGGATATTACCAACTTCGTTTGGTGGGTTGGTATCGGTCACGCAGGCACGTTGATATCCGCCATCTTGTTGTTGTTCCGTCAGCGTTGGCGCATGTCGATTAACCGTGCGGCTGAAGCAATGACTATTTTCGCGGTTATTTGTGCGGCCAGTTTCCCCGGCTTCCACATGGGCCGCTTGTGGCTTGGCTTTTACTGGGCACTTCCGCTACCTAACACCTTTGGTTCGTTGTGGGTAAACTTTAATTCGCCACTGCTGTGGGATGTGTTTGCTATCTCAACGTACTTCACGGTATCACTCGTGTTTTGGTACATGGGACTTATTCCTGACTTTGCCGTAATTCGTGATAGGGCCGTTGTGCAAGGGAATAAAATCCGTGCGCTGGCCTATAACGCGCTAAGTTTCGGCTGGCAGGGCGGGGCTAAAACCTGGATGCGTTACGAATCGGTGGCGCTCATTCTGGCAGGCCTTTCAACACCGCTGGTGCTTTCGGTTCATACCATCGTATCGTTCGACTTCGCAACCTCGGTTATACCGGGCTGGCACACCACCATCTTCCCGCCTTACTTTGTTGCCGGTGCCATCTTCTCCGGCTTTGCCATGGTATTGACCCTGCTGCTGGTAACCCGCAAAGTGTTTAAGCTTGAGCAATACATTACGGTGTATCATATTGAGTTGATGAACATCATTATCATTATAACCGGCTCCATTGTGGGTATTGCCTACATTACCGAGTTGTTCATCTCCTGGTATTCGCGCGTGCCATATGAAGGTTACGCGTTTTATAACCGCGTTCAGGGTCCGTATGCCTGGGCCTACTGGTCGATGATGACCTGTAACGTGATTTCACCCCAGTTGTTCTGGATTAAAAAGATCCGCACCAGCATTGTGGCTACCTTTGTACTTTCGATCATTGTAAACATCGGGATGTGGTTCGAACGCTTTGTGATTATCGTAACCTCCATCCACCGCGATTACATTCCATCAAGCTGGACGATGTTCTACCCGACCATGTATGATGTGGGACAATACATTTTTACGTTTGGCATTTTCTTCACTGCATTCTTTCTGTTTGCCAAATTTTTCCCGGTTATTAATATGGCCGAAGTTAAAAGTATTTTGAAATCAACCTCTGAAAAGAAATAACCATGGATGCCGATAAACATTTTGTAGTTGGAATTTACGATGACGAGGACGTGCTGCTGGATGCCATAAGAAAAGTGCGTTCCAGCGGTGTAAAGATCCAAGAGGTTTACTCGCCTTTTCCTGTGCATGGTATAGATGAGGCACTGGGCTATAAGCGCACACGCCTGCCAATTGCCGCGTTCCTGTTTGGTATGACCGGAACCATCCTGGCGCTGGTTATGCAAATATGGATGCTTGGTTACGACTGGCCCATGATTATCGGGGGTAAAAACTTTGCTTCCCTGCCGCCTTTCATTCCGGTAACCTTTGAATTGACCGTGCTGCTCTCGGCACTGGGTATGGTTGGTACTTTTATGATTGTAAGCGACATGAAGCCGTACAAGTGGCCGCGCCAGTTTGACATCCGCAGTACGGATGATAAGCACGTAATGGCTGTTGACCTGGCGGTAAACGCATCGAAGAGTAAGGACGAAGTGAAGCGTATTTTAAAAGAAAGCGGAGCATCCGAAGTAAATGAAAAGAGTTTTGAGTAATATGACGAACCTGAAAACTTTACGCAACACGGCACTGGCAGTAACCACCGCCATCCTGCTGGTTGGCTGCAAGGCCGGAGGCGATAATCCCGGGTTGGAGTATGCACCCAACATGTATCACTCGGTGGCTTATGAACCCTACAGCCAGATTACCGATGAAGATGCCGGTCGCTGGCTTACATCGATTGATTATGATGATGGCCATGCCGAATTTTTCAATTCCAATAAATTCAATCCGCATCGCATGAACATGCGCCTGCCGGCTCCGCATACCGTAAGCCGCAACTACATGCCTTATCATATTCCGAAAGATAGTCTGGAAATGGCCGCAAAAATGCCAAGCCCTTTAACCGGTGATGAAAAGGCCATACTGGCCGATGGCAAGGTGCTCTATGAAATTTATTGCGACCATTGCCACGGTGCAAAAGGTGAAGCCGATGGTAAAGTAGCAACCGGTGCGGTAGTGGATGGTGTTGAGCGTGGCCTTTATGCCGGTGTAGCCAACCTGAAAGGGGATGCCTACAAAAACATTACCGAAGGTCATATTTTTCATGTGATTACCATGGGCAAAGGCCTGATGATGCCCCACGGCTCGCAGATTAGCCCGGAAGATCGGTGGAAGATTGCCCGGTACGTTAAAGCATTGCAAAAGTAAACTTTGAAATTGGTAGAAAATGGGTCATACAATTATAACTGAAGAGCGATACACCTTTCAGCCCGGAGCAAAAAAGCAGTTGCTTATCGTAATGGCAGCAGGCGTGTTGCTGCTCGTCATCGGCTTATGGGCTGCCATGTCGGGCGGGCATGACGAACAACACAACGGGGGGCATTCAGCTGTTCAAACAGATCAGTTGGTAGCAAGTCTGACCCCTGAGGCATCAGGCGAAGGACATGCCGAACACCATGAGACAGCTCCCTGGCTCAAGCGCCTGTACACCTCGTTATGGATGAACAATGTTTATTTTGTGGGCCTGGGTATCATCGGATTGTTCTTTGTGTGCATTCAGTATGCTGCGCAAGCCGGCTGGTCAGCCGGGGTCAAGCGCATTCCGTTAGCCATGGGTCACTGGTTGCCCATTGCAGGTGTGTTAACGCTTGTTCTCTGGTTTGCTACCCATCATGACATTTTCCACTGGACACACAGCTACCTGTATGATGAAGCCAATCCGGCTACCTTCGATGAAATCATAGCCGGCAAGGCTCCCTATTTTTTCTGGCCGGGCGAGGCCGGAGGGTTGCCTGTTTTCTTCCTGGCTCGGATGGTCATCTTTTTCGGTATGTGGTATTGGTTCTTTATCATGATTAAGAAAAACATGATGGCTGAAGACATTAACGGAGGTACAACCTACTGGACAAAAAACCGCAGCATATCCGCCTGGTTCCTGGTGTTTTTTGCGGTAAGTTCTTCGGTGGCTGCCTGGGACTGGGTGATGAGCATTGACACACACTGGTTTAGCACCATGTTTGGCTGGTATGTGTTTGCCAGTTGGTGGGTAACGGGCTTGGCACTTATTACGCTGATTGTTGTTTACCTGAAAGAAGCCGGATACTTGAAAATTGTTAATGCCAACCACCTTCACGATTTAGGTAAATTTATTTTTGCATTTTCCGTTTTCTGGACCTACATCTGGTTTGGTCAGTTCCTGCTCATTTATTACGCCCATATTCCTGAAGAAACCGTGTACTTTATTGAACGCATGACGACCAGCCCGTATAGCTGGATATTTTTTGCAAACCTGATTTTAAACTTTCTGTTGCCGTTTTTGTTGTTAATGACAAGAGATGCTAAACGGCATATGTCAATGTTAAAAGTCGTTGCACCCATTGTTATTGTTGGTCATTGGTTTGATTTCTACAACATGGTTACCCCGGGTGTGATGAAAGAACAGGGTGGACTTGGTTTGCTGGAAATCGGTCTGGCGTTGATTTTCCTGGCTGCCTTTTTATGGATAACGCTGAGCAGTTTATCGAAAATGCCGCTGTTCGGAAAGAATCATCCCATGTTGGAAGAAAGTCTTCATCACCATATTTAAAATGAACGCAGTATGATGAGTCTGATAATTGTTGTTGGCGTAATTCTGGCACTTGCCATCCTTTACCTGATCTTCCGCATCAGCAGCCTGGTAGGAATTGCCAAAGGAAAAAAAGCCGATGAGGTAAGTGATAATAACGGTATTCATGCCACCTTGTTTGTGGTGTTTATGTTGTTGGGGTTAGGAGCGTTTTTCTGGTATTCATACACCCATTTTGATTCCTACAACCTGCCTGTGGCTTCCGAACACGGTGTGGTAACAGATACGCTATTTTGGATAACCATGGGTATAACCGTGGCTGCATTTGTTATCATCTTCATCGTAATGATTGTGTTTGTGTATGCCTATCAATATAAAGAAGGGCGTAAGGCAGCCTTTTACCCGGACAATCATTATCTGGAACTCACCTGGACAATCATACCTGCTATCGTGTTGGCAGTGCTAATTTTTACCGGGTTGCGCGCCTGGAATGATATCACCAGCCCGGCATCGGCTGAAGCGGAAGTAGTGGAACTGGTGGCCCAGCAATTCGCATGGACGGTTCGCTACCCGGGCAAGGATAATACGTTGGGCGCAGTCAACTACAAACTCATTGATAATTTCGGAAATGAGTTTGGTTTGGATTTGACTGATAACAAAAGTTTTGATGACTTTAAGTCGCTCGAACTCCACCTGCCGAAAGGCAAGGAGATTTTATTAAAGATTCGTGCAAAAGATGTGCTGCATAGTGTATTTCTTCCGCACTTCCGTGTGAAAATGGATGCCGTGCCCGGTATGCCTACGCACTTTAAGTTTGTGGCCACCAAAACCACAAAAGAGATGCGTGAAGAAACCGGCAATCCGGAATTCAACTATGAACTTGCCTGCACCGAGATTTGCGGTAAAGGCCACTTCTCTATGCGCATGCCTGTGGTAGTGGATACGCAGGAAGAGTTTGAAAAATGGAAGCAGGAGCAGGAAACCTGGCTCAAACAAAACCCGGGTTATATGGATAAGGTGCCTGCAAACCTCAGGGAATCGGCTATGATTAAGGCTGGTATGCTGATCGATAAAGTATCTATGGAAAGTAAAGCTGCGTTTTCCGCAGGAGGTTCTAACTAACTGACTTTTTAAACATGGCAACAACACATATTCACACACACGAAGCTGTTCACCACGATGCACATGGCGATGATCATGAGCATCATGAAGGCAATTTCTGGACGAATTATATCTTCAGCCAAGATCATAAAATTATTGCCAAGCAGTTTTTAATAACCGGCATTTTTTGGGCGTTGCTGGGAGGGACGCTTTCAGTCATATTCCGGTTACAGCTTGGTTTCCCGGATATGAACCTGGACTGGCTAAAGCCCGTGTTGGGCGGCTGGATTACACCGGAAGGAAAGTTGGACCCTGAATTTTACCTCGCATTGGTAACCATGCACGGCACCATCATGGTGTTTTTTGTACTAACGGCCGGATTAAGTGGTACCTTCTCGAACTTCCTCATTCCCCTTCAAATCGGTGCCCGCGACATGGCCTCCGGATTTATGAACATGCTCTCGTACTGGTTCTTTTTCCTGTCAAGCGTTATCATGTTCATCTCCCTGTTTATCAGCACTGGCCCTGCCGGTGGCGGCTGGACCATCTATCCTCCGTTAAGTGCGCTGCCGCAGGCTATTCAGGGCTCAGGCCTTGGTATGACACTCTGGCTGGTATCCATGGCGCTGTTCATTGTTAGTACGTTGCTTGGTGGTATTAACTACATCACTACCGTTATCAACATGCGTACACGGGGCATGTCGTTTACCCGGTTGCCGCTAACCATTTGGGCCTTCTTTTTCACGGCTATCATCGGGTTGTTGTCTTTCCCGGTATTATTTGCTGCGGCTCTGCTGTTGATTTTTGATCGCAGCCTGGGTACCAGTTTCTTCCTGTCCGACATTTATATAGGAGGGGAGGCCCTGCCGAATATGGGTGGCAGCCCGATTCTGTTCCAGCATTTGTTCTGGTTCCTCGGCCACCCCGAAGTGTATATTGTGTTATTGCCTGCCTTAGGCATAACCTCTGAGATTATTGCCACCAATTCGCGCAAACCTATTTTCGGCTATAAAGCCATGATAGGTTCAATGTTGTTTATTGCTATCCTGTCGTTTATTGTTTGGGCACACCACATGTTTGTAACCGGCATGAACCCCTTTCTTGGGTCCATCTTTATGCTGCTTACGCTAATCATTGCTGTACCATCGGCAGTGAAAATATTTAATTATGTTACCACGCTGTGGAAGGGTAACCTGCGGTTTACCCCGGCCATGTTGTTCTCCATTGGCCTGGTGTCCTTCTTCTTAACAGGAGGTATCACCGGAATTTTCCTGGGCAATTCGGCTGTTGATATCCAGTTGCATGATACATATTTTGTAGTGGCGCACTTCCACCTGGTAATGGGTAGTGCATCGTTTTTTGGTATGCTTGCAGGCATCTATCACTGGTTCCCGAAAATGTTCGGCCGGATGATGGACGATCGGCTTGGGTATATCCATTTCTGGGTAACATTTATAGGCGTTTACCTGGTGTTCTTCCCAATGCACTATATTGGTATTGCCGGTTTTCCACGCAGGTATTATTCGTTCACCAACTTCGAAACGTTTTCGGATTTGAATACGCTGGTAAGCGTGGCCGCAATACTTACGCTGGCTGCCCAGTTTATTTTCCTCTTCAACTTCTTCTATAGTATTTTCCGCGGCCGCCTGGCACCTGCCAATCCATGGAATGCTACCACACTGGAGTGGACAACTCCGCGCTTCCCCAAGCATGGTAACTGGCCGGGTGAAATTCCTGCTGTTTATCGCTGGCCTTACGACTACAGTAAACCCGGTTCAAAGGAAGATTTCATACCACAGACTATTCCGTTCTCCGAAACACCAGAGTCGAACCTTCCGCATGAAAATGAATTGATTAAGTTGGAAGGAAATGGCCATGGCACAATTGTGGTAGAAGGAAAGCATTAAAAATTTTCATATACGGTCAATATTCTTAGTCAGTACTGATTTAAGAACATTGACCGTTATCTTTTAAACAGCACATGCACGCATTTCGTAAGCTTGTTTTTAGTACTCTTATTGCCGTTTATTTTTTGATTCTCGTTGGCGGTATTGTACGAAGCACGGGCTCGGGAATGGGCTGCCCCGACTGGCCCAAATGTTTCGGAAGTTGGGTGCCACCAACTTCGGTCGGTGAATTGCCCCCGGACTACAAACAGATTTATTCGGATTACCGCGATCAGAAGAATAAGCGCTTTGCAAAGTACCTCAGTACGCTTGGCTTTACTGATACCGCTGAAGCAATTCTGGCAGATGAGTCAATAAAAGAAGAAGCCGACTTTAACCCGATAAAAACCTGGATTGAGTACGTAAACCGGCTTGTTGGCGTAACGATTGGTCTGTTGATTATAGCTGTTACGGCAGCTTCGCTGAAATTCGGTAAAAAGAAGAAAATCATTCCGGTTCTTTCAATGATAACGCTTTTACTAGTAGTATTTCAGGGCTGGATTGGTTCTGTTGTTGTTTCAACGAATCTTACCCCCTGGACGATTACACTTCATATGCTGCTGGCACTACTTATTGTGTGCCTACTCATTTACCTTGGCTCATTAGCCCAGGATTCAAAGCCTGTAAGTTACCCACAAGGTCTTACCGTATGGCTCATCGCTTCAATGGCGTTGTTATTGGTGCAGATTATCTTCGGCACCCAGGTTCGTGAAGCCCTCGATCGGGTAGCAACTGCCGTGGCTGACCGCAGCCTTTGGGTTTCTCAACTTGGTTTTGACTTCATTATCCATCGGTCGTTTTCGTGGATTGTATTGATTGTCAGCGCTGTTTTTCTATTCAAATCACGCCAATATGAGTCGCTGAAAGGTTTTACGGCTACGGTATTCCTGCTAATTTTGGGAACATTTTTGAGCGGTGCCGGAATGGCTTGGTTTTCTGTGCCGGCTGTTCTTCAGCCCGTACATTTGTTACTGGCAACCCTGAGTTTTGGATTGCAGTTCCAGTTGTTGCTATGGATAAACAAACGTAGAAGTGTAGTGTTAACCTTAACAGCATGATTGTCCAACCCCTTCAAAATATTACCGGGATAACTTGGATACTGGCCAAGGCACACGCGTATTGGGAGTTACTAAAATTCAGGCTATCCCTCCTGGTGGCTTTTTCATGTGCATTCGGTTTTATGCTGGCCTCACCGGTTATTGATTGGGTAAAACTGCTGATGGTTTTCATCGGTGGATTTCTTCTAAGCGGATCATCCATCGCAATTAACATGATCCTCGAGCGTGATTACGACAAACTGATGACCCGCACCATGAACCGGCCGTTGCCAACCCACAGGGTTAGTGTTATGGAAGCAACGATATTGGCAGTCTTGAGTTTTGTGATAAGTATTTCTATCCTGTTTGTTTTTACAAACCTCCTCACTACACTGCTGTCATTTCTGTCGATGATCCTGTACAGCTTTGTGTACACTCCGCTGAAGCGGGTGGGTTCAATAGCTGTTTTTGTAGGAGCCATTCCGGGTGCACTCCCTCCGCTGTTGGGATGGACCGCAGCCACCGGCACTATTTCGCATGAAGCACTGATTATTTTCGGCATTCAGTTCATCTGGCAGTTTCCGCATTTCTGGGCCATTGCCTGGCTGGCCGATGAGGATTACAAAAAAGCAGGATTCAAACTACTTCCTTTTGGCGGCAGTAAAGATTTGAATACGGCTATCCAGATTATGATTTATACACTTTTTTTGCTTCCGCTCGGCTTGCTGCCTGCAAGGTTTGGCATTACCGGTATTGATTCAGCTATTGTAGCCACGGTGTGTGGCGTGTTGTTCCTGGCCCAGACTTTTTCCTTAATGAAGGACGGAAGCCGGCAAAGCGCCAGACGCATTATGTTTGGATCGTTTTTGTATTTACCGATTGTTCAGGTAGCCTATTTATTGGATAAAGTATAACGGGGGAAATAAATAAGAAGATAAGGAGTTAAAGGATAAGGCAATGGATACGCATATTAAAGAGTTGAAAATTGTTGAAGAGGCAAAGCAGCCGCTTTCCATGAACCCCAAAAAGTTTGCATTGTGGCTGTTTATGGTTAGTGTGTTAATGCTGTTCGGTGCGTGGACCAGCGCATACCTGGTTAAACGGGCCGATACCGGTTGGGCAGAAATCATCATGCCACAACAAATGGCAATCAATACGGCCATTATTTTAGCCAGCAGTATATCACTGATAGTGGCTTACCGGGCCGCCCGACACGATAACCTGAAACTGGTTAAGCTGGGTATCGGGCTTACCATGGTGCTGGGCATCGGTTTTCTGGCGGGCCAATTGGTGGCTTATGACGAAATGATTAAGCTCAACCAGTATTTTTCGGGCAGTAATGTTTCCCATTCGTTTATATACGTGCTTACCGCTGTGCATGGCCTGCACCTGGTAAGCGGACTGGTTTTTCTGGGGGTAGTGCTGGCCGATTCCTTTAATTTTAAAGTACACTCAAAAAATCTTACCCGATTAGAAATGTGCAGCACCTACTGGCATTTTTTGGGTATTCTTTGGCTATATTTGTTCGTATTTCTTAAACTTAATCCTTAAACCGAAACCTTATTTTTACCTCATGGCAAATCCTTCAACCGTAACGGTACCGGCACCCGGCAAGAGTGTTTGGGATGGCGGAGTTTCACCGATGAACGCCAGCTACGGCAAACTGATGATGTGGTTTTTCCTGCTCTCGGATGCCTTTACGTTTTCTGCTTTACTGATTACCTACGGTCTTGTCCGCTCATCGCACCATGCCTACGAAGGTGCTGTTGAGGCCTTTAAATTCTCGCAGGCTTACTGGCCTATTCCTGAGAAGGTTTTTGCCTCAATCCCCTTCTTTCACAATGTTAATGCCCCGCTGGTATTTGTGGGATTGATGACGTTCATCCTGATTATGAGCTCGGTTACCATGGTACTTGCCGTGGAGGCCGGGCACCGTATGGACAGGCGCGCGGTTGAAAAATGGATGCTCTGGACCATTATCGGTGGGCTTACCTTTTTAAGCTGCCAGGCGTGGGAGTGGACACACTTCATTCACGGAACGCATACCGGTAGTGCGGTTGCCGAGGGTACGACATTCTTTGGCGCCAACCTGCGCATGAATCAATATGGACCTCCTGATTTTGCGGCATTCTTCTTCTTTATCACTGGCTTTCACGGCTTCCACGTGTTTAGCGGGGTGTTGCTAAATTTTCTGGTATTTTACAACACGGTAACCGGAGTGTACGACAGGCGCGGCCATTATGAAATGGTAGAGAAGGTTGGATTGTACTGGCACTTCGTTGACTTGGTTTGGGTATTTGTGTTTACATTTTTCTATCTCGTTTAAACTGACTTGACTATGGCACATATTGAAGATGCACCCCAGGTAACGGTTCTTCCTCCGGATACCACCAAGATTAAAAAACTATGGACCGTGGCCGGTATTCTTGGGCTGGTTACGTTGCTGGAATTTGGTGTGGCGTTTGGTGTTCCGCACGAAATGAAAGACCTGCGGGTGTGGACATTTATATTAATGACGATTGTGAAAGCGGCCTATATTGTAGGCGAGTTTATGCACCTGCGTTATGAAGTAAAAGTGCTGCTGTGGTCCATCCTTATCCCAATGGTGTTTGTGGTTTGGATGCTGGTGGCCTTCGTGTACGAGGGGATGTCCATCTCCGATGTTAGACCTTAACCTTATTTGAAAATAATGCAGCGAGGCTTAAGGAAACTTAAGCCTCTTTTGTTTAAACAAGTAAATGCGAAGTAGAAAATTTTTGAAATATATCGTACTGGCACTGGCGTTTGTCATCCCGGGGTTTGTTTTTTTCTTCTTAAAAAAGTTTGGTAAAAACGAATTTGAGGTTCCACCCCTTTACCAGGATGGGCCCCCGATGCAGGTTACGGGTTGCCCGCCTCTCAAAGCTGAAGCATACAGTATTTCGGAAACCATTCTCGACTCCCTGAATGGATTTGGCTCCTCCCTGCTCGTACTTTATGCTTTCATGCAGGATGACCAGCAACTGAAGCGTGTTAAGGAATCGTTCAATGCACACGAAGTTGCCTTGGTAAATATCATGACTAATCATAAAAACCTTGCGCGCTGTTACCTGTTTGTTACAGAACAAAAGCCGCTGGTACTTGTTGATCAGGACAGACGTATCCGCGGACATTACTTCAATACCCGCGAAGATGTTGACCGGTTGTTAACGGAAGCGGCTATTATTCTTAAAAAGTATTAACCATGCAGAACGCTGAACCTTACCGCAAGCTGATTATAGCATTTTCAATAGTGGTGCCATTAGCTGTAGCTTTGCTGTTTCGGGTAAAGATTACCGGCTACGATTTTTCGTTTCTGCCGCCCATCTACGCCACCATTAATGGAATAACGGCCGTTCTGCTGGTTACTGCGGTGATGCTTATAAAAAACGGCCACCGGAAATGGCATGAACGGCTAATGAAAATCAACATCCTTCTCTCGGCATTGTTCTTGGTAATGTACGTGCTGTACCACATAACCAGCGAATCGACACCCTATGGCGGGGAAGGCTTGCTGCGCTACGTGTACTTCTTTATCTTGGTTTCGCACATTCTGCTTTCGGTAGGAGTAATTCCGCTGGTACTCTTTACGTATGTGCGGGCCATTACCGGCCGGTTTGAAGCGCACAAAAAGCTGGCGCGCTATACCTTTCCGGTTTGGCTGTATGTGGCTGTAACTGGTGTTATCGTATATTTGATGATTAGTCCGTATTACTAATGAGACGGTTCGTACTGTTGATTTTATTTACCCTTATCTACTCCGTTAACGCCTTTAGCCAGTGCGCCATGTGCCGCAGCACTCTTGAAAACAACATCAGCAACGGCAATGTGGGCATAGCGGCCGGCATCAATACGGGTATCCTCTATTTGCTAAGCCTGCCTTACCTGGCCGTTATGGTGCTGGGATATTTATGGTACCGGAACAGTAAGCGCAATGCCACGAAGCTTGATAGTAGCCCTGCTTAATGGCCGCTGCCCCCGCTGCAGGCAGGGTAAGTTGTTTGCCTATCCGGCTTCCAACCTCTTAAAATTTCAAGTGATGTACCACGCCTGCCCGCATTGCGGGGTAATGCTGGAACCTGAACCCGGCTTTTACCAGGGCGCAATGTATGTGGGTTATGCCTTTACGGTGGCCGCAATTGTTATTGTTGGCATAGTGCTGTACCTGTTGGGCGATCCCTCACCCTGGGTGTACATATCAACGGTTATTGCCATTATGGTTTTGTTAGTTCCTTTTAACTACCGGTACTCGCGCATCGTTTACCTGTACCTGTTTGGTGGTATTCGTTATGACCCGAACGCTTAGCGTGGTGAATCGGCTCAGGCAACTAAATTTCATTTATATCCTGAGCCACGTAAAGTCTGCCGAAGGATCTTTTATTTGATGACCGGTTTAACAAGCCACATTACAGATTACCCTCTTTAACAAAGGTAATTTCTTAACTTTATGAATGCGTGAATTCCTAAAGGATAAAATAAACCGCGTATTGCTTGTTCTGCTTATCAGCAGTGTTATGCTGGGTTTTGTGTTAATCAATCAGCCCGGCCCTGACGCGGTTCAATTAGCTACTACTATTCAACACAACATTGAGCGACTTCTGGACGACACCAACCTGGAGGCTAACGTTATTGCTTCGAAATTGAATGCTAATCCGGATGCTTTACTTACTACGAAGCTTACCGATCAGGATTTTTTCTTGATCAAAGATCACGAAATTGTACGCTGGACGGGTAGTTTGCATTGGCCGCCTGTTCGGTTACTTACTGACGGGCCGCCAATACATTATTTTAAATTCGGTGCAGGTGATTTTTTATGCAAGCGGTATGCGGTTGGTGATGACCTGGTTTTGGCTGCTGTTATACCGTTGCAGAAAAAATACCGGATACAGAATGAGTACCTGGTACCATGGCAAAACAAAGCAATTTTTAGCCGGCATCCCGTACAGTTGTTTGATCCGTCTTCGCAAACTGGTGTATCTGTTAAAGTAAAAGGGTACCCTCTTTTTGATGTTGCCACTGCCGGCCAGGTTTTCACGGCAGGTCACCGTGTTGCAGTAGGCACTATGTTGCTTGGAATAGTTATTTTCTGTGTATTACTCATCCGCTTTGTAACTAAACTCAGTAACAGGCCGGCACTTGGTTTTTTGATAATGGCGACAGGCCTTGTGGGCTTACGGTTTATTATGCTCAATGTTCAGTTCCCTGCCCGGTATATTTCTTCTCCGCTGTTTGATCCGAAGTACTTTGCGTCTTCCGGGTTTAACCCGAACCTGGGTGACCTTCTATTCAATTCAGTTTGCGTTTTTATTCTGTGTATCTTTTTGTTTTTTAATTATGCACGGTTCGAAGGGCTTCACACAGCATTAAGCCGACCGGGGTATAAGGTCTTCATTAAAGCCTTTAGCGCAACGGCAATTTTGTTCGGATTTCTTTTCCCATTTGTAGTTGTTCAAACCATTTACAACAACTCGGCCATTACGCTGGCTATTTCCGAATCACTATCCTTCGATTTGCTGCGGTGGATTGCGCTGGTATGTGTCCTGCTCGCCTGGCTTAGCGCTTTTATGTTTATTCACGTGTTTATCCGTTTGCTTGCCGGTAGCTGGCTTCGTCTGCATTTTTACGGTTATTTGTTGGTTGGCGTGGTGGTGTTTATTACGATCAATGAGTTTACCGGGCAGCACTACCTTCCTTCTTTGCTGACCGTAATCGGTTACCTGGGGTTTATTATCGGATTTCGGTTTGATCATTCTCTGCTGCAAATACGGTACGCAACGTTCGGGTATTTTCTTACCGCAGTGTTTGCGTTTGCCACGGTAACGTTTAGTGCAGTAGCCCTGTTTGGAACTAAAGATCAGGTTAGAAGCCAGATGCAGTTTGCTGCGGATTTTTTGCTGGAACGCGATAATTTCGGTGAATATCTTTTAGCTGAAGCATCAAAAAAAATAGAAACGGATGCTTTTATGCAGGCCCGGTTAAGCGGCCCCTTCAGTAGTAAAGAAGCTGTAAAGCAGAAAATCAGGCAGGTATTCCTTCCGGGATACTTCAATAAGTATGTTATTGATATAAAATTGTTTAGCGGAAATGGTGACCCATTAGATGAGCCAATGACAGAAAATTTTTCTGCATGGCTTGGCCGGTTCGAAACCGGGGCTGAGAAAACAGAGTATCCGAATATTTACTTTATCAACTCCAACAAGGCTGAGACCGGTGCCCGCTATATTTCTTTAATTCGTATTAACCGAAGCGAACTCACCGTGGGCTTTGTGGTGATCACTCTGTCACTTCGTAAAGTTATTCCTGAAAATGTTTACCCTGAACTGCTGGTTGATAACCGCTTCCAGCGCTCGTTCCGCATGCAGGATTATAGTTATGCTGTTTTTCAAAAGCAACAAGTGTTGTATAGTTCGGGGGCATATAATTACAACCGGTTTGATGGCTTGGGTAATCCGGCTTTGTTTAAGGAAGGGTTAGTTCTTAATGGATTTCGGCATGTGGCTGCAGAAGACACGGAAGGCAGGGTGGCTGTAGCTTCAACAAAAGCGCCCCCTATTGTTTATCGCTTAGCCGATTTTTCTTTTTTGCTTATTTGCGGCCTGGCCCTGTTGCTGTTGTTTTTACTGAGCACGGGTTTACACAACCTGTTGCGCGGACGGCAGTTCTCATTTACCGAACGGATTCAGTTAATACTCAATCTTTCATTTTTCTTGCCACTCATTACCGTGAGCGTGGTTACACTGGGGCTCACCAGCCGGTCAGTTCAGGAACAACTGAATGCCGAGTATCTTTTAAAATCGCGCAATATAACGGGCGCTCTCACTAACCTGGTTTCGGATGTAGAAGGTGCTGAATTGGAGAATCAATTTATTCAACAGGTAAAGTTGGCAAACCTTGATGCCAATTTATATAACCCTGCTGGTTACCTAGCGGCCTCTACTCAGCCTTTGATCTTTGAATATCAGCTGCTGGCTCCTGTAATCTCTCCGCGGGCCTTAAACCGTATTGTCGGTGGAGAGCAATCATTTGTTTTGCAGGAGCAGGTTGGTCGGTTACGTTTTTATGTGGCTTACTCTACCATTTTGGAGGCGGCATCCGGTAACGTTATGGGTATTATGGCAATCCCGTATTTTCAATCGGAACATGCGCTGGAGGTTATGCAGATTACCATATTGGCCAATATCCTGATCATCTTTACCATTTTGTTTCTTGTGTTGTTGGTAGTCTCTTTTGTAGCTTCAAACTGGCTTACTCATCCGTTATCCATCATTGCGCATAAAATCGGGCGTGTTTCGTTAACCGAATCCAATCAACCCATTACGTGGCCTGCGGAAGATGAAATTGGTATGCTTGTGCGGAAGTACAATCAGATGCTCATTAAATTAAGTGAAAGTAAACTCGAACTGGAGCGAAACCAACGCGAACGCACCTGGCGTGAAATTGCCCAGCAGGTTGCGCATGAAATTAAAAATCCACTAACACCCATGAAACTTACCCTGCAGCAGTTGCAACGAACCGGTGGAAAGGAAATCCCTGAAAAGATGAGGGCCTCCATCGCTTCACTGCTTACACAGATTGACGTACTGGACGACATTGCCGCCTCGTTCAGCATGTTCGCCAAAATGCCTGAACCGGTAATGGAACCGGTTGATTTAATTGTATTGCTGAGAGAAACATGTGCTTTGCATCAGCAAGCTGGCAATGTGCATTTTGAAACAGGATTGGCCCAAGCTGTTAGCCGGGCCGACAAGCAGTTTCTGGGAAGGGCGGTCTCCAACCTGATTTTAAACGCGCTTCAGGCTGAAAGGCCTGATGAGAGAGTGACCGTTAGCGTTAAACTTGAAGAACATGCTAATACCTATCGCATCACCGTGGCGGATAACGGAGCAGGCGTTAATGAGGCTATTCAGGATAAAATTTTTCTTCCCCACTTCAGCACAAAACAATCCGGTTCGGGTTTAGGGCTGGCCATTACGCGGCAAAGCATTGAACAGATGGGGGGTAAGGTCTGGTTCGAGTCGGAAGTGGGGAAGGGGACCCGGTTTTATATCGATCTTCCGAAAAACTGATTTATCCTTTACCGGATTCTTTAAGTGCAATCATCACCTTATTGGCAAATACAAAGTCATCCAGTTCTTTGATACCGCTGTGGGTAATATCCGTTTTACTGCCCTCCCAGAGTTTTTGTCCCTGGTAAATGAACATTATGTTTTCGCCAATACCGAGTACGGAGTTCATGTCGTGTGTTACTACAATGGTGGTGGTGTCGTAATCTTCGGTTAAATCGCGGATCAATTCATCAATCAGGATAGATGTTTGCGGGTCAAGGCCGGAGTTAGGCTCATCACAGAACAGGTAGCGCGGGTTGTTTACAATGGCTCGGGCAATGCCAACACGCTTGCGCATGCCGCCACTCAATTCAGAGGGCATTTTTTTGTTAGCCCCTTTCAATCCTACCCGGTTCAATACCAGGTTTACCCGATCCTGCTTTTCATCGCGGGGCATATTGGCCAGCATATCGAGCGGGAAGCGAACGTTTTCTTCAACATTCTTTGAATCAAACAAGGCACCACCCTGAAACAGCATGCCGATTTCGCGCCTGATTTCGATTTTCTTTGATCGGTCGCTGTCGGTGAAATTCCGGTTATCAAAAAAAACTTTCCCTTCATCTGGCACCACCAGTTCAACAATGCATTTTAATAGCACGCTTTTACCGGTGCCGGATGCCCCGATGATAAGATTAGGCTTACCCTTTTCAAACACCCCGCTGATGCCGTGCAGTACTTTTCGGTCGCCAAACGATTTGGTAATGTTCTGTATCTCTATCATGCCGGGGAAAGAAGGAGTTGAGCCAGTAAATAATCAGCAAGTAAAATGGCAATTACACTTGTGGTAACCGCTTTCGTACTTGAGATACCCACTTCAAGTGCACCGCCTGTGGTATAGTAGCCTTTAAATGAAGAGATGGAGGACACCAAAAATCCAAAGGCGATGGATTTTATCAGTGCAAATGTTATTGTAAAAGGATTGAACGCATAGCGTATTCCATAGATGTACTCGGTTGGCGAAAGAATTCCGGTAAGCAAACCGACTACATAACCACCCAACAAGGCACATACCCCTGAAACGATTACCAGCATCGGAAACATCAGTACGGAGGCTGTGATTTTAGGCAATACCAAATAGTTTACCGAGTTAATGCCCATTACTTCCAAAGCATCAATCTGTTCGGTTATCCTCATAGTGCCCAGGTTACCGGCCATGCTCGACCCCACCTTACCAGCATAAATAATGGCCATAACGGTAGGGGCCAGTTCCAGCACAGTCATTTCGCGAACGACCTGCGAAATTACATACCGGGGTATGTAGGGGGCTACCAGGTTAAAGGCTGTTTGAACGGTTGACACTGCGCCCATAAAAGATGACACCAATACAAAGAGGAATATCGAATCCAATCCGATTAGAACGCACTCATCAATTACAAGTTTGTAATGGGTTTTAAACGATTCTCGGTTTACCAGCAGGTTGCTTAAAAAAATAAAGTACCGCCCTACTTCTTTCATTGAATTCTCTATCTTGCTAAAGATAGCCAAAAATACTAATCCGTTTTAAATGAAGAAGCTGTTGGTTGTTACCGGGGGCACAAAAGGTATTGGCAGGGCCGTGATTGAAAAATTTATTGCTCATGATTTTGATGTGGCCACCTGCGCACGAAAGCCCGATGAACTGGAATCCCTTAAACAACAACTTGAAAGTTCCTACAAAGGTAATCGGGTGTTTACCACCGTAGCCGACTTGTCAGATAAGATGCAGGTAAAATCTTTTACCGATTTTGTATTGGAACTTAACCGGCCGGTAGATGTGCTGGTTAACAATGCAGGCTATTTTGTGCCGGGTTCTATCGCTACTGAACCCGAAGGTACCTTGGAGAGCATGATGAACGCCAATCTTTACAGCGCCTATCACACAACCCGTGGTATGGTGCCGGCTATGAAGAAGAATAAGGCCGGTCATATTTTTAATATCTGCTCCATAGCCAGTATAAAAGCCTATGCCAACGGAGGTTCTTATGCGATTACTAAATTTGCCCTACTGGGTTTTTCGAAGTGCCTCCGTGAAGAATTGAAAGCAGATGGCATTCGGGTAACAGCCGTTTTGCCAGGGGCCACTAAAACAGCCAGTTGGGATGGCGTAAACCTGCCTGAGCAACGCTTTATGAAGGTGGAGGATGTAGCTGAGATGATTTATGCAGCCTGGTCGCTGAGTACCCGCAGTGTGGTTGAAGAAATCCTCATTAGGCCCCAATTGGGCGACATTTGAATTACTTTCTCCTGTCCAAAACAAATCAGCGGCATAACGGTTAACTTTGCAGTAAACCTTAGTTTGTGAGTTCCATTATAGCAGCCACCCGCCAGTATTGCAACAGCCTGGTACGCTACAGCCGCAGAAAAACCATCGAGGTAAAGATTGGTGATGTTCCGCTTGGTGCTGATAACCCCATCCGCATCCAGTCGATGACTACAGTGGACACGATGGATACAATGGGTTCGGTAGAGCAGGTTATCCGCATGGTAAATGCAGGCTGCGAATATGTACGCATTACCGCGCCCAGTATTAAAGAGGCCCAGAACCTGCAGGAAATAAAAAACGAGTTAAGGCGCAGAGGCTGCCATGTGCCTTTAATAGCCGATATTCATTTCACACCGAATGCAGCTGAACTGGCCGCACGCATTGTTGAAAAAGTCCGCATTAATCCCGGCAACTATGCTGATAAAAAACGTTTCGAAACGATCGACTACACCGAAGCCGCCTACCAGACCGAACTGGATCGGATTCGCGAAAAATTTACCCCGCTTGTAAAGATTTGTAAAGAATACGGGACGGCCATGCGCATTGGTACCAACCACGGCTCGTTGAGCGACCGGATCATGAGCCGGTATGGCGATACCCCGCTTGGCATGGTTGAATCGGCCCTGGAGTTTCTTCGAATTTGCGAGGACCTGAATTATTACAACATTGTACTGTCGATGAAGGCCAGCAACCCGCAGGTGATGGTGCAAGCGTACCGGTTGCTGGTGAATAAACTTGATGAAGAAGGATTTAAGCCTTATCCGCTGCACCTGGGTGTTACCGAGGCAGGTGAAGGCGAAGATGGCCGCATTAAATCGGCTGTGGGTATCGGCACGTTGCTTGAAGACGGACTGGGCGATACCGTACGCGTTTCATTAACCGAAGAACCGGAGTTTGAGGCACCGGTGGCGAAGATGATGGTGGATCGGTATTTAAGCCGTACAAATCACCAACCGATACCTGAAATTTCAGATAACCCGATTGATCCGTTCAGTTATTCACGCAGGATAACCCATGAAGTTGAAAATATTGGTGGTCCCCATCATGTTCCCCGGGTTGTGGCCGATCTCAGCGCCATACCCGTAACCGATTATAAGGATCTGCGATGCATAGGCCATTTTTACTTACCAGAACCGGATAAGTGGAAAATGAACGACCAGGGTGCCGATTATGTGTACACCGGCAGCAATCCTATCTCGTTTATGTTGCCCAACGGCCTGAAGGAAATACGTGATTATGCCGTATGGCTTACAACTGATGATAAGGAGAATAAACTCCCGCTTCTAACCGCGGCAGAATACCTGCAGGCTGGTGAGCGGCATTCCAGCATAAACTTTGTTCGGTTTTCAATTAATGAGTTGAATGAAACTCTTTTAGAGCAAATTCGTGGAGATAAAACAGCCGTTGGAGTTATTTATTCCACCAATGATCACGCCATGGCTGAATTGCGGAGAATATTTTTTGAATTGACAGAAAGGCATATTGCTATTCCGGTAATTATTCAAAGGGCATTTACTAAAATACAGACAGATCAATTCCGCATTTACAGTGCCACCGATGCAGGCGGATTATTTATTGATGGCTTTGGCGATGGCCTGATGTTGTCGGTTGTCGGTACCCCGGATAAAGACGCCTATTTGCGACAAGCTGATTTGTGCAATAAAACGGCTTTCGGAATTTTGCAAGCCACTCGCAACCGCATGTCGAAGACGGAGTACATTTCCTGCCCATCCTGTGGCCGCACCTTATTTGACCTGCAAAGTACCACGGCCATGATTCGCAAACGTACTGATCACTTGAAAGGGGTTAAAATTGGTATTATGGGTTGCATTGTTAATGGCCCTGGTGAAATGGCCGATGCGGACTATGGTTATGTAGGTTCCGGACCGGCACGTATCACGTTGTATCGCGGTAAAGAAGTTGTAAAGCGAAATGTACCTTCAGCCCAGGCTGTTGATGAATTAATTAACCTGATAAAGGAAGACGGCAATTGGATCGATCCGGAAACCATTGAGCAATTAGTGTAATGAGAGAAGAAGCGCAGAATACTGAGAAGAATCACACCGTTGGGCAAAGTAACCGCAGCCGCTTGCGCGAGTTTTTCCAGATTGGCGAGGTGCTGGGTTATTTCTTTCGGAAAAAAGATCCTACCCGGCCGGGAGGCTTCAATATCCGGGCCATGCATACCATTAATAAAATCGCCATAATCATGTTTCTGATATGCCTGTTGGTGATTTTAAAGCGTTATATCGTTGGGTACTGACGTACCTAATAGAAGTAATAAATTAGGCCTGTATATTGAAAAAATTGATTATCAATTGGTTACAATTAAGGCCGGTACGGGATTACTTCTGCTTAAAATCCTTAATTTTGTTTGTTTAGCGCTATCATGGCCAGGGTTTTTATTGTCGTAGTTGCTTTATCCATGCTGTTGGGGTCGTGCACCCAAAAGATGGTTTGCCCTGCTTACCAGAGTGCGTACATCTACGACAAAAATGAACTGCGCAAGAAGTTCAGCTATTTCAATGAAGACTCTACCCCGAAAATCCTGACGGCCAGTAAAAACAAGTACCTGGTAGCCGAACCAATAACGTACAAGAAGAAACTGAATCAGATTAAAACGGTACCGGCCAAACCGGTAAAGCCGCTTGTGCCTGATTCGCTTACCATGGATGCTGAAGTCTCAAAAGAAGATCTTGAAAAAGCAGCCCGTTCGGTAATTGACAGCACCTTTATTGTGGATACTGAACCAGCCGATAGTGCCCCCGCCCAGCCGGAATTTTACGTGATAAGCAAAGATCGCGAGGTTCGGGTATTGAAGTATAACTTCCCTGATAGTCTGAAATATGATCCGGTTGCAGGAAGATATGTTTCTGAGAAACCAAAATACTACATTAAAAATGTAGGATTTAATACCGAACAGGATAATTACATGTGGTACTTACGCGAAGTACTGGTACTGCCCGATGTGCGCTTGGCCAAAGAACAGTCAGCTGAAGCTCAAAAGACTACAGGAAAAGCCAAAAAGGAGAAGAAAGGTATTGCCGGATTTTTCTCGAACCTGTTTGGTAAGAAGAAAAAGAAAACCACTACCGAGGATGTTCAACCAGCCAAGGTTATTTCTGAAGAAGACCAGTATAACTTGGATTTTAAAGATTTGGATAATCCACCACCTGACAGTGTTCAACAAGGTGAAGTGAGTTCTGCGGCACCTGCTAAGAAAAAGAAAGGCCTTTTTGGTAAAAGAGAAAAGCCAGCCAAAACAAAAGGAGAACAGAAGCCGCCCGCCAAAAAGGAGGATGAAGGTGATGGATTTTAGTATGGCTAATCAAACAGTGTAAGATTTCCATGCTGGTCGGCCGGAGGTGTGGGAGTGAGTAAGGAGGGGACATCAATTCGGCTGTCAAGAATACGTGGTGAAACAGTGTAATGATTCATGGCGGCAGCCGGGTAGGTTACCAACTGACTGAGTAAAACAATTTCATCAGCCTCTCTGCTCAGCCATATTTTTTCACTTTCTGGTGTAAGGATAACCGGCATCCGGTCGGTAACGGTGGCCACCAGTTCGTTGGCTGTTGTTGTAATAAGGGCAAAAGTATGAAGCATGCTCCCATCTTCGTCTTCAAATTCCTCCCAAAATCCGGCCATGGAGAAAAGCGGTTGATCGGTTACAAACCGGTGAGGTACAATTGATTTCTTACCAATTTTTTTCCACGCGTAGAATCCATCGGCAGGGATGATGCACCGGGTTTTAAATAAGGCCTTTTGCAACATCGGTCGGTCAAGCAGGTTTTCAAGTTTTACGTTTATAATCCGTTCACTCAATGGCTTGTTACCGGCTGCTTTGGGCGGCCGGCCCCAGTAGAACACGGAAAGCCCTTGGGGCGATGTATTGGTTATTGCCGGCAGAAGTTGGGTTGGGCCGGCATTGTACCGTGGTTTATAAAATTCGGGTACATCGGCAGCAAATCGTTGGCTCAGGGTAGTTGCCGGGGCGGATAAACTGTAGCGTTCAATCATGCGTTAAAAAGGCAATGGCTTGCCGTTCGGACCAATATAAGCCATTTGAACCAAATTCGCTGAAGCCTACGTGCCCGCCACGTTGCGGGGTAATTAGTTGTACGAATGGGTGTTGCTTCAATGCATCAACCGGGAAACACTCACGACTTAAAAATGGATCGTTTAGAGCATTGATAATTAGAGTAGAGACTTTAATGTTGTGTATAAATTTTATGGAGCTACACCGGGTGTAATAATCTAAGGCGTTACTGAATCCGTGCAATGGCCCGGTAATAACGTCATCAAATTGCATCAATGTTTTTATTTTGCTCAATCCGCGGGTATCCAGTTCCGGCATCAGCCGGGCTTTGTGCTTAACTTTCTCTTTCAGGCTTGCCAGGAAGCGATTGGCATAAATCCAGTTGGAGGGTTGTGATATCTTAAGGCAACTGGTGTGCAGGTCTAATGGCACGGAAAATACAACTGCGTTCCGGATCACATCCGGATGTTCCCTGGTTTCGCCCATGTATTTCAGCGTAAGATTTCCACCCAGGCTGAAACCGATCAGACTTATACTTTTATACTGTTGGTTAACCGCATGATTGATTACTACCGCCAGGTCATCGGTTGCCCCGCTGTGATAAAACCGGAGTTGCCGGTTCATTTCTTCGCTGCAGCCGCGGTAGTTCCATGCCAAAACATCAAAACCATGGTTGAAAAATGCTCTTGCCATTCCTTTTATATAGGCACGGCTGGTGTTTCCTTCTAACCCATGCGAGATGATGGCCAGTTTTTCCGAGCCTCGTTTTAGCCAGTCAAGATCGAGAAAATCATCGTCCGGTGTGTTGATGCGTTCGCGGTGGTAGGTTTGCAGTTTTACGTTACGGAGTATGGCAGGGTAGATGGTTTCGAGATGTCCATTGAAAAGAAAGATGGGAGGGACGTAATTCAATTGGCGAGTATAGATTGTTGTTTTTTAGTTTGAGGACTTACCCGGCTGATTCTTCGGCCGTTGCCAGTTTCTCCTCCTCTTCCTCTTTTTTGCGTTTCTTATCCCTTCGTCCGCGTACGCGTATGTTTACCATTTCGATAAGCAACGAAAAGGCCACGGCAAAGTAGATGTACCCTTTCGGAATTTCGTACTCCAATCCTTCGAGGAACAGCATAAAGCCGATAAGGATCAGGAAGCCGAGCGCCAGCACTTCCATGGACGGGTGGCGGTTGATGAAGTCGCTGATTTTTCCTGAGAAGACCATCATAATGCCGATGGATATGATTACTGCGAAGATCATGATAAGCACCTGGTTGGTTAAACCAACGGCTGTGAGGATGGAATCGAATGAAAAAATAATGTCGATGAGAATTATCTGGATGATGATGCCGGTAACGTTTACCTTGGCTTTACCGACATTGATTACTTCATCCTCACCCTCCATTTCGTGGTTTATTTCGCGGGTACTTTTGGCAATCAGAAATAAGCCGCCAAAACCAAGTATGAGGTCGCGACCACTAAAACCGTGTTCAACGTTAACGTATTTGTGCAGGAATGCCGGTATAATGTCACCTACGGTAAAAAGCGGTTCGGTAAAAGTGATGACCCAGGTAATGCCCAGCAGCAGCACAATGCGCACAATCATAGCCAGCATCAGGCCCATGTTGCGGGTGCGGGCGCGTATCTCAACCGGCAGCCTGTTGGAGATGATGGAAATAAAAATGATGTTGTCAATACCAAGAACAACCTCAAAAAAGGTAAGCGTTAGCAGGGCCAGCCAGGTTTCGGCATGGAGAAAGATTTCCATTGAGGGGTTGTTTGAGCTCTAAAAATAGGCGAAGGCAGGCAATCGCGCAACGGTTTAAGGTTCTTTTAAGTGGTTGATTGTTAATAATTTAAAATTCCCATTCCTGTCAAAATGTGTACCAGCTAACCTTTATGGTTTGGGCTCCATTTTTAAATTACCTCAGTTATCCTTTAAAAAATCAAAACTTCGGTTTCTGCATAGTACCTACCTTCCATGCACAATCATCACCTTCTTCCTTGCTGTGCCCTGTTGCGATTTTATCTGCAGTATGTAAAGGCCAGCGGCCAGTTGGCTGGTGTTAATGGTCTTCAGTTGCTGGCCGGGTTTAAACTCTTGTTCAACCAGGTTGCGGCCATGCGCATCAACCAGTACAATTGGTGTAGTTATGTGTGCCGGTTCGGGAAGCAGAATGTTCAGTTCATGGCTGGCCGGGTTAGGGTACACGTCAATCTTTTCGGCAAAGGCCGGATCTTCGATAACAGTAATTACTCCACTGGGTATAAAGGTTGGCGCAATGTCAATTGTTGCCTGATGAACTTCTTTCGTAGTCATGTCCTGAATAAAAGCAATAATAGCAATATCATTCAGGTTAGTTATCCCAACCGGTCGCCAATCAAATACAAGAGAATCTGAAGTGACCTGGTCAATCAGTGTACCGGCAGGTGTAGGCAAAAATTTACGAAGCACATGCTGGTTTCCTGAAACATTCTTTTCAATTACGGCAACGAGCAAGGTGGCTTTATTCCCTTGGACAGTGCCGATTTTTGAAAAAACAACATTCACTCTTAAGGAATCCGTTCCTGGCAGCGGAAGTGTTTTAACTGAAAGCGAATAAGGTGAAGAAGTTAATGATCGTTTTAGTTTAAAGTCATTCCACCATCCGTTATTAGGATTGGCAGGTAAGGCAAATCCAAATGGAGCAGTGAGATCGCGTGCGCCATCTATGAAACCGATCGGAACGGTTTGATTCGTTACCCCGTAATAAGCTATTCGGGCATTATGATCGGAAGGGTTGGCCGCATTTATAACATCGGCATCGGGGAAGCTTGCATGGTATTGAATTTTAACAACCTCAGCGTCATTTAGGGGTAAATGAGAATTGTAATTATTATTACTTGCTGGAATAAGCGGATTGTCGACATCGCTATTGCTGAAATGTTCAACCAGCATTATCCGGTTACGTTCTTCAATAGTAACATTATTGAAGGCAAAGCCATCAAATTCATCACGCTCATCACTTGAAAAAGCAATTCTAAAACGTACGTTGTTGTTACCAGCCAGCGCATCGATGGAGTTTTTTGCCGTCAACCAATCCTGTTGAGCTCTTCCTGTCCACCCATATTGATTAAAACCGCCTGGTGCTGAAGAGATAGTTTGGTTTTGATACCAGTTAATCCCAGAGGTTGTAGTTCCAACTACTTGCCACGTTGCGCCCCCATCAATCGAAGATTGAAGTAACGCACCGTCTTTACCCAGGTCGGTGTTAGTCCAGTATTGCATGGAAAATACAGGTTTAGTAAATGCCGATAAGTTAAAACAAGGACTATTCACGTAAGAATTGTCGGACTCCTTATAATTGGCTGAAGGATTAGTTATCCAGACATTACCTAGGGTATTGGTCATTACTGTTTTACCTGTTGGTGTGGCGAATGACCAAGTTGATGCATTGGAGCGATCTTCCTCAATCCATAAACCACCCGGAATGGAATCCATTTTATAGGGATAGGTAATATTCGGTTTAAGTCTTTCAAGAATACCAACTTGGTGTAGTATGGTGTCGGGGCATGCTCCAACGTTTGTTGCAGTGCGGCCAATTAGCTGCACCAGGTACCGGGAGTTAGCTATTGAGTAACGATGTTCGGGCGATCCATATGTTGCAATAGTTTGCCCGCCATGTGTTCCACCAGGAATATTGTTGTTTAATGGATTGTTCGGTAAGGTAAAACTATCACCAAAATCCCATTGAGCGGACGCAATGGGTATGTTGGAACTGATGGAAAATTTTGTGAAATCGCCTTTACAAACATTAGAATAGTCAAAGTCTACACGAGGATAAGCTCCAATTACCTGAATGGCCTCAGTACTATCACGACAAACTTTAAGAGCGCTGGGGCTATTTGTTACAATGAGTCGTATTAGATAAGAGGTCTGAGTAGCTCCTGCAAGACCGGGAAAAACATGGTTAATGGTTTCAGTTGTTGTTCCTGATCGTATGGAGTCACCAAGGACCCATTTCCAAGAATAGTTATCAGGATCAGGTCCGGCTGAATAAGTGGCCGGGTCGCCATCACAAATCGGAGTAGTTGTAAATGTTGCCTTTGGAGCATCTACCTGGCTGATTGTATAGGTTTTAGTAGTAACGCACTGGGAAACCCCTGAAAAATATTCATAACTTATCGTTACGTTGTTATTTACAGGAAGTTGAACTGAACTGATGCTGCTCGTTACTGGATTTAATGGCGTGGGTGTACCATTTATTCGCAGAACACCATTTATAGGGGCAAATGTAATTGGAAAAGGCTGGAGATTAGAACAGAAGATGTCTCCGTCATTTATTCCGCTGATTGTGATCTCAGCTAAAGGAGAAACAGCAAAAATGAATGATGTAGAGGCAGTACACCCAATGACTGCGTCTGTTACAATGTAGGTAACTCTAAAAGTTGCGTCACTGGTGTTGCTTGCTCCTCGTGCTACGGCATCGTCAAAGTAAAAACTTGGATCAAATGTGAAAGTGTGTGAGTTTATAGTTTCTACATGACCCAAAGTCAGGTAGTCAATTTCATATTTATAAGTGCTGCTGGGTGGCTGATTTCCAAGTATAATCAGGTCAGCGTCATTATAGCAGAAATTATTGTCGGGCGGTGGATTGTTTGTTGAGACATCAGTTACCGTTACA
>JAKLJG010000006.1 GCA_023151255.1 Cyclobacteriaceae bacterium | reverse complement strand
ATAATCGCGAAGTTGCAGAACTACCACCTGGTTGGGTTTAACCACAAAGTTTACCTTCGGTAGATGCACTTCTACCACAAAGGTTCTGTTCTCCGGATTGATAACCTGACTGACCGATAATATTGTTGACTTCAGCCGTTGATCGTTGGCGGGAAAATAAACCTCCACCGGATCACCAGCTTTGAATTTACCGATGTAGCGTTCGGAAACATCGGCTTTAATGTAATTATCATCAAGGCTAACCAATCGAACCAACGGCATACCGGGTGATGCAATTTCACCCTCTTTTGCAGGCAACTGATCAACTGTTCCGGAAAACGGAGCTTTTACAATGGCCTGATCAAGTTGGGCATTGGCAGTAGCTAGCCTGCGCTCGAGCGATTCTTTGTTATTCTTGGCCTGCAGGTATTGAATTTCGGTACCTACTTTCTGTTCCCAGAGTTTTGCCTGCCGCTCGTAAACTGAGGTGGCCAGTTCAAGTGCCGTTTTCAATTCGGCTATGGTATTCAGTACAATCTCGGCATCCAGCGAAATGAGGGTTTGCCCTTTCGATACATGTTGTCCTTCGCGAACATGCACGCGCTTTATTTCACCCCCTGTTTGGGCAGCAATGAGTACATTTTTTCTTGATTCAACCGTTCCGCGCACTTCGGAATTATGTTCAAATGGTCGTTTTTCGGCCACAAAGGTTGATACCATAATTGCTTTGCTGTTTTGCCGGGCAAATTCCGGGTCTAAGGCGCTGATCTCCTTTTCAAGTTTAACAATGGTTTCATTCAGGCTTGCCATTTGCTTTTTGGCGGCTTCCAGTTTTGTCTTTTTTGCTTCCAAATCAGAAACCTTAGGCTTACTGCAGGCAACAGCAAAGAAAATAATCAGGGCAAGGTATAATCTGCTTTTCATCCGGGTTGGGGTTTATTTTTTGGTTGTGGGAACTACAATTTTACCGTACGCTTTTTCCAGGTCGACAGTGGAAATGAGGGCATCGTACAAAGCCGTGAAGTAATTTGTCTGCGCTTCTTTATAAGCCGCATCCGCATCAATCACTTCAATGTTTGAACCAACACCCTGCTGGTATTTTAGCACAGCCACGTTATACACTTCTTCGGCCAGCTTCATGTTTTCTTCCTGGGCCTTCAGGGCACTCAGGTTGTTTTCAAATTCCAGACTATACTGCTCCTGCTCAAGGTCTATCTGGCTCTTAAGCAACTGTTGCGCATTTTCAACCTGCCGCATTTGCGATTTCTTTTGCTGAATGATTTTGCTTTTTCGCATGCCATCGAAGATGGGCAAGTTTATCCTGAGGCCGTATACGCCAAACGTCCGCCAGTTTTCACCAAATGCCACAAAATTGCTGAACACGGCCGTACCGTAACTGGCACCATAACTTCCGTAGAAATCAAGGGAGGGAAGGTACTGGACCCGCGTATTTTTGATGTCCAGGCCAACAAGTGCTTTGTTAATTTCAAGTTGGCTGTATTCAATGCGGTTATGATAGTTAAAGTTCGAACCGAAATCTTCATTGAGCGCTTCAAACTGTATCGTCTGCAGGTCGTCAGCCAGGGTAAGCACTTCCTTTACCGGCATGCCCATCTGAAACTTCAGTAGTTTTAAGCTGATGTCAAGGGCGGTGGCTGATGTTTTAATAGCTTGCGAAATATTATTGAACTGCACCTGAATGCGGTTTACATCAATCTTTTCAGCAAATCCGTTTTCGTACATAATGCGTGTTTGGCGCAGCAGCGAATCAAGGCGCTGGTAATTTTTTTTCACCAGTTCATTTCTCTCTTTATTTACCAGAACCGAGTAGTAGGCCTTTTTTATAGTAACCACTAAGTCAATTTCAGTAGCAGCTTGTTCGCGTCTGGACAATTCGGTGTATGTACGCGCTGCCTTCAGCCCGACAAAGTAAGAACCACTGAAAATCATCTGCTGCAGGTCGATGCTTGCCCTACCGGTGTATTTGGTGCCAAACTGCACGGGTGCCAAAGCACCTTCAGGTGCACCGGGATCAAATATCTGAGCGGGTACAAACGTGGTTGGTATTACAAAATTATCGCCCAGATCAGCTGCCGCAGTAAGTTGTGGCAAACCACTGGAAAGGTACTCGCCAACTTTTGCCTGCGAAGCATCAACACCGGCACGTGCACTTTTAATGTTCGGATTGTTTTCAAGCGCATAATCAATACACTGTTGCAGTGTCATTTTTTGTTGAGCAGGCAAGGCATGGCTGGCTAACGTAATGGTGGCAATAAGTAAGTAGTTCTTTATCATGTTGCAGCGGGTTGATAATTTATGTCCTTAAGTTTCTGATACAATTTTCTTCCCTTTTCGGTAACCAGCCCGAAAACGAAGTGATCGAATATCTGCTCTTGTACCTGGGCCAACCGGAAACGGTTTAACGGAAAAATGTCGGGGTTAAAGGCAAGTTGCACCAATTCAATACGCACGGCCGCCATGATTTCTGTATTTACCTCCGGCCGAATGTAACCATCCGCGATACCTTGGTTCAGGTTACGCACAATAGACTCGCGCAGGTACTTGCCTTTAAAATTAATCCACTCGCTCCAGGCTTTGGGGTGAAACTTTTGCAGGTCGAACAGCAGGGTCGGGTTTAATGCCTCCATACTCTGCTTAAGGCATACGGAAATCCGCGCCAGTTCTTCAATCGGGTTTTTTGATTCATCGCGAATACCGTCAAACTGAGCAATGTTGCGCTCCAAATGCCCGCGCGAAACCATCAAAACCAGTTCATCTTTATCAGCAAAGTGCTGGTACAGCGTTTTTTTTGAAACCCCCAGGTGGCGTGCGATATCATCCATGGAAATACTGCGCACCCCGTAGCGCATAAATAAATCCTCCGCACCTTTCAGAATTTTGTCTTTAATGTCTTTTTCTTCCATAACGGGGCACAAAACTATGGAAACTATTAGTATTATAAAAGTTTCCAACGTTTCCTTTAACGTCAAAAAAGGGCAAGGGTTTAGGGTTCGCTAAAAAAAGTTTTTGTTAAGTCGTCAGGGAAGGCGTTGTTGACTTTCATCGCCATCGGCAGGTTTAGGCTGAGCGCCTTTACACCACCGTTCATTGAACTTCATTTTAAAGCGCGCCCGTTCCTCGGGTGTCATCTGGCTCAGTTTACTGCTCCAATCCCTTTTCCAGCCATGATGGCGATTACCGCCCCCTTTGCCAAGCCCGCTGAATAGAATTTTCGATAGTACCAGCAGGCCCAAGGCTTGCCAATAGGTAATTGCCGGGCCACCGAACAAATCCGGAATTAGCCAGTTCCAAAGGCTCATTGTAGCCCAACCAAACAACGCTACCGCTAACACCACCAGCGATACCATCAGCAATATTTTTAAAGGCTTTTTCATATCTGTTTCCTGTTAAAAAGTTATTGTGTTATAATTCATCATAAATAGCTTGCAACCGGAGACGCAAAGCCTGAACTGCATAGCGCTTCCGTGAAAGCAGGGTGTTAATAGATACTCCTGTTTCATCAGCCACCTCCCTGAAGCTCTTTCCTTCCAGTTCGTTCTGAATAAAAATTTCCTGTTGTTCAGCGGGCAATTCGGCTAATGCTTCCGTGAGGGCATCCCAAATGGCTTCACGCATAAACATCCCATCAGGAGTATTATCCAAATCTGGCAGAATTTCCTGGAGCAGAAGCGGGCCTTCTTCGTTAGTTCCTGCGCTACCCGCCAAATCGGTTTTTTCAGGACGCACAGCTTCGCGCCTGTACCGGTCGATGATTTTATTACGGGCAACAGAAAAGAGCCAAGCCGTGATGCCGTCTACCGACTGAATGGTTTCAAAGCCTGCAAGAAACGAGTAAAAAACATCCTGAAGAATATCCTCGGCATCCTCATGGCTTGCTACACGATTGCGAATAAAGTTTAATAACCGGCTGCGTTCTTTTATAAATGCTTCTTCCTTAAGGTGCATAGTCAGGTCCATTCAACCATCCGCTTTCGGATATAGACGGATAGGAGATAGATTTAGTGCATGTAATCAGTAATCGGTTGAAAATAAATCATTACAGAAAAACCAAATCCGTTATTTTTGGGCTTTCCAAAAGTCCACCCCGTTTCGATGGTTTCATTCTTCCGGTCGGCCCCCAACACGATTTATGCCGTTGGTCTGACAGCGCCTTTACAAAATACTGATATTCAAAAACTTACATGGTTATTCGGAAATGCGATGCCGCTAACCGAATCGGTTCTGCAGGGCTACTTCATCGGCCCCCGAAAGGAAATGGTAACGCCCTGGAGCACCAATGCGGTGGAAATTACCCAAACCATGGGCATCGCAGGAATAACCCGCATTGAAGAATTCAAAGAAGTAAAATCAAATCAGGCGCAGTACGACCGGATGCTGCAGGTACTTTATAATAGGCTTGATCAGGAAGTTTTTACTATCCATCATGTACCCGAACCCGTTCATGACATCGAAGACATTGCCGCCTACAATAATAAAGAAGGGCTGGCGCTTAGCCCTGAAGAAGTGGCCTACCTCGAAAACGTGAGCAAGGAACTTGGACGTAACCTGACCGACAGCGAAGTTTTCGGTTTCTCGCAGGTTAACTCAGAACACTGTCGTCATAAAATTTTCAACGGCACCTTTATCCTTGATGGCCGCGAACAACCGGCAACACTTTTTCAACTCATTAAAGAAACATCAAAGCAAAACCCGAACTACCTCGTATCGGCTTACAAAGACAACGTAGCTTTTATTAAAGGCCCCCGAATTGAACAATTTGCACCCGATAAGCAGGATAAAGCTGGTTTTTTTGAGGTGAAGGAAATTGAATCTGTAATTTCACTAAAAGCCGAGACGCACAATTTTCCTACCACCGTTGAACCATTTAACGGTGCAGCCACCGGCTCGGGTGGCGAAATCCGCGACCGTCTGGCCGGAGGTAAAGGTGCACTGCCGCTGGCCGGAACAGCCGTTTACATGACGGCTTATCCGCGCCTGAACAATAAGCGACCGTGGGAGGAAAAATTTCCCGAACGTAAATGGCTTTACCAGACACCGGAAGAAATTCTGATTAAAGCCTCGGATGGCGCTTCCGACTTTGGCAACAAGTTTGGCCAACCCCTGATCAACGGCAGCGTGCTCACATTCGAGCATTTTGAAAACGCCAGCCAGTTCGGATTCGATAAAGTAATTATGCTTGCCGGGGGCGTTGGCTTTGGTAAAGCAAAAGACAGCAAAAAAGATTTGTTAAAACCGGGAGATAAGATTGTTATGCTCGGTGGCGACAACTACCGCATCGGCATGGGTGGCGGGGCGGTATCGTCTGTAGCCACAGGCGAATACGGCAATGCCATTGAACTGAACGCCATCCAACGGTCGAATCCCGAAATGCAAAAACGGGTGATGAACGCCATACGGGCACTGGCCGAAATGGACAGCAACCCGATCATTTCTATTCACGACCATGGCGCGGGCGGCCATTTCAACTGCCTGTCGGAACTGCTCGAAGAAACCGGTGGCACCATTTTCATCGATAAACTGCCGGTGGGCGACCCTACCCTTTCGGATAAAGAGATCATCAGCAATGAATCGCAGGAACGAATGGGATTGGCCATTCACGAACAGCACCTGGATTTGCTTAAACGAATAGCCGAACGAGAACGCGCCCCCATGTATGTTATAGGTTATGCTACAGGCGATAACCACCTGCACTTTATCAGACAAGGTGCTGATAAAAAACCAATTGATTTTGCCGTAAGGCATCTGTTGGGCTCTTCGCCCAAAACTGTTTTAACCGACAAAAAACTACCGGCACTTTTTGCAGAAATCACCTACGATGTTGCCCGCATTAACGACTACCTCCAGCAGGTGCTTCAATTGGAATCGGTGGCCTGTAAAGACTGGCTCACCAATAAGGTTGACCGCTCGGTAACGGGCAAGGTTGCCACTCAGCAAACCTGCGGGTCAGTGCAGCTACCGCTCAATAATTTGGGTGTAATGGCGCTTGACTTTACCAGCCTGAAAGGCGTTGCCACCGCCATCGGCCATGCACCCGCGGCTGCCTTAATTAACCCGGCTGCCGGCAGCCGGCTGGCCATTACCGAGGCCTTAACAAACATTTTATGGGCCCAGTTAACCTACGGCATCAGGGGTATTTCGCTTAGCGCCAACTGGATGTGGCCGGCCAAACAACCTGGTGAAAATGCCCGGCTTTACGAAGCAGTACGTGCAGTGAGCGACTTCGCCATAAAACTGGGAATTAACATTCCTACCGGAAAAGACTCGCTTTCGATGACCCAAAAATACCCTGACGGTAATACAGTACTTTCACCCGGCACGGTTATCATATCGGCTGTAGCCGAGGTAAACGATATTACAAAAACAATAACACCAGCCCTAAGCCCAATTGATGGCACCCAACTTTTTTATATCGACTTTTCAGGTTATCAGCGGGCTCTGGGCGGAAGTGCGCTGGCTCAGGTGCTTAATCAGCTTGGTAAACAAACACCTGATGTAGCCGATGCAAACTATGTTGTTGGATGCTTCACTGCTATACAAGAGTTGATTACTTCAGGCTACGTACTGGCCGGCCATGATATTTCTTCCGGTGGCCTGATAACTACGCTGTTGGAAATGAGTTTTCCGGTTCAAGAAGTTGGATTGGACATTGACCTCCGTTCAACCCAGGATGATCTCGTAAAAATTTTGTTTGCTGAAAATCCAGGCGTTGTCATACAGGTTAACAACAACCAAGGCGTTGAACGTATCTTGCAAGAGCGAGGAATACGGTTTGAGCGGATTGGTACCTTGAATTTGAATCGCTCCCTTTCCATTTCGCATCGCCATGGAACACTACAACTTGAAATTGATACCCTTCGCGATACCTGGTACCAGACTTCCTACCTGCTGGATCAAAAACAGCGCTCTGTGCACCATGCCGGTATGCGATTTAAAAATTATAAACAGCAGCCTTTATACTACCAATTCCCCAAAAAGTTCGATGGTCAGCTAACTGGTTTTCATATTGCGGCAACCGGGCCCAATCGCACCGGAATTAAGGCCGCCATCATCCGCGAAAAAGGTGTTAATGGCGACCGGGAGATGGCCTATTCGTTATACCTGGCCGGCTTTGATGTAAAGGATGTTCACATGACCGACCTGGTTTCGGGCCGGGAAGACCTGAGCGATGTAAACATGATTGTTTTCGTTGGCGGTTTTTCAAATTCTGATGTACTCGGTTCGGCCAAAGGATGGGCCGGTGCATTTTTATATAATGAAAAGGCGAAAAAGGCACTTGATAATTTTTATAACCGTACGGATACCTTGAGCCTGGGTGTTTGCAACGGTTGCCAGCTGATGATGGAACTCGGTTTAATCTATCCGGAACTTGGAGAAAAGCATCCGAAAATGCACGTGAACGGTTCAGGAAAGTTTGAATCAGCTTTTGTAAATGTTACTATTCCTTCAACGAATTCAGTTATGCTTGGTTCATTGGCGGGTTGCCGTCTTGGCGTTTGGGTAGCACATGGTGAAGGCCGTTTCCAACTTCCGGATGCACCGGCTTATGCACCGGCTGCGCATTATTCCTACACCGAATACCCAGGCAACCCTAACGACTCCGATAAGGCTGTAGCCGCGGTATGTTCGAAAAACGGCCGCCACTTAGCTATTATGCCGCATATTGAACGGTCATTATTTCCCTGGAACTGGCCCTATTATCCGGACGACCGGAAAACCGACAGAATTTCACCCTGGATGGAGGCCTTTGTAAATGCCCGAAACTGGATTGCATTAAATACCGGTAAAACTAAGTGACATTCCGCTTGGCAGGCTGTGTCTGATAGACTACCTTGGTATAAGTACACCACCAGCCGATATGAAAATCGCCAGCATTTTTGTTGGTATCGCTTTTATGCTTGGCTCATGCCTGGGTTATAAGGAATTGCCCGTAGAGTACGACTACAGTTACAAAGGTCAGTTTAAAAGATACCGCACATTCGAAATCATGCGGCCCACCAGCCAATCCGCTGAAAATTTAACCAACGAAATCATTGAAAGTTCAATTATTTCACGGATGAAGTTTTTAGGGTATCGCCAAACCGATAACCGCCCACACCTGCTCATTAGTTTTAAGATGTTCCCGGATAGCCTCCGGTTTAACGGGTATATCCAACCGGAAATAGAAGAGTGGATAAAATCGCAAGACGAAAATCTTAAATACGATCCAAAAAAATTCAACATGAACACCGGCACATTGCTTATCCAGTTTTTTGACAGGCGTCAAAACAGATCGATTTGGCAGGGGTATGCCACTTCTGTTTACGGTTCAATTGATTACAACAACAACCGGCAATTGCGAAATGCCGTAATTTCAATTTTGGATAAATACCGCTTCTGGGCCGAGGGATTTATAGAGGGCTCCACTTCTTCAAAACCATCGGATTTATGAGGCAGAAAATCTTCTAATCCTCGGGGTCGTATTTCACAAAAATAATTCTACCTTTGCAATCCAAAATTTAAGGGTTTTGGCCTCTTTAAGGGGTTTTAGCCCGGTTGCATTGTCCGATGGTGTAACGGTAGCACAGAAGATTTTGGTTCTTTTAGTCAGGGTTCGAATCCTTGTCGGACAACAAAGCGCCCGGTTTAAGCCGGGTTTTTAAATTACTTCATGGCAGTAAAAATATTCAGCGGCAGAGCCACCACCTACCTGGCAGAAAAAATTGCGCATGCCTATGGCGAACCGCTGGGCGTGGTGAATTACCAGCAATTCAGCGATGGCGAGATGTCGCCACACATTGCCGAATCAGTTCGCGGCCACGAAGTGTTTATCATCCAGTCAACCATTCCGCCATCCGATAACCTGATGGAACTGTTATTGATGGTGGATGCCGCCAAGCGGGCCAGCGCATCAAGCGTCAATGTGGTTATCCCCTACTTTGGCTATGCCCGGCAAGACCGGAAGGACAAGCCACGCGTTTCCATTGCGGCTAAACTCATTGCCAACCTGATTTCTGCAGCCGGTGCCGACCGGATTATGACATGCGATTTACATGCCGACCAGATACAAGGTTTTTTTGATATTCCGGTTGACCACCTGGATGGCTCGTACATCTTCGTACCTTACTTAAAATCGCTTGGCTTAGCGAACATCATGTTTGCTACGCCCGATGTGGGGGGCATAAAACGTGCCCGCAGTTTTGCCAAGTTTTTTGATGCCGAACTGGCTGTTTGCGATAAGTACCGCAAAGAAGCCAACCAGGTAGAGTCTATGCGACTAATAGGAGAAGTTGATGGCAAAGATGTTGTACTTGTAGATGATTTAGTTGATACTGCAGGAACCATTTGCAAGGCCGCAACCCTGCTTAAAGAAAAAGGTGCACGCTCAGTAAGAGCCGCCTGTACACACCCCGTACTATCGGGTAAAGCCTATGAAAACATTGAAAAATCGGTATTGGAAGAAATTGTGGTAGCTGACACACTGCCTTTAAAACAAACCTCACCAAAAATACGGGTGCTCACCGTATCCGATCTGTTCGCCAAGGCAATCCGGAAAATCCACGACCACGAATCGATAAGTTCATTATTTATCCGCTTGTAATCAATTGTAAAACTAAACTATATAAAACCATGAAAACTGTTGAGATTGTAGGGTATAAACGAGCGAATCTCGGCAAGTCACAGGCACAACAACTGCGCAACGAGGGGAATGTTCCCTGCGTGTTGTATGGCGGAGACAAGCAAGTTCACTTTTATGCCCCCATGATTTTGTTCCGCGAGTTGGTGTACACCAACGAAGCACACTTCGTTCATCTGAACATTGAGGGCGATGAGTGCAAAGCCATTTTGCAGGAAGTGCAATTTCACCCGGTAAGTGAAATCATTCTCCATGCTGATTTTCTGCAGATCGAAGAAGGCCGGAAAATCAAAATGAATATCCCTACCCGGATGGTAGGTAAAGCACCCGGAGTAGATAAGGGGGGTACCCTTGTGCGTAAGAAAGCATCCCTCAAAGTGTACGGCTATCCAAAAGATATGCCTGACCACATTGACGTGGACGTGTCAACGCTTGACTTCCACCACGCTATTAAAGTGGCTGACATGAAAATGGAAGGATTAGAGTTTCTGGACCCCAAACAATCGGCTATAGCCGCTGTTGAAGTACCGCGTGCCGCCAAGATGGCTGCCGAAGAGGCTGCTGCTGCCGCTGCCACCCCTGCTGAAGGTGCTGCTGCCCCGGCTGCCGGTGCCGCAGGCGCTGCGCCTGCTGCCGGTGCCGAAGCGAAGAAAGCCGAGGCTCCTAAGAAAGAGGAGGGCAAAAAGTAAATCTTTGCGAACTGACTCACCAAAATCCTGTCGCTGTAAAGAGACAGGATTTTTTTATTGCTTTATACCATGAAATACCTGATTGCCGGCCTGGGTAACATCGGTCCGGAATATGAACTGACCCGCCACAACATTGGCTTTTTGATACTTGACCAGCTTGCTGATAAGCATACGGCTGATTTCACTGTGGTGCGTTATGCCGAAAAAGCGGAGTTCCGGTTTAAAGGAAGACAAATTCATTTAATCAAACCATCAACGTATATGAACCTTAGTGGTAGAGCCGTTGCCTACTGGCTCAACAACCTTGGTGTGGAACCGGAACAACTTCTGGTAGTTGTTGATGATGTTGCCTTGCCCTTTGGCAGCTTGCGCCTGCGGCCACGGGGCAGTGCAGCCGGCCACAACGGATTGGTGAGTATTGAAGAAGTACTTGGGCACCCGAATTATCCGAGGCTCCGCTTTGGTATAGGCAATACCTATCCAAAGGGATACCAGGCCGACTACGTTCTAAGCAATTTTACACAAGAAGAGTTTAACCAACTGCCCGCCTGTATTGACAAAGCATGCGACATGATTCTTTCTTTCGCTACCAGTGGCATAGAGAAAACCATGAGCTTGTATAATGACTGAAATCATCAGAAGGGAAACGACTTTAATAGTCAGCTGACTGTTGAGCCCGGAGCCACATCGGCATCCGGTTGCAGCAATTTTAATTTACCATCGCTGTCTTCGGCCATCAGCACCATGCCCTGCGATTGCATGCCCATCATTTTACGAGGCGCCAGGTTGGCAATTAAGGTAACCTGCTTTCCAAGCATATCTTCAGGAGAATAATGTTTCGATATACCGCTGAGTACCGTGCGTTGATCGATACCTGTATCAATGATGAGCTTCAGTAACTTATCGGATTTTTCCACCCGTTCAGCGGCCAACACTTTACCGATACGGATATCCAGTTTAGCAAAATCATCAATAGTAATTTCAGGCTTTAGGGGTTTTATTCCTGCTGATTCGGTCATGGCTGATTTCGGCTTTTTTAGTTTTTCAATTTGTCTTTCGATTTCGGTATCTTCAATGTTCCGGAACAACAACGCAGGCTTATCGATTTTGTGACCCATGGTAACTGTATTTACCAACCCACCCTTCTTCCACAAATCATTCCAATTGTTAACTAAATCAACACCATTGAGTTGGCGCAGAATGTTATGGGCTGTATCAGGCAAAAACGGCTGGCAGGCCACCCCGAGGTTTCCAACAACGGTGAGTGCGTAATTCAGTATAGCACCCACAGCATCTTTATCTTCGTTTGCGAGTTTCCATGGCTCGGTTTCAGCCAGAAATTTGTTACCGGTTCGGGCTATGTTCATCAGGTGGAATTGCGCTTCACGAAAACGAAATTCTTCCAGTCCCCGAATCATTTCCTTAACGGACTGATTCAATTCCGTATGCGCCTGCCGGTAAGCATCCAAAATTTTCTTTCTAACGGGTGTCGTACCCGGAATTTCTTTATCCGATGGTACCACTCCATCAAAATACTTCCAGGTGAGCACCATTACCCTGTTCACAAAATTTCCAAGAATGGCTACCAGTTCGCTGTTTACCCGTTGTTGGTAATCCTTCCAGGTAAAGTCAGCATCTTTGGTTTCAGGGCTGATGGAGGTGAGTACATAGCGCAATTCATCTCTCCGGCCCGGAAATTCTTCAAGGTACTCATGCAGCCACACCGCATGATTTCGGGAAGTTGATATCTTTTCGCCTTCCAGGTTAAGAAACTCATTAGCCGGCACGTTGTCAGGCACAATAAAACTGCCTTCAGCCCGAAGCATGCACGGAAAAATGATGCAATGAAAGACAATATTGTCCTTGCCAATAAAATGAATGAGCCGTGTTTCCGGATCCTTCCAATATTTTTCCCAGTCAGTACCTTTTAGTTCCTTGGTGGCCGATATGTAGCCGATGGGGGCATCGAACCACACATACAACACTTTGCCTTTAGCATCAGGCAGCGGCACGGGTATGCCCCAGTCCATGTCGCGTGTAATAGAACGCGGCTGCAAGCCTCGATCAATCCAGGAACGGCATTGGCCATACACATTGGTTGTCCAATCCGTTTTATGTCCCTCTATCAGCCATTCCTTCAGCCAGTTCTCATAGTTATCCAGCGGAAAGTACCAATGTTTTGTTGGTTTAAGCACCGGTGGATTGCCGGAGATGGTGGAACGGGGGTTAATTAATTGGCGGGGGTTGAGACTTGAGCCGCACTTCTCGCACTGATCACCATAGGCATTGGGATGTTTGCAATTAGGACAGGTTCCGGTAATGTACCGATCAGCCAGAAATATACCCTCCTGCTCATCAAAATACTGGTCGGAAACTTCTTCAAGAAAAATACCTTTCTGATAAATGGTGGTGAAAAATTCCTGAGCGGTTTTGTAATGGACTGGATTTGATGTGCGTGAATAGATGTCGAAAGAAATCCCAAAGTCGCTGAAGGCCTTTTTCATCAGCGCATGATACTTATCGACAAATTGTTTTGGTGAAACGCCTTCTTTTTTAGCACCCAGGTTAATGGCCACTCCATGCTCATCGGAGCCGCAAATAAAAACCACGTCCTCCCCTTTGAGCCGGAGGTACCGCACATAGGTATCTGAAGGCAGGTACGCACCTGCAATATGGCCAATGTGAAGCGGACCGTTGGCGTATGGCAATGCGGCAGTAACGGTTGTACGTTTGTAACTCTTCGTCATAAAAACCCTGTAAAACAGGTGTGCAAAGATGGGAATTGAAGCGGGAGAATAAAAATCCGGTTACGCTTCAGCAGGTTGCGTTGTAAACGGCAAGTTCACCCTGAATTCGGTATAGCCTTCGGGTGTCATACCCAGACTGATGGACCCCCCGAGTCGCTCGGTAGCCAGTTTGGTCAGGTAAAGGCCTATTCCTCCTGTTTCTGAGCGCTCCGAGGCACGCATAAACATCTGAAAAATCTTGTCGGGGTCAACACGCGAAATACCAACACCGTTGTCAATGACATATATCTGAAGGTAACCGTTCTGCTGGCTTATTTTAATTCTAACAAAGGGGTCTACACGTTCGGAATCATTATAAAACTTGATTGCATTATCTATCAGGTTCTCCAGTATTATCCGCACCAACTCCCGGTCGCTAAAGAAGGTTAATGCTTTATCTATTTCCTTTTTAATTACAAACCGGGGCGGTAATCCACGTTTTGATTCAGTCATGATGATTTCATCCACCAGGGCGCCCATAGATATGGATTCAAAATCCAACCTGGTGCTGTTAATCTGGTTAACTGTAACCAGCCGCGTTAAAATTTTATTCAACTTCTCTGCAGTTTCACTTAGTTTCTTCAGGTAATCCAGGGTAACCGGGTCCTTCGATTCCATGATGGCCAGGTTGCAAATGCCCTTGAGGCTGGCCAGCGGTCCGCGGATATCGTGCGAAGTTTTATAGATAAAATTATCCAGCTCTTCATTAACCTTTTGCAAACTGGCCGTTTTCTCCTTTACTTTCTTATCTAAATCAGCGTTGAGTAGTTGCAGTTCGGTTTTAGCTTCACTGAGTGCCATGTTCACTCTTCGCACGGTTCGATTACTTCGATACAAAACAAACACCAGCAGGGCCGCCAACACTGCGATGATACCGATGGAGAAATTGAGCATGCGCTGACGCGTGATCACTTCTTCTTTGGCGGCTATGGTGGCCAGGTTTTCGCGCTCAGCAAAGTCGGTTTGAAGCTCGGCTATTTTATCAATCAGTTGTTCGCTGTAAACACTGTCCTTAAGTGTGATGTATTTCCGCTGATAAGCCGAGGCATTAAAATGATCGTTTACCTGATTATATAAAACAGAGAACTGGCGGTAGGTATCGATTAACAACTCATTATATTGATATTGCGTGGAAATCTTCTCGGCCTGATGTAGGGCATTTTCGGCATCAGCCGGTTTATCCAACTCGATATAAATTTTACCCAGATAAACCAGGTTCTCTCCTTCATACCGGGTGTTACCGGTAGCTTTTGCCGTTTCCAGCGATCGGTTAAAGTATTCAACGGCATCGTCATACTTCCCAAGGCCAAAATTAGCTACGCCCATACCAAACCAACCGGAAACCTTGATAATATCCTGGCAATTGCTACCACACGATTCGAAAGCTTTTTGAAAACTTTCGAACGCCTGATTAAAGTTCTTCATCTGGTTATGGCACAACCCGATATTGATTAGCTGCTGACCAAGAAAACTCTTATCGGTTGACTTTTCGAGGTATTCCAAAGCCTTGGTATAGAACTCAAGCGCTTTGGGGTAGTTTCTTAATTTAAAATAGACCAAGCCTATATTATTCAAAGAAACTGAAATTTCAGCAACGTCCCCATCTTCTTCGCGCATGGCAAGGGTCTGGAAATGATATTCCAATGCTTTGTCATACTCAGCGCGATAAGAGTAAGCAACTGCAATATTATTCAATATCCTTTTGTATTCTTCTTCAAAATTATTTCTGTATGCTACCGGCAAGGCCTTGGATAGGGTTTCCAGAGCTTCCTTAGATTTACCCATCCGGTTATACAACTGACCGATACGCCTTGCACTGGTTACCATTTTTAAACTGTCGCCACGAGCCAAGGCCCACGCATAAGCAATATTATTATAATTCAATGCTGCTTCGTAATCCGAATCGAAGTGTAACCTAGATAACTCAGCCAATATCTCGAACCGTTGCTCATCTGAACTGCTGCGCAACAGTGAATTAAGCGAATCAATCTGATGTTGAGGCTGGGAAACCGACTTAAATACTGAAAGCAATAACACAACCAACATCAGGCTGCGTATTGCCGAACGAACAAAATTTATTTGGTACACGTGTAATTAAAGAAAATTATTACATGAAAAAGATTCATAACAGCCAACCATCTTTGGCTCACAATTTAAACAAAACAAAAACAAAAACTAACAAACCATAAACCCCACTACTATGAAAAAGTTATTCTACATCGTAATGTTCATCATGACTGTTTCACTGACTGTTACCGCCTGTGCAGAAGAAGAAATTGCGCCATCAACTACACTTGAGAACGGAGGAGGTAATCCTAATACAGGAGGACACTGAGTTGCTGTTTCATTTCTTTGGTGTTCAGGTTTAAGACAAGAACTTTGTTAAATGCGCTTTTGATATGAAAACAAAAATTATTGCCCTGCTGGCGGTAGTAACCTTGATAACCCTGTCGTTTACCCTGATTTCGGTACGGCATTCGGGAGGCAAGGTTGAAGCAACCCCAGTTGCTGAACAGGCTGCCGTGCAGAATGAACCCATCGGTGGGTTTGTAGCAGAGGATAAGTACTGATTTGTCTGATAGTCAGTGAATTACACACCTTGCCAACAGGCAGGGTGTGTTTTTTTTTCCAAATTAGCCAGCAAAGCCACCGGCCTTAGGTAAAGTAAAAAACCTTGGGGTGCTTTCATTATAAGTATGGTCATTCAAAAACACTTCTTCCTGGGAACGATAAACTTAACCAACAGCTCAATGAAATAGTTTTTCTTAGTTATCATTCATTCAATCAAACTGCAACTGCACTCCTGGCTTAAGCAACGACCCTTATGCCATGCCGAAGCGTACAGCCCCGCGGAAACAATTTGTTGAACTACAATCCTCGATAATCCATATCTCCGCCCGCGAAACTTGCATTGAAATTAAAGAGGTTTTAATGCCAAGAATACAGCCGCTCTGAGCGGCTTACGTGCAATAACTGTCCATTCATGTGTATTACTGTCGGTCAGCCGGGATGAAGCCACGGTAATAGCTATGTAATCAGACCTATTAAAGTGTTACTTCAGCCATGTTATTTGTCAAAAACAGGGGTAAACCTTACATCAAAAAATAGGCCGTTATGGACAGTTGGTTTCCTCTCATTCATAGCCGAAAGGCTCAATGAATTTGCAATTCAAAAGGCATACGGGCCTGCACACCCTGGTGCGTTTTTAACTGTTGCCACTGTTTAAATACGGCATAGTAGGCTCCCATTTCCTCTTTCAACTGCTGCATTTTGGCGTTATCCTCCAACGAACCGAGGAACTGCTCAATAATTGATTTACGGGCGGGGTAATAGCGTACCTTATAGTCATTAGCTACTCCGGCCGCATCGGCAGCGATCGCCAGGGCCTGTTCGTAACCGCCAATCACATCAACAAGTTGGCGGTCTTTAGCCTGCTGGCCCGTCCACACCCGGCCACTGGCCACCCGTTTGATTTCATCCTGACTGATGTTACGGCCCTGAGCCGCTTTACCGGTAAAGGTCTCGTAAATTTCTTCGGTGCGCTGCTGCCACACATTCCGTTCACTTGGCGTTAACGGCCGGCTCAGTGTTACCATTTCTCCGTATTCACCGGTATTTACTTCATCGAAGGTGATGCCGAGTTTGTTACCCAGAAATCCGCTGGCATCAAACAACACACTGAACACGCCAATCGAGCCGGTGATGGTGTGCGGCTGGGCCACAATGGTATCGCAACCCATGGCCAGGTAGTAGCCTCCTGATGCTGCGTAATCGGACATGGAGGCAATTACCGGTTTTTGCTTAGCTGCCAGGGTCACCTCACGCCACATTACATCCGATGCCTGAAAACTTCCTCCGGGCGAGTTAATGCGCATAACGATCGCTTTTACCCGTTTATTCTCCCGCGCTTTCCGGATGGTTTCGGCAAATGTTTCCGACCCGATTATACCCTGATCGGCCTTGCCGGGAAAAATGGTTCCATCGGCTACGATTACTGCAATTTCATTAGCCGATGACTTGCCTGAAGTGTAACTTTTACTGTACCGCTTGTACCCGATGGTGTTGATTTTTTCAGTCTCTTTAAGGTTCAGGCGTTTTCGAAGGTCATTCAAAACCTCATCGTAATAGAGCAATGAATCAACCAAACCATATTCCTGACTCAGGCGGGCATTGCGGGCCAGCATTTTATCCGAAATAGTTTTTAGCTGATCAACCGGCACATTCCTGGATTTTGAAATCTGCTCAAGCATGTATCTATAAATAGAATTAACCAATTCGGTTAATTGAAGCCTGTTTTCGTTGCTCATCTTCTCAAGCAGGTAAGGTTCAACCGCGCTTTTGTAATCGCCCACCCGGAAGATTTCGGGTTTAATCTCCAGTTTATCGAACAGGCGCTTGAAAAAACTGATTTCAACAGTAAGTCCGTTAAACTCCAACTCTCCTTCCGGGTTCAGGTAAACACGGTCAGCAACCGAAGCCAGGTAGTACGCTTTCTCCGACATCACTTCCGAATAAGCCACAATCCATTTACCGCTGGCTTTAAAATCAATTAACGACTGGCGAATCTCTTCAATGGTGGCAAAGCCCGCCATCGGGTAATTTACATCCAGGTAAATGCCGGCAATTTTTTCATCAGCAGCAGCATGCTTAATAGCTTCTTTTAGTTGCAGCAAACCGATGGTTGGAATTTCATTGCCAAAAACGGGTATTCCTTCGAACGGATTTTCCACTTGTTGTTCTGTTATCTCAGCATCAAGTTTCAGGTGCAGAACAGTATTGTCTTTTACTACAATCTTTTGGTCAGCTGAAAGTACTCCGAGCAGGATGAAAAATAAGACAACGGTGATAATGGTAAACACCGTAAGGGCCAGCATGGAGGCCAGAAAAGTTCTAAAAAAGTTCATATCTAAATTTTTTGAGTTTCAAAACTACGTACAACCTATTTAAAAAGTAAGTTGGGGCCATGAACAAGGCTTACCTGCTTTTAGGAAGCAACCTGGGCAACCGGCTGGAAAACCTCGAAAAAGCACGGCAGCATATCAGTCGGCATGCAGGAAAAATAGTTACAGCCTCCTCGGTGTATGAAACGGCCCCCTGGGGTAATGAAAACCAGGGGATGTTTTATAACCAGGTAGTTGAAATAGGCACTAAGTTATTACCTATGGTATTGCTTACTAATACGTTGGTTATTGAGAACGTGCTTGGCCGGATTCGAAGCAACAATAAATTCGGCCCTCGTGTAATTGATATCGACCTGTTATTTTACAACGATGAGGTAATCAACTCTGCTGTGCTTACCCTCCCTCACCCTGCATTACACAAGAGGCGCTTTACCCTTGAGCCGCTTGCTGAAATTGCACCGGATTTAATGCACCCCGTATTGGGTAAAACCGTAAGCGAGTTGCTTGCCGAATGCCCCGATAACCTGCCGGTTACCCGGATTACCTAAAGGCTCATGGCCTCCGCCTCGGGCGCTATCTTTTTAACTAACCCTTGAAGCACTTTGCCCGGGCCGCATTCGATAAAGGTTTTAGCTCCGTCTTTAACCATTTGCTGAACAGACTGTGTCCAACGAACAGGGGCCGTAAGTTGAGCAACCAGGTTCTTTTTAATGGTATCAACATCCGAAGCCGGCATTGCATTTACATTCTGATACACCGGGCAAACCGGCTTATGAAAAGCAGTTGCCTCAATGGCCGCAGCAAGTTCTTTACGGGCCGGTTCCATTAAGGGCGAATGAAAGGCACCGCCTACCTGAAGGGGTAATACGCGTTTGGCTCCGGCCGCCTTTAATTTTTCAGAAGCCAGTTCAACCCCTTTAATTGAACCCGATATAACCAATTGCCCCGGACAATTGTAGTTTGCCGCCACCACCACTTCGCCCTGCACGGAGGCACATACTTCTTCCACAACGTTATCATCCAGTCCGAGCACTGCCGCCATTGTTGAAGGGGTCATTTCACAGGCTTTCTGCATAGCCATGGCACGTTTGTAAACCAGGGCCAAAGCATCCTCATAACCAAGCGAACGGTTTGCTACCAAGGCCGAGAACTCGCCAAGCGAATGACCGGCCACCATGTCCGGTTGAAAAGAATCACTGGATAGCGCTACTGCAACCGAATGGATAAATATTGCCGGCTGGGTTATTTTGGTTTGTTTAAGTTCATCGGCAGTACCGGCAAACATGGTTTGGGTAATATTGAAGCCCAACACTTCGTTAGCTTTATCAAAATAGAATTTTGCTTTTGGGTTCGATTCGTACAGATCTTTGCCCATGCCGCTGAACTGCGCACCCTGGCCCGGAAAAATGTATGCTTTCATAAAGAATTAATTAAACAGGCAAAATAGTGATCAGCTCACGGATCTAAAAATCGGTCTTTCCAGTTATCGGCTGGCAGCCAACACGTTTCTCTCTTGCCGAACCACCGGTACCGGTTACGCGCAACCCAGTCGTAAACCGGATTGCGGATAAACCGCGGAATAATTTTAAAGGCATAACAAAGAGGCCACAAGCCAGTGAGGTTGCGGGCGATTTCAAGTGCAGCATCGCTTTTGATAAAAACTTTGTCACCCCGTAAAAGTAGGAGTGTACTCAAATTAGAAAATTCTATTCCACGGTTAGCCAGCAGTTGCTTGCTGATTTCAGATTGCAACGAAGCAAATTTGTATATACCTGTTGGATCGCGCCTTACGATAAACTGAACGGCACCACTGCACAGATTACAAACACCATCAAACAAAACAATTGACGTTTGAGGCAACTGCCTTACCGCACCAGGTGAACCCATCCTTTTAAGGTTTGCACCCGCTTCTTCGGATCGACAACATTATAGGTTACATCAGCCACATAAAAATACACACCCGAAGCCAAGGGATTTCCACTTTTATTCCGACCATCCCAGGCGATATAAATAGTATTGCGTTCATCGCCTACCCTGCCGGTATAGGTATAAACTTCATCACCCCAGCGGTTATATACCCGGAAATTAACAGCCAGAACAAACCGCGCACATCGTCTGGCCAGGTTTTCACCTTTTAATCCAATGGTCAGGTTCCGACACGGATACGTTTCCGGCACACTGCTATCGAACTCAGGACGATACCCGTAAGCGGCAAATACATCATTACAAAAATCGCCATTTGGTGTGAACAGATTGGGCAGTTCATAATTGGGGCAATTATCGTTGCAAGCCGCTTCGCTTAGTTCGCTTTCGTTACCGGAGCGATCCACTGCCGAAAGTTTATAACAACGGGCAAATGACGACAAGGCACTGTCGTAATAGACCGTGTCGCGGATGTTGCTGGCCAACAGGAAGTACTCACCCGTGGTTGAACCGGAAGCATACAGGTTGTAACTACGGATGTCATTGCGACATTCGGGGTCGGCCGGGGGATTCCATTTCACTACATTGACAAACGAAGTAGGGCTGCACCCGTACCTGTCATAAAACTCATCGCAATTGATTACAAACGGAGTCAGTACAGGTTTGCAGGGCGGGTCATCATCACGTGGTTTGGCACAAATTATCTGGCTGTAATTCTCAAGCGGCTCACCAATAGCCGGATTACCGTAACCTCCCCTCACCTTTACCCGGTAGCAGTAAAACGTATTATCATCTAACGGCACACCGTTCCACTGCCCGCTGTCAACATAAACAAAACCTTCAGTAAAAACATCTACACTGTCAATCAGCACCATGTCATTTTCGGTGGCGCCTTCGGGCCCGCGGTAAATCAGGTGGCGTGGGTATGCCTGAATTTGATTTGACCAAGGCACTACCGCACTCCAGTTTAATTGAATGCGTTTGGTTGACGGTCTCAATTCAAGCCGTACAGATGAGGCGGTAGAGGATGTATCAATAGGCGACCAGGTAGTGGGCTGGGTTACTGTATTGGAGTAGAGTACAATACGGTAATTGAAAACATTCTCCTCGGAGTTTATTCCATCATCCACCACCGTGGTATCGCCCGGCAGGGTTCCTGGATGAACTTCGGTAAGGGCTGCGTTTCCGGCAAACCCGTTGGCACGCCAAACTTTATATTCATACGGGCCTGGGAACTGGGACTTATCAATATCAAATGGTGACCGCCAACTCACCCGGATTTCGCCATTCACAGCGCCAGTCTTATCAACTGTAACATGGGTAATTACAGGTGCATCAGCTAAAATAGGCGGTATGCAAATCTCTTGCGACACATAACTTTCTCCGCCATTCGGTGAAGGATAAACGGCTACCAATCGATAACAGAACTTGGCCCCTACATCAAGGCCTCGTCCTCCGTTGGTATCGGTAAATGTGGTGGCTGTAGCGCTAACGGTGGCAATCTGCGCATAGCCTAAAAACTCAGGCATACCGGTTTGGCAGCTGTCGGGTGTAAACAGTATACTGTCAACCCTCCGCCAAATTTGTATGGAGGACGCATTGGTGCAGGCATAGGGCTGCCACTCCAGTAGGGCATGGCGGTTGGCTAAATCAACATTGGCTGCATTCCACACCGGTGGTGGGCCTACTACTTTAATGCGCCAGGTTTTAAAGGTTACCAGCCGTGGGGTACCCTTATCGGTAACTTTAAATACAACCTGGTAGGGTTGTTCTTTAATATGCGCACAGGTGGTTGTCCATGTAAATTGTAATTCGGCTGGCGGATTAGAGGGTTGGAATTCAGCCGGGAAAGGCGTGACGGTTGCACGGGAAGGAAACGTTTCACCAAAAATTTCCGAAAAGGCTTCAATTTTCACCTCATCGTTATTTGGGTCGATACCAAAAATGGTTTCATTAATTACCGTACCGGCATCAACACATATATCCTCCGGTACAATCAGGTCGGGGCGGTCGTTATCGCAATCATCCACAATAATCTGCATGTCCCTGCGCACAAAACCAATCCGTACCCACTGCCCGTTTACTTTGCGCCATTCTATAACGATAAAAGCAATATTATACTCCCCCGCCCGGCAGGGGGCATCCCACACAATGGTTCCATCAGATGGATTGATGGCAAACGTAGGCGGGCCATCGCTATTTTCATTACCAGGCTGGCAGGTTGCATAAAAATCAGGATGATTTGGTGGCTTATACCCCACTACTGGTGTTCCTTTTTCAGAAAACGGGATAACCATTTCATAGGAGAGGCTGTCGCCATCCGGATCGAACGCACCCGGATTATGAAAGAAAGCCTGACCACTGCAGGCACGGTCTATCGGAGCAATAAGTAATTGCGGGCTGTTTTTGTTACACAAGAACGGGTCAATAATCAGTTGAGTCTCCAGGTAAAACATAGTATTTACTGAGTTGACCATGTTTAACACGCCCTCATTCCGGTTGGGCTCATTATACGAAATTATATACACACCCGGACTGCTGTAGGTATGGATGAAAGTGTATGAAGCAGTAGCAATGTTTGGTCCGAATTCGGGCAATAAGGTGTTGGGAGTTTCGGGAACCAAGATGAAGTTGCCGTCTCCAAAATCAAGAAAATCCTGTTCACCCCCAAACAACACCGGGGAGCCGGAATTGGTATAAACCCGAACCGTTATTTCGTAGCGTAAATCTCCGCAGTTCGGAGTAAGCTTCCGAACGGTTATCTGCCCGGCCCGCAGGTGCGTGGCCCATGCGCTAAATGAGGCAAGGACTTGAAATAGCAGCAGCGTAAAAAAGATAAGCCACCTCGCCCTGATAACGCCCCTGCCTGTTAAATGTACTGTCATTGCCACAAATGCGGTTACAATATAAAACCCAGACCCGGTTGTAAAAAATTCATTGCACATAACGAATTATAACCGGCTTTTATTTTTAACACGTTATTCATTTATCTTGTTACTGCTTTAATCTGAAACACAATGCGCATTGTTGGTGAAATACCCCATCCGGACTGTAAGATAACCCTGTATAGCTGGAACAACCGGTACCTTGTTAAACTCGAAAAAGGTTTGCTAGAACAAACGTATAAGGTTAATCAATTCGATATAGCCGATGAGAATAAACTGCCCGGTATGGTAAATGAAGAGTTTATACGCCAAACTATTGCAATTTTTGAGTCAATGGAAGCCGCTTGGAACCATACGCTGCTAAAGCAATGATAACAAAAGGCCTGTCAGGAAAGGAATAAATTATAGTATTTTGCCCCTGTGGAAGTTTTAGAGAAGAAGAATAAAAACAAAAAGTACCGGCCCATCCTTGACGGAATCCCCGATTGGCCGGTGTACCAGCTTAGCCGGAACCGCAAGGAATTTATTGAAGAGGTTGCCTTTAAATCGTTTGAGCGCATTAAACAGTTGCGCCCCAACCGTAAGCAGTTGCTCGATGACCTGCAGGCAACAGTGTACCGCGAACAGCAGCGCATGAAGCGCAACCGCTGGCGCGTTGATCCACCTGATGAACAACGGTTTTGGGCACGGATAAAAGAGAAATTGGTCGAGCTCTCAAACAAACCGGGTGAGGATACGGCCGAGGAAGATAAAATACTTCAACGCATTGTTACCCGGTATGCCAATGAAATTGCCGGCAACTTTAAGCCCAGTTCATATAGGCTGGCCCGCAGCATTACCACCTTCTGGTTTAACCGGTTACTCAATGCCGCACGGGTAAAAAAATTCGGGGCCATTTTCAGAAACAAATACACGCTGCGTGATAAAATTCAGATTGTAGGAAAAGTAAAACAGTTGCGCAAACTCGCCCGCCAGGGCACGATTGTAATGGTGCCCACCCATTTCAGCAACCTGGACAGCATCCTCATTGGGTGGGTAATACACGCCCTGGGGTTGCCCGCATTTATTTATGGCGCAGGCCTCAACCTGTTTAACATTAAAATCTTCGCCTACTTTATGAACAGCCTCGGGGCTTATAAGGTGGATAGAAGAAAGAAGAACCTGCCCTACCTGGAAACGCTGAAAATGTATTCCAGCCTGGCTATTCAAAAAGGAGCTCATAGTTTGTTCTTCCCCGGAGGCACCCGTTCCCGCTCTGGCGCTATCGAAAAAACACTCAAGCTGGGTTTGCTTTCAACCGCCATTGAAGCACAGCGCAACATTTACCTGAACACCCCCGATGGCGAAGAACCCCGCAAGATTTTTATTGTTCCGGTAACACTCAACTATCACTTTGTACTGGAGGCCCCCGACCTGATTGAAGAATACCTGTCGGTTAAAGGACAAGACCGGTATTTACCCGAGCAGGATAAATACGGCAGTTTTCAACTGCTGCGCTTTCTGATCAAATTCTTCGGTAAAGGATCCAACATCTCTGTTTCCATCGGCCGCGGGCTCGATGTGATGGGGAATTATGTAAACGATGAGGGGCAAAGCCTGGATGCCCAGGGCCGCGTTATTCAAACCCGCGATTATTTTCTTTCAAACGGATACATCACCATCGACAAACAACGCGAAGACGAATACACCCGCATGCTCAGCCAGCGCATAGTGTCGGAATACCACCGGATTAACCGCGTATTTGCCAGCCACCTGGTAGCCTTTGTGGCCTTTGAACTATGGCAACAGAAGCATCCGAAACTCGACTTGTTCGGATTACTGCGCCTGCCGGAAGAAGACCAGGTACTTGAGTATGCCGAGTTCAGGCAGGCCTGTAAGCGGGTGCGTAAGCAAATATACCGGCTCAAAGAAGAAGGTAAGGTAAACCATGCCACCCACCTGAAAGGAAAAATTGATCTGGTGATCCGCCACGGCATGGAAAACGTAGGCATCTTCCACCTGAACCGGCCGTTGCTGTTCAATAAAGAGGGAAATATCATTACACAGGACCTGTCGCTGTTGTACTATTACCACAACCGCCTTACCGGCTATGACCTCGAAAAAGTTATCTGACGAAAAACCGGTGGGCGTAATTGGTGCGGGTAACTTCGGCAGCGCAGTAGCCAACCTGCTGGCCCGCCAACGCAACGTGTTGCTGTACGCCCGCGATGTGAAAACCATCGAACGCATCCTCAAGAAGCGGGAAAACCGGGGGCACAAGATGAAAAAAAATGTTACCCCCATTAACGATTTAAAGCAACTTGCCAACGAATGCGACATCCTGTTTCCGATTGTTCCTTCTTCGCATTTCCGCAGCATGATGCGCCAACTCTCGCCCTACCTGCACCCGTACCATGTTTTGATTCACGGCACCAAGGGGTTTGATATTACCCTGCCCAAAGGACACACCATTGAATCGGTTACAAAACTTAACCGCAGCCAGGTTAAAACCATGAGCGAAGTCATCCGCGAAGAAAGCGTAGTTGTTCGTGTTGGTTGCCTGGCCGGCCCAAACCTTTCGAAAGAACTGGCCGCACGGCATCCGGCTGCCACCGTAATCGCCAGTCATTTTAACGAAGTTATCAGCATCGGTAAGCGCCTGCTGCGAAACGATAGATTTCAGGTGTATGGCAATAACGACCTGGTGGGAGTTGAACTGGCCGGTGTGTTAAAGAACATTATTGCAATTGCATCAGGCGCCCTGCATGGCATGGGCTATGGCGAAAATGCCCGTGGGCTGCTTATCAGCCGGGGCGTTGTAGAGATGATTCACCTGGGTCGTGCACTGGGTGGTAATACCAAAGCATTTTTAGGGCTGGCCGGTATTGGCGACTTGGTAACCACCAGCAACAGCGAACTAAGCCGCAATTTTCAGGTAGGCAATAAACTGGCGCAGGGGATGACGCTGAAGGAAATCCTAGAAAGTATGGATGAAGTGGCCGAAGGGGTTAACACCGTGCGCATTGCAAAAAAATGTGCCGATTATTACCGCGTTAGGGCACCGATTACCAACACGCTATACCAGGTACTCTTTGAAGACCTGACTGTTAAGCAGGCGCTCAGCTACCTGATGCGTTACCCGCTTAATGTAGATATTGATTTTCTGGATTGATTAATCAAAGAGCAGCCCTGATTTTATCGGCCACCCTTGCCAGTTCTTCGTTTGATGGTTTCAATTTCGGCTTAGTGAAATTAATATCACCCATGGTATTCATGGGCACCAGGTGAATATGTGCGTGCGGCACTTCCAGTCCGATTACCGCCACACCAATTCGCTTGCAGGGTATAGCTTTTTTAATGGCCACCGCCACCTTTTTGGCAAACACATGCAGACCGGCCAATGTGGTGTCATCCAGATCAAAAATATAATCCACTTCTTTCTTGGGTACCACCAGCACATGCCCTGATACGAGCGGCATAATATCAAGGAAAGCGGTAAACTGGTCATCTTCAGCCACAATGTGCCCGGGTATTTCGCGGTTTATAATGCGGGTGAAAATGCTGGCCATTCCTAAAGCGAGATGTTCGTTACTTCAAATACCATTTCTCCGGCCGGTGTTTTAATGGTTGCCGTGTCGCCTTTTTTCTTACCAAGTAACCCTTTTCCAATTGGCGATTGGGTTGAAATTTTCCCGGCCTTTAAATCGGCTTCTTCTTCCGAAACCAACGTGTACGTAAACGAGGCTCCGTTCTTTTTATTCTTAATAGTTACTTTGGAAAGGATAGATACTTTGGAGGTATCCACATTGGTCTCATCCAGCAGGCGGGCATTAGCCAGCAAATCTTCAAGCTGGGCAATTTTAGCCTCAAGGTGGCCCTGGGCATCCTTGGCAGCATCATACTCGGCATTTTCACTGAGGTCGCCTTTGTCGCGCGCCTCGGCAATTTGCCGGGCAATTTCAGCACGTCCCTTGCCTTTCAGTTCGGCCAGTTCGGCTTTCAGTTTATCAAGGCCTTCCTTGGTGTAATATGAAATTTTCTTGGACATACAACCGAGTTGATGAGTCTCTTTAGCTGAAGTAACTAAAAATAAAACAACGGCCTCTTGGGAAGACCGTTGCTCTGGCAAAGGTAGTGTTTTACTGACATGAAGCAAAACATTATGTCATGCGCCCACCAACTCGGGAATAAGGCTCTTAACCTGCTCCATCAGTTCATCATCAAATTTAGCCAGGTATAACGTTTTGGCTTTAGCAAGTTGGTCAACAGTGAGCCCTTTTGCTCCTCGTAAATCAGCCTTGTATAAACTGGCGTTTTCCAAATCAGCGCCCATCAGGTAACTGTTGCTGAGGTTCGCTTCCATGAGGTAGGCATTGTTAAAATTGGCTTTTATCAAAAACGCATTTTCAAATTGTGTCTTTATTAAAAAAGCATCTTTAAAGTTGGCTCCACTGGCATACGCACCTCTAAGGTTGGCCTGATTGAGGTTGGAGTTTTCAAAGTTGGTTTGATTAAGCCGGGTATTCTCCAGGTTGGCTTCAATCAATGATGACTGCGAAATATTGGCCGAGTTCAGATTCGAGCCCTTCAGGTTAACGTAGTTGAGGTTTGTTTTGGCCAGAAAGCAGTTTACCAGGTTAATCTCAAAAATATTATGCCGGTTTAATCGCTTGATGTTACCAACTGTGCGGAAGGCCGCTTCTTCCGACTCCCACAAACGGAAATCGTCAATCTCATCTTTATAAAACCGGATGCGCTGGCGGGTTTGGCCATTCTGGTTTAACCAGAAGATAAGAATACCGATAACGGCTATATCGAAGATCATGCCGTGAGCCTCGGCTAAAATCTGGGCCCAAAACGCATCAAAATCGTTTAAATAGTACTTCAGGCTTAATGATAAAACCACCAACGTAACCGCTATCAGCACCAGCGTAGAGGTAAGCAAAGGCTTTTCGATAACCCGGTTAAAAGTATCGGAAAGTTGTTTAAGCCTGTTTTTCAGCAACTGCACAGTGTAACTTCTTGACTGGTTGGCAAACCAAAGTTAATAGTAATTGAAATGCGCCTACAAATCCAAAACGCCCGTAACCTTACATGACCCTCAGCCAGTTTTATTACCATTAAATCATCAGATGCACTGTAAGGAAATACACCGATAGTCCCAGCATATCGTTAATAGTGGTAATAAACGGACCTGCGGCCAGGGCAGGATTGAAACCAAGTCTGTTCAGCACCAGGGGTGTTAAGGTGCCAATGAACGAGGCAAACACTACTACGCTGAATAGTGCAACCGAAACGATTAGGGATAAATGGAGTTCGCTAAACAACAATACATTGGCGCCATACACGAGGGCCGATAGAAAAAATCCGTTCAGCAGGGCCACCGAAAAAACTTTACCCAGCCGCATCCACAAACCCTCATAAACAAAAACTGAACTGGCCAGGCTCTGCACAATTAGTGCCGAAGATTGAATGCCTACGTTACCGCCCGTTGCCTGAATGAGGGGTGTAAAAAAAGCAATTGCGGTCACTCGCGCCAGCTCGGCTTCGAAAAAGCCCATAAACTTGGCATTCATCAGCCCGCCCAATATACCGATAAGCAGCCACGGCAGGCGCGCTCGGGTGTTTCGCCACACGCTGTCATCTTCTTCTACATCTTCACTGATACCCGACATGAGTTGCCGGTCTTCTTCGGCTTGTTCGGTGATTACATCCACCACGTCATCAATGGTAATCCGGCCAACGAGTTGACCATTAACGTTAACCACGGGTATGGATTCGAGGTCGTACCTGCGCATGATTTCGGCCACCTCCCTATCGGCAAGAAACGTATCAACCGAAACAATGTCCTTTTCGCAGATTTCAGAGACAACCTTCCGGGCATCGGATAGCACCAGGTCTTTCAGCGATACCCGGCCCACCAGTTTATCGCGCTCATCAACAACATACACGGCATAAAACGTGTCGACATTCTCGGCCTGCTTGCGGATTTCATCAATGCACTGCACCACCGTCCAGTTGTCGCGCACCTTAATTAATTCCTTAGCCATCAATCCGCCTGCTACATTTTCCTCGAAGCGCAGCAAATCAATCACCTGCGACTTCAGGTCTGCATCCAAACCGGCCAGCACTTCCTCGCGCACCTTAATAGGCAGTTCGTTCAGGATATCCGCAGCATCATCCGAATTGAGCAGGTTAACAAAGCCTATGATCTCGTTGGGAGAGTAAACTTTAAGAAACCGCACGCGCGTATCAGAATCGAGGTCGTTAATAATTTCAGCCTGAACTTCCAGCGGCAGCAAGTCCATTACATATTTAGACTCTTCGGAGTTGAACTCGTATAATAGTGTACTGATATCAGCCGAATCAACATGTTCCAGTGATTCGCGGATAAACTGGGTATCGTGCGCGTCCAGCGCTTGCTGGAAACGCTCCACAAACTCGCGGGTTAACTCAAAGTGTTTGGTTGTTTCCACGGCCGCGTTGCAATAAGGTGGTCAATTCAATAAAATCGTCAGGCGAAAGTTGTTCTGCCCGTCTATCTAAAAAAGTAGCCAGTCCGGAATCCGGTAAATGGGCGGCCAAAGTTAAATTTTTTAGTGCGTTGCGCAAGGTTTTGCGCCTGGTATTGAACCCCTGCTTAACTACCTGAACAAAGAAGTCTTCATCACACGGTAATGATACCCGATCATTGCGGGTAAGCCGTATAACAGCCGACATGACTTTGGGAGGAGGGTTAAACACTCCGGGTGGTACTTTAAAAAGAAACTCCACCCGATAAAACGTTTGCAACAACACACTTAAGATGCCATAGGTTTTCGAACCATGCGGTGCAGCTATCCGCTCGGCAACTTCCTTCTGCAACATGCATACAACTTGCTTTACCTGGTTGCGATAATTAAGGATGGAGAAGAAAATCTGCGAAGAGATGTTGTAGGGAAAATTTCCAATAATTGAATAGGGTTGAGTAAAAATCTTATTCAGGGCCAGTTCAAGGAAGTCGCCTTCGATAATCTCCAGTTCCGGAACGTGCGCCTTCAGGTAAGCCACCGAATCGCGATCCAACTCAATCACCTTCAGGTTAACAGCAGGCAGCTGCAGCAGGTAACGGGTTAGCACCCCCATGCCGGGCCCGATTTCCAAAACCGCTTCGGGGCTGGTGCCCACCTGTAGCGACTGAACAATGCGCTCGGCCATGCGCTGATCGTGCAAAAAATGCTGTCCTAAAAATTTCTTCGGCTTAACTGGCTGCATCCCTTCGGCTATGAAATAAAGTAAAGTACTATAAAACAAATTGATAATTTTACCCGAATGTTAATATTCCATGATCACATCGGTTAAATCTGAAAAACCACGTATCGGCATCACCCTTGGCGACATCAACGGTGTCGGACCGGAAGTGGTGATTAAATCACTGCACGACAGCCGCATAAATACACTCATTACCCCGGTGGTGTACGGGTCAACCCGCGTTCTTTCTTTTTATAAAAAACTGATTACCCTGGAAGACTTTGCCTACAGCCAGGTGAAAAGCAGGGAGCAGTTTATACCTAAAGTGGTTAATGTGGTTAACTGCTGGGACGAAGTCATCGAGATTACGCCCGGAAAACCTTCGCCTGAAACCGGCCGGGCTGCCTTGCTGGCACTAAAGCAAGCCGCACAGGATTTAAAAGATGGATTGCTGGATGCCCTGGTTACCGCACCCGTTGACAAAAGCACTATACACAGCAATGAATTTCCGTTTAAAGGGCATACCGAATTTCTGGCTGAATTCTTCGATACTTCCGATTACCTGATGCTGATGGTGAGTGAAAAACTACGGGTTGGCCTGGTAACCGAACACATACCCGTTAAAGAAATTCCATTACTGATTACCCGCGATCGGATAAACATTAAACTGATGATTCTTGAGCAAACCCTCCAGAAAGACTTTGGAATTACCAAACCAAAAATAGCCGTACTGGGCCTGAACCCACATGCCGGTGATGGCGGATTGCTGGGTGCAGAAGAAGAAAGCATCATCAAGCCGGCCATCAACGACATGAAGAACAAGAACAAACTGGTGTATGGCCCGTTTGCCGCTGATGGTTTTTTTGCCTCCGGCCAATACACCCGCTATGATGGCATCCTGGCTATGTACCACGACCAGGGCTTAATCCCTTTTAAGACCATGGCTTTTGAAAGCGGGGTAAATTTTACAGCCGGCTTGCCGGTTATCCGCACCTCGCCCGACCACGGCACCGGGTATTCCATAGCCGGAAAAAATCAGGCACTGGAAGGTTCCATGCGACAAGCCATATACACCGCCATAGACATCGCGCGTATCCGTAAAGAGCTATCTACAGAAAAATAAAACCCACTTACCCGCCTGTCATTCTTGTTAGCGATCACCTCACCTTACTACGGCAATATTTTGCTTATCTTTAAGCAGCAACACCGCCATGGATATTGTTACTCAGAAACAACTTAATGTGTTGATTCAACTGGCCGAAGCCGATAAACACTTCGCAAAGATTGAACGGGAGATGATTTTTAAGATTGCCCGTGAAAGAAACTTCCCGGATGAAATGGTTCAAAGCCTTATCCGCAATCCACAACCTATTGAAACGCTGGGCGCGCTCTCGCCCGACCAGAAGTTTGACTACCTCATATCGTGCATAGATCTGGTATTTGCCGACCACAATATTTTCGAAAGCGAAATCATTTTCTGCAAAAACATTGCTATTAAACTGGGATTTAAGAAAGGCGTTGTTGATTACTTTGTTGAGAACTACGGTAAAAAAACACGCGAAGAATTTAAAGCCACCGCCCTAAGCACCTACATCTGAAAACCACTCAAAGTCGGTTTTTTTATAATCTCATTAATTCTCCTAAATTTGCCGACCCATTTTGGGCCTGAAAGGAGGTTTTGGGTTGGATCCGTACAGCGTTCATATTCAGGGCTTAAGCTATGCCATTCACCACTTTCATTACGATTTTGGCGATGCATTTTTTAAGCAGTATGGAGCGGGGATACTATCCCGTGGAACATTTCATGCCGCAGTGGCGCTGGATAAGCGGGAAACTTTCATTGAAGCCACCTTTCAGATTAAGGGACACGCCCGGTTGGTGTGCGACCGCAGCCTGGATGAGTACGATCAGCCGATGAACATAAACAGGAAGATCATATTCAAATTCGGGGAGGAGAACAAGGAAATCAGCGAAGACGTGCTGATGATTAACCGCAACACCGACACCCTGAAATTGGGGCAGTACCTGTTTGAATTCATCGGCCTGGAAGTGCCAATGAAAAAACTGCATCCCCGGTTTCGCGATGAAGAGCAAAACGAAGGAATTGTTTACTCTTCAGGTGAAGAAAAAGGAACGGATCCCCGGTGGGATGTTTTAAAGAAACTGAAGAATTAATTTTATAGAGTTATGCCAAATCCGAAACGTAAAACCTCGAAAACCCGCAGAGATAAGCGTAGAACACACTACAAAGCCACAGCCAAGCAAATGGTGGTATGCCCTGCTACCGGTGAACACCACCTGCCCCACCGCGCCTACTGGCACGAAGGTAAACTATACTACAACGGTAAAGTGGTGTTGGAGAAAGAAGTTCTCGCTTAATGCATCAGGTTGGCCACTCGTGTTTCATCCCCTTTGCCGCTAACAAGGCAGGCACCGGTTGTTGCACAAGCCAGAATAACAGCTCGATTATATCGGGCTTTTGTTTTTTTTGAAACAGTAACCCTGAAGGCACCGCCACGATGAAAACAATTCACGCAGCCATTACCGGAGTCGGAGGTTATGTACCCGACTATATCCTTACCAACAAGGAACTCGAAACCATGGTGGACACCAACGATGAATGGATAACCACACGCACCGGTATTAAGGAAAGAAGAATCCTGAAAGGCGAAGGACTGGGAACATCCTACATGGTAACCAAGGCCGTTCAGGAATTGCTGCAAAAAACCAACACCGACCCCAAGGAAATTGATGCAATTATCGTAGCCACCGTTACTCCGGATATGCCTTTTCCGGCAACCGCCAACCTGGTGGCCGACCAGGTAGGCGCAACCAATGCCTTCAGTTATGATTTAAGCGCTGCATGCTCCGGTTTTTTGTATGCGCTCACCACCGGTGCCAAATACATTGAATCAGGTTCATACAAAAAAGTAATCGTTGCCGGTGCGGATAAAATGTCATCCATCATCAACTACAAGGACCGCACCACCTGCGTCATCTTTGGCGATGGTGGTGGCGCAGTGTTGCTGGAGCCCACTACCGAAAACCTTGGTGTACTCGATTCCATCCTTCGAAGCGATGGCTCCGGTGCCGTTTACCTGAATATGAAAGCCGGTGGCAGCCGCATGCCGGCCACGCATGCTTCGGTGGATGCCAACCTGCATTATGTGTTTCAGGACGGCCAGCCGGTATTCAAATTTGCCGTAACCAAAATGGCCGAAGTGTCGGCCGAAATTGCCGAGCGCAACAACCTCAAAGGTGAGGACATCCAGTGGCTGGTGCCGCACCAGGCCAACAAGCGCATTATTGATGCCACCGCCAGCCGCATGGGCATTGGCGATGACAAAGTGATGATGAACATCGAAAAGTATGGTAACACTACGGCAGGCACCATCCCGCTGTTATTCTGGGATTATGAAAGCAAACTGAAAAAAGGCGATAACCTTATCCTGGCCGCCTTTGGCGGAGGATTTACCTGGGGCGCTATTTATGTAAAGTGGGCCTATGATGGCGCTGCCGTATCGAATAAAAAATAAATGTAACTTAAGTCGTTTTTTTCTATGGCAACTATAGCTGATCTGAGCAGAGGAAATTACATACGCTACAATGGCGAAATTGTACAGGTGGAAGAACTGCAGCACCGCACACCCGGTAACCTGCGGGCCTTTTACCAGGTAAAGATGCGCAACGTGCGTAACGGAAAAGTTTTGGAAAACCGGTTCAGGCCCGGTGATGAAGTGGACCAACTGCGAGTTGAAACCAAAGAATACCAATACCTGTACAGCGATGGCGACAGCCTCGTGTGCATGGATAATGAAACGTTCGACCAGATATACCTTGATAAAGCCCTGCTGGGCGACTCGGCCCGCTTTATTAAAGAAGGGGTAACCCTGCTGATTGCTTTTGAAAACGGCACCCAACCCATTACAGCCGAAGCACCTGCCCATGTTATCATGCAGGTGCAATACACCGAACCCGGCATTCAGGGCGACACCGCCACACGAACATTAAAACCGGCCACACTTGAAAACGGTACAGAAATCCGGGTACCCTTATTTATAAACTCCGGTGACAACATTAAAGTTGATACCCGTACCGGTGACTATGTTGAACGTGTTAAATAAATTGATATGGCTAAATCACGTAACGGAAACAACCCAAAAAGCAAACCCACTCGTGCCAATGCCAAATCAGCAACTAACCCTGCCGCAATGAAAACATCCGAAATCCGAGACCTTATCGATTTCATTTCCAAGTCGGGATTGAACGAAGTGAACATCGAAACCAGCGAACTGAAACTGCATGTTAAGCGCGAACCCGATCAGAAAGTGCTTAAATCGGCTGCTCCTCTTGTGGCGGCCGCACCGGTAGCGCAGGCCCCGGCAACACTAGCCGCACCTGCTGCCGTTCAACCTGTGGCAACCCCGGCACCCAAATCAACACCTGCCGCAGAGCAGGCACCTGGCAAAAAAACAGTAGAAATAAAATCGCCTATGATTGGCACGTTCTATCGTTCGGCTAATCCGGATTCACCACCCTTCGTTTCGGTTGGCGATAAGGTTACCCAAGGGCAAACTGTTTGCATCATCGAGGCCATGAAACTCTTTAACGAAATTGAATCAGAAGTTTCCGGAACGATAGTAAAAGTACTTGTTGAAAATGCAACACCGGTTGAATACGACCAGGTGCTTTTTGTGGTGGAGCCTGACTAACGCTTAAATTCAAGGTTCAGGATTCAGAGTTATTTAAAACCACCCTCTACGGGGCAATACCTTCGAATCATTGAATCGAAAATTTTTAATCGGATTGTATGTTTAAAAAAATACTAATCGCCAATCGCGGAGAAATTGCACTACGGGTAATCCGCACCTGTAAAGAAATGGGCATTAAAACCGTTGCCGTGTATTCCACGGCCGACCGCGAAAGCCTGCATGTACGCTTTGCCGATGAAGCAGTTTGCATTGGCGATGCCCCCAGCAAAGATTCATACCTGAATATACCGCGCATTATTTCTGCAGCCGAAATAACCAATGCCGATGCCATCCACCCAGGCTACGGCTTCCTTTCGGAGCGTGCCGAGTTTTCTTCCATCTGCCACGAGTACGGCATTAAGTTCATCGGCCCCACCCCGGCCATGATCGAAGCCATGGGCGATAAATCGACTGCCAAGGATACCATGAAAAAAGCCGGGGTTCCGACCATTCCCGGGTCTGATGGTTTACTGGAGTCTATGGAGCAGGGCGTTAAACTCGCTAAGAACATCAAATACCCTGTTATTATTAAAGCCACTGCCGGTGGTGGCGGAAAAGGTATGCGCATCATCAATGATGAGAGTGAATTTAAAAAAGCGTGGGATGATGCCAGGCGTGAAGCAGGCGCAGCCTTTGGTAACGATGGACTTTACCTCGAAAAATTTGTTGAAGAGCCCCGCCACATCGAAATACAAGTGGTGGGCGACCAGTACGGAAAAGTGTGCCACCTTTCCGAGCGCGATTGCTCCATCCAACGCAGGCACCAGAAGCTGGTGGAAGAAACACCCTCACCCATTGTAAGCCAGGAGTTGCGCGAACGCATGGGCGAAGCCGCCATTAAAGGTGCCCAAGCTATAAATTACGAAGGTGCAGGCACCATTGAGTTTCTGGTAGATAAGCATGGCGATTTCTACTTCATGGAAATGAACACGCGTATACAGGTAGAACACCCCATCACCGAAGAAGTTACCGATTACGACCTCATTAAGGAGCAGATTAAAGTGGCAGCCGGTGTGCCCATCTCCGGAAGAAATTACTTCCCGAACCTGTTTGCCATGGAGTGCCGCATCAATGCCGAAGATCCGGCCAACGGCTTCAGGCCTTCGCCCGGAAAAATCACGCACCTGCACATGCCGGGCGGCCACGGTGTACGGGTTGACAGCCACGTGTATGCCGGGTACACCATCCCGCCCAATTACGACTCGATGATTGCCAAACTCATCGTCAGCGGGCAATCACGCGAAGAAGTGATCACCCGGATGAAGCGGGCCCTGCAGGAATTTGTAATTGAGGGAATAAAAACAACCATTCCTTTCCATATAAAACTGATGGACAACCCCGTGTTCCGGTCGGGCAAGTTCACCACCAAGTTCCTGGAAACTTCATTTGATTTTTCGGATTTGAAGTAACATATCATTAGTAGGGGATTTTGGAGGCTATGCATGGCTGATCTAATCCTTTTATTTAATTTTACGCCAGCACTAATACTGATACAAGAAATTTATTGGTACATCAATAAAAAACACTATGTGCTACAATAGAAGCCGATCGTTATTGATTTTGTTTTCAATCATTTTCATTTCGCAACCAATCCTAGTTTCAAAAACTTTAGCACAAAATCCCGAAGGAGTACATACTGGCGGGGTTATACTAAAAAAATTAAACGGACCAGAGGATTGGCCTTTTGTAGAATTGGCGCTTAACGAATTTGAAACCGAGGGACTTCAAAAAATTGATTTTGTCTCAACCAAAGCAACAGGTACCACAGGACTTTCGAGTGTTACTAATGTTGTTAACCGGGCCATAAAAAAAATAAAAATGGCCGCTTCTATGATGGGAGGTAATTTGGTGTATATTAAAGAATCAGCAATTGAGGGTAATCTGTTTTTATTCCGCTCATCACGCACGCAAGTATTAGGTACTGTGTACACCTCATTTAAAATGGATCAGAATGCTTTCAGTAAACAAATTAAAGTTGAGGAACCCTATACTTTAATCAGTAAAATCACTTTCCCTAACAACGCAAACCGCCCCCATTATCGTCATTTTAAAGAAACCAAAAAAGCACAGCTCAGCTCCTACGAGTTTCAGGGAGATAAAATCTGGGTTACAGCAAATATCCCAGGAATATCCGACCGGATTTTCAGAGTAACCTACTTTAATGAGAACCGACTAATTCTGTATTACAAAAGAAGAAACAAGCATCTTAATCTAATCTTGATAAAGTAATATAAATCTTTACGCTATTAAGATGACTTCGATTCAATTAAATCAATAAGTTCATCATACCACGCCTGGCCGTATTTTCTTACCAGAGCCTCTTTAAGAAATTTGTACAGCGGCACCTGCAGTTCCTTACCCAGCGCACAGGCCGGTGAACAGATGCTCCATTTATGGTAATTAACTGCTTCGAAGTTTTTCTTTTTGGAAATTCGGATAGGGTACAGGTGGCAGGAGATGGGTTTTTTCCAGCTAATCTTTCCATCGAGGTACGCCTGCTCAATGCCGCATTTCAACACACCCTTCTCGTCATAAATCGCGTAGGCGCATTCCCGCCCGCCAATGGTGGGCGTTGAAAAATCCCCGTCATCATCCAGCACATAGGTTCCCTGGCGTTCAATGGCTTTAATGCCGGCTTCGGATAAGTATGGCTTGACCTGCTCATAAATCGCGCGCAGTATCGGCAACTCGTCATCCTCCAGGGGCGCACCAAAATCACCCTCCACGCAGCAGGCGCCCTTGCACTTCTCAAGGTTGCAAACAAATTCTTTCTCCTTTATATCATCCGAAACCAAAACTTCTCCTACCTGTATCATAGCTTAAAGTTGAAACAAACTGATTTGCTGATGGGCGCTTTCCTGAATATCGTGCTGAATATTTTTTAATACCGGGTGCTTTGAGAAAAGTCCCATGTAGTAGATGGGTAACTCCATTAGTCCGGAATCGAGTTTTTGTGCCGCAAGTGTAGCATTAAGGCCAATAACAACCATGTTATTTTGGTATAACTGCACCAACCTCTTATAAAACTCCAGATTACTTTTGGTTTTATCCAACACATCGGCATCCTGAAAGCCCCCGGTAAATCTGCTCAGTTTTTCACGTTGATGCTCCAGGTAAAACCGGTAATTATGCTGTTCATTAATACAAAATGTAAATGGGATAAGGAAACTAAAACCCAGTCGCTGCAATTTATCGAGCAGGGCAAAAGGCACTTCCATGGAAAACGAATCAACGATGCAAAAAACAGCCACCCGGTAGCCGGCCTTTGATTTCGGAACATAGTAGGCCAATTTTTCAGGCAGTTTATCCAGCGGATCTTCAAAAATAAATACGGTGCGATCTTTAAAGTACTTCTTTACACGGATTTTCAAAACGCGGGCATTCTCCGGATCACGTTCGCAAAAAATATACTTTGAAACCAACACCTCCTCACCCAGTACGGCCAGGGCCGTGGCAGCAAATTTTTCCTTTTGGTGGCCGATGGAGTACAGGCCACTACCCGCAAATAAATCAACAACAATAACCTCGTTAACATGAGGGGCCAGGTTGGCGATAAAAGCATTCAGGTACTGCTGTATGCGTTGAACCTTTACTTTAAACCAAGGCTCAGCCGCGGTGGTTACGAAGCCGTCATCCGGAAAAGAAGGAAGTACTGACGAATGAAAATTCAAAATACTATCGTTTAACAAAAGTACATTGGCAAATTGTGAACATCAACTTTGGCAAAAAAATAAAAATCCGTTGCACATCCGTAAGATTAATGCAGCCCGTTAACTTGCAGATTGAATGATGGATTACCTGAACCAGTTAAATGAAGCGCAACGCGAAGGGGTTATAAACACCGAAGGCCCTACCATGATTATTGCCGGAGCAGGCTCCGGCAAAACCCGCGTGCTCACGTACCGCATTGCCCATCTCATCAAAGCCAAAGCGGTTGATCCGTTTAATATCATGGCGCTTACGTTCACCAACAAAGCGGCCAAGGAAATGCGCAACCGTATTGAAAAGGTTGTGGGGCCGGATGCTCGCAACATCTGGATGGGAACTTTCCACTCGGTGTTTGCCCGCATACTCCGGGCCGAAGCGCATTACCTGGGCTACCCGCACAACTTTACCATTTACGACACCGATGATTCAAAAACCCTGATAAAAAACATTGTCAAGGAACTGGGCTTAGATGAGGCTGCCTACAAACCAAATGTGGTATACAGCCGCATTTCGGCTGCAAAAAACCGCCTTATCAGCTGGCAGCAGTACCTGGCCGACACCGAATTAATTGGTGAGGATACCACCCATATGCGGCCGGAACTTGGTACTATTTACCGAACGTATGCCCAGCGGTGTTTTAAAGCAGGTGCCATGGATTTTGATGACCTGCTATTTAATACCGATAAACTCTTTAAAGAACACCTTGACGTATTGAACAAATACCAATACAAAATTCACTACGTGCTGGTGGATGAGTTCCAGGATACCAACCTGTGCCAGTATTTTATTATCCGCAAGCTGGCCAGTATGCGGCAAAACATCTGCGTAGTGGGCGATGATGCCCAAAGCATCTATGCCTTCCGCGGAGCAGACATCACCAATATACTGAACTTCGAACGCGACTACGAAGACCTGAAGATTTTTAAACTTGAGCAGAATTACCGCTCCACCCAAAACATTGTAGAGGCTGCCAATTCTGTTATCCGTAAAAACCAGGCACAGTTACCTAAAAACATCTGGACGGCCAATGAACAGGGTAACCTCATTGAACTCATCAAAGCCGTTTCGGATAATGAAGAAGGGCGGCTGGTGGCCTCGTCCATCTTCGAAGAAAAAATGCAGCACCAACTCCGGTTCAGCGACTTTGTAATTCTGTACCGCACCAACAGCCAGTCACGCGCTATAGAAGAAGCCTTGCGCAGAATGAACATCAAATACAAAGTAGTAGGCGGACTCTCCTTCTACCAACGCAAGGAAATCAAAGATGTGCTGGCTTACCTTCGTTTTTCACTTAATCAAAATGATGAAGCCTCCTTCAGGCGTATCATTAACCTGCCCAAGCGCGGCATTGGCGACTCCACTATAGATAAAATTATCGTAGCCGCCAACGATCATGGTATTTCTATCTGGGAGGTTCTGCAAAATGCAAATGCCTTCATCGGAGGGCGGGCCGCTGCGCCTATCGAGAATTTTGTAACGATGATCAAGCGGTTCACGCTCGAAACCACCCGCAAGGATGCCTACGATGCCGCGTTTGAAATAGCCAAAGGCTCGGGATTACTGCGCGAACTGTACGAAGATAAAACCGAAGAAGGATTAAGCCGGTACGAAAACGTTCAGGAATTACTCAACGCCATTAAGGAATATGTTGATGATCCGGAAAAAACCGATAAATCACTGGGCGCTTTTTTACAGGAAGTTTCGCTCATAACCGGCCAGGATGAAGACAAAGACAACGACCCTGAGAAAGTAACGCTCATGACTATCCACATGGCCAAGGGCCTTGAGTTTAAGTACGTGTACATTGTGGGCATGGAAGAAGACCTGTTCCCCTCGCAAATGATGCTGAGCAGCCGGGCCGACCTGGAGGAAGAGCGCAGGCTTTTTTATGTAGCCCTTACCCGCGCACAAAAGCGGGTATTCCTCTCCTACGCACTAACACGTTATCGGTACGGCCGGTTAAAAAACTGCGAACCCAGCCGTTTTATTGATGACGTAAACCCTGCCTACCTTAAAGTAAGCACCCGTTTTACCGGCATCGAATCAACTCCGGTAAATTCAGGCAATTATGCCCGTACGCTGGTAAATGGCATCCGTAAATCAACAACAACCATTGCGCAATCAAAATCAACCTATAAACCCCCGGCTGATTTTATACCAAGTGATACAGCAGGATTGGCTGCAGGTATGAGGGTAGAACACCCTAAATTCGGCTTCGGAAAAGTTATTGCCATCGATACATCAGGAGCGGACCGGAAAGCCAAAATACAGTTTGACGATTTTGGCGAGAAGACCTTATTACTTAGCTTTGCCAAACTCAGAATACATGCCTAGTATTGAGCTTTGCAGTAATTCTTCATCACCTCATTTTAGGCCCTAAATGAACAATTACGAGGATTAATACTTTGGCAGAAGTCGGTTAAACTTGCTATTACGATTTATAAAATAACGAAAGGTTTTCCAGGTAATTAAAAATCAAACAAAAACTTAAGACTAAAATCTCAAGACTTAAAATGATTGCAGAATACAACTCCCAACGGCCGCAGATAATTTTAAAAGAATACGGCCGCAATGTTCAGAAATTAGTGGAATACATCCGCACCGTTAAAGACAAAGAAAAACGCACCGAACTGGCTTACACCCTCATTGAACTGATAAAACAACTCACCCCCAGCCTGAAAGACCAGCCCGAAAATCCGCAGCGCCTGTGGGATGACCTTTATATTATTGCCGATTTCGATTTGGACGTGAACAACCCATACCCCGTACCCGAGCGTGATGTGTTGTTTAAAAAGCCAATGAAAGTGGAGTACCCGCAAACCAACATCCGGTACAAACACTACGGCAAAAACATCGAGTACCTGGTAAAGGAGGCAATGAAGAAGCAAGACCCGAAAGAGCGTGAAGAAGCGGCCATCTACTTGGGTAAACTGATGAAAACATTCTATGGTAACTGGAATAAAGAAACCCTCGATGACTCGGTAATAGTAAACGATCTGCGCGCTATGTCGAACGGCAAGCTGAATATGGATCTTGACAAAGTTCGCGAAGACAACCTGTTTGAAAAACTTTATAGGGAGAAGAAACAATTAAAGCCACTTGGCAATGGCGGCCCACGCGAAGGGGGGCATCGCAAATTCAAACACAAAAACAAAAACCGCAGGCGCAGAGACAATCAATAACCGATGAGTGTCTTTAAGATTAATGGCGGTAAAAAACTAAAAGGCGAAATCATACCGCAAGGCGCCAAGAACGAGGCGCTGCAGGTAATCTGTGCTGCCTTGCTCACCAATGAACCGGTTACCCTGCACAACCTGCCTGATATCCGTGATGTTAACAAGTTACTGGAACTGGTGGCCGACCTGGGGTGCAGTGTTAAAAAAACGGACCACCACTCGTGGCAAATCACCGCGGCCTCGGTCAATACAAAATTCCTCGAAACCGGAGAGTATAAAACAAAAGCAGCAGCGCTGCGCGGCTCGGTTATGCTGCTGGGGCCCATCCTGGCGCGTTTTGGTAAAGCAAGCTTACCCAAGCCCGGTGGCGATAAAATTGGCAGAAGACGGCTGGATACCCACTTTCTCGGGTTTGAAAAACTGGGTGCGAAATTCAACTTTAACGCTGACGAACAACTTTTTCATATCGATGCCGCGCAACTGAACGGTTGTTACATGCTGCTGGATGAACCCTCGGTTACCGGCACGGCCAACATTATCATGGCCGCGGTGCTGGCTAACGGCAAGACCACCATTTACAATGCGGCCTGCGAACCATACATCCAGCAACTGTGCCTCATGCTCAACCGAATGGGCGCAAAAATTAGTGGCATTGGTTCCAACCTGTTAACTATTGAAGGTGTTTCGAAACTTAGCGGCACTGAACACACCTTGTTACCCGATATGATTGAGATTGGCAGCTTCATCGGCCTGGCCGCCATGACACAGTCGGAACTTACCATTAAAAATTGCCGCATTGATATGTTGGGCATTATACCTGATGTGTTTAAGCGGCTCGGTATAAAGATGGAATTCCGGGGCGATGATATTTTTATACCGACACAAAGCAGCTACGAAATAGAAAACTTTATTGATGGTTCCATCCTGACCATTGCCGATGCACCCTGGCCCGGTTTTACACCCGACCTGCTAAGCATTGTGCTGGTGGTAGCCACACAGGCCAAAGGCACCCTGCTCATCCACCAGAAAATGTTTGAGAGCCGGCTGTTTTTTGTGGATAAATTGATTGACATGGGAGCACAAATTATTTTGTGCGACCCGCACCGTGCAACTATCATCGGGCTTAACCGCAAACAGGCGCTGCGCGGAATTAAAATGGCTTCGCCTGATATTCGTGCAGGAGTAGCCTTGCTGATAGCCGCCCTCTCGGCTAATGGAACAAGTGAAATATCGAACATTGACCAGATTGACCGCGGCTACGAAAAAATTGATGAACGCCTGAAGAAACTAGGGGCCGACATTGAACGGGTATAATTTTTATCACCGTTTGCTATATAATTAACCTGCATAGGTACGTTCTGAAACAAAATCTTGTCGACATGAAAAATTTACTTGCCATTTTACTCATCGTTGTCGGATGGAGCGTGTATGCGCAGGATTCTTCCCAAGTACCGGGTTCGCGATCGCTTTTCAAGCTGGCCCCGCAAAACTTCGCCCAGAACACACTGAAAATAGGCATTGAGCGGTTCAACAGGAATTTTTCGAAAAGTATGGTCATCTACCTGTCAGGCATGCTTGGCGACAGAATTGAAGACTACGATTATTATGCATACGGATACAACGGCCTCGGTGCCGAAGTGCAGTATCGCAAGTACATCATGCCCATGGAATTTCAGGTGGGTAAAAAGGATCATGAATATTACCAAGGAATTTATTTTGCAGGATTCCTGCAGGGCGGCAGCTACAATGCCGACCGCTACTCTGCTTATTTCACCATCGACCAAAACACCGGGGCCACCATTAAAGTGGTTAATTATGATTACAAGGAAACCGTCTCAAATGTTGCATTCGGGTTCACCCTCGGTTGGCACCGCACGCTCTGGAAGGTTGTTTATGTGGATATTTACGTGGGTGGCGGACTTCAGTTTGCAGACATTACACGCTCAGGCCAACTGCCGCAATACGGTTTTGATTCCTATTACCTTGATGCCGCATCTGATCCGGGTTATCAGGGAATTATTCCGAAATTCGGAGTGCACCTGGGCATCGGCCTTTGAAATCAAACCTCCAGACTCAACCCCACCGGACAATGGTCTGAACCAAAATACTCATTATAAATCATGGCCTGCTTTACCGAAGGAAGTAATTCCTTGCTCACCAGAAAGTAATCAATACGCCAACCCACGTTGCGGGCCCGCGCATTAAACATGTAGTTCCAGTAGGTGTACTTTACCTCTTCGGGGTGGAAATGGCGGAAGGTATCTACAAACCCGGCATCAAGTAAACGTTGAAAGCCGTCAATCTCGCGTTGGGTGTAACCAGCCGATTTGTTGTAGTTGTCTTTTGGCCGGGCAATATCAATAGGCTGATGCGCAACATTCAAATCGCCACAAACAACAACCGGCTTTTTCCGCTGCAGTTCAACCAGGTACTTACGAAACTCTTCATCCCAACGCTCACGGTAATCCAGTCGCTTCAGGCCTTCGCCTGCGTTAGGTGTGTACACCGTTACCAGGTAAAACCACGGGTACTCGGCCGTAACCACCCTGCCTTCCTGGTCGTGTTCGGCATGGTTCATGTCGTAGGTTACAACCAGCGGTTCGGTTTTGGTAATAATGGCCGTGCCCGAATAGCCTTGGCGTGCTTTCGATGAGTTAACAAAACCTTTATAACCAGGCAGCAATTCCAGTACATTTTTTACCTCCTCCACCGAGGCCTTGGTTTCCTGCAGGCACAGCATATCCGTATTAAGGGTTTTGATGTCCTTCAGAAAATCTTTTTTTATAATGGACCGGATACCGTTTACGTTCCAGCAGACCAGGTGAAGTGTTGGCATGTTGAAATTGACTGTTTACAAAAATAAAAATCCCGGCTTAGGCCAGGATTACGAATCATCAGGAAAGATTGGGGCTTTAGCCTTTCTTATCTTTCTTAGCCCTGAACTCTTCCTTTATTTTTTCGATATCAACATTCTTGATAACCGGCTTGGCGTTTTGAATCTTCAGGGTTTGGCGCCTGACGGCACTTTTCGAACGGTCTTTGCGGTTTTTACGCTTTAATCGGGTAACTGCCATGGTATTTCGTGTTTAGCGGGCGCAAAAATGCTCAGGAAATTCTGGATTTACAACTCTGGCGGTAAGTTGCCGCGTGAGCAAGAACAGCGAATGCTGAACCTTGAACCTTGAATAATCCTGCTTAGTTTTGGGCGATGATGGAAAAACCCGGTCTACCAAAAGGCACCCGCGACTTCGGTCCGCAGGTTATGGCCAGGCGGAATTATATATTTGAAGTTATCCGCAACGTCTTTCAGAGGTACGGCTTCCAGCCGCTTGAAACCCCTGCCATGGAGAACCTATCAACCCTTACCGGTAAATATGGTGATGAGGGCGACCAGTTATTATTCCGCATTTTAAACAGCGGTGATTTTTTAAAAGATGTTCCTGAAAATCAAAAGTCTGATTCAAAAACTTTGACTCAGCACATTGCCGACAAAGGACTCCGCTATGACCTCACCGTTCCCTTTGCCCGTTACGTGGTGATGAACCGCCACGACATTACGCTGCCCTTTAAGCGCTACCAAATGCAGCCCGTGTGGCGGGCCGACAGGCCGCAAAAGGGACGCTACCGCGAGTTTTACCAATGCGATGCCGATGTGGTAGGAACGGATTCATTGCTATGCGAGGCGGAGATCATATTAATGATAAAAGAAGTGATGCTCGGATTGAACGTTCCGGATTACACCATCAAAGTAAACCACCGCGAAATTTTAAACGGCATTGCCGAAGCCCTTGGCGCATCCGGCAAGGAAACCAGCTTGTTTGTAGCCATCGATAAACTGGACAAAATCGGTGAAGAAGGTGTGCAACACGAATTGCAGGCTAAAGGATTTACAAGGAAGCAGTGTGACGACTTATTTAAACTTCTGCGAACCAGTGGCAACAGCAAAGCCAAACTTCAATCGCTGGCGGATGTATTTAAACGTTCACCACACGGCCAAAAAGGACTTGCCGATTTGTCGCGCGTTTTTGAACTGCTTACCCGTTACAACCAGGATGACACGCATGTTGAATTCGATCTGGCCCTGGCCCGCGGCCTCAGCTATTACACCGGGTGTATCTTCGAAGTGAAAATCAATGGTGTAGCCATCGGCAGCGTTAGCGGTGGCGGGCGCTACGATAACCTCACTCAGGCTTTTGGATCAAAGGAGAAACTTTCAGGCGTGGGTATTTCATTTGGTATCGATCGCATCTATGATGCGCTGGAAGAACTGAAGTTATTTCCGGCAAGCGCACAGGCTGGAGCCACCGTGCTGGTGTGTCATTTCGATGAAGCCTGTCTCACTTACGGAATTAGCATACTTGCACAACTCCGAAGCCAAGATATTGCCGCTGAAATTTTTCCCGAAACTGCCAAACTCAAAAAACAACTTGACTATGCCAACAAAAAGCAGATACCGTTTGCCGTGGTGATTGGCCCGGAAGAAATAACTACCGGTAAACTGGCTGTTAAAAACATGAATACCGGTGAGCAGGAACATTTGCCGCTGGAACAACTCATAAAAAAAATCAAACCGTGACCTTTGCCCTTACACCCGAGCCGATTAACATAGAACAACTCTCCATGCTCATTGAGCAACCGGTGCAGTTGCAGCTATCCGGTGAGGTTAAAAAGAAAATTGAGCAGTGCCGTTTCTATCTTGATAAAAAAATAAAGGATACAACTCATCCGATTTACGGTATTAATACCGGTTTTGGTTCGCTTTACGACAAATACATTTCAGCAGATGATCTTGAAAAACTTCAGGAAAATCTGGTGAAATCACACGCCTGTGGCACCGGGCCGCGGGTGCCGGATGACGTTGTAAAACTGATGTTGTTTCTGAAAATCCGATCGCTGGGCTACGGGCACTCGGGTGTACAACTCCAAACCGTTGAACGGCTTGTGGATTTTTACAACAACGAAATCTATCCACTGGTATATGAAATGGGTTCGTTGGGCGCTTCGGGCGACCTGGCTCCGTTAGCTCACCTGTCGTTGCCGTTAATCGGGTTAGGTGAAGTCCATTATAAAGGCAAAACTCTTACCGGTGCCGAACTCAATAAAAAATTTAACTGGCAACCCATCCACTTCCAGGCCAAAGAAGGTTTGGCGCTGTTAAATGGAACCCAGTTTATGCTGGCTTATGGTGCATGGGGTGTGCATCATGCTCACCGCCTGTTGCGCCTGGCTAATTTAATCTCCGCACTTTCGCTGGATGCTTTTGATGGACGTATTGAACCCTTTTTACCAAACATTCATGCCATCCGCCCGCATGCGGGTCAGGGCCGTGTCGCCAAAGAAATTATTCAACTGCTGCAGGGCAGCGAACTTATAGCGCATCCGAAAAAACATGTGCAGGATCCCTACTCCTTCCGTTGCATCCCCCAGGTTCACGGAGCTACCGTTGATGCGCTCGATCATGTAACCAACACGATTCTCATTGAAGTAAACAGCGTTACCGATAATCCAAACATCTTTCCGGAAGAAAACCGGATTATTTCGGCCGGCAACTTTCACGGCCAGCCGCTGGCACTGGCATTGGATTTTTTATGTATCGCCTTAAGTGAATTGGGTAGTATATCCGAACGCAGAACATTTCAACTTATTTCAGGTGCACGCGATCTGCCCAATTACTTAGTGGCCAACCCGGGTATTAACTCGGGTATGATGATTCCGCAATACACGGCCGCCTCGCTGGTAAGCCAAAACAAACAACTCAGCACGCCTGCTTCAGTTGATTCCATTGTTTCTTCCAACGGCCAGGAAGACCACGTGAGCATGGGCGCCAATGCCGCCACTAAAGCATACCGCGTTGTGAATAACCTGTATGCCATTCTGGCTATTGAACTGCTGACGGCTGCACAGGCTCTTGAATTCCGCAGACCGCTGAAGTCATCGCCTGCAATTGAGGAATTTGTACATACTTTCCGCCAGGTCGTACCGTTTGTAGAACAGGATCGTGTGCTGCACCAAGACATGCAGCAGGCTGAAAAATTTATCCGCGAAACTCCACTTTAAAGAATGCGCCTCAGTTTTCTAATGGTAATTCTGCCAACCCTGGGCTTCGCACAATTTGTAAGCACGGGTGGGCGCTTTGAAATTGATCAACGAAAAGGCTGCGCTTCCCTTACAGTTACCATTACCAATGCCAACCTGATTACAACAGGCGAATGCACCGGGCTAAAGCCCTGCGACATGGTATGGGGCGATGGAACCCCCACCCAACAAAATGTATTTACCCACACCTATACCCAGCCGGGCACCTACACGTTGCAGATAAACTATCAGAATATCGGACCGGACCAAATTCAAATAACGGTAAGGCCCAACCTGCCGCCTGAATTCAACATCTTTACCTGTAACGGCAACCAGGTGCAGGTTCGGGTAACCGATACCAATTACGATGCCTACATTATTAACTACAACGATGCCTCACCCGAAGTACAGGTGCCCAAAGGCAGTCTGGCTGTTAATAATCATACCTTCGGATCCGGGGGCTCAAAAAATATTTCAGTACGGGGCAAAGATGTAAATGCCGCTGATAATTGTATGTCAAATACCCAATCGGTTGTGGCCCTGGCCACATTGCCAACTCCGTTTATTGACGAACTTCGTGTAGTAAGCAGCAGCCAAATTGATCAGGACCTGGTTACCAGTGCCAACATTCAATACCGGCTCGAAATTGCCACTAACAACAACAGCACCTTTCAACTGGCGCAAACAGTTTATAATTCAACAGCAGCATCGCTAACGAATCTCCGTCCCGATGACAACTATTACTGTTTCAGGCTTGGCGCTTTTGATATGTGTGCCAACACCACTACAACCTATTCCAACATTATTTGCAGCACCAATTTCGACTTGGCTATTCAAAACAACTCAAACAACCTTTCATGGGTTACACATCCGGCAGGCATTACCAACTTTTCGGTAAACCGCGATGGAACTACCATCGCCACACCAGTTGCATCGCCCTTTAACGATACAAATATTACCTGCGGAACGACTTACTGTTACCAGGTTACCTCCAATTACACCAATGGAAGTCAAAGCATTTCTCTTCAAAAATGTGGACAAGCAATATCCACCGATATACCCACAGCAACGAACAACGTTACCGCGGTTGTGGGTGCAGCCGGTGTTTCGCTCACCTGGCTGCAGGATGTAGCCTTCTCACCGGTGGAATACGCGGTGTTCCGAAGGGCGGGATCAGGTTCATTCGGACAGATAGGCCAAACCACGGTTCAAAGTTTTACCGACAACCAGTACAACACGGCCGGTGAATTTTGTTATCTGATTAATTATCGTGATGCATGTGGAAATACCTCCGCACCGGGTTTGGAAGTTTGTCCGATTCGGCTGGCGGGCAGCCTGACCAGCGAAAATGCTGTTAACCTGAGTTGGACACCCTACTCTGGATGGCTCAATGGGGTGAGCAACTACCTGGTGGAGAAATACGATGCCGGTGGAAGTCTGGTTCAGGTGTTTAATACCGGCACAAATACAACCTTGTTTGATGATGCCGAGGATCCGCTCAACCAGGTTTTTCGCTATGTAGTTAAAGCAAACGCAACCGATGGCGGACTAAGTCAGGCTGTTTCCAACGAAATAGTTATCATTAAAGACCCTAAACTGTATTTCCCGACCGCCTTTACTCCTGACAACCAGGGGCCGCCAAGCAACGAGATTTTTAAAGTCTTCGGCCGGTACATTGCCCGGTTTGAAATGAAAATTTACAACCGCTGGGGAGAACTCTTATTTGTATCCGATAACCTTGATACCGGATGGGATGGCACCTTCAGAGGAAAAGAACAACCCGAAGGCACGTACGCCTTTATAGCCAGCCTGACCGACCTTACCGGGCGATCATTTACCCGAAGCGGATCAGTGGTGCTGCTCAGAAAGAAATAGCGAACCCTGATTTTTCAGCACCCCCGCATACCTTACCTTTGCACCATGATTGACATGATGAAAATGATGGGCAAAATGAAGGAAGTTCAGGCCCGTTTAAAAGAAGCGCAGGATAACCTGGTGAACATTCGCGCCAATGGCGAATCGGGTGGCGGCATGGTGAAGGCTACCGTAAATGGAAAAAAGCAACTCATTGCACTGGATGTGGATGCCAGTTTGCTCAAAGCCGAAGACAAAATCATCATTCAGGATCTGATTGTTGCCGCTGTCAATAAGGCCATGGAAGAAGCTGACATGCTGGCCAAAGAATCGTTGCGCAAAAGCACCGAAGGATTACTGCCCAACATACCCGGCATGGATCTGGGTAGTATGATGGGATAACTGCATACTATACTTACTCCCTTGAATACCGCCATTGTAATCCTTAACTACAACGGAGAAAAATTGCTCCAACGGTTTTTGCCCGGTGTTATCCAGTATTCACCTCACGCCCGTGTTATTGTTGCCGATAATGCCTCAACCGATAATTCGGTTGCGATGCTGCAGAAAGATTTTCCGCAGGCTAACCTGATTAAACTTGATCGCAACTACGGGTTTTGCGGTGGATACAACCATGCTCTCAGCCAGGTCGAGGCAAAATACTATGTCTTGTTAAACTCCGATGTAGAAGTTACTGAAGGCTGGCTGCAGCCAATGATTACGTTGTTGGATCAGCATCCGGAAGTAGCGGCCGTTCAACCGAAAATTTTATCGCATCACCAAAAGGATCACTTCGAATATGCCGGAGCAGGAGGCGGCTACCTGGATGCGCTTGGATACCCTTTTTGCAGGGGCAGGTTATTTAACTATACCGAAAAAGACGAAGGCCAGTACAACGACATATGCCCGGTATTCTGGGCAAGCGGTGCCTGCCTGCTCATCCGATCCGAAGTCTTTCACCAGTTTAATGGTTTGGATGAAGACTTCTTTGCTCACATGGAAGAAATTGACCTGTGCTGGAAAATACATCGCAGTGGTAAGCAAGTCATGTATTGCGGTGCCAGTACCGTTTACCACGTTGGAGGAGGCACGCTTTCACAATCCAGCCCGGTTAAAACGTACTATAACTTTCGCAACGGCCTTAACCTGCTTATTCATCACCTGCCCGGATGGAGACTTGCATTAACCCTTCCGCTGCGTATTAGTTTAGACTACCTGGCAGCAGTGAAGTTCCTTGCCGAAGGAAACGCCAGCCATGCAGGTTCTGTGTTAAAGGCTCATTTCCATGTTGTTACTTCGCTGTTAAAAACCTTACGAAAGCGGAATCGCTTAAAACAACAACTCCCCTATTCAATGCACACCATTTACCGGGGTTCTGCGGTAATAATATACTACCTGAAGGGCAGAAAGCGCATTAACGTGAAATCTTAGAAGTCCCAAATAGGACTGCGCCTGCGCAGGTACTTGCGGAAGTTCATAATAAACGCGAGCGCCAGGTATATAAGCACAGGCGACCCAAACGTGATAAACGAGGCGTAAATAAAAAACATGCGAACCGTTGAAGTGGCAACACCCAGCTTTTCGCCCAAACGAGTACAAACACCAAAGGCATAGCCCTCAAAGAAAAGTTGAATATGGTCAATCAGTTTACCCATAAATCAGGCCTCTTAACCGGTAATAGGGTTATTTAACGATTAAAAACACGAATACAAATATAGGGTTCCGGCCCACCCTTAATTCAACGCTAAAATCTTTATTTTTTAACTATAATTGCAAAAAAAGGTCGTTAAATGTAGCTTTGCGACTCGATTAAAAAGCAACCTTAAATCAAATCCAAATGAGAAAATTAGTTTACGCATTTCTGATCACAGGCGTATTAAGTCTTGCGGGGTGTACCCTCCCCCAGATGGTCAAAATGTCAAAGGATCAGCAACTAACAGTTACACCCAACCCCCTTGAGGTGCATAAGGACACCGTAGTGTTTTCGATGGCAGCCAACCTGCCCGTGAAAATGCTGAAGAAAGGAACGGTTTACACCCTTAACACCTACTATAAATACGGTGACCAGGAGACTGCGCTTGACCCGATTACCTTCAACGCCAATGATTACCCAAACAGCGCCACCGAACAGCCTCGCGTAAGCAAAGATTTTTCCTTTGCCTATAAGCCGGCCATGAAGTCAGGCGTTGTGCAGGTGGAGGGTGTGGCCTCCAAAGGCAGTAAATCAAAAGCTACTCCGCGCATGGACGTGGCTGTAGGTATTATTACCACCTCCAAACTGGTTAAGCCTGTTTATTTTGCCGCTTATGCGGAGCATGGTTACAACAACCAGGAAGAAATTATACCGGTGGTAATACCTGATTTTATTTTCGAACAAGGCCGCTCGGTGTTGCGTAAATCCGAAATCCAGAGCGACAAGGGTAAGCAACTTGATGCATTCATCGCCTCGAAAAACGTTACCAAAACCGTTACCATTACCGGTACCCACTCACCCGAAGGTGCCGAACGTATCAACAGCAAACTTTCTCCCGATCGCGCCAAGGCCATTGAAAAGTTCTACCGCGATCAGATGAAGAAATATGATTATAAAGGTAAGGCCGATTCTATTCAGTTTGTTCTGAAACCCATCATCCGCGAATGGAACGAGTTCAAAACCGCATTATCTGCTTATAACGGAATCTCGTCAGAAGAGAAAGCCGAATACCTGAACATTATCAATGCCGGGGGCAGCTTTGAAGATCAGGAGAAGCAGATGAAGAGACTGCCTACCTATAAAAAAGTATTTAAGGATGTTTACCCGGGCTTGCGTACCGCTAAAACCGAAATCCTTACCATCAAGGACAAAAAGACCGATGCAGAAATTTCTGTGCTGGCAAAACAAATCACTACAGGCCAGGCTGCTGCCGATGCCCTTTCGTTTGAAGAACTGATGTATTCCGCTACGCTCACCCCATCGGTAGAAGAAAAAGCAGCCATCTACGAAGCCGCTACTAAAAAAGGAACCTACTGGAACGCCCATAACAACCTGGCCGCTGCTTACATCGCACAGGCTATCGCCAATCCTTCCAATGCGTCATCGCTGATGGACAAAGCGCAAGCCCAACTTGACATTGCAGCCCGCCTCAATGCCGCACCCGAAGTGAACGCTAACCTGGCATCAGTGGCCATGTTTAAAGGCAATGCGTATGCAGCCTATAACTACGCCAACCGCGCTTCGGCTTTGCGTGGCGACAATGCAGCCGGATTAAACGGTGTGAAAGGTTCAGCCGCTATTACCACTGCCCGCTACCGCGAAGCAGTAAGTGCTCTGTCATCAGCCTCCAATACAGCCGATAACCTCTTTAACAAAGGGCTGGCACAAGTGCTCAATAAAGAGTATCAGAATGCTATCACTTCCTTTAACGAAGCTACCCGCCTCAACAGCAACCATGCACTGGCTTACTACGGTGCAGCCGTAGCTTCAGCCCGTTTGGGTAATGCCGATGGCGTGGTGAGCAACCTCACCAATGCCGTTAAGGCTGACCCTTCATTCAAGGAAATGGCATTAACCGACCTTGAGTTTTCAAAATGGAATACCACTGAGGCATTCAGAAATGCCTTGAAATAATAAGGTTTGCTTAACCAAGAAGAACCCTGGCCCCGCGCCAGGGTTCTTTTTTTTTATTTCAGATTTACAGAAATTCATTTTATAGCCTGATTCCTTCCCTTATTTTTACAGCCTTTCAACTAAGTTGCCTATGCGAGAAATCCAGTTCCGTGAAGCCCTTCGCGAAGCCATGAGCGAAGAAATGCGCAGAGACCCTGCCGTTCTGCTGATGGGCGAAGAAGTAGCCGAATATAATGGCGCCTACAAGGTGAGTCAGGGTATGCTTGACGAGTTTGGGCCGGAACGTGTTATCGATACCCCTATTTCTGAACTTGGTTTTGCCGGTGTTGGTGTAGGTGCAGCTATGAACGGTCTGAGGCCGATTGTAGAATTTATGACCTTCAATTTCTCGCTGGTGGCAATTGACCAGGTGATTAACTCGGCCGCCAAAATGTACTCCATGTCAGGCGGGCAATACAACATCCCCATTGTGTTTCGCGGCCCTACCGGAAATGCCGGCCAGCTTGGCGCGCAACACTCACAAAATTTTGAAAACTGGTATGCCAACTGCCCCGGCTTAAAAGTAGTTGTACCCTCAAACCCGTACGATGCAAAAGGGTTGTTAAAAACATCCATCCGCGACAACGACCCGGTAATTTTTATGGAAAGCGAACTGATGTATGGCGACAAGGGCGATGTACCGGCTGAAGAATACCTCATCCCCATCGGTGTGGCCGATGTAAAACGACCGGGAACTGATGTAACGATTGTTTCCTTTGGCAAGATTATGAAAGTAGCACTGGCCGCAGCGCAGGAGCTGGAGAAGGACAACATATCAGCCGAGGTGGTTGACCTGCGCAGTGTGCGACCCATTGATTACGCCACCGTAGTGGAATCGGTAAAGAAAACCAACCGGCTAGTAATTGTTGAAGAGGCTTGGCCATTATCATCTATTTCAACCGAAATTACGTACCACATACAAAAGCACGCATTCGATTACCTGGATGCGCCCATCCACCGCATTACCAGTGCCGATGCACCATTGCCCTACGCGCCCACGCTTATTCAGGCCATACTGCCAAATGTTGAACGGACTGTAAAAGCAGTGAAAGCGGTGATGTACCGCGATTAAGACCCAGTTGCTTAGCCGGCAAGAATCCTCCAGGCGCCTGCAACATCACCAAGGACAAGCGCTTCTTTAGCTTTTTGATGAGTGGCTGCATCCGTAGCCAACTTACCAGGCTGAACAACTGCGGGAAGTTGCTCAACCCCGGCCAGTAAGGCGAGATCAGCGCCACTAAACACCGGGCTGTTTCGAACGGCCTCCGGCAGTTGGTCAATGCCAATGCCCAGTTTCATCCCCGGTTGGGGCAGCCTGAATAAACTATCTCCATTTGCCCTGCAATACCAATCACCACCCATACGGGCTACGGCATCAAGCTTAAACGGATCGATTTTTCCTTCAACATCCAACACACTGTCATCAATGTGCATCAGCAGGACCTCGCAAATAACCAGGTTGCCGGCTGCACCTCCATCACCAAGACTGATTACATCATTTACCTTACATTCCATGCTGATTTTTGATTCACCCACTCGCGGAGGCTTTACCTTTACCGAAGGGATTTGGGTTAATCCGGCCTTTACAAACTCATTAACGCCTTTAGGGTATTCGGTACTGGCTAAAGAGGTTTGCTGCACTATTGCATAGCTCACGACATTGATAACCACCTCCGGTACGTCAAGCACATTCTCGTATGTGTTTTTCACCGTGTTGTCTCTGCCCCTGCGGGCAGGCGAAAAAATCAGGATGGGTGGGTTCGCACTAAACACATTAAAAAAACTAAACGGGCTCAGGTTTACGTTACCTTCCTTATCCATAGTGCTGGCAAAAGCAATGGGCCTTGGGGCAACAGCACCCAGCAGGTAGCTGTGCATTTTAGGTACTGGTGTTTCTTGGGGGGTTATCTGCATAATTATTATAAAGCGGGTAAAATTGTCCCCTTACACTCGCCAAAACCAATGCGCACACCATCTCTCCCGGCATACCCACGAAGCACAACCGTGTCGCCATCTTCAATAAAGGTACGAAGGCTTCCATCGGGTAATTGCAACGGCTTTGATCCATTCCAGGTGAGTTCAAGTAAAGATCCATATGAATCGGGCGAAGGGCCGCTAATCGTGCCAGACGCATACACATCGCCCACCTGGATGTTGCAGCCATTAACGGTATGATGGGCAAGCTGCTGGTTGATGTTCCAATACAGGTATTTGGTGTTTGAGCGGCAAATGGTACTCGCCTCACCTTGGTGCGACTTCAGGTTTACTTCCAGGCTGATGTCAAAATTCTTCATGCCCGAGGCTTTCAGGTAAGGCAATACTTCGGGCTTTTGCTCAGGCCCGGCTACACGGAAGGGTTCGAGCGCATCCAGTGTTACAATCCAGGGCGAAATGGTTGAACCAAAATTTTTTGAAAGAAACGGCCCCAGTGGCACATACTCCCATTGCTGTATGTCGCGTGCACTCCAGTCGTTAAACAATACCATTCCGAAAATGGCGTCATCGGCTTCTTCGGTTGAAATCGGCTTTCCCAGCTTTGTTTCCTTACAAGTAATGAAAGCCATTTCCAATTCAAAATCCAGTTTACGAGTAGGTGCAACTATTGGTGTTTCAGCATCCGGCAGTTTAAGCTGGCCCTGGGGGCGGTGCAGCGGAGTTCCGGATACTACGATAGATGAAGCACGGCCGTGGTACGCTACCGGCAGGTGTTTCCAGTTGGGCAACAATGCATTTTTCGGATCGCGAAACATGCTGCCAACATTAGTGGCGTGTTCTTCGCTGCTGTAAAAATCGGTGTAGTTACCAATGCGAACGGGCATTAGCATCTGTACCTCACTCATCGGAACCAGAGCAATTTCTCGGGCAGCAACATCGGCTTTCAGTTCATCATTATCGTGGCGCAGCAATTCCGAAATCCGGTTGCGTACTTCACTGGTCTTTTTCCGGCCCAGGGCCAGAAAGCTGTTCAGATAGGTTTGATTAAATACACCGGGCGGCAATCCAAGGCCATCCAGAAACCCATGCTCATGCAGATACACCAGGTCAAGCACATGATTGCCGATGGCCACCCCGGCTACCGGTGAAAGGTATTTGGTTTTAAAAATACCAAACGGAAGGTTTTGGATAGGGAAGTCGGACCCCGCGGGCACTTCTACCCAGCTTTTCAGTTTCGGATTGTTTGCACTAATCATGCTCAGCAATGAATCAGCCAAAAATAGAAAAATGATTACGGATATTACGATTACTCAGGTACCGCTGCAACAAACTATTAACTTTAAACCCAATGAACGGTGAATTAAGTTTGCCTCCCGACTTTGAACTGCAGATGCAACACCTTTTGGGCAGCAGCTATGCCAACTATAAGCAAAGCCTTTCGCTACCTGCAAGCACCAGTATCCGAATCAATCCGCATAAACCGTTTACCATTCAGGGCGAAGCGGTTCCCTGGAGCATCTATGGATGTTACCTTGCTGAACGACCACTATTTACCCTTGACCCGCTGTTTCACGCAGGGGCCTATTATGTTCAGGAGGCCAGTTCCATGTTTCTGGAGCAGGTTTTCCGGCAAATCGGCTTAACAGAAAAACCGTTGCGGATTCTTGATCTTTGCGCTGCCCCCGGAGGCAAATCAACCCACTTATTAAGTTTAATACACCCCGATAGCCTGCTTATATCCAACGAAACTATACGCGGGCGTACAACAATTCTTACCGAAAACATCATCAAGTGGGGGCATGCCAATGTTTTGGTTACTTCTAACGACCCAAAAGATTTTGGTACGCTTAAAGGTTTTTTCGATGTTATTGTGGTGGACGCACCCTGTTCGGGTGAAGGACTTTTCAGAAAAGACGAGGCTGCCCGAACTGAATGGTCGGTGAATCACGTTCAACTTTGTTCACTCAGGCAGCACCGGATATTGGAAGATGTATGGCCGGCCTTGAAACAGGATGGTGTGCTGATTTACAGCACATGCACGCACAACCGGTCGGAAAATGAAGAAGTAATTGAACGATTGATAAAAACCCGGCAAACTGAGCCTGTTGCCTTAAAAATTCAGCAACCCTGGAACATCGAGGTAAGCACCGGCAACACAATTGGCTACCGGTTTTATCCGCACCGCGTTAAAGGCGAAGGCTTTTTTCTGGCAGTTGTCGGGAAGTCAGCATTCCAAAACGAAATTCGTGTAAAGCCAAAAAGCCAACTAACATTGCTCAAAAAAGAACAGCGCAATACAATCGCTGATTGGTTAGAGTACAGCGATCGGTTTTCGTTTTTTCAACAAAAAAATATTATCCGGGTCATGCCGTCAACGCAGACTGTTGATATTGAATTTCTTACCCAACACCTTACCGTATTGCAGGTGGGCACCGCCCTGGCCACAGCAAACCACGATAAACTGGTACCTGAACATGCAGCCGCGCTTTCCATCCACCTGAATACTGAAAACTTTACGTGCATTGAATTATCCCTGCCGCAGGCCCTGGCCTATCTTCGAAAAGAAAGCATTTCAGTTAATTCCACTCATAAAGGTTTTGCACTTGTTACGTACAAAGGCACTCCGTTAGGCTGGGCAAACATCCTTGCCAACCGGGTTAACAACCTTTACCCATCAGCCTGGCGAATCCGCATGAGGGCATAGCCGGCAGTTAACGCTTTTGATTAATTTTGCCCCTCATTATTGTTTTTATATGGCCTTATCGACTAAATACAACCCTGCCGAAGTTGAAGGGAAATGGTACCAGCAGTGGATGGACAAGGGTTTTTTCAGCGCATCGGTTAACCCGCAAAAGGATCCTTATTGTATTGTAATCCCTCCGCCCAATGTTACCGGTGTATTGCATATGGGCCACATGCTAAACAACACCATCCAGGATGTACTCATACGCAAGGCCCGCATGCAGGGAAAAGAAGCCTGCTGGGTACCTGGTACAGACCACGCCTCCATTGCCACTGAGGCAAGGGTGGTGGCCATGCTGCGTGAAAAAGGAATTAAAAAATCAGACCTCAGCCGCGAACAATTTCTGGAGTATGCCTGGGAGTGGAAAGAAAAATATGGAGGCATCATTTTAGAACAATTGAAAAAACTGGGAGCCTCGTGCGACTGGAACCGTACAAAGTTTACCATGGATGCCGATTATTACGATGCCGTAATTGATGTATTCATTGATCTGTACCGGAAAGGCTACATCTACCGAAGCCTGCGCATGATCAACTGGGACCCGGTTGGCAAAACCGCGCTATCGGATGACGAGGTGAATTATAAAGATGTGCAGTCGAAACTGTATTACATCAACTACCCCATCGAAGGCAGTAACGACTTCGTCACCATCGCCACGGTGCGGCCCGAAACCATCATGGCTGATACAGCCATCTGTATTAATCCAAACGATGAACGGTACAAACACCTGAAAGGGAAACGTGCACGCATTCCGCTAATTAACCGACCCATTCCGATCATCGAAGATGACTACGTAACCATGGAATTCGGAACGGGCTGCCTGAAAGTTACACCCGCCCACGATTTGAACGACTATGAATTGGGTAAAAAGCATAACCTGGATCTTATCGACATCCTGAATGATGACGGCACGTTGAATGACAAAGCACAGATACTGGTGGGTGAAGACCGCTTTGTTGCCCGAAAAAAAATTGCAAAACTGCTCGAAGAAGGCAACTACCTGAGCAAGATTGAAGACTACAAAAGCAACGTAGGCTTTTCGGAGCGCACCGATGCCGTAATTGAGCCACGCCTATCGCTGCAATGGTTTGTAAAAATGAAGGCTATTACCAAGCCGGCACTCGATAACGTGATGAACGACACCATCCGGCTGATACCGCCCAAATTTAAAAACACCTACAGCCACTGGATGGAGAACGTGCGTGACTGGTGCATTTCGCGCCAGCTCTGGTGGGGACATCGCATTCCGGCCTGGTATGCGCCTGACGGCACCTTTGCCGTTGCCAAAACCCGCCAGGAAGCCTTCGAGCAATTAAGCCTTAAAAATCCGACCCTGCATGAAGAGGCGCTGAAGCAGGATGAGGATGTACTTGATACGTGGTTCTCAAGTTGGCTGTGGCCGATTGCTGTTTTTGATTGCTCAGTATTTAAAGATGGCAACAAAGGTAACAACGAGTTAAACTACTTCTACCCCACCAACGATTTGGTTACTGCGCCCGAAATTCTCTTCTTCTGGGTGGCCCGCATGATCATTGCCGGCTATGAATACCGAGGCCAAATGCCCTTTAAAAATGTGTACCTCACCGGGATCGTGCGCGATAAGCAGGGCCGCAAAATGTCGAAGTCGCTAGGTAACTCCCCAGACCCGCTTGAGCTTATCGCCAAATACGGTGCCGATGGCGTTCGCACCGGCATGCTGTTCAGCTCTCCGGCCGGGAACGACCTGCTGTTCGATGAAAAACTGTGCGAACAGGGCCGCAACTTTGCAAATAAAATCTGGAACGCCTTCCGCCTGGTGAAGGGCTGGAGTACACACACCACACCACCACCTGCCGAAAACCAAATCGCCTGTGCCTGGTTTGAAAACCGGTTCAACCAGGCGCTTCAGGAACTGGATGACCATTTTGAAAAATTCCGCATCTCCGATGCACTGATGACGGTGTACAAACTCATCTGGGAAGATTTCTGCTCATGGTATCTCGAAATGATAAAACCAGGGTTCGGCCAACCGATTGATGAACCTACTTTTGAGAAGACCGTTACTTTTTTTGAAAGCCTGCTCAAAATACTACATCCGTTCATGCCCTTCATTACCGAAGAACTCTGGCATGAATTGCGTAACCGCGGTGAGCGCGAATACGTAATTGTCAGCGCTTGGCCCAAGGCTAAGCCGTATGATACTTCTATTCTGAAAGAAGCAGCCTTCGCCTTTGAGGTGATTACCGAAATACGCAATACGCGCAATACAAAAAATCTGTCGCCAAAAGAACCGCTGAAGATTCAGGTTACAAATAACACAGCATTGCAAGGCAGTGCATTTTTAGCTGTAATTAAAAAACTGGGTAACCTGAGCGAGGTAAGTTTTGGCCGGCCGGCTGCGCCCGGAGGAATCAATTTTGTTATTCAGTCAACCGAATTTTCAATACCGCTTAACGGTAAAATTGATACTGGGGCGCAACGCCTGGCGTTACAGAAAGAAATTGACTACCAGCGCGGATTTCTGAACGCAGTAAACAGCAAACTCAGCAATGACCGATTTATGAGCAGCGCCCCACCCCAGGTAATTGAAATGGAGAAGAAGAAAAAAGCCGATGCCGAGGCAAAGATCAAAGCGCTTGAAAAAACATTGAGTGAACTTTGAACCATTAACGGAGGCTCAGGAAAACGATCCGTAATAAAGAAATTAATTTTTTTTGGAACTTAATTTCTGCGCCACGTTATCGTAATATTCCTGCGTCACTTTTTCCGTCCATGTGGTTGGCTGCGTGCCTCCGTAGATGGCCAGGTAGGTAACCGATTGTTCTTTGGTAGCAGTGTGCCAATGTTCGGTGTCTTTCTTACACTTTACCACATCGCCCCTCCTTAGTATTACGGGCTCTTTTCCGCGCTCCTGGTAGTAGGCTTCACCCTCCACAATAATCAGCACCTGAGCTGTTGCATGCTTGTGCCAATCCAGCGTTGAGTTGGCCCGGAAGGTAGCCTTGGTAATGTTGAGATCGAAATCCTCCTCTGCCTGAAGCAACGTGTTTAACCAGGCTTCTCCGATGTAATGGGTATTAGGGGCCTTGTTTCCTTCCACCAAATACGATGAGATGGCATACACTGGTTGTTGAGCCAGTGCAACACGGGACAAGAATGTCAAGAGGATAAGGAGCATCTTTCTCATTTACTTAATCTTTTAAAGTACGTGATCAAATTATACATATTGAAACTGAGCCTAAACAGCAGACCTGTTGCTAAGCAATCCGCCAAGCCAGTTAAGATCGGATACAAGCTATCCGAAAACGCAATCACCTAGAACCGCGCAGCCAGCAACAACTCAATATTTTTATATTTTAAACCAAATTTACGAGCCACCGCTTCATTTGTCAAGCTGCCTTTGTAGGTGTAAACGCCCTTCATAAACCATTTGCTGGAAAAAATCATCTGCTCCACCCCGCCTTCTTCAGCTGCCCGTAAAATAGTTGGCGTAAAAATATTGCTGAGAGCCGTTGCAGCGGTGTGTGCTACGCGCGAGGCAACATTTGGTACGCAGTAATGGATAACATCGTACTTACGGAAAACCGGCTTCTTCAATGTAGTTATTTCCGAAGTTTCCACACAGCCGCCCTGATCGATACTCAAATCAATAATCAGCGAGTCGGGTTTCATTTTGCTTACCATCTCTTCGGTAACAATAATCCGTGCCCTTCCCTTTTCTGCCCGAAGGGCGCCAATTACCACATCAGCTGTTTTTAGCGATTCGCTTAGTGTAAGCGTATCAATAGTGGAGGTGTACACCTGCTGGCCCAATAAATGTTTAATGCGCCTTAGTTTGTATAAGTGGTTATCGAAAATCTGTACATCAGCACCCATACCCAGGGCCGCCCGTGCCGAATACTCGGCAACCGTTCCGGCTCCGATAATTACTACTTTGGTTGGTGGCACACCGGTAATACCACCAAGAATTACACCTTTGCCGTTGTTGGCCGTGCTTAAATACTCGGCCGCGATGAGCATCACCGAACTACCGGCAATCTCACTCATGGCCCGGATGATAGGCATGCCTCCTACTTTATCTTCAATAAATTCAAAAGCCAGCGCAGTAACTTTCCTTTTCAGCAACGCTTGTATATACTCCTGCTGCAGGTGCCCTAGTTGAATGGCTGATATCAGTGTTTGGCCCGGCCGCAGGTGTTCGGTTTCTTCCAATGTAGGCGGCTCAATCTTTAGAATTACATCGGCCTTATAGACCTCCTGCGGTGAATACACAATGGTGGCCCCGGCTTCACTATACTGCTGATCAGAAAATTTGGAGCCCGCACCGGCTTTGGTTTCTACCCACACCTGGTGGCCGTTGTTCACCAGAATGGCCACGGCATCGGGTGTTAACGTTATGCGGTTTTCCTGCAAAGATATTTCGCGCGGAAGGCCAAGAAAGAAGGTGCCTTTCTTTTTCTTTACCGCAAGCATCTGCTCCTGGGTGGCCAGGCCTACCCGGGCCAAGGTTTCAAATCCGCTCTTTTTTTTCTCTGCCATGAATCGAAATCTCTAGTTGTCGTTGATTATCCGGCTGCATGGTAATTATTATGTTAACATAACTATCCGGCAGCAACGATGTAATCCGGTCGGGCCACTCAATAAAACAGTAATCGCCCGAATCAAAATATTCCTCTATACCAATTTCGGCTGCTTCGGCTTCCGATGCAATCCGGTAAAAATCGAAATGCAAAAAACGTTTTCCATCCTTCAACTCATACTCGTTAACAATCGAAAACGTGGGGCTGCTCATCACACTTATCACCCCGAGCACCTTGCCAACGGCTTTGATAAATGTTGTTTTTCCTGCCCCCATCTCACCGTAAACCGCAACAACCCGGGTGTGCCCGATTGCTCCCAACACCGCCTCAGCAACCCGTTCTAAATCAGCCAATTTTACGTTTCTGAAAACCAGCGTCTTTTCAACCGGCTGCATTTTTCGAATTTAAGAAAATAATAGGGATTATCATCTCTTCCATGCTTACCCCACCATGCTGAAAGGTGTCTTTATAAAAATTAACATAGTAGTTATAATTGTTAGGGTAAGCGAAGAATTGATCTTCAATAGCAAAGACATACGAAGTGGAGACATTGACCTTGGGCAAATAAAGGCGTTCGGGCTTGGCGGCATGCATAATTCTATCGCCTTCAAAGCCCAGGTTCTTGCCTTGTTTGTAGCGCAGGTTAGAATTAACACTCCGATCGCCAACAATCCGGAAAGGCCGCTTTACGCGGATGGTGCCATGGTCCGTGGTGATGACCAGTCGGGCCGGTTTCTCGGCAATTTTTTTCATGATGTCGAGCAGTGGCGAATGCACAAACCACGATTTGGTAATGGACCGGTAAGCCGACTCATCGGGAGCCAGTTCGCGTATCATGGCCATGTCGGTGCGGGCATGCGAAAGCATGTCAACAAAATTATAAACAATCACATTCAAATCGTTTTGAAATAAATTGTTTACCGAATCGGCCAGCGCTTTACCTTCCTCCAGGTTCTTGATTTTATGATACGAATGGCGGATGTTCAGGTTGTTTTTACGCAGCTGTTTTTCGAGAAACTCGTCTTCAAAATTGTTTTTACCCTCTTCTTCGTCTTCGCCTACCCATATTTCCGGATGACTCTTTGCCATATCGGCCGGCAACATGCCCGAAAAAATGGCATTGCGCGAGTAGGCAGTTGTAGTTGGCAAAATAGAATAATAAGTAGTCTCGCTGGTAATTGTAAAATATTCAGCAACCACTGGCTCAATCATTTTCCATTGGTCAAACCTGAGGTTGTCAATCAGTATTACAAAAACCGGTTTGCCCTTACCGATTTCCGGAAAGACCTTTCGCTTCATCAGCTGGTGCGAGAGCAACGGCTTGTCGGCATTAGGGTCGTTCAGCCACTTTTCATAATTCTTTATAACAAACCTGGCAAAGCCGGCATTTGCCTCGGTTTTCTGCGACTCAAGCACCTCGGCCATATCGCGGTTATCGTCCTGGTCGAGTTGCAATTCCCAATGCACGAGCTTTTTATAAATCTCGGCCCAGGCTTCGTGATTCATGTCGTCCAGCAATTCCATGCTGATTTTACGGAACTCCTGCTGATACGACAGGTTGGTTTTTTCAATGACCAACCGTTTGTTATCGAGAATTTTTTTAACTGACAGTAATATCTGGCTTGGGTTCAGCGGTTTGATGAGGTAATCGGCAATTTTCGATCCGATGGCTTCCTCCATAATGTGCTCTTCTTCATTTTTAGTAATCATTACCACCGGCACATTGGGTTTACTGGCTTTGATTTGGCTCAATGCCTCCAGGCCTGACAGCCCGGGCATGTGTTCATCCAGAAATACCACATCAAAGTGTTTCGCTTCACACAACTCCACGGCATCCGAACCGTTGTTTACGGGGGTAATGTCATACCCGCGTTGTTCCAGAAACAGGATGTGTGGCTTTAACAGATCAATCTCATCATCGGCCCACAAAATGCTATATCTTTGCATCGTTCACTTATTTGCCCGAAGTTACTCATCTGTTACCTGATTCGAAATTTTTGAACAAGAAGAAGATCATCAACGACCCGGTATATGGGTTTATCCGGATTAGAAGCGAGCTGGTGTACGATGTTATCGAACACCCGTGGTTTCAGCGGCTCCGGCACATTAAACAACTGGGCCTTACTGACCTGGTGTACCCGGGAGCACAGCATACCCGCTTTCAGCATGCGCTGGGCGCCATGCACCTGATGGGCCGCGTCCTTGACACGCTTCGGCTTAAAGGTGTTGCTATTTCGGATGATGAATTTGAAGCCGCCACGATCGCTGTTTTGTTACACGACATCGGCCACGGCCCGCTGTCGCACGCACTCGAAGAGAGCCTGCTGCCCGGTATCAGGCACGAGAGTATTTCCTACCTGTTCATGAACGAGTTGAACAGACAATTTAATGGCGCGCTTGATCTGAGCCTGAAAATCTTCAGAAACAGTTACAAACGTAAATTCTTTAACCAGCTTGTTTCGAGCCAACTGGATATTGACCGGCTGGATTACCTGAACCGCGACTGCTTTTTTACAGGAGTGCCCGAAGGCACCATTGGCGTTGACCGAATCGTGGAAGTATTGGGTGTGTATAAAGATCAATTGGTGGTGGAAGAAAAAGGTATTTACAGCATCGAAAACTTATTGAATGCGCGCAGGCTGATGTACTGGCAGGTGTACCTGCACAAAACAACCCTGAGTGCCGAGCGGATGGTGGTGAACCTCATTAGGCGGGCGCGCAACCTGGTGCAGGCAGGCGAAAAGGTAATGTGTAGCGAGGCCTTAATACACTTTTTGAAGAATACCGCCAACGTAGAGTCGTTCAAAGAAAATAAATCAACACTTGCCTTATACGGCCGACTGGACGATCTGGATATATGGGGTGCCATTAAGCTATGGCAAAACTCCCCCGACTTAATTTTAAAGACATTGTCACAAATGCTGATGCAGCGAAGGCTTTTTCAGATCATACTGAGCAACGAGCCAATTCGGAAATCACATCTTGCCGCTGTTCGGGAAGGCGTTGTAAGCCGATATAAAATATACCGTTCGGACGCACCCTACCTGTTTTCTACCGGTCTGGTGAGCAACGAAGCCTACACCGAAGGGCAGAAAATAAATGTACTGATGCGATCAGGCGAACTGCTGGATATAGCGCAGGCATCCGATTTACCGAGCATCAAGGCCATCAGCAAAATCGTTAAAAAAAACTACCTCTGCTGGCCTAAAAATGTATCTTTGTAAGATAGGCTACGGTGCGTTACCAGGGGTTGCACCGGGTTGAGCTAAGCCTGTAATACTCCTGGCATATCCTTATGGAATTTACAGTAGAACAGATTGCCGCCATGCTGGGCGGCACCATACAAGGCGATGGCAACGGCCGTATTAATATGCTGGCTAAAATCCAGGATGCCAAAGCCGGGCAGATTGCATTTCTGTCAAATCCTAAGTACGAAAACTACATCTACACCACCGGGGCAACCGCAGTTATAGTCAGTAAACAATTTACCCCGCGCAAACCGATTGCAACAACACTTATCCAAGTCGATGATCCGTACATCAGTTTCACCGTTTTGCTGGAGGAATACCACAAACTGATTAGTTTTCAGAAATCGGGTATTGAAGAACCAAGCTATATTGGCAAAGATTCACAAACCGGTAAAGCCGTTTACCGGGGCGCGTTCTCGTATATCGGCAACAACGTAAAGGTTGGTGACAACGTTAAAATTTATCCCCATGTATTTGTTGGCGATAATGTACAAATTGGAAACAACGTAATCTTACACCCGAATGTGAAACTTTATGCCGGTACGCGCATCGGCAATAATTGCGTAATTCATTCGGGCACGGTTATCGGAAGCGATGGCTTTGGCTTCGCACCACAGGCCGATGGATCGTACAAAACCATTCCGCAACTGGGCAACGTGGTAATTGAAGATGACGTGGTGATTGGCGCCAATACGGTTGTTGACTGCGCCACTTTGTTTGGCGATTCAACTATTATCCGCAAAGGTGTTAAACTGGACAACCTCATCCAGATCGCTCACAATGTTGAAATCGGAAAGAACACGGTTATTGCCGCGCAGGCGGGAATATCCGGTTCTACCAAAGTAGGCGAAAACAACATGATAGCCGGCCAGGTGGGCATTGCCGGCCATTTGGTTATTGCCAATAACACCCACATTGGTGCCCAATCCGGCATCTCAAAATCCATTAAAGAAGAGGGCCAGCGCATACTGGGCTATCCGGCTTTTGATATAAAGGAATATTTCAGGGCTTACACGGTCTTCAAAAAATTGCCGAGCATCAGTTACCGGCTAAAACAACTGGAAGATCGCATTTATGGCAACAGCCAGGAGGAGAAGTCGCGTACCGTCTCTGAATCAGCCGAATAACGCGAGGCGGCCCAATAAATAAGTTTGGAATATCGGTGGGTTAAAGGTTAAATTTGCCCACTTTTTGCCTATTATGTTGAATATCAAGCAGCAAACCATTCATAAATCGGTTACGCTTTCGGGTGTTGGCCTGCATACTGGTGCCAAAACCAATATGACGTTTGTACCGGCCAAGCCCAATCACGGCATCAAATTTCAGCGGGTTGACCTCCCGGGTGCACCCTTTATCAATGCCGATTGCGATAACGTGGTGGATGTTTCGAGGGGAACAACAATTGAACAAAGCGGTGCACGCGTAAGCACCATCGAACATACATTAGCAGCACTTGTAGGCCTTGAGATTGATAATGTGGTAATTCAGTTAGATGGTCCAGAATGCCCAATAATGGATGGCAGTTCTATTCAATTTATCGACATACTGAAAGAAGCAGGAACAGAGGAGCAGAATGCCATCCGTGATTTCTTCGAAGTACAGGAACCCGTTTTCTATCGTGAGGCCGCACGTAATGTTGAAATTGCCGCGTTGCCGCTTGACGACTACCGGGTTACGGTAATGATCGACTACAACTCACCCGTATTGGGCAGCCAGCACGCCTCGCTGAACGACATCCGCCAGTTCGAAAAGGAAATAGCCAGTTGCCGCACCTTCTGCTTTTTACATGAACTGGAAATGCTTTACAAAAACAACCTGATCCGCGGAGGCGATTTGAATAATGCGATTGTTATTGTCGATCGAGTTGTTAAAGATGATGAACTCGACAACATTGCCAAAATGCTCAATAAACCAAAAGTTGAAGTGAGGCATGAAGGCATTTTGAACAATGTTGACCTTCGTTATAAAAATGAACCAGCACGCCACAAACTGCTCGATGTGGTGGGCGATTTAGCCTTGGCGGGGCGCCCGCTTAAAGCGCAGGTGCTGGCCGCACGGCCGGGCCATGCCGCTAATGTAGCCTTTGCAAAAAAATTGAAAAAAGCCATGTCGGAGGCCGATAAGGTGGGACGACCAAAGTACAACCCCAACCTTCCTCCGGTGATGGATATTAACAAGATATCGCAAATCCTACCGCACCGGTATCCATTCCTCCTCATTGATAAAATCATCTATCTCGATAACGAAAGTGTGGCAGGTGTGAAGAACGTTACCATGAACGAACATTTTTTCCTGGGGCACTTTCCAGGCAACCCGGTATTTCCGGGAGTTCTTCAAGTGGAAGCCATGGCGCAAATTGGCGGCATACTCGTTTTGAATACTGTGCCTGATCCGGAAAACTACTGGACTTACTTTTTAGGGATTGAGAATTTCCGCTTCAGAAAGATGGTTTTGCCCGGAGACACCATGGTTATTCAATGTGATCTGGTAGCGCCCATCAAGCGTGGCATTGCTAAAATGTACGGTCGCGCGTTTGTGGGCAACACACTGGTGTGTGAGGGCACAATGACAGCAAGTATTGTACGCAAAGACGCATGAGCCACCACCCGCTAGCCAACATTCACCCCGAAGCCAAAATCGGCAACAATGTAACCATTGAAGCATTTGCCACCATCCAGCGCGATGTAGTAATTGATGATAACTGCTGGATTGGCCCAAACGCCATACTGTGGGATGGTACCCGGCTTGGTAAAAATGTTAAAGTTTATCCGGGAGCTTCCGTGTCATCCATTCCGCAAGACCTCAAGTTTGCCGGTGAAAAAACCGAAACCCATGTTGGCGACAATACCGTTATCCGGGAGTACGTTACCATCAGCCGTGGCACAACCGATAAAATGAAAACCGTTATCGGTAAAAACTGCCTGCTGATGGCGTATGTACACGTTGCCCACGATTGCATTATTGGTAATCATTGCATATTGGTTAACTCTGTTCAGGTTGCCGGCCACGTTACCATTGACGACTGGGCGATAATTGGCGGAGCAAGTGCCTTGCACCAGTTTGTAAAAGTAGGTGCGCATGTAATGGTTTCCGGTGGATCGCTTGTACGAAAAGATGTTCCTCCTTACACCAAGGCTGCCCGCGAACCTCTTGCTTATGCCGGTGTAAACTCGGTAGGACTTCGTAGGCGGGGTTTCTCCTCCGAAAAAATTTCAGAAATCCAGGAAATTTATCGTTACATATTCCTGAAAGGCCTTAACAACCTGAAAGCGCTTGACGTAGTCAGGCAATCCGTTCCTGAAAGTGCAGAACGTGACTACATCATTAACTTTATTCAAAGTTCAGAACGTGGTATCATGAAAGGCTATGGCGCAGCCGATTGATACACAACTGAACACAATTGCTAAAAGCATAACCATCCGGGCAATTAACCTGGGAAAGAAATTTCATACCGGCTGGCTTTTCAGAAATTTTAACTACACGTTCGTTAGCGGAAACATTTATGCTATTACCGGGCCTAACGGTTCAGGTAAATCCACCTTGTTGCAAATGCTGTGGGGGCAACTGCCCTCAACCGAAGGAACGATAGGGTATGAAATTGACAAAAAAATCCCTGAACCGGATGCGCTATTTAATCACCTGGCCATTGCAGCCCCGTACATGGATTTGATTGATGAATTTACGTTAACTGAAATGGTTGACTTTCATTTCAGGTTAAAATCTGTATGGCCCGGCTATTCGGTTAAGCAAGTGATTAAAGACATGTACCTGGAAGAAGCCGCAGCAAAGCCCATCGGAAACTTCTCATCAGGCATGAAACAACGCCTTAAACTGGCCCTGGCCTTTTACACCGATGTTCCGGTTGTATTCCTGGATGAACCCGGCACCAATCTGGATGACCAAGCCTTTCAATGGTACCTGAACCTGCTCAATAGGCTGTTTAAAAACCGAATCATCGTCATTGCCTCAAACAATAACGAGGAATACCCGGCTAATGCACACCGTATTTCTATACCCGACTACAAATGAAAACGGCTGATTACCCGGCAATAAATGGTTACAACCCGCGTTTTAAAGCAATAAATACCTGATTTTAGCGTAACGAGGAACTTTCAGTTTGATTTTATAAAAAGGAAACCTCAAATTGTAGCTTTAAATAATGTGCCAATGAACACTACTATTAAACCAGTTCTATCTTTAATTGTCCTTGCCACAACCCTTATCACCTTCACCCATTGCAATGATGACGGGCCAGGAAAACCGCCTGAGCAAATACAGTTCGATAAACTAAAGAAGACCTGGACTATAGTTACTTCGGGTGGAGCAACTTTGGATGCTGCTGACAGAACTTCTGATTTCTCGGGTTTTACACTCACCATAGGAGGAACCTTTAATTCAGCAAACCCAAAAGGCCCCTATACGTTCTCAGTTAGCGGCACTAGGCCTACCCCCAGCCCCTGGCCGGCAAGCGGAAATTGGTTTTTTGGCGGTGACCCTGAATCGCAATTAATACGCGATGAAAACGGCAGCGGCACGCAAGATAGTGGTGACCTCTCGATGACCTATTTTATAGACTCCACGGGAAAACTAAATCTTACCTTTACGTGCACAAGTTGTAATTATGCCGGCAGCAGGGTAAACCTGGTTAACGGTACCTGGAATTTTATACTTCAATAAAGTAACTGCTCCTGCTGCTGAATGTGGCAGGAGAGTTTTTATTTAAGCACCACCACGGTAATCCCCGCACCACCCCGGTCAACATGCTCGTCTACAAACGTCTCAACGTGGTTGCTTTTTTTTAATTCACTCCGCACCACGGTACGCAGTACCCCTTCGCCCTTGCCATGGAGAATTTTTAATTGGCGGTACCCCAGCAATAGGGCCGTATCTAAAAACTCATCTAATAGCGGAATTACCTCTTCGGCCCGTTTACCACGAACATCCAGCAAAGGGTTAAATGTTGCCTGTTTCTCATAAAGTTTTAACCCACCTGTTGCCGGCTTACCCGATGGAACTGCACCATCGGTCAACAACCTCCTACCCGCCTTCTGAAGTTTAACTATGGGTACTTTCGACTTCAATTCGCCAAACTGAACCTGAGCATGTTTGCCTTTAATTGAGAGCACCGTACCTGCCCCCTCCTGTCCGATTATTGAAACAACATCGCCCGGCTGAATTTTACCGGATGCTGAACCGGGCAGTTGGCTGTGCTGCTCTGTTACCCGTTTGGCTATTTGCTGCAGGTTTCTACGCACCTTCTTTGTTTCGCTGCGCTGTGCCTGATTTTCACGAATGTGCCGGATGGTTTTCTCAATTTCCCGATTGGTTTGTTGCAGCAATGCAGCGGCATCCTGCTTTGCACGGTCCAGTATTTTCTTTTTATGTTGCTCCAGATCGTTGCGTAAATAGTTGTATTGTTGGATGGATTCCTCCAGTTGTCGTTGCTCAATGGCCAGTCGATTGAGTTTTTCAGCTAACTCATGTTTCTCTTTCTCCAAGGTACGAACGATACTATCAAAACCCATTAATTCTTTACCAACTAATTTTCCGGCCTTCTCCAGCACTTCAGCGGGAATACCGGTTTTACGGGCCACCTCTAATGCAAATGAACTTCCGGGCTTTCCGATATCAAGAATAAACAATGGAGTCAGGTTTTGCTCATCAAATCGCATAGCACCGTTACGGATGCCAGGGCGATTACCCGCAAATAATTTCAGGTTATAATAATGGGTGGTTGCCACCGCCCATACCTTTTTATCAAGTAGTGTTTCCAGTACGGCCTCAGCAATAGCCCCTCCGAAATTCGGATCAGTACCGGAACCCAGTTCATCAAGCAAAACCAGCGACTGTGGTCCGGAGTGTTCTATAAAAAACGCAAGATTCTTCAGGTGGCTGCTGTATGTGCTTAAATCGTTTTCAATCGACTGTTGATCGCCAATGTCAATAAACATATCGTTAAAAATACCGGCTGTTGAATCGGCCGATACCGGTATCAGCAAACCGCATTGAAGCATGTACTGCAATAACCCAACGGTTTTCAGACATACCGATTTGCCCCCGGCATTTGGTCCGCTGATAAGCAGCATGCGGTCAGCATTCGTTAAGTTAATAGTAAGCGGTATTACCGTGCGCTGGCCGGTTAACGTAAACTGAAGCAGCGGATGCCGGGCATTTATCCAATGCAATACAGGAACATCCTTAACCTGGGGCAACGTGGCGTCTAGGGTAATTGACAACATTGCGCGGGCACGGGTAAAGTCAATGTACCCGAGAAACCGGTAAGCCTCTTTAAGGTCATCAATATGCATCCGCAACATACTGGTCAGGTCTTTCAAAATGCGAATTACTTCACGCTGGGCGGCATGCTCCAGGTCGCGGATTTCATTGTTTACTTCAATAGCTTCCACGGGTTCGATGTACACCGTTTGCCCGGTGGCCGATTCATCAAGGATATAACCCTTCAATTTTCGTTTGAATTCCGCCAAAACAGGTATGGCCAACCTGCCTTGCCGAATGGAGGGAAGGCCGCCTTCAGGAACCCATTGCTCGGCCACTGCCATCCGATACGCTTTTTCAATTTGTGTACGCAACCTGGTCTGTGCTTCACGAAGTAGTTTTCGGGTTTTCTTCAACTCATCCGAAGCCGAATCTTTTACCAGCCCCTCTTCATCAATGATGCGGTTAATCTCCTTTATGATTTCGGGATTAACATGAACGGGCGTGGCCAGGTTAAACAAGGACGGAAAATCATTCTTGCGAATGGTTAGATAAGCAATGCACGACACAATGGTCTCAAGTGATTGTTTGATTCGCAGGAAATCGGCCGGCTCAAGATAGGCACCATCAACGGTAGCGGTTGCCAGCAGCGAAGTCGGATCAAAATAATGATTTGATGGAAAGTCACTATAGCGCTCGAGCAGTTGCCTGAACTCCCAGTTTTCATTTAGCATCCGGCTGATTTGTACCGCTGATGCCTGAAAAGTCATTGCATCAACGGCCGAGGCGCCAAGTGAACACAGGCATTGGGCTTTCAGTTTTTCCCGGATTTGATCAAATCCGAGTTTCCATTCAATATCACCGGGGTGCAGCATCGGGTGTGGGCATTCGATATTCCCTGAAACTCAATGAATCAATTAATGCACCATACATGCGTTCAAGCACCTGGGGGCGGGCCATGTAGTATTCCATGGACGTTTTAAAAACAGAGTCAGACACATTTAGCCGGCTAAGTATCCGCTGCCTGATTACCGGAGAAATACGGGTTACCGAATCATAAGGAATAGAAGCCCGGCTGATTTTTTCTTCATCCAGGTAAATTTCCATTAGCACCTTAACCATCTCTTGTTCATTAAGCACACCGGGTGGCTGATTTGGCTTGCAGCAAGGCAGGCCAAGCAAGAGCAATAAGGCTAGCCGCCAACCAGACTGTAAACTATATTCACCGGGCATCCGAAACATCCCGCAAAGTACATACAAATCTATATTTTTGCGGGCACCGGTATGAAGGCTTTACTGAAGAAACTACGCAAGTACGAAATACGGATACGCAAGGCCATTAACAGCCAGATGCAGGGCGATTTCCGGTCGGTGTTTAAAGGCACCGGGCTGGAGTTTGACGATGTGCGCCCTTACCAGTATGGCGATGACATCCGCACCATCGACTGGAACGTGTCGGCCAAGGGGCACGGCACATTTGTTAAAACCTTTAGGGAAGAGAAAGAACAAACGGTTTACTTTATCCTTGATGTAAGCGCCTCACAGGAAATTGGGGCTGAAGGTAAAACCAAAGTGGACATTGGTCGTGAAATTTGCGGGGTGCTGGCACTTTCGGCCGTAAAAGAATCCAGCCATGTTGGACTAATTTGCTTTTCGGACCAACGTGAATTATACATCAAACCATCAAAAGGTATTGCTCAGGCTTACCAAATCATTTACGGCCTTGTTAATCTCCATCCTCGTTCATTACAAACCAACCTGACACGGGCTTTACTGTTCGCACTAAATACCATCAAACGAAGAAGCGTGGTTATTCTGATTTCGGATTTTATTGACGATGGCTATTCAGACAACCTGAAGGCGCTGGCTCGCAAACACGACCTGGTGGCCATCCACCTGAGCGACAAACGCGAAACACGGCTGCCCAAACTGGGTATTGTGCCCGTGCTTGATAAAGAAAGCCGAAGAACCCTCTGGGTGAATACTTCTTTTGGCGACTTCCGCCAGAAAATAGGCAGGCAGTTAGCCGAACGGATTGCCACCCTGGAGTCCTTCAGCAGAAAACATCAAATAAATTTCATCTCCATTGAAACAGATGAAGATTACGTGCCTAAACTACTGAAGTTATTTAAAGTGAGAAACCGATCCGTTAAAACAACGTAACTGCATGGAGATGTTAAGAGGCATCTTGTTTTTGACGTTGGTATTAGCCAAGTATCTTGCCTTAGCGCAGCCCGTACAGGTTAAGGGTGGATTTTACCAGGACAGCATTGCCATCGGCCAGCCGGTTTATTATTTTTTAACCGCCCGCTACCCGGAAAATCTCAACCTGCTGTTTCCGGACTCAACCTATTCGTTTGCACCTTTCGAATACATTTCAAAAAGGTACTTCCCTACACAAACCACCAAGGGCATCAGTTACGACAGTGTGGTATATACCCTCCGCACATTTGAACTGGATGCTGTGCAGCAACTGGCTGTGCCTGTATTTGTACCTGGTGTAGCTGACAGCCTGCGTTACGAAAGCATGCGCGACAGCATTCGCCTGATTAGCCAGGTAAAGGTAGTACCACCAGATACCCTACCCTTGGCGCAACTGCCGCTGAAAACCAATACCACCTATCAGTTTGTAAAGTTACTTTTTAACTACCCGGTGGTTTTTATCAGTGCCGCCACCCTGTTGGTAATTATTGTACTTGGCTGGCTGATTTTCGGCAAACGGATTAAAAAGTATTTTTTCATCAGGCGTTTACAAAAGGATTACGCCACGTTTTCACAAGCCTTCACGGCCTGCCTCACAGAGATCAGCCTGCAATTTGATCCGCAACTGGCTGAACGGGCACTGGCAGTGTGGAAAAAATACCTGGAACAACTGGAGCAGAAACCCTATACCAAACTTACCACACGTGAAATGCTTTTACTTGAGGCCGACCACCATACGCTAGGCCCTGTGCTAAAAGCGCTTGATGGCGCCATTTACGGCCACCAGAAAAGTATTGATGAACCGCTGGCACAACTGGGTAAAATGGCTGAACAGCGGTTCCTGAAAAAATTAAATGAAGTAAAGCATGGATAGCATGGACACCACCCTGCCCTGGTATTCGCTCTACTGGTTTTCGCCATCCACACTACAAGCATTTACCTGGGGTAATCCGGAATTTTTATATGCACTGGCAGGACTTCCATTATTGTTTCTTATACGCTGGTTATTGCAATTAAAAACCGCCCAAAAGTTGCCGGTGGCATTAACCCAAAAAGATTTAAAAACTTCGGCATTTAATCTAATCCGGCTGCTGCCCGGCCTGTTGATTATGCTTTGCATAGCCCTTTTGCTGGTTGCCCTGGCCCGCCCACAGAAAACTAACGAAAAGGTAGAACAATGGACGGAAGGAATTGACATTATGCTGGCCATCGACATATCTCGATCAATGGAGATTGCCGACTTTACACCCAACCGGCTGGATGCCGCCAAAAAAGTAGCTACCGAATTTATTGACGGCCGCTTGCAGGATCGAATCGGAATTGTGGTGTTTTCAGGAGATGCTTTTTCGCTGGCACCGCTTACCACCGATTACAGTATGCTCAAGTCGCTAATTAATGAAATGACTTTTAGCATGATTGAGTCGCGCGGCACGGCCATTGGCAGTGCACTGGCCGTGGTTACCAACCGCATGCGCGAATCAGACTCTAAATCAAAAGTGTGCATTTTGTTAAGCGATGGTGACAGCAATGCCGGCAATATTGACCCCATAACCGCAGCCGAACTGGCGGCAGCTTTCGGTATTAAAATCTATACCATCGTTATCGGCAAAGAGGGTATGGTGCCGTTCGGTAAAGATTTTTTTGGAAGGCCTAATATGATAGAAAATAATGTTGACGAAACCACCATGCGTAAAATTGCCGAAATCGGTAACGGAGAATTTTACCGGGTGTTGGATAACCGCGCACTGGAACGCGTTTTCAACCAAATTGATAAACTGGAGAAAGCTGAAATAAAAGAAACTCGTTTTAAGGATACGGCTGACTACTACACTATATACATTAACTGGGCAATCGTACTGCTGCTGGCCTGGTTGTTTACCAAACTAACCTTTATCAGCAACGTGCTGCAGGACTAAATCACAGGGTATTTACGTCTTCCGCAAACAAAATCAGGCGTCCCCCAAAAATTACCAGCACAATACCCAACACGATGTTGAGCAACCGGATAAAGCGGGGGGTTAATATCCTGCGCAACTTATCGGCCAGCTTGGCTTTAAGCACATCGGTTAAAAAAACGGTGCCGATGATGGCCCCAAAAAAGGTAAGCGCTTTGGCCGGTGTGGTATAACCCAGTTCGCTGGTGGCCAGGCTAACCGTGCCCAACCAAAATACCAGCACCATTGGACTTAACCCGTTAATAAAAAAGCCTTTTGCCAAAAGACGAAACGGATTTTGTTCACGTACTTGCTCAACCTGAAACCCGCTGAGCTTCCGACTCTTAATAAGCAGGTAATAGAGGCCGAGACAAAAAAGCACTAGGCCACCGCCATAGGCCAGATAAACCTGCGTGCGGGCATCGTGAAATACCTGTGATATGCCAAGGTAGGCGATAGCAATATATACCGTATCGCTCAACGCCACACCGGCTGCCACCATCAGCCCGCTGCCAAAACCACGTTCAACACTGGTTTGAAGAATGGTAAAGAACACCGGCCCGATCAGAAAGGCCAGGATTATTCCTGAAACCACGCCCTTAATAATTATTTCCATGCCGGTGGGTTTGAATAAACTGCTGCCACTCGTGTAGTTGTGCAGCCTTCATTACACGTGGAAATTTATTCTGTCCACCTACCTTTCCTTTCGATTCCATCCAGTCGTAAAATGTTTTAACCGGAAGGACCTCTACCTTAATTTCTTTCAGGGCGGCACTGCGCTCTACCGCATAATCATCGTTTAACTCCTTTAGCCGCTCGTCCAGCTTTTGCCTGAACAGGTGCGGATTGATCGGCTGATTGGATCCCACAAACCAATGGTGTGCAAATAACGAATCGTGTGGGACCCCAGCCACTGTAAACTCAGGTACTTCAACATTCAGTTCATTAGAAACCATTTCGATTGCACGGTTCATATTTTCAACCGACAGGTGCTCACCGCATAAACTCAAAAAATGTTTGGTGCGGCCGGTAATTACAATCTCGGATTCGTCCACTGAAACAAATTTGATCACATCGCCAAGCAGGTACCGCCAGGCCCCCGCACAAGTTGAAAGTAACAAGGCATATTCCTTACCTTCTACAACCTGATCAATCATGATGGCCTGTGCATTTGGCTTAATCTCTCCGTTTGCATCGAAATTATGTTCATCAAACGGCACAAACTCATAAAAGATGCCATTGTTTAGTACGAGGCGCATTGACCTGTAGTTAGGGTAAGCCTGAAACGCAATAAAACCCTCAGACGCCAGGTAAGTTTCAATGTAGTAAATCGGCTTGCCCAGCAACTTTTCAAAACTCTTCCGGTACGGGTCAAATGAAACGCCTCCGTGTACATATACCTGCATTTTGGGCCAAACCTCGTGTATGTGGCTGAGTTTATGGTAAGCAATTATTTTCTCCATCATAATCTGCAGCCAGGCCGGCACGCCAACAATTATTCCAATATCCCAATCGGGTGCTTTGCGGGCGATCTCATTCAATTTTGATTCCCAATTGCGGTTACGGGCTATCTTCTTACCGGGTTTGTAAAAATGCTGAAACCAAAACGGCAGTTTGGCCGCCTGAATACCACTCAGGTCGCCTTCGAAATAATTACCTACTCTGTGCAGATGGGTGCTGCCGCCCAGCATCAGAATACCGGACGTAAAAAACTCGCTTGGTAAATCATATTTAGAAAGAGTAAGGATCTGCCGGATGCTTGTCTTTTGAATGGCCTTCGTCATATCCTTCGTTACCGGAATGTGCTTGGATGTGGCTTCGCTGGTGCCCGAACTTAATGCAAAGTATTTTACCCGGCCGGGCCAACAGATATTCTTTTTTCCTTGAAGCGCGTACTTCCACCATTCGTTGTAAATTTTGTTATAATCGTGAATGGGCACCACAGAACGATACAGTTTATAAAAATCGGATTGTCCTTTACGAAAGGCGCTTAGAATGTCATTAAACTGGTAGTGCCTGCCAAAATCGGTTTGGTTGGCAGCCATCAGCAACTCCTTCAACTCGCGTTTTTGCAAATCAAACGGAGCGGTGTACTCCTGCTCCATCATCTCCCGCAGCCGTATTCCTTTTTTAAGCAAGTTTCCGATAATTGCCATGCGTTGCCACCGTTTTTTTGTTTTTTAGCGGTGCTAAAATTACGCAATGGAGGGTAAAAATAACATCCGCGAATTACGGGCTACAATACCTGCAAACGTAAAGCTTATTGCAGTAAGCAAAACCCAGCCACCTGAGCGTGTGCTGGAAGTTTACCGGTTTGGGCAACGCTGTTTTGGCGAAAATAAAGTGCAGGAATTGGTGCCCAAATACCAGGCTCTTCCCAAAGACATTGAATGGCACATGATTGGCCATTTACAAACCAATAAAGTAAAATACATTGCCCCGTTTGTAAGCCTCATCCACTCGGTTGACAGCCTGAAGTTACTGCAGGAAATTAACAAGCAGGCTCAGCGTTATGGCCGGGTTATACCGGTGTTGCTGCAAATACATATTGCCAGCGAAGAAACAAAGTTTGGACTTTCACAAACCGAAGTAGAAGAAATACTCAAGAATCCTGTTATAGACAACCTTAATCACGTCAAAATATCCGGATTAATGGGTATGGCAACACTTACAGATGATGCCGCTAAAATCCGGGAAGAATTTAAAGGCTTACGGCTTTTATCAGAAAAGTTAAAAAGGTTCACTGTTCCGGGTCGTATCGAAATGCATGAACTCTCCATGGGCATGAGCCATGATTACGTAATTGCCATTGAGGAAGGAAGCACTATGGTTCGGATTGGTTCGGCTATATTTGGTGAACGAAAACCATGAACCAAAAAACTGCTATAATCACCGGAGCAGTTACGGGTATGCTGGCCGTTGCACTCGGAGCATTTGGAGCGCACGCACTTAAGCCCATGCTGCTGGAAAGCGGTCGGCTTGAAACATTTGAACTGGCCGTGCGTTACCAGTTTTATCACACCCTGGCTTTGCTCTTTACCGGCATCGCACAATCTCTTTATCAATCGGCTTACCTGCGTCTTTCTGCTGTTGGCTTTACTTTGGGTATCCTGTTGTTTAGCGGCAGCCTGTACGCGCTTTGTTTTACAGGGTATTCATGGCTTGCTTTTGTTACCCCACTTGGTGGGGTACTTTTTATAATCGGGTGGCTTCTGCTGCTAATCGGTATAGGGAAATCAAAAAGCCATTCCGGCTAAGGAATGGCTCTGGTCCATCGTATTAAACTTTATTTATTGAGGATTTTTGGGCAACACGTTTGTGGTAAAATTGATAACCACATCGTTCACAGCATTTGAAATTACGGGCAACGATTTCGACTGGATGCCCATGCGGCCGGCACTATTAAACCCAACCTTAATTTCACCTTTTCCACCCGGCATCACCGGCTCCTTAGTCCATTGAGGGGTAGTACAACCACAACTGGCTTGCACGTTGGTAATAATTAAAGGCTCAGTACCGGTGTTTGTAAACTTAAATACATGCTCAACAATTTCGCCTTGCTGAATATCGCCAAAATCATGGGCGGACTTCTCCAGGGTGAGCACCGGTCCCTTAGCCTTTTGAGCATCCTGGGCAAGTACCGGATAGGCCAGTATAGCCATCAATAAAAGAATCAGAAAGTTTTTCATACGCTTATTTTTAACAAATTTACCGATATCAACAATAATTAAGCCACGGGCGTTCATAAAATTTACCCTGATGGGCAACATCCATTAGCCTGATTGCAAACTGGTAACCCAAAATGACACAGGATATAGCAGAAAAATTTGGAAACCGGCTACGCCTGCGCGTATGTGGCTTATGCTGGGATGATGACCGGCTCCTGATGGTTAATCACCAGGGGTTACATGCCCATAATTTTTGGTCGCCACCGGGCGGGGGTGTTGAATACGGGCAATCCGTTACCGATGTCCTGATTCGCGAAATCGCAGAAGAAACAGGCTTAACCGTACAGGTGGCACACCTGCAATTCGTGTGTGAGTATGTTCACCATCCCCTGCATGCAGTTGAGTTATTTTTCTTTACCCGTAAAACCGGGGGCTTATTGGTCAAGGGAAGCGATCCGGAAATGGAGGCCGGCACCCAAATTATAAGCGAAGTTACCTTTTTATCATGGCCTGAAATCCAAGCCATTCCGGCTGCCGAAAAGCACGGAATTTTTAGTTTTTGCCGCAAGGCCGATGACTTGAAAAAATTGACCGGATTTTTCAGAATTTAAAGCCGTAAACCCGGTTTTGCCTTGTTTTTTACCTTGTAAAATACCTATACTTGTGGCCTTAAACCTTCGAAAATGAACCTGACCAAAATTGTTGCGATCGTTTTGTTTATTGCCTCGCTCGCCCTCGCATACTACCTCTATAACAGTATTGCCACCACCATTGAAGAAACCGAAAATATCAAAGCCACTGAACAGCAAATTATCGACAAACTATCGGTAATCCGTGAGGCTCAAAAGGTGTTTCTTGAACAAAACAGGCGTTACACCAGCAATTGGGATTCATTAATTAATTTCATTGAAACAGCTGAGGTTCCTATTCTGCAACGAAGAGAAGTGATTAAAGAAGCCAGCTACGGGGTAGATTGCGTTAAAGTTTTTGTCGATACCCTCGGCTTCATCTCGGCAAAGGATAAGATTTTTAAGAAAACCTACTCAGTCAATGCTGCTGACAACGGCACCTTTTTAGGTTTTGCGGTTAATGTTGGCGATTTTGTGGTAAAAGGGAAAAAATCGTATTCACTGCGCAGAGATGGCAGCGACCGTGTTGAAGAGTACAGCTTCCTAGAAAAAGGAACCGTATCCTCTTTGGCTCCGGTAAAATCGGGCGACAGGGTTTCCAAAGGACAAAACCTGATTAGTTTCTGGGATTACCAGCTTAATCCAAATGTAGATATCAAAAACCTGAGCAAAGTACCTGGCTCTGATAAGACGTTCGATATTTTTACAGGAACCATTGACCGGAGCGGTATAAAAGTTTGGGTTATTGAAGTGAAGGATCCGGCCCCCATCAATCCCGACCGGAAAGAAACCAACGAAGCAAAGAACCGAAAGCCCTTGCGCTTCGGCTCAAGAACCGATGTAACCACGGCCGGAAACTGGGAGTAACTTGCAAGCCAGCGTTGCTCAATATAAGCTGATTAAAAAAATAAAGGATGAGCGTTTTGACGAAGAAAACATTCATCACTACCACCTGCTGATCAACATCGGCAGCCGCGACTTCCAGGCGCTTATTGTTGATCATACCGATAACCGTGTGCTTTACCTGGAAGACTATGTGCTTCCTGCCATAAGTTCTCCCTCCGACTTGCGGGCCGCCCTCGATAGCCTGTTCGATAGCCATGCCTTGCTGCAGGCGGGCTTCTGGAAATCCATCACCATCGCACTTAAGAATCAGAAATTCGTTCAAGTACCAGAGCCCCTTTTTGTTGATACCGCCTTAAGCGATTACCTCCGGTTTAATGCCAGAGTTGATTTTGAAAACGAAGAGTTACTCTATTCGGTGCCTACACACAGCCGGGCAGTAACCGTTTTTGCTGTGCCAAAAAATTTAAAAGGTTGGCTCGAATCGGTTTATGCCAATAATAAACCCGTTTACACGCATCAATCAGCCGCATTAATCGAGGCAACGCTGCATCATGCAAAAAACCGGCAGGATAACCCCCTTTACATTTATGTTGACCGGTTTAAGCTGCATATTCTGTCGGTGCAGGATAATGCGCTCAGGTTCTATAACCAATTTGCCATTCAGAATTTCTCTGATTATGTAAAGTATATTATGCTGGTGATGAAATTGCTGGGGATGGACCAGAAAACCAGCGAAGTGCTGATGTGGGGCTACATCGGCAAAAACTCACCACACTACCACGAGTTTTATAAGTACATTAACAACGTAACCTATGGCGGGCGTCCTGATTTTCTTCGCTTTGGATACCTTTTCGATGAAATTCAGGAACAGCACTTTCTGGATTTATATGGCATTTACCTGTGCCGCCAGGGTTGATAATGCCATGCTATTTGCCAATCTTTATACTGCCACAACTGCTGCACCATGAAACGCATCGCACTGTTTCCGGGCTCTTTTGATCCATTTACAAAAGGGCATGAAGATATTGTTCTCCGGGGCCTGAAGCTTTTTGATGAAATCATTATTGCCATCGGGTACAACAGCGGTAAAAGTGTGCGGTATTTTGCCATCGATGAAATGGTGGAACACATAAAACAAACGTTCAGTGCATATCCGAATATTTCGGTACACACCTATGCCGAACTGACAGCCGAATTTGCCCGCAAGCATCGGGCCAAGTACCTGCTGCGCGGCCTGCGCAACACCACCGATTTTGAGTACGAAAACAGCATTTCGCAAATTAACCGACAACTGTTTCAGGAACTGGAATCTGTATTTTTAATTACCTCACCCGAATTTGCCTGGATTAGTTCATCTATTATCCGCGAAGTACATAGGTATGGCGGTGATATTTCGGGATTCCTGCCCTATAAACTTTAAACTGCCTTTAGTTCGGCCAGTTCATAGTACCGCTCAAACACGTAGCGGATAGATTTGTAGGAATGCTCAAGCGCATGATAGACTTCTTTGGGATTCATCCAGCGAAGTTCTTCAATATCCTCCTGGCCGGCCGGCTTCATTTTGGAATCGTCCGTCAGATCCATAACATACCACCGGGTTTTCTTCAGCATGGCTTTGCGATTCATAGTATAGGTGTGCCAGGTCGTGCAGATTTTAGGCCCGATTTTTACGCTGATGTTGCACTCTTCCTCCACCTCGCGCACGGCAGTTTGTTTATATCGTTCACCCTTCTCCTTCTTGCCTTTGGGCAAATCCCATTTTTTCATGCGGTAAATCATCAGGAATTTATCCTTTTTCCTCACCAGTCCGCCTGCAGCTTTAATTATGCTGAACTTGCTGCGAAGGTAGGTTTTAACCCTCGCGTAATCGGTTGCCGAAATGTGCAGCGATAATAAACCAAACGGCACTTTAGCATTTAAGAAAGTAAATAACAGATCAAGTTCGGCTTCCTTTACATTTTTAACCCAAACATGATGATTCAGTTTGGCCTGTGTAATCAGTTCTTTGGAGGCGTCAATGCTGTGGGTGAAATGTCCGGCATATGGAGTTTCATCAACCTTGTAAATCCTTACGGGTATGTCGTTGACGAATAAAATCATGCCGGCAGTTAATAACAGGTATCCATGTGTGCAAAAGAATAAATATTTTTCATGCCGGCAAGCCCCATTTGAAGTTTTTTGGGCTACATATTGGGAAAACGAAAGCTTTCGCTGATTTTCGGGTTTTAAAATTTATTTATGCCTATACTAAAAGTGCAGCACGACACAGCATCTGCAATTGCCTTGCAGTTACTTAACATTGAAGCTATTAAACTGAATACAGAAAAACCATTTACCTGGGCCTCCGGAATCAAATCTCCCATTTACTGCGATAACCGCGTTTCGTTATCCTACCCGCAGGTGCGCAACCTGATAAAAGAAAGCCTGGTTAACGTTATCCGTGAAAATTATCCGGCTACGGATGCCATTGCCGGGGTAGCTACAGCCGGCATACCCCAGGGCGCCCTGGTGGCTGATGCATTAAACCTGCCCTTTGCCTATGTGCGATCATCACCCAAAGATCATGGGCTTGAGAACCTCATTGAAGGCCGGATCAATCCAAAACAGAAAATTGTGGTTGTGGAGGATCTGGTTTCAACCGGAGGAAGTTCATTAAAAGCTGTGGAGGCGTTACGCAAAGCAGGAGCTGAGGTTTTGGGTATGGTTTCAATCTTTACCTATGGGTTCGATATCGCACAAAGTAATTTTTACAATGCCAATGTCTCGCTGGTAAGCCTGAGTGATTTCAGTCACTTACTTACCGTTGCCGTTGAAACCGGGTATATTACACCTGACCAACTGGTATCGCTAAAGGCCTGGCGGTTTGATCCATCCGGCTGGAAATAACCTTAACCCATGAGCACAAACACCTTTGCTCCGGTATACAATAAAAACGAAGGCAAAGCCATTGAACCACTAAAAAAAGGCAGCCGCGTTGTTGTAATTGGCGCAGGGGCATTTGGCGGATGGACAGCCTTGTACCTGCTCCGGGCGGGTTTTGAAGTAACCTTGCTTGATGCCTGGGGGCCCGGTAATTCACGCAGTAGTTCGGGCGATGAAACACGGGTTATCCGCTCAACCTATGGAGGCAACCAATTTTACTTCAACCTGAATGTACGGGCCCTGCAACTATGGAAAGAAAACGAGCAACAATGGAAAACAAAGTTATTTCAAAATAAAGGCGTGCTGTGGTTTTGTTATGACGAACACACACCCCTGGTTGAAGACTCCGTACCTTTTGCTAAAGCCCACGGTATGGAGTATGAAAAGCTAAGCACCGATGAACTGAACAAACGGTACCCCATCCTCAACACCGGAGATTTGCACCATGCCTACCTTGATCAGTACGGAGGATGCCTGCGCGCCCGAGAAGCCTGCCAGGCTGTTTTCAGGGCTTTTCTTAATGAAGGAGGACAGTACCTCCAATCCGTAGTGCAACCCGGTAAAATACTAAACGGAAGACTGGAATACATCCTGCTGGCAAACGGTAATACACTCAAAGCCAACCGATTTATTTTTGCGTGCGGATCATGGCTGGGTTACCTGTTCCCAGAAATCCTGAGCAACATAATTACATGCTCCAAACAAGAGGTTTATTACTTTGGTGTGCCCGAAACCCAAGCCGACCAATTCGATAAGTTTCCGGTGTGGGTGGATGTTGATGGAAAAAATTTTTACTACGGCATACCCGGAAACAACTACAGGGGCTTTAAAATTGGTGTAGACGAACGTGGTGAACCCTTTCATCCGTCAACAGGCGACCGTATATATAACACAACCGTATTGGAAAAGGCCAGAAAATTTATTGCCCACCGCTTTCCCGACTTAGCCAAAGCCCCTTTGGTAGAAAACCGCGTTTGCCCCTACGAAAACTCACCAGATGGAAATTTTCTTTTCGATCAGCACCCCGAAGTTGATAACATACTCTTTCTTGGCGGGGGCTCCGGGCACGGCTTTAAACACGGGCCCGCCCTGGGTGAAATGGTTAGTCTAATCATAGAAGGTAAGCTAAAAATACCGCCATTCTTTTTGATTAACCGGGTGTAATGCTATTCAGAGTAAAGACCTATCTTTAATCTACAAACCAAACCCTTAGCCCTATGAAGACCCTTGTCACCTTATTGATTCTTACCTTTTGCTCACCGGTATTCGCCCAAGAGATTACTGTAACGTTTGCCAATGATGTTTGCGCCTGCTTCAAAAATCTTAAGCTTGAAACTTACACCAGCAGCGAAGCGCTTGGCGAAGAAATGGGCAACTGCTTTCTGAATGCCGGCAAAAAACACCAGAAAGAATTAAAGAAGAAAAAGGTAATTGACATGGATAAAGCCACGCAGGCCGAATTAGAAAATCTCTGGAAAGTTGTATTTCAGCAATGCCCCGATGTAAGTAAGGCCACCTTCGCCCGGAACAGCGAGTTGGAAGACAACGAAGCCAACACCAGTTTTCAGGGAATAATAACGTACATCCAGGATTTGGAAGTTGGCGGGGCGTTTAAAAAAATGGGCATTACCAAAGAAATGCTGATGGCCGAAATAAACAAAGAAGGCAAATGGTTTGATACGCTTTGGGTGAATTACCGTTTAGGGAATTATGCGCAGTTTGGAAACAATAAAGCGCAAACCACCAAAGTTTATGACCCCTCAGACAACATCATTTATACCTTTGAGTTAACCGGAAACGATCTATGTTCAGTGCAGGAGGCCGTTGATCTTACCCTTGGTGGAGAAGCTGACAAACCTACCGTTACCGTAGTTGATAGCGCAGTTACCATTATGGGCTTGCCTTGTAAAATTATACGGATGAAATGGAGTCTTGGGCAGTATGATTACTACTATAATGAAACCCAGGCAAGGGTTAATCCTGAACTGTTTGCTAACCATACCAGCGAAGGATTTGCAGAATTCTTAAAAATGTCAGGAAGCCTGCCCCTACAAATTGTAAAAAGCGTAATGGGCATGGACATTATTCAAACTGCTGTCGACATTCAGCAAGGCAGTGTTGATAGAAATGCGTTTAACATACCTGAACTTGTAGAAGACGAAAGTCTTAATGCGATACGCATGCCAGGAACAACCATTATGCGGATAAAAAAATAAACGTCTCTAAAATCAGTTTAGCGCTTTTTCCGCAGCAAATGCAACAACTCCGGCAAGAGGAGCGTTTGATTCATCAACCATAACAATTTTGGGTTTTATTTTCTTTGCCTCTTCATCCAGAAGGTTAACATAACTGGCGATAATAATTAAGTCGCCAGGCTGCACCATGCGGGCGGCTGCTCCATTTAAACTGACTTCCCCCCGCCTGCCCGGTATCACATAGGTTGAAAACCGGGCACCGTTGTTGATGTTATAAATTTCCACTTTCTCAAACTCCAGCAAGTCGGCCGCTTTACATAATTCAGTATCAATGGCAATCGAGCCTTCGTAATTCAAATCCGACCCGGTAACCACTGCCCGGTGGATTTTAGACTTCAACATGGTACGCATCATCACACTTCAGTTTTATGATTTAAAGAGTAAGCAATATTTAATCCTTCCAGCACCAGGGTGGGGTTTAGCTGAGCGAACAATCCGGCATTTTCAAATAGACGTGAAAAGCCCCCGGTACCCACCACAAAGGGTTTTTCGCCTTCGAAAGCCTCGGCTGTAATTCCTCGTAACAACTCCCGCACCATGCCTATCTGCCCGTGGTACAAGCCCGATTGGATGCTTTCAACCGTTGAGCGGCCTACAATAGAATCCACGGCTACAATCTCAACCACCGGCAGTTGAGCGGTTTCGCGCTCAAGTGCTTCCATCGATATACGAACACCCGGAACAATAATGCCGCCCAGATAATCCTTCTCTTTGCTGATAACACAAAAGGTGGTGGCCGTGCCAAAATCAATGATTACCAGGTTGCGATCAGGGTAATGGGTTATACCCGCAATAGCGTTGGCTATGCGATCTGCCCCCACTTCCAGCGGATTCCTGTATTTTATTCGTAGCCCGGTTTTTACACCCGGTTTCAAAAAAAACGGATCAATACCAAGGTAGCGCTGACATGCCCCGCGTAACGAATGATTAATACTGGGTACCACGCTGCAAATAGAAATACCGGTTACCTGATTCACATCAACCTGGTTTTCCTTCAGGGCCGCTTTAAAAAACAGTCCGGCCTCATCGGCAGAAAACTGTTGCTTTGACATTTTTCGAAACTGTGTAACCAATTCGTTACCGTTGAAAACTCCGCCATGAATAGTGGTGTTGCCGGCATCTAAACAAAGTATCATGACACGTTCTGCTTTAACTCAATGTTATCAATAAGCCTAACTTTGCCCAGGTATACTGCACCGTATCGCCTCCCTTCAAAATCGGTAATGTAGTCAACAGCAAAACCAGATTGTTGCAGTTCGACTTTTACCTGTTCAGCAGTTTTATCTGACTGCAGCAGTTGTGCAAAGAGCGGGGCACGCTGCCGATCTTCCTTACTTAGCAATACATTGCGGGAACTTAAGGCCAGTCCATCGCTGTCGCGAACGGTAGGACATGGAATGACTTCAACATTCATAAAAAATGCCTCGCTCATCTTTTTTACAAGCATGTACTGCTGGTAATCCTTTTCGCCAAAGTAGCTGCGCGTGGGCCGTATGATATTCAATAATTTCATGACCACGGTTAGCACCCCATCAAAATGGCCGGGCCGGCCGGTACCCTCCATCGTCAGGCTGAGATTATTTTCAGTTACCTTATAATAAAAATCATCAGGATAGATTGATTGATAATCGGGTATAAAAGCATAATCAACCTGTAATTTTTCAAGTTGGTTAAGATCTTCTGATTCGGTGCGCGGGTACCGCTTCAGGTCGTCTGGGTTGTTGAACTGAGTGGGGTTTACGAAGATGCTTACCACCGTGTAGCCATTCTCACTAATGGAGCGCTTAATCAAACTTGCATGACCTGCATGCAAAGCGCCCATAGTGGGCACAAACCCCAGGGTATCGGAGTATTTCAGTTCACTCCGCAGGATTTGCCATTCTTCAACTGTACGAATTATGCGGGTCATCAATAGCTGTGTTGGTCGGTCGGAAACCGCTTCTGTTTAACCTCCTCATCAAATTGCTGCAACGCAATTTTCAGTAATTCAAATCCGTTAAGGTATTTCTTCAGAAACCTCGGCTCAAAATTTTTGGTAAGACCCAACAAATCCTGGTACACCAGTACCTGACCACTGGTATGTGGGCCGGCACCAATACCAATGGTTGGCACCGTTAGGGTGTTGGTAATTCTTGAGGCAAGTACAGCAGGAACCATTTCAAGAACCAGTGAGAAAACTCCGGCATCTTCCAGCTTTTTAGCATAAAATTCGATTTGATTAGCTGACTCCTCCTCCGCTCCCTGCAGGCGAAATCCACCTAGTTGGTGGTACGACTGCGGAGTAAGCCCCAGGTGGCCCATAACCGGTATGCCCGACTTCACCACGTATTCAATGGTATCCAGTATGTCATCTGCGCCTTCAATCTTAACCGCCTGCGCTCCGGCTTTCATCAACTTATCAATACTTTGCATTAAGTAACGTTTTCCTTTACGGTGTGCCAAAAATGGTAAATCGGCAATAAGGAATTTTCCTGTTAAGCCCCGATGTACGGCTGCTGTATGACAGGCAATCATTTCCACATCGGCATATACAGTAGAAGGAAATCCATGCACGACCATCGCAACGCTATCGCCAACCAAAACAGCGTCAATACTGGTTTCACTAATTATACGAGCTGACCCGTAATCGTAGCAGGTTACTATCGTAATCGGGCTGCCCGATTGTTTCTTTTTTTCAAAGTCAAGCACATTGGTCATCGAAACCGGGTTTTGGTGAGTTGAACCGATACCCGGTGCATGCAGTATGCGGATAGAGAATGGCCCGTGTTAAACCATGTGGTTCAACGGGCGCGAATACTGCCTGATGTATAGCGGGTACCTGTCGCATGGATCAAGTCCGATTAATTTTCAAATTAAACAAGCAACATCAGTCGCGGTAAACAATCAGCGCTGACGGTGAGGTTCCGAGCGGATTCGAACCGCTGTAGGAGCTTTTGCAGAGCTCAGCCTAGCCACTCGGCCACGGAACCTTAGAAGTTGAGCAAAACTATAAAATTCATGGATGAACCAAAAAACAAAAGGTGGCCGAAGCCACCTCTTGAATCGGATTCAAAAAGTTACTCCGTTTTATCTTCACCTTTCGGTGCATTCATCTTGCTTTTCAAAGCACTTAACGCTTCCAGGTCGCCCAAGGTTGACTTTTCAACTTCCTGGTTGATCTTATCAATCGTTTTGCCTTTTGGTGCCGACTTGGCTGCGCCTTTCTTGGCAGGTGCTTTGTCTTCCTCGGCAGTTGAATATACGGCCTTATGTGAAAGTACAATTCTGCGGTCTTCTTTCGAAAACTCAAGTACTTTAAAGTCAAGCGAATCGCCTACTTCGGCTTTTGAGCCGTCTTCCTTCGCCAGGTTTTTCAAAGCGCAGAATCCTTCAATACCATAAGGAAGTTCCAGCACTGCACCTTTATCATTTTTGCTGATGATGGTACACTTATGAACCGACCCTACCGTAAAGATTGTTTCGAAGGTATCCCAGGGATTTTCTTCGAGGTGCTTATGGCTGAGGGCCAGCCTGCGGTTAGCCGCATCCAGTTCAAGCACCACAACCTGCATCTTCTCGCCTACTTTAATAAACTCCGAAGGATGCTTAATCTTCTTAGTCCAGCTCAAGTCCGATACGTGAACCAATCCATCAATGCCTTCCTCCAGTTCGATAAATAAACCGAAGTTGGTCAGGTTACGCACGATGCCTTCGTGGCGGGTACCGATAGCGTATTTGGTTAGTATATCCTGACGAGTCCACGGATCTTCAGTGAGTTGTTTTATACCCAATGACATTTTTCGTTCCTCGCGATCAATAGTTAATACTACGGCCTCAACCTCATCCCCTACTTTCATAAAATCCTGCGGGTTGCGCAGGTGTTGTGACCAACTCATTTCGCTTACGTGGATAAGTCCTTCAACGCCCGGTTGCAGTTCAAGGAATGCACCATAATCAGCCACATTAACAATGCGGCCTTTTACGCGTGAGCCAACCTGCACATCGGCCGGCAGCGAATCCCACGGGTGCGGGGTAAGCTGCTTCATGCCCAGGCTGATGCGCTTCTTGTCTTCATCGAAGTCGAGCACCACCACTTTAACCACCTGATCCAGTTTAAGCACTTCTTCGGGATGGTTGATACGTCCCCACGATATGTCGGTAATGTGCAACAGGCCATCCACGCCACCCAGGTCAATAAATACACCAAAGTTGGTCATGTTCTTGATGGTTCCTTCCAGCACCTGGCCTTTTTCCAGGTTGCTCAGGATGGCCACCTTCTGTTCTTCGAGGTCTTTTTCAATCAACACCTTATGCGAAACCACTACGTTATCGTTGGTGTAATTGATTTTCACCACCTTTACCTCCATGGCCTTATTCACATAAATGTCGAAATCGCGGATAGGTTTTACATCAATCTGTGAACCCGGCAAGAAAGCTTCAATACCATATACGTCCACAATCAACCCACCTTTTGTTCTGCGCTTTACAAAACCTTCAATTACCAGGTCTTCGTCAAGAGCCTTTTGTATGCGCTCCCATCCTTTAACCAGCTTAGCCTTTCTACGGCTTAGGATGAGTTGACCCATTTTATCTTCGCGTTCTTCTATAAAAATTTCTACCTGGTCGCCAATCTTCAAATCAGGTTGATCTTTAAATTCGGCAAGAGGCACCAGGCCATCTGATTTAAATCCGATGTTCAGGATAACATCGCGGTCATTGATGCCAACCACAATGCCGTTAACCACCTCTCCACGGTTTACTGTGGTAACAGTTCCGGAATAAAGTTTTTCCATTTCTTCGCGGTCTTTGGCGGAATAACCTTCGCCAAATCCTTTTCGCTGAAATGCATCCCAGTCAAACGCACCGGGCGTTTGCAGTGTTTTAAGTCCCTTTTTTAGTTCGGTAACCGGAATCGCCTCGGTGTCAATTTCCTCGGTTTCCTTTTTGAAGGCTTTGGCTTCTTCCAGTGGATCGATTTCATCGATCTCAGCAACGGTCTTGGCTTTTTTCTTGCTGGCCTTTAACTCCTCAACCAGTTCCTCGGGAGTAGCCTTCTTTTTTTCTTTCTCTTTTGCCATAAAAAATAAATTGCCCTGTTACATGCGGAAGCCGGGCCAGCCAGCCGCACGTTTTAAGTTAAACCATTCACCAAGGTTTTACCCTGATGACCCCTCCACCCGGATGGGGGCTGCAAAGGTATTGATTTTAAGCAGAATAACGAAGGTTGGCCTGATTTTGAGTACCTCTTAAATCGCATAAAAAGCCTGAAAATCAGGCTTGTTTAGGGTATATCCTCAAACTTCAGCGTTCCGGTAGCGTAATTAATTAATATCTTCTGGAACAACAGGGTGTATTTAGCACTTGCAAAATCGGCCTGAGCACGAAAATAGTTTTGGTTGGCCTGGGTCAGGGAAACAATATCGGTAATGCCCAGGTTGTAGCGTTCCTGTTCCAGGCTAAATGACAGTTCGGCCGCCTTAAGTTGAGCTGTAGCAGCATCATAGCCGGTTCGCACATCATAATAATTCTGATAGGCCCGTTGCACATCACTCTTCACAGTGAGTTCGGTATTCTCGGCATTGAGCTTTGCGTTTTGATAGGCCATTTTATTGCGTATTACGGTTGAGCGGGTATTGAAACCTCCGTAGATAGGTATCGTAAATGACATGCCATAGGTAAGTTGAAGATTGTCTTCAAAGAATTGCTGGTTAAAGGTTCGGTTTTCAGGGTTAAAATTTTCTGTCGGATGTATATAGTTGTACCGGGATCCGTATTGGGCAAATAAAGAAAAACGGGGGTAATAAGTTCCTTTTACTGCCTGATAACCCAATTGAGAGGCTTTTTCATTGAATCGGGCCGAAGCGAGATCGCCACGCCTTTCAATAGCCGTGGTGTACATATCGGCTAGTTCAAGTTCCTCCATAACTAAATTCAAATCCCATTCGGGTTCTGCTAATTCAAAGGGTACCGAAGGATCAAGTTGAATAGTTTGTGCCAACACAATCATGTCGTTACGCAGCGTATTGGCAGCCCGGATCACGAGTAACTGCGCATTTTTTACCTGGTATTCCTGGTTATATAAATCCACTTCGGCCCGGCTTCCGGCAGCAACTTGCTCTTTAATCTGGTCGTATTGTTTTTGCTGGGTTTCCAAATTACGCTCCTGAATAGCCAACAGTTGCTTATCCAACAGGCAGGTGAGGTACTGGGCAGCTACATTGCGGATAACATCCTGGCTGGTGCGGTGCACCAACTGCGACTGGGCATCAAGTTGATTAACCGATTGCCTGTACGTATTTACGTTATTAAGCCCATTAAATAGCGGCATGCTTGCATTAATGTTTGCTCCTACAAAATCAAGAATACCGTTAACCACAGCTCCTTGCTGTTGATTGAATGAGTTACCATCATTTCGGCCGGCATTACCGGAAATGTTAACCTGAGGTGTTAACTGCAGCAAACTACTGGTTTTTGTTGCAGTTGATGTTACCAAATTATTTTTCTCCTGGTTAAGAGCAGGGTTCCTTTCAAGGCCAATCTTTACAGCTTCCTTAAATGTGAGCTTTGTCGGGGTATTTTGAGCCGGTAAACTTAATGCGATGCACCACCCGGTAATAGCGATGAGTAACTTCTTTATGGTATTAAGCATGTTCCAGTATTTTTTCATCCATCACTACTGCGCCATCGGCCAGCCGTACAATGCGTTTGCCATAGCGTGCATTTTCTTCGGAGTGGGTAACCTGAATAATGGTCATCCCTTCGGCATTTAGTTTTTTGAAGATTTCCATAATCTGCTTGCCTTGTTCTGAATGAAGATTACCCGTTGGCTCATCGGCCAGCAACAATTTAGGTTCGCCCACAATGGCTCTTGCTACCCCCACCAACTGTTGCTGTCCGCCTGAGAGTTGCTCGGGGAATAGATCTTTCTTGGCCACCATATTAAACCGGTCGAGAATATCGGCCACCAAACTTTTGCGCAGGCTGCTGTTTATACCTTTATATAACAAAGGAGTTTCAATATTCTCATACACCGTTAACTCATCAATGAGGTGGTAAGCCTGGAAGATAAATCCGATGTAGTTCTTGTGCATGTCGGATTTCTGCTTCTCTTTCATTTTATGCACCGGCTCATCAAAAAAATAGTACTCACCGGCCGAAGGCTCATCGAGCATGCCGATAATATTCATCAGGGTTGATTTACCCGCGCCACTGGGTCCCATGATGGTTACAAATTCTCCCTGTTGTATGGTAAGATTAATCCCTTTCAGGATGAAGGTGCGCTGAAAACGGCTGTCAATGTATTTGTCAATATCCTGAAGTTGGATCATAGGCTAAAAACTAAAATTACCGGCATAATGGCGCAGGGGCAGATAGCCAATTTTAGTGCCAACGAGATTGTAGGGTTATTTTGTTGGTTTTGGTTTTGTTGTGCGTCCGATTGTGCACATAAGTGTCTGAAATCGGACAATACTCATCTAGTACACAATCGGGTATAAAATCACGTCTACCCGCCTGTTCAGGCTCATGCCGTGACGGGTGGTGTTGCTGTATACCGGGTTTTCGAGGCCCCAGTCTTTGATGGTAATTTTATTTTCAGGTATTTGATGATTCAGCAGGATTTCTTTAACAACCGCGCTGCGCATTTCGGAGAGCCACTCGTTATATGCCTTTCCGCCAATCGGATCGGTATGGCTAATCAGGTGAATTTCATATTTGGTAAGCAGGTTCGGGATGGAGTCCAGCCAGTTGAGCAAGTCAGTTGCCTGAACCTCATCCACAAAATAACTTCCTCCGCCAAAGTAAATGCTCTTTCTGATTTCCTCGGCATGCTGGCCGAACGCAAGTACACCACTTGAGAGCAATATCAAAAACAGATAAGAGCGCATATACATCTAACAATTTTTCGTGCGCTAAGTTTTAATAATCGGGTTGTTTAGGTCTATTATCCAGTATTGTTTCGATTTTCTCCATCACATCATCCGTCAATTTTTCCTTTTCTGTCAGGGCTGAAAAATTTTCCTTTAATTGCCCTACTCGTGAAGCGCCAAGAATTACAGTACTTACATTTTGATTTTTCAGGCACCAGGCAATGGCCATTACGGCCTGCGACATACCCAGTTCGTTTGCCAGCACCGCCAGCCTTCTGGACTTTTCGAGTTTCATTTCAACCAAAGCCGCATCCTTTAACCACTCCATGCCGGGTATCGATAACCGGGTATCATGCTGAAAACCGGAGTTGTATTTACCCGATAGTACACCGCTGGCCAAGGGTGACCAAATGGTGGTACCTAACCCGTATGTTTTGTAAATGCCCTTATAATCAACCTCAACCTTTTGGCGCTCGAACATGTTGTATTGCGGCTGCTCCATGGTTGGCCCGATGAGCGCGTAACGCTCGGCCGCAGCATGGGCTTCCATTATTTCCTGTGCACTCCATTCGCTGGTTCCCCAGTACAGAATTTTGCCTTGCTGAATCAGGTTGTGCATGGTCCATACGGTTTCCTCAATGGGCGTTTCTTTATCCGGACGATGACAGAAATATAAATCGAGGTAATCAAGTTGAAGGCGCTTCAGGGCTTGTTCGCATGCTTCCATTACATGCTTCCGGTGCAACCCGCGTTGAGTTGGTTTGGCTTCCTTGCCGAGGTGCCCAAAAAAAACTTTACTTGAAATAATGTAGCTGTCGCGCGGCCAGCCTTTGCGCTTTAGTATCTCCCCCATTACAGTTTCCGAACGTCCACGCGCATAGATTTCGGCATTATCAAAAAAGTTTATTCCTTCATCATACGCCAATGTCATCAATTCATCAGCAACAGAATTATCGATCTGCTTGCCAAACGTTAACCACGAGCCCAGGGAGAGCACACTAACCGGTAAGCCTGATTTTCCCAATCGCCTGTATTCCATTTTCAGTAAACAATTAATCTGTTGTAATCCATACTACCTTAACACCCTCGCCCCGCCTTATCAATGAAACAACCAGCAGGTTGCCATACTCACCATCTTCGAAGGTATGGTATTTGGCCTCACCAAGAAGGTAGTTTACGAACTGGGGTATGGTGTTGGAGTGACCGGCAACCACCACCGTGCCGCCTATATTTTCAGCCAGTATCCGATCAACATCTTCATCCTTATTGGGAATATAGCTTTTGATGATTAGTCCTTTTTGCTGCGCCAATGGCTCAACTGTTTGCCGCGTACGCTTGTAATCCGAACTGTAAATGGCGGTAACCGGTGTTTTAATAAGCATGGAAGCCAGGCGCTGTGCCCGCTTTTTCCCGGCTTCCGAGAGATCCGGATCGTTGGTGCTTTGCTTCATGTCTTTTTCGGCATGACGAAGCAAAATAAATGTGGTTGGGGTTTGCTGACCGTAGGTCAGCATTGGAACCAGAATAAGGCAAAGAGCAATAATCCGAATCATGAGGGTAAATTAGTTATAACGATTTTCAATTTCCTTCGGAATAGCGCAAGGTGAAGCCCTGCGGGTATCGGCCAGGTGAAAAATCTTCCAGCCACTTTTCTCTTTGTGTAGCAAAAAGGCATCCACACCACAATGACTGAACTTTTTACCGACATAAAACGCATAGTCGCACCAGGCTTGGGCGAGGGTTCCGTCAACCGATATTTTTACATTCCAAATCTCCTCATTCCACGGCTCAACATGAGGCGTACCAACTGCGTTCAAAAACGCCCGGGAAGAATTTTCGGTATGCCGTACAGGTTGCCCATCCTTGTTTGTGGCCACAGTTACAAACTGAACATCCCGAGTAAGCGTTGAAGCAACCAGCGCACTGTCGCCCAATTGCATGCCTTTAAACAAGGTATGGATAACATTTTTTACCTCATCTTCAGCTGTACGCTGGGCACAGCCGGTATATGAAATAGCCAGTAAAACAATAAGCACCGGTAGTTTTTTCATTCGTAAAGTTTTTTGGAAATTTGTTCGCCCCACGTGAAAAGTTAAGCAAAAATTACGCAAGCGGAGAATACCGCTTTTTGGATTAACTTTAACCTGCTAAAATGCATGCTATGAATCGGCTTTTGGTTTTACTGTTTATCGCCATGTCACTTGAGGAACAGGCATCCGGCCAACCGGTTGACAGCCTCATGGCTGTGCTGGATACGGCTACCAACGAACGAAAGGTTAAAACGCTTAATGAACTATTCAGGGCCAACATCCAATCGGACCCCGTGAAAGCCATTGGCTATACTCGCGAAGCATTGAACCTGGCCAGTGAAATTAATGACAAGCGCGGTCAGGCTGCAGCCTATAATAACCTGGGTGTGGCGTACCGTAACCAGGGTGCCCTCGATAAAGCCTTGCAGTACTATATCACTTCACTGAAAATTTATGAGCAACTTGATAACAAGGAGGGTATCGCCACCACCAAAAACAACATTGCCACCATCTACTCCATGAAAAAAGATTACGGCCAGGCAATGAAATTTTTAGAAGAATCGCATAACCTGTTTTTGCAACTGGGCGACCAGGCGAAAATCATCGGCTCAATGAACAACCTGGGCAATTTGAACAGCGACCTGCAATTGTATGAAAAAGCTATGCGCTACTTTTCGGAAGCCTATCAACTAAGCCAAAAGATGGGCAAGCCTTTTGCTGACCCGGTTAACAACATCGGCAATGTGTATTTCCGGCAAGGCAATTACCAGCGCGCCATTGAGCACTACCAGCGCGCACTGGAAATTGAAAAAGAAAGCAATAACCGGCTGGGCATGCTAAATGCCGTTACCAATATCGGCATTGCCTACACCAAAGCAGGCCAGCCCAAGCCTGCACAGGAATATTTAAACCAGGCCGAAAAACTTGCCAAAGAGTTACGCGCTTATACCGGCTTACCCGATATCATGAAAAATAATTCAATAAACTTTTATCGGATGGGTAAACTTAAGGAAGCTTACGAAGTACTGTTAAAGTACGACTCGGCCCGTGAAAAAATTTATGGTGAAGAGAGCAGCCGTTCCATCGCCCAGATGGAAATAGCCCTGGAACTGAACGAGAAAGAAAAAGAGTACGAAATACTGCGTAAGCAGGCCGAAATCAACGCGCTGCAGTTGCGCAACAGCCGGCTGTTTATTGTGCTGTCAATTCTGGGTTTGCTGGTAATCATTGCTGCGGTAAACTTCTACTTCATGAACAAACGCAGGGAATTTATTAAACCATGACCCGCAGCGAAGCCCGCGCCATTCTTACCGAATTAACCACCAACCCCAGCCTGCTACGCCACATGCGCAGCGTTGAACTGGTGATGGAAGCGTATGCTGAAAAATTTGGTGAAGACAAAGACGAGTGGGCGATTGCCGGTTTATTGCACGATGCCGACTACGAAGCCTTTCCGGAAAAACATCCGGCCGTGATTGTTGAACGATTGAGAACCATGAACGAAAACAAAATCGCCCATGCCATATCGGCCCATTACACCAAATGGAACGTACCCTATACCAATACCCTCGACAAAGCACTGCTTGCCTGCGATGAACTGACCGGCTTTATCATTGCCTGCTGCCAGGTGCGTCCTGACGGAGTTAGCAGCCTTGAGCCAAAATCGGTTATCAAGAAGCTCAAAGACAAAAGCTTTGCTGCCAAGGTTGAACGGGACGAAGTTTATAAAGGAGCTGAACTGCTGGGTGTGGATTTAACCGAGCACATTCATTTTATTGTGAAAGTGTTGCAAACCAATAAGGCAGAGTTAGAAATTTAAACCAAGCAGTGCTTAATTTTAGACTATCCATTGCAAACTAACTGAGAAGGCTTTTACGGGTTCACTTTTTGAAACTTCTGATCACCTCACCCGGATGGGTTATGTGCCAGCCTGTAGACGTGCATTTCATTAACCGCGACCAGGTAGTATCCACTGTTATGACGGGCATTTCCGATTCGCACTTACTTACAACGGATGAACCAATCCACCTCAACAACATTCTGGCTCTTTACTTTAATGAGGCACTGCCAGATTCTTCAACACTTGCGACCATTGCCGCTTTGGACATCTATATTTACCTGAATAATAAATGACACAAGGTCAAAGTCAACAATACAATATCAGAGTTTAATTCAAAGTATGTTCTTGGTCTTGGAGTAGGGCTGGATTACGGTGGAATAGGAATCAAATTCGCGGCCTTTCCTGCAAAGCCAATAGGATACTTTATCGGAGTCGGAAATAATACTCAGGAATTGGCCTTCAACATGGGCTCTTACGGCTACAATGCAATTCTTGACGTAAATAACCATGGCCTGGATAAGAAAAAGACATAGTATGGGCTCTCTGGTCAAATCGGTGGCCGGCTTAGAGCCGGAAAGCAGAGCAATTATCTGAGCTTTGGGTTGATCATCCCCCTGACCAGACAAGCTGAACTAACTAAAAGAAATTATAGAGACGTATAATCTCGACTATTCGCCTGTATTATTCAGCATTGGCTTTAATTTTGGCTTGTAACGGTGAATAACCCAGTCAACCCAAAATTGAATACTTTTAAGATTAAGCCTAATATTTTACCTTTGATGCACTAAACCAAATAGGCTATGTTCGCTGAATACGTAGGCTCTGGAGCCGACCTTTTTATCCTGATTGTTGCTGTTATTACAGGCTTTGCTGCCGCACTCGGCTACGTTGATTTTTTAAGAACCCCGAAGAAAGAAGAAAAATAATCCTGACTTAGGATTGTGTTTAGTTGTATGGCGAACGGTAAGCTGCCTGCCATTCTTCCCATTTTGTACGCTTGTAGTGCCCTTCACCGATGTACTGAATAATCGGGTGAAATTGCTTGGGGTCGTGATAACCTGCCAGTGGCTGAATCATGCGGAATTCCTCATCCAAAAAAACAACCGTTGGGTAACTTAGCTGGTTGTTAAGCAGGGCAGCCGCCAATTGATGAGTTCCTTTATTACCGTATGGGATGAATTTAAAAGTGGTACCCTGAAACGTGACATCTTCACGCTGTTCCGCATCAAACTTAACGGGATAGAATTTAGTATTCAGTATTTCGGCAATTTTGGGGTCGCTGAACGTGTTTTTATCCATCACCTTGCACCAGCCACACCAATCGGTATACACGTCAATAAAAATCTTCCGCTTTTCGATCTTCGAACGCTCAACAGCCTCCTCAAAGGTCATCCATTTTACCGGGCTGGTTTGCACTGGTTTAAACGAGGTTAAAGCCAGCACAACCAGCAAGGCCGGAATCAAAAGTAATCGCATCATACCTGTAATTTTAAGACTATCACAGCAACAAATTTAACAGCCCGGTTGGTTCACTTTGCTATTTAATTGAGTTTTGGCAGGCAACTGTAACCGGGGTTTCACTATACCAGTCGTTCATAAATAAACATCCGGATGTTCGCCCGTGAACATTCTACAGGTTGAATGCATAGAAAAGGCCCTTAAAAGGATTAAAACCAGGGTTGGCACGATAATAGGCTGCTGATTTGAATATGGCCCGCAAGATTACATATAGGGAAATTTCGCTGGTGCTCGGCATCATTGTAGCAATAATTATTCTGACGGTTATCTGGTTAAGCCCAACAGAAACCGGCCTTTCAGCTATTGATACACCTGGCAACATCTCCACGCCTGCTGCCAGGGTGCTGTTTCAAAAAATTAATACTATCCTTCAGGTCGTATTTCGGTAAGCATAATAATGCAACACTACTTCGAGAGCTTTTTGTAGCGCCCGGTTAATCGGGTAAAACCCGCGCGACAAATCCATGTCAATGGCATATAACTGCATGTAATAATCGTGCATGAAGGGTACCTGGCTTTCGCCCGATTCAATACCTGCTTTTATTGCCTGATATCCGGCCTGGTCCTTAATAATTTCACAGGTTACCAATTCGGCTGCACCGTACTTATTTTTTCTGGCCGAATAGCCAAACAACCGGCATATGAGTCCGCGGTGCTTATACTCACTGCACAACCCCTGCCCGGCCTGCACAGGATTTAGAATCTGGCAAATGGTGGTGTCCGTATCCTTTAACTTATCAAGCCAGATAAACGCCATACCTCTTTTATAGAACTCAAGAGCTACTGGCAGAAATTCAATAACCGTAGCTTCTATATCGGGTTTAAAGCAACATTTACCGCATCCGGAAGGACAATGCAGCCCGGAGGCATGTTGAAATGCCGCTATTTCAGCATCCAGTTTTAAAAAAACCTGCTCAACCTGAGCAACTTTCTCCTCCAGTGTCATAGCGGGTAAAATTGCAAATATTTGGGTATCTTCACTGTGTGAAAACAGGCGTAACTTTTCTATTCATGTTGATGGTTCTTTTGGCCAACGGCCAATCATTTAACAAAGAGTTTGGTTTTGCTTATGCGTTTGCCGCACCCATGGCAACCATGCAGCAAAACATCAGCCGGGGCCACGGGTTTGCTATGGATTATTACTTTCAGGTTAATAACCGGCTTGCCATTGGCGCTGACCTCGGTTTAGTTATTTACGGCCATGATAAAAGCCGCCAGGAATATACTTTTAGTGACGGCAGCGTTGCCCCGATGGATATCATTGTGAGTAATTCATTCTTTAACTACATGCTCGGTACCCGCTTTATTGTGGCCAATGGAAAGAGTGTAAAACCGTATGTTTCATTTCGGGCAGGCTATACCGCATTCCGCACCAACCTTTCAATTTATGATCCGGACGACACAGACCACTGTAAACCAATTGACAGGGATATTCTCCTGAAAGATGGAACCTTTTCCGCTTCTGCAGGAGGAGGAATTCAATGGGATATGAGTGCTGTTTTTAACCGGGCACCTTCAAACACATTTTTATTTAATCTGGGCGCGGCAATAACCCTGGGCGGAAAGGTAAACTACATGAATACCGATGCGCCCGGTCACTACCATACGCCTAACAGCGATGTAAATGCCCAATTCATTAACACACAAACCCAGGTTGTGCATGAGCACCATGTTGGGTACGTTTATACCAGTTACGTTGAGTTGATTGAACTGCGGGCCGGCTTTGTTATGCGTCTGCAGCGATAAGGTAACAAGCAACTTTATTTAGGCCGATTGGGTTGAGTGTCTTCCGGTAAAATTTATAAATTGAACCCGTAAGCGGGAGTAGCTCAGTTGGTAGAGCGTTGGCTTCCCAAGCCGAAGGTCGCGGGTTCGAGCCCCGTTTCCCGCTCTTAAGTTTACGCGCTCCGCAAATCCATCTGCCTGTTGCGGTAGTCCTGCAGTTCGCGCGAAAGTTTAATCTGGCGCTCCACGGCACTGTGCCTGTATTGGTCAAACTCAGCATACAGTTCTTCGTATAATTTTCGTGCATCACGGCAAGCTCTGTAATTTACTTTGCCCATAACCAACAAGGTTGCAATACACCCAACAAGCACAGTTAAGCCGATTAATACCAGGGTAATGAAGGATGATTTTTTAAAATCCTTTCCAAATACGGTAATGTGTTTGCTCGCAAAAATCAGGTCAGCATGAGTTGTTTCGCTTTTTGCCAGTTTATCCTCCATGGTTTTTATTGTGGCCTCAAGGGAGTTATTGAGGCTCTTTGCTTCGACTACACCCGCTTTTATTTCTTTAAGCGAGTCAGTAATTGCTTTCCATACCCGGTCCACCTCGTATACTTTAACCATCCGGTAGCCTTCAATTACTTCGGCTGTAGCCAGCAGGCTTTGGTACTGGTGTGTAAGATGCCCGGTTCCGTTTTTTACCGGATCGCTCGAATAGCCCACAAAAGTTAGAGCCAACATGACCAGCAGCGTGCAAAACTTACTTTCCATACATAAAAGGGGTTAGATAGCAGCCGCAAATAATAACCGGGAGGTGTTCCTTTAAAGAATTGCCGGTTAATCCCTCAAATGATACGCCAAGCGTTTGATTTGTAACGATGAAAAAATCCTGCCCCAGGCCGGTTACCATTGCCTCTTCTTAAGGCTGTTGCGCAGGGTAACGTAGTCAATAAAATAAGTAAGCCGTACTGAAATGCTGTTCACCTGGGGTGCATCGACACAATTACGCAGGTTTTCCAAATAGTCAGGTCGTGTATTATTGGTAAAAGTTTGTATGGCATCTTTCCATACAAAGTTAATAAAAGACCCGGGCGCAAGCTGGAAAAAATAAACCAAGTCGAGGTTGATGGCATTAAAGTTCGCATCATGCTTAGGGGTATTGTCGGCATTAAGTCCTTCATAGGTTGTTTCATGCAGTTCGCCATCTGAGCCCAATTCAAAGAATTGTTCATACCGAACTTTTGACCAATAGTGACGCAACCTGAAGCGTAAGCCCATTTTATCATTAAATGTGTAATTAAAACCGATAATGTTGGTGGTTGTTTGCATTTCCCGGTGACCAAAAATTATGCTCTGCAACACACCTTCAGGAGTGTACAACCTGGTGGCATATCCGCGGCCAAAACCTTTCTCGTGATTTACTTCTGTATTAAACGAAAGCTTGTTGTTGACACGGTAGCGAACGTAAAAACCACCCCAGGTAAATTGCTGATCCCAAATCGGGCGGTGCCACTGGCCGGTATAAAGATTAACCTGTAACGGCTTTCTGCTGTCGCTTTCAACCCAAATATTGAAATTGAAATTTTGAGGTTGACGGAATTTATAACCCCATACACGAGGTTCAAAGTAATCATACGAATCAATTGGGTGACCACCAAAATTGAAACCCAACCACCAGAAATTTTTGAACTGCGTGTTAACATTGACAACCGTACGCAAGGAAGCAAACTCATTCGGCTTATGCAATCGCTGATAAGCAACATTTACCCCAGACTGCAGGCGGTTAATAATACCCACAGGCTTTAAGATGTTGTAGCGCAGGTAACCCATATGAGTAACTTCATTCGGGGCCTGCAGGTAGCCCATGTCATTAATATTATAATTGTAGCTTTCCACATTTCTGCTGATGCCGTATTGCCAGGTGCCGCTTATCCTGGCCAGTTCAATAAAGTATTTATATCCATTATCAGTCGTTCGGTTAGCTCCGGTACCTTCTACTATGGTGCTAATGCTGCCCGAATAAGCAACCTGGTAATTATTCTTCTTATCGCGCAAGCTTACATTTAAACCGGCCACGTTGGCATCCCGTCCACCATCATCGCGGATAACATTGGTATTGGTAAAACTGATGTTTGAGTTATTTTTCAGGTTCTGGTCAACAACGATCATACTAAAGTTGGTTAACGGATCAACCTGAATCTTTCTGCGCTCTCCGGTTTCGGTGTCTTCAATGGTGGCAAATGTTTTTGCGGTAAGTCCGTTAAAGAAACCTAATCCCAGCCCATTTTTGTTTCGGCCTGAAAGTTTTACGGCATTAATCAGGTTAGCGCCTGAAGGTTGGGAAATAATGCGTTCTGTGTCCGGATTATAATTAATATGACCAAAGGATTGCCCCACCCTCCGTGAATAGAACAGGTTGGCTTTATTAAATAACTCCGTACCCTCGGTAAAAAACTGGCGGTTTTCATTAAAACGCACTTCGTAGGCTGTGATGTTATATACAACGTTATCCGATTGCACCTGGGTAAAATCAGGTATCAAGCTAACATCAAGCGTAAAGCTTTCATTGATCCCATATTTTACATCCATACCCCCGGCAACCGAAAATTCGCCAGTTCCGGAATACCCATCGTGGCTATAAATTCCTGAGGCGTAGGGATAAAGCGCCAGCCGCAAAGGCGGCCTGATATTTTCCAATCCGAGCAGCCGGCCCGATTGATTTACAATTCCCCTGATGGAATTATCAACGTGATTCCAGAACGACTCTTCTTGTTTGCGTTTTACATTCCGATAAAAATTAACTCCCCAGGCCTGCACATCCTGCTTGGGGAATCGAAGCGCGAAATAGGGTATTTCCATTTCAACAATCCAACCGCCATCCGTTATCGAAACAGCACTATTCCAAACAGCGTCCCAGGATCCATCTTCATCGTTGGCAGTAAAATAAATATCGCTTTGCACTCCGGCAGCAGATACAACAAAGACGAATGCATTCAGGCCACTGTTGTAGGTATCCAGCAGTATGCCGAAGTAATCCGCATTACGATCCATATCATCCCGTTGACCAAACTCCTTCAGAATTTGTCCCGGCTCAGGATCATGCAGGTAAGCACCGATGTAAATACCTCTATCGGTGTATACAAGCTGAACGCTTGAATAGAAAGCTGATTCCTTGCCATTAACCGGGGTAAACTGGAAAAATTGAACCCTCTCATCACCTTGCATCCAAGCCTCATCATCAAGCACTCCGTCAATCCGGGGTGCATGAACAACTCGCCTTGCTGTAAACTCACGAGGTTCGGCAGCCAGCACCTCGGCATATAAGCCAGCACTAATAGCAATCGTAATAAAAGTGATTCGGGTTCGTTTCATTAACTGCCAAACAACGCTAAATACTTGCATTGTGTATTCAGGGTTGCATGGTTACTAGAAAAAAACCATCAATATTTACGATTGGTTAAATATTCCTGACAAACGGATGAAAATCGGTGTCCTATCCGATACCCACGGCTATCTTGACCCAAAGGTGATCACGTATTTCAACCCGTGCGATGAAATCTGGCATGCCGGAGATATCGGGAGCCTTGACATAATTGAAGCTTTACAGGCCGTATGTACTGTGCGGGCGGTGTCCGGAAACATTGATGACCGGACGATCAGCACGGTATTTCCGGACATCCAACGGTTTACAGTTGAAGGACTTACAGTTTGTATGACTCACATCGGAGGAACACCACCCCATTACAATCCAAAAATTAGAAAGCAACTGCACGACAACACACCGGATATTTTCGTATGCGGTCACTCGCACATACTGAAAATCATGCGCGATCAGAAACTAAATAACATGCTTTTCATTAATCCGGGCGCGGCAGGCAACCATGGCTTTCACGCCATTAGAACCATCATTCGGTTTGATGTGCTGGCAAAGCAAATAACCAACATGGAAGTGATTGATCTTGGTAAGCGCGGTGCCTTGCCCTCCGGCACTCAGACGTACTGATTCAGCATCACCGGCATCACCAGCATCAGGATGTCTTCATTCTTATCCTTTTCGGATGGAAGAATAACGCCCGCCTTGTTAGGGGCCGACATGGTGAGCACAACCTGGTTGGAGTCGATATTGGAGAGCATCTCCATGAGGAACTTGGCATTAAAACCAATTTCAATATCCTCTCCGTCATGTTCGCACGACAGCCGTTCGTTGGCCTCATTAGAAAAGTCAAGGTCCTCGGCTGAAATCTGTAACTCGCTGCCGGTAATTTTGAGGCGCACCTGGTGGGTGGTTTTGTTGGCGTAGATGGAAATACGCTTTAATGCACCAAGGAGTTCAGCCCGGCCGATGGTCATTTTTATATTATTCTGAGTCGGGATTACATTTTCGTAATCCGGAAAACGCTCATCAATCAGCCGGCAAATCATGCGGATATTGCCAAAGCGGAAGAACGCATTGGATAAATTGAAGTCAACATTCACTACTGTGTTCTCGGCCGGTAGTGTGGCCTTCAGCAGGTTCAGCGCTTTGCGTGGAACAATGATGGCGCTGCCGTTATCCGATTTCACATCCGTTCTGCGGTAACGCACGAGCCGGTGGCCATCGGTAGAAACAAAGGTGGTGTTCTTTTCATTCAGGTTTACATACACGCCCGTCATGGCCGGACGCAGTTCATCGTTGCTGGTGGCAAAAATGGTGTTGTTGATGGCGCGCGCCAGCACCTCAGAAGATACCTCGGCCGAGAAATCGTTGCTTACCGAAGGCACCTTCGGAAAATCGGTGGCATTTTCACCGGATAATTTATAGCGGCCGTTATCCGAATTAATTTCAACGCTGTAAGTTGATTCATCAATTGAAAAGGTTACAGGCTGTTCAGGCAAATTCTTTAATGTTTCCAGCAGGATGCGGGCCGGCACAGCAATATTTCCTTTCTCTTTAGATTCTACCTGCAACTCGGTAATCATGGAGGTTTGCAAATCAGAGGCGGTAACCGTTAACCGTCCTTTGTCCAGTTCGAATAAAAAATTTTCCAGAATGGGTACAACCGGGTTGGTTGTGATAACGCCATTGATGTTTGAAAGCTGCTTAAGCAGGTAAGCTGAGTTAACGATAAACTTCATTACAAGCGTGTGGTTTTTGGTTGCGCGGTAAAGTTAGAAAGAAAATAGAATTAAGGAAACGACAGGAACCAGCCGCTATTTCAATGTAAACCACGCCTTGCGCTGTACCAACGGGTTTACTTTCCGTTGGTCAAAAACTGCAACCGGAGCCGCTTCAGTAAGACCGTAGGCAGTACCTGTGCCCGGTTTGGTATAAACCGAAAGTAAAAACACCTCGCCTGCCAGGGTAGCGGCCTGTAACGTAACTGCGGGTTGTACTGAGGCCAGGCTGTCGCGGAGGGGTTCATTATTTACCAGCTGGTCGGCTTCCAGCAAGGAGACCTGATCAAGAAATGTGTTTAGTTTGGCGGTATCGGTTTTAATGCCCGGAATTGAAAACATAGTACCATCGTACGAAACTTCAAACGAGTCACCGGTGCTCGGAAAGATCACGTTCAGCGACTTAAAATTTCGCCAGTTGAAATTAAAAATCCGCCTGTTTAACCAGCCGGTTTCACCTACTTCAAAAATGCCTGAAACGTAAACACGGTATCCGGGTATAATTACTGAATACGGTATTGCTTCACCTTGTTTAAGAAAAATGGCTTCCGTTTTTTGTTGGTTACCTCCGGCAAAAAAAGTAAGCACCGGTTGGGTACCGGCAAACACAGATACCCGTACGCCCTTTTCAGCAAGCGCTGCAGCAGTTGAATCGCGCAATAACTTCGGCATGGGCCTCCGGGGTTCGGCTTGCGCAAGGGTAGCCATCAGCACCTGTACCATGTCGGCATCGGCCGGTTTGCCGTTAACCTTCCAGCGCACGCCATCAAAGGCCAATTCAATAGTATCCGATTTGCCCTTTAATTCAATCCTGTCAACCAATGTAAGATCGGTAACCTTAAAGAGATTTTTATCAACATCATTTTCGTGCTGCTGAAAAACATACACCATTACTGTAAGCGCTATCAAAGCGCCTAAAGAAATCAGCAGACCGATGTTTTGCTTTCGATACATTAACGGAACGTTGCAAATTTTTTCTTTCGTACTATAAACCGTAGGATGCCAAAAATCAGCAACAGCACAACAGGAGCAACCAGGTTAATGCCTTGCCACATGCTTTTTTGAAGCCGTATTTTTTCCTTGTTCAGCGGCCTGATTTTTACCTCCCGGTTTCGGGTTTTAATCAAGCCGTTTTCATCCACCAGGTAGGCTACGGCATTCATCAGCAATTCTTCATTGGCAAACGTGTACCCGGTAAACGGATCGCTGCCAAGCTGCTGCGGGTTGCCGGTGCGCGGATTCATGTCGTTGCGGGCCAGGTCGCCATCGGCAACTACCAATACCTTAGCCGGCAGGCTTTCTTCACGGAATGCGGAGGCATCCACCTGCTGGGGAGCGAACCTGTTTTTAAAGAGCGAAGTAAACCGGCCTTCCAGCAAACAGGCCAGCATAATTTTCTGCTCTGAAAAACTTTCGGGTTTAACATTCCTGCGCAGTTCGTTGATGCTCACCGGCACGGGTGCTCCGAGTTTGCGCGAAAAATCAGATGTAAACAGTAGCGGAGTTTTCTTAACGCCAGTCGCTTTTACCGTATCGATGCTGCTGGCGAACTTCAGCATCACCGCATCGAGGTTACGGGCTATTACATGGTCGGCATAATGATTTATTAGCGGAAAAAAAGGCCAATCCATTAGCTGCAGTTGGGGTTTCCCTCCGGTCTGATCAGTAACAACCGGATATAGTCCGGCATGGCGATCCTGAACCAGATCGTTATTGATCCGTACGCCATATTTAAAAAGCAGATCATCCAGGTTGGTGGTATAGGGGAATGCGAAATAGTCTTCGCGCGAAGCGCTGTCCATTGTGGCCTCGAGTTTATCAAGCAAGAACAACACCCGACCGCCATTCATGACGTACTGATCCAACTTATACTTATCCGCTTCCGAAAACGATTTGGTTGGTTTAGCGATAATCAGCGCATCATAAACGGGTACGGTTTGTTTACGTGAGAGGTCCACCTTATACACATCGTACAGTTCAAGCAATGCGTTATTAAAGCTGGCTACCTGCAAACTATCCAACTCGCCATGCCCCTGCACAAAACCAATGCGTTTACGGTTGGTATTAACTAATTTGAAAATGGTGTTCGCAAACGCGTATTCCAATCCCTCGATGGAAGGGTTTATCCGCTCATCGGCTGTACGGGCGGCAACATCTTTAAGCAGGTTTATGCCGGTTTCAAAACCTCCGTATGAAACTACCGCGCCGGGGAAGATTAGTTTTTCGGAGGTCTGATTATTTTCACGCTCAACCACCCGCGTTGGCACTACACCTTTTCGGGCTAGTTCCTGGAAAAATTCATTGCGGGCTTTCTGGCTGATGGCCTGATGCGGATCGATGAACACATACCGCACTTTATTACCCGAATAGATTCTGAATTCCTCAAGCAACTCACGGATGGCGTTGCGCAACCTGCGAAAACTGGCATTAAGTTCGCCATCCAGGTACACTTCAATATACACGTCATCATCGATGCTTTGAAGAAGCTCTTTGGTTTGCGGTTTAACCGAGAAACGCTTTTCTTCCGTGAGGTCTAACCTGAAAAAGTAGGCCGAGGACAACAGATTAATGAGTACCGCCAGCATCAGGCCGTTGGCCAGCAATAATAAATCGCGTGTCTTTTTACTTTCCAGCTTTACCATGTACGAGCCGATAAAATGGTTTTGGTTGCCAACAGAAACAACGCAGTAACACTGAAAAAATAAATCACATCGCGGCTGTCAATCAACCCCCGCCCCAGGGATTCATAATGGTACAAAATGCCGAGTTGTTTAATTATCAGCACATTGCCCGCCCAAACGTTAAGATCAGCCAGTGAATTAATACCCGAGAACAGGAAGAAGCAAAGAAAAGCTGCCAAGATAAATGATACAATCTGGTTGGTTGTGATGCTGGACGCCAACAAACCCACTGCACAAAATATACCCGCCAGCAGGGCCAGGCCAATGTACGACCCGATAACTCCGCTGGTATCCACATTACCAACGGGGTCACCCAACAGGTAAACCGAGAGGTAATAGATCCCGGTAGGCAGCAGAGCAAAGAGCACCAACAGGAAGCTCGCCAGAAATTTACCAAGCACAATATCCCAATCGGTGAGCGGCCGGGTAAAAAGCAATTCAAGAGTACCGGCACGTTTCTCTTCAGCAAAACTCCGCATGGTAATGGCGGGTATCAGAAAAATAAACACGTAAGGAGCCAGCGAAAAGAGTGTATCCATATCGGCAAAGCCGTAGTTGAGCACCGAAGTTTCGGGGAATACCCACATGAGCAGGCCCATACTCGTTAGAAACACACCGATTACGATGTAGGCAATAAGGGAGTTGAGGAAGGCGTTAAACTCTTTTACCAACAACGAGATCATAATCCGGCAGTACTAGAGGTTAAACTACTAAACACCGACTCAAGTGAATCAGCCTCGACCCTAAGTTCTAACAGCGAGAGATTGTTCGAGGCAGCCATCTGAAATACAGCAGGTCGTATATCTATATCAGTACGAGCCTTTAATTTAAAGGTGGCAGCCCCTGTTTGTTCGGCATGTACCACACCGGTTATGGCTGATAACAACATTTTATCAATGGCCCGATCAAAAGTTACAACCACAATCGATTGATGGGTTGTATAGTGTAAAATGGTTTCTAGTTTATCATCCGCCACAATCTTACCTCTGTTAATTACAATAACCCGATCACAAATAGCCTGCACCTCCTGCATAATGTGCGTTGAAAACAATACCGTTTTATTTCTGCTTACTTCCTTAATCAGCTTCCGAATTTCCACCAACTGGTTAGGGTCGAGGCCCGAAGTGGGTTCATCCAAGATGAGTACACTTGGATCGTGCAACAGCGCCTGGGCCAGGCCCACACGCTGCCGATAGCCTTTCGAGAGCGCTTCAATTTTTTTGTTTTGTTCAATACCCAAGCCGCAAAGGTCTATCATTTGCTCAACCCGATCCTGCAACTTTTTACCTGACAACCCATAAAGCCGCCCCGTAAACGCAAGGTATTCGCGCACATACATATCCACATACAGCGGGTTGTGCTCTGGCAGGTATCCCACAACTCGTTTTACATCCATCGGCTGGTAGGCCACATCCATGCCGTTAATAAGCACGGAACCAGAGGTTGCGGCAAGAAAGCCGGTGGCAATTTTCATGGTGGTCGATTTTCCCGCACCATTGGGCCCCAGAAAGGCAGCAATTTCACCTTCGTTTACTTCAAACGAAATAGCGTTAACGGCATACTGCGTTCCGTAAACTTTGGTAAGCTTATTAACAACCAGCGACATCGGGCGCTAAACTAATCAATGATTGTAAAACTCTGGTTACAGAAAGCGTAACTACCCGATAAAGAACTTGCTTAACCGGCATACGAATTGCCGCGATTTACGTTTAATAACTAATTTCGCCTCAAATTTTTACCGGCATGCGCAATTTCAGCCTCGTAATTCTGCTATCCGCTTCCATTTCAGTTTATGCACAACCGAAGACCGGGTACAACATCGGGTTTAAAATCTCCGGCCTGCAGGATACCACCGTGTACCTGGGATACTATTACGGTGAAAGTACGTTTGTGCGCGATACCGCACGGGTAAACAAACAAGGGCAGTTTGTTTTCGATGGAAAACAAGCACTTCCACAGGGAGTCTATTTTGTAGTACTTAACAAAACCCGCCTGTTCGATATGGTTATTGGTCACAACCAATATTTCAGTATCGAAACCAAATCGGATGACTACATCAGGCATGCGGTCATAACAGGCGATGAAGACAATACCTTGTTTTTTGACAACATGCGTTTTAATATGGAGCGCAACAAAGAAGCCGACCCCTTCATAAAAATCCTGCAGGACACCACGCTTAAAGATGAAACAAAGAAAAGTGCAGCCCGCGAAGGTTTTAATAAGGTAAATGATAAGGTGATGGCCTATCAGCAATCACTCATCGAAAAACATCCTGCCACGATGACGGCACGTTTGCTTAAAACCTCTAAACGCGTAGAAATTCCGGAGCCCCCCAAAAAAGCTGACGGAACCATTGATTCAACTTTTCAGCTACGCTATTACCGGCAACACTTCTTTGATTACTTCGACCTGAGCGATGATGCCCTTATTCGGCTTCCGCAGCCCATCTACAGCCAAAAGGTAAACGAATATCTCGACAAACTGTACGCACCCCAGGTGGATACACTCAAGAGAGCCATTACAGGACTGGTTGCACGCGCAAAGAAAAATCCGGAAACCTATAAGTTTATGGTGTGGACGCTCACGCTGAAGTTTCAGAATCCTGAAATCATGGGGCTGGATGAACTATTTGTTCACCTCTACGACACCTACTTTGCCTCGGGCGAGATGAACTATTGGGCCAACGATAAGCTGAAGAAAAACCTGAAAGACCATGCCGATAACCTGCGCAAAAGTTTAATCGGCCGCACCGCCCCCAACCTCATCATGCAGGATGCCAACCTGCAACCCCGCTCGATGTACGCGCTAAAAAACAAATACACGATTATCTATTTCTTTGATCCGGACTGTGGCCACTGTAAGGTAGAGACACCCAAGCTTGTTTCATTCTACACCAAAAACAAGGCCCGGTTTGATGTAGAGGTATATGCCGTAAGTGCCGACACCTCCATGCAGAAAATGCGCGATTACATTAAAGAGATGAATATGAAGTGGATCACCGTTAACGGGCCCCGCACCTATGTAGGCTCTTACCATGATTTGTACGATGCACAGACCACCCCAACCCTTTACATACTGGATGACAAAAAGAAGATCATCGGCAAGAAAATACCCACCGAAAGACTGGAGGACTTCCTGACCAACTACGAGAAATTTCAGAAACAAAGAAATGGGGCTGTATCAAAAAGTTGAGTAAGTAAATGAACACACGGGTGTTCAGAAGTGCACATTTGGGCATGCTTTAACATTAATTAACACACCCGTAAAGCGGCCCGAATAACCTGAAAACGCCTTTTGTAACATTTCTGAAAATTTTGGCGTCAAACATGCAACTATTTGACGCATTCAAAGTATCTAATAAAGCAAATAAACAACCATGACGCTGATTGATAAACTGCTTGGCAAAAAGAAATCCGCCCTGAAAGCACGCTGCCCCATCACCAAAGAGCCCATCGAAAGTGGTTATGGATACATGCTTACCACTGCCCAGGTGGTGGCCTCAAAAAAATACTGGGACCTGGTGATGACGGAACCCGAAACCATTTCGTACACGGTTTCGCATTTCAAAAACCAGGTTGACGGCACCCACATGCGCAGCCTGATTTTTGACAAATACAGTTCGGTTGAAAAGCCCTGGATGATTTCTGATTCCTGCATTAACCTGTTTGAGGTGGATAAAGCCATTGCCCGCGAACATGCCAAACAATGGTGGGCAAGCAACGGCACCTTTGTGCCGGGCGAAACCGGCCCCGCCACCGACCACCTCGACCCCGATAATTTTAAATTCTGGCGCGACTACGCCATTCTGGAAGCCGGCCGGAACCGGGTTCCGGTATAATTAAAAGCAGATTTAGGTTATTTATGTTCAGCAGGTAAGGGCCCCGGAAACCAACGGGGCTCTTCGCTTTTCAGTTTTTCCATTCGTAACATAAGTCACGCAAAAACCGGTAACCGATTTAGTAGATTTGCTTTTAAAATTATGAGCATGAAGACAGTTATTATAAAGTGGGGTATCGGCATCGCATTAGGCGCTGCAGCAGGCTACCTGTATTGGTACTATATTGGGTGTACCAGCGGCAGTTGTGCCATTACCTCCAACCCGGTTAACAGCACATTGTACGGTGCCCTGATGGGTGGTTTGCTATTGAATACGTTTGAATCGAAAAGGAAACAGAACGATGAAACTCAAAAAACGATTGATTAGTAAGGAGCATTCCGATTACGAAGCCATCGGCAGCCAGATTCAAAGCACCGAAAGTGTGGTAGGCATTGATGCCCGGCATACGCATATAATCATTATCAAAAAGCTGCTGGAACTGGAGGAGCGCATGGATTCAATTGAGAAGCAGCTAAAAAAGCAATCAAAAAAACCTAAAAAGAAATGAGACCCGTGCGGTTGATGTTGGTTTCGCTTGCCGCGTTGATTTTTGTGGTCATCTCATGCCTGAAACGTCCGGCCGAAAAAACTGATGCCGCAACACTTCCCGATTCAGTTTACCTTAAACTGGGCGACCAACTGGTGACACTAACATTCGATACCCTGCGCGATGCATTGACCACCGCCATCGGACAACAGGGCTTTGCTTATGCCGTTTCCTTTTGTAATGAAAAAGCCTACCCGCTAACAACTTATTATCAGGAAGAAGGCATTACCATCAGGCGGGCATCCGACAAGTACCGGAATCCGCAAAATATTGCCGACAGCCTGGAAAGTGCCCTGCTTGATCAATTCAGAACAGCGGGCCCGGCAACGCGTATTGTACGAACGGAAAACGAAATACACTATATTAAACCCATTCTGGTGCAGGGTATGTGTTTGCACTGCCACGGCACACCCGGTGTCGAAATAAAGCCCGAAACACTCATTGCCATTGCGCAAAAATACCAAACCGATAAGGCTACAGGTTATAAGGAAGGAGACTTGCGCGGATTATGGCATGTGGTCTTCAGCAAGAATAAGAAGCATTAATTACTCCGGTCAATCGTAAACTGCACCAGTTGTTTTAACGATTCCTTGTAATCTGATGGAGGAATGTCCTCGAGCAAGGCCAATGCTTCGCGGTGAAATGTATTCATCCGTTCAATTGCATACCCGATACCTCCCGATTGTTTAACAAATTCAATCACTTCTTTCACTTTGGCCGTTTTACTGCTTTGGTTACGAATGATAGAAATGATTTTTCGCTTTTCAAACCAGCCTGCTTTAGATAACGCATAAATCAGAGGCAGGGTCATTTTCTTTTCTTTAATATCAATCCCAAGCGGCTTGCCGATTTCATCGTCACCATAATCAAAAAGGTCGTCCTTGATTTGAAAGGCCATCCCTATTTTTTCGCCAAACAACTTCATGCGCTCCACCTGTCCGTTTGCAACACCAGCCGAAGACGCACCCACCGCGCAGCACGAGGCAATGAGCGAAGCGGTTTTCTGGCGAATGATTTGAAAATATACTTCTTCGGAAATATCAAGCTGACGTGATTTTTCCATTTGCAACAATTCACCCTCGCTCATTTGGCGCACCGCATCCGTAACAATACTGAGCAAATCAAATTCTTTGTTTTCAACCGAAAGGATGAGACCGCGCGAAAGCAGAAAATCACCGACCAGAACAGCAATTTTATTCTTCCACAACGCATTCACCGAAAAGAATCCCCTCCGGTAACCGGCATCATCCACCACGTCATCGTGCACCAGGGTGGCCGTGTGCAGCAATTCTATAAGTGCAGCGCCCCGGTAGGTTGACTCGGTAATGTTACCGCAGGCACCGGCTGTAAGAAACACAAACATAGGCCGCATTTGCTTACCCTTGCGCTTAACGATGTAGTTCATTATCCGATCCAAGAGCATCACGCGGGTCTTCATAGAGGCCCTGAACTTATGCTCAAATTCCTCCATCTCGCGGGCGATGGGCTTTTTAATATCGTCAAGACGCAGCGACATGCGGCACAATAATACAACCGCATGGCACGGTTTCAAACTAAAAATTGCAGTACCAGTTATTGTAAAATCGGGCCAGTGGCCTATATTGGCTCACCTTTTTGCCTACCCTCTGCAATGAAAAAACGAAGACCTGTACGTAGCGAACACCCTGCCAAAAAGGTTATTCTTGAACTCATTTCCTACAACAAAACTGACTATGAAAAACATGACAATCTGGGTGTTGACGACCTGTTGCAGAAAATTCATCCCGACCGGGTAAACTGGATTAATCTGGACGGCTTGGAAGACAAACAAATTATTAAAACCATCCAGGAACATTTTAACCTGCACGCACTGCTGGTTGAAGATGTGCTGGACGACCAGCGCCCCAAAGCCGAAGAATATGATGACTATTTGTTTTTTACGTTAAAGATGCTGTACAGCATCAAGCAGGGCACCATTGAATACGAGCAGATAAGCTTTGTATTGGGAAATAATTACCTGATTTCATTTCAGGAGAAAGAAGGCGATTTGTTCGACCAGTTCCGCGAGCGTATCCGGCTCGACCAAGGGCGGGTTCGCAAACGCGGAGCGGATTACCTGCTGTACCGGCTGATTGATATAATTATTGACAACTACTACATTGTGCTTGACTCCATAGGCGAACGGATTGAAATCATTGAAGACAGTTTTTCGAACTACACCCAGGAAAAAAGAGAATACACCTTTCAGCGCATCCAGCGATTAAAAAAAGAACTGATTTACCTGCGCAAAGCGGTGTATCCGCTACGCGATGCCTTGTCGCAGGTGTTAAAAGACGAAAGCGGATTTATCTCCGAAGAAAATATCCGGTATTTCAGCGACATCTATGATCACGTTATCCACCTCACTGATTCCATTGACACCTACAAAGACCTGACCTCCGGGTTAATGGATTTACACATCAACACACAGAATGCCCAACTTAATCAGGTAATTAAAGTACTCACCATCATATCGACCATTTTTATTCCACTTACCTTCATTGTCGGGGTATATGGTATGAACTTCGACTACATGCCTGAGTTGCGCTGGCACTACGGGTATGGTTTAATTTGGGGTTTAATGGTGTTGTTGGCTTTAATTATGCTGGCTTATTTTAAAATTAAAAAATGGTTTTAATCAGATTTGTACATGCTGCTTAACATCATCCTTCTTTTAGCTGGTTTCATCATCCTGATAAAGGGTGCCGAGTATATGGTAAACGGTGCTTCTTCGATAGCCAAACGCATGAACATTTCAACATTGGTTATTGGTTTAACCATTGTGGCATTTGGCACATCCGCCCCGGAATTAACTGTTAACGTTATTAACTCGGCCTATGGCCGTAATGAAGCCATCTTTGGTAACATCATAGGCAGCAACATCTTTAACCTGCTGATGATTTTGGGGGTAACCGGATTAATCTACCCGCTCGTGGTTCAGCAGCAATCGGTAAAGTATGAGGTGCCGCTCTCCTTCATCGCCATTATTGTGATGTATTTACTGGTTAACGATGTTTTATTTTTTAATGAGACGAACAACACACTTAGCCGGGTCGATGCCTTTATCCTGCTTATCGGTTTTGGGCTTTTCATGTACTACATTTACCGATCCATGCGCCAGAAACCCGATTTTGAAGAAGACGGCATCAAAATCATGTCGATGCCGGTTTCGCTGGGGCTGGTGGTACTGGGGGTTGCAATGCTTATTGGTGGTGGCTACCTGGTAACCGAAAATGCGGTGGGTATCGCTCAAAAGTTCGGTCTTAGTGAAAAACTCATCGGCCTTACCATACTGGCTGTGGGTACCTCACTGCCCGAACTGGCTACTTCGGCTGTAGCAGCTTACAAAAAGAAAACCGACATCGCCATTGGCAATGTCATCGGGTCGAACATCTTTAATATATTTTTTATTCTGGGTGTTAATGGATTAATCAACCCGATTGGTTACAACACCGTACTGAATACCGATATGAAGGTACTGGGTGGCGGCACCATTGTTTTACTGATTGCCATGTTTACCCTTAACCGCAACAAGGTTGATCGCTGGGAAGCTTTCATCTTCCTTATGCTGTACATTGCATACACTTGCTATTTGATTATCCGAAATTAAGTTTTGATACGCAGGTATTGCGTGTAAAAGAAATCAATACCTTTAAGGTTAAACAACCCAATACCCTATGCTTTTGCTTGCCGCAGGGCTTCTACTGATCGGTTTTGCCATCCTGATAAAGGGGGCCGATTTTCTGGTAAATGGCGCTTCATCGATGGCTAAAAAGTTCGGCATATCCAACATAGCCATCGGGCTTACCGTGGTATCCTTCGGAACCTCAGCCCCGGAACTAATTGTCAGTCTGTTCTCGGCTATTAACGGAAACAGCGATGCCTCCTTTGGCAACGTTATCGGCAGCAATAACTTTAACCTACTAGGCATTCTGGGTTTGGCCGGCCTTATTTATCCCCTTGTGGTGCAGCGAAATACCGTAAAATATGAAGTTCCGATTTCACTGCTTGCTGCCGCAGTACTTTTTCTGCTGGTTAACGATTCGTTACTGTTCGGTTCCGCATCCAATCAACTTTCCAGAACAGACAGTCTTATCCTGCTGGTATTTTTCGGGTTCTTCATGGCATACATCTACCGCACCATGAAAAAGGCTTCGGATTATAGCGAAGAGGCAACCATTAAACTATACAGCACCCCGGTCTCCATCGGCTTGTCCGTTCTGGGGTTGGTGATGCTTGTGGGGGGTGGTAAGCTGGTGGTGGACAATGCGGTTAAACTGGCCGAACATTTCGGGCTTAGCCAAAAACTCATCGGTCTCACCATTCTGGCAATTGGCACCTCCTTGCCCGAACTGGCCACTTCGGCTGTTGCGGCCTACCGAAAAAATACCGACATCGCCATTGGCAACGTGGTGGGCTCTAACATCTTCAACATATTCTTCATCCTGGGTATAACCGGCATCATCAGCCCGATTGGTTACAATACCGCGATGAATTTCGATTTGAACGTACTGGGAGTGGCAACCGTTGTGCTGATGATTTTTATGTTTACCCTCAACACCCGCAAACTTGATCGCTGGGAAGCATTGTTGTTATTGCTTGGCTACATTATGTACACGGTTTTCCTGATCGGGATGGAAGAAGGGCTTGCGTGAACTCAGAGCTTTTTTTCCAGTTCGTTGATTTTTGCTTCGGCTTCTTTCTTGCCCAGAGATAAAGCCTTCTTGTAAAGATCCAGCGCCTCTTTTAAGGTTTCCTTTTTCTTTTTCGGAGCCAATTTGGTACGGTTGGCCGCTTCTTCAACGGCCTGGGCGCGGGCATACAGGGCATCGGCCTCACTTACTTTAGATTGGATCATCAACTCCTGGATGCGCGCTTCAATCAGGGCCAGTTCAGCTTCCTTAGCCAGTATCTGCGCCTCCTTGTCATTTAGTTCAGCCGATTGCATTTCAGCAAGGCTTATCAGGTTCTTGTTCTCGTTTCGGTATTTTTCAACCTGCTCCTGCAGGGCAACAAGTTCATTGGTTTTTGCCTGCAAATCTTCTTTTAGCTTTTTTATCTGTTTGGCATAAGCCGAAGCATTGCCCTGCGCTTTTCTTAATGATTTTTCCAGGTCATCAATTTTTTTCTCGGTTTCCTTTACGTAGTTGTTGATGTCGCGCATGCGCGAGGTATAGTCGTCATACGTAGTACCCTCAACCATGTTGATGCGCAGCAGTTGCCGGTTGGCATCGATGGAGTCCATCAGCATACCGACCTCCATCAGGGTGTTGGTCATCCGTTGGGAGGCCTCCAGTTCAACCCGCAGGGAATCAACCTGGGCCTGCAATGCCACCTTTTCTTTGGTACCACAACCGGCTAAAGAAATAGCACTAAGCATACCAACAACTAACTTTTTCATATCGGAACTTATTTAATTAGGCAAGTCAAAAATAAGGCTCATTTTGAACACAAGTAATAGCCCTGCGTTATTTTTTAATAAATGAACTTAGCCTTTGCAATACCATTAGGGCAATTAACTTTGCGCCCGCTTTTAGGGCTTTCATGGCCAAACTGATTACAACCCGAACCCGCATAGCCGACCTGGGCAAACCCCGGGTAATTATTATAGGCGGAGGCTTTGCCGGCCTGCAAGTTGCAAAGGGTTTAAGAGGCGCCAAAGCGCAGGTGGTCCTTTTCGACCGGTATAACCACCACACCTTTCAGCCTTTGCTCTACCAGGTGGCTACTTCGGGCCTTGAAACCAGTTCAATTGTATTTCCCTTTCGCAAGCGGTTCGCCAATCAGTCCGATTTCTACTTCCGTATGGGTGAAGTCATCAGCATTAAACCGGAGGAAAACTACATCGAAACATCCATTGGGGGTGTTAAGTACGATTACCTGGTACTTGCCCATGGCGCCACCACCAACTACTACGGTATGGCCGATGTAGAGCAGCACGCCATACCGATGAAAACCATTGTAGACGCCATTAAGCTGCGCAATACCATCATCCGCAACTTTGAAACCGCATTGCTCACGGACGATCCGGAAATGATGAACAGTTTGATGGACTTTGTAATTGTGGGAGGCGGGCCAACTGGTGTTGAACTGGCCGGAGCCCTTTCGGAGTTAAAGCAGCATGTCTTCCCTAAAGATTATCCTGAACTGGAGCTCAGCCACATGGACATCCACCTGGTTGAAGCTGGCCCGCGCCTGCTTAACGGCATGTCTAAGCAGGCTTCAGAAAAAGCGTTGGAGTACCTTCAACAAATGGGCGTTAAAGTTCACCTGAACTGCACAGTAAAATCATATGACGGCTACGAAGTGCTGTTTAATACCGGAGAAAAACTAATAAGTCGTACACTGGTTTGGGCGGCCGGTGTAAAAGCACATCCGATTGAAGGCTTAAAAACCGATTGCATTTCCAAATCAGGAAGAATACGGGTGGATGAATTCAATAAAGTGATTGGCTACGAAAATATTTTTGCCATTGGCGATGCCGCCTTAATGGAGGGCGACAGCGCCTATCCGGCCGGCCACCCGATGATGGCCCCGCCCGCCATACAACAAGGCAGGGTACTGGCCCGCAACCTGAAGCGACTCATCCGTAAAAAAGAAATGGTACCCTTCCGGTATTTCGACAAAGGTACCATGGCCACCATTGGCCGTAACCGGGCTGTGGTAGACCTGGGCAAATTCAGGTTTCAGGGTTTCTTCGCGTGGTATGTTTGGATGCTTGTGCACCTACTCTACATCATTGGCTTCAAAAATAAAGTGTTTGTGATGTTCTCCTGGTTATGGAGTTATTTCTCGTATGATAAAAGTAACCGATTGATCATCAGCAGGAATAAAGAAGGTGTTAGTTAAAAATGAAGCGCTTTTATACCTTTAATTAATCATGGCTGAGTCCGAAGCAAGTAATAAGTACAGCATTCCTCTCTCATCGGCCGGGGTGTTAATTTCACTGGGTATTATCTATGGCGACATCGGCACCTCGCCTCTTTATGTGTTTAAAGCCATTGTTGGTGAGCACATTATTACCAAAGAACTCATCTATGGCGGGCTCTCATGCGTGTTCTGGACCCTCACCCTAATCACCACCATCAAGTACATTTACCTGGCGCTGAATGCCGATAACAAAGGTGAAGGTGGAATTTTTGCTCTCTATGCCCTGGTGCGCAGGTACAAAGCCGGCTGGGTGGTGTATCCGGCCATCATCGGCTGCGCCACTCTTATTTCTGACGGGTTTATAACTCCGGCCATTAGTGTGTCGTCAGCCATAGAAGGTTTGCGGATATACAATCCAGACATCCCTACGGTTCAGATTGTCATTGCTATTCTTATCGGGCTTTTTCTTTTCCAGCAGGTGGGCACTGGTATTGTGGGCTCTACATTCGGCCCGATAATGTTTGTTTGGTTTATTACCATCGGTACCATGGGTACCCTGCAACTCATCAATAATCCCGGGGTACTGGAAGCCATTAATCCCTGGTATGCCATCAACCTGCTTACAAAATACCCGGGTGGATTCTGGATTCTTGGAGCCGTATTTCTGTGTACTACCGGAGCGGAGGCCTTGTATTCGGATCTGGGCCACGTGGGCAAGGGCAACATTCGTGTAGGCTGGGTGTTTGTTAAAACCACGTTACTGCTCAACTACTTTGGCCAGGCCGCATGGTTGCTTAGTCAGGAAGGCGCCTTGCTGAATGAGCAGATACCCTTTTATGCCATCATGCCGCAATGGTTTTTACCCCTGGGTATCATCATCGCCACCATGGCTGCCATCATTGCCAGCCAGGCGCTGATTTCGGGAACATTTACGCTGGTTAACGAAGCCATGAAGTTAAAGCTATGGCCGATGACCCGCGTGCGCTACCCCAGCCAAACCAAGGGGCAGATCTACATTCCGTCCATCAACTGGATATTAATGCTCGGTTGCATACTGGTTGTATTGATCTTCCGCGAATCATCGGCCATGGAGGGTGCGTATGGCCTGGCCATTACTATTGATATGCTGATGACCAGTTCCCTGTTGGTGTATTATTTTTCGTTGTCGAAAAAATCAACCCTGCGCTCGGTTGCCCTCGGACTGGTTTTCTTCTCTCTGGAGGGCATGTTCCTTGTCTCCAACCTCGATAAGTTTTCACATGGCGGCTGGTTCTCCTTTACCATGGCCGGCATTTTATTCATCATCTTGTTTGTGCAGTTGCGTGCCCGTAAACTGCGCACCCGTCATACCGAGTTTGTTGACCTGAAACATTATGTGGAAATGATAAAGGATTTGCAGGCCGATGAGACGGTGCCCAAAGAAGCCACCAACCTGGTATTCCTGGCCGTGGCCGACAGCAAGCGATACATTGATTCCAACATCATTTACTCCATCTTCCGAAAACGGCCCAAGCGTGCCGATGTGTACTGGTTCCTGCACGTAGATACGGTGGACAGTCCATTTACCAGTAAATATTCAGTTGATACCATCATTCCTAAAAAGTGTTTTTTCGTTCGTATTAAACTTGGTTTTAAAGCCGACCACCGCATTAATTTAATCTTTAATAAAATTGTACACGAGATGGCTGACAGTGGTGAGATTGATCTGATTAGCCCCTATCCATCGCTGCACAAATACAGCCAGACTGCCGATTTTAAGTTTATTATCATTCAGTCGTGGGCCTCGCCCGACAGCGAAATATCCAATTTCGACCGGCTAATCATTCAGGGATACCGGATTCTTAAAAAGTTCAGTCTTTCAACCGAAGAACATTACGGCATTGAAACCGCCAACCTGGAAATTGAAAAGGCTCCCATCCAGGTAGGCCCGCCTGCCAAAATCAAGATCAAGCGCGAACGGGAAGGGTAGCAACCTATCCGCTTTCGGACATAACCGTCCATATCTGGTCGGAATCGACCAATAGATTACCGCATTCCGGCTCAAAATCAAAGATTTACAAATGGCACCGATTTAGTTTAAAGACACAAAAAACTAAGTCTGTGATGCTGCTTAACTATTGGAAAATTGCCCTGCGCAACATGCTGCGCAACAAAGCCTATTCACTAATTACCGTCTCAGGCTTAGCCATTGGAATAGCCTGTTGTTTACTGCTTATGCTTTTCATCCTGGACGAACACCGGTACGATAAGCACCATGAGTCGCTTGATAACCTTTACCGGATTACCACCACTTTTCAGGGAGCTACCGGTATTGATAAACTGGCTACCGTTTCGCCTCCCATTGCTCCAACCCTGCAGCGTGAACTACCCGAAGTAGAGGTGGCCGCCCGTGTAGTGAACCCACCCGGAGTGGCGCAGTACCTGGTTCAGTACGAGGACAAAATCTTTTACGAAACCAACGGCTTTCTGGCTGATTCAACAGTATTTTCAATTCTAACATATCAGTTTATTGAAGGCGATGCAGCTACCGCACTGCGTGACGTAAACACCGTGGTTATTGCTGAATCGCTTGCACGTAAACTATTTGGCACTGACAGTGGAATAAATAAACTCATCAAGGTTAGTCAGGGTGATGAGCCGGCTTTGTATAAAGTTACGGGTGTTTTTCGGGATCAGCGGCAGAGCCACCTGCATGCTAACTTCTTTCTATCTATGATGAGCCCCGGCATGGGCGAATACCTTCGTTCAGATAATGCCATGGGCGAATGGGCCGGACAAAATTTTGTACCCTCTTACATCAAACTGATTGATGGAACCAACATAGAAGAGGTTATTAAAAAAATGAATGCCGTGCTTACTCAATACGGGACTGAAGATATGAAAGCCCTGGGCATGACTAAAACACTGGGCCTTGAGCCGGTTAAAGATATTTATCTGAAATCCGACATTGGGCGCAGTCCACGAATAACGTATATGTACGTCATTGCCTCTATTGCTGCGCTCATCCTGATTATTGCCTGCATCAATTTTATGAACCTGGCAACCGCCAAAGCCACCAGGCGGGCAACCGAAATCGGTATACGAAAAGTAGTGGGCGCCTACCGTAGTTCGTTAATTGCTCAGTTGATGGGTGAAGCCATAGCCATTGTAGTTATCGCTATCGCGCTGAGCCTAATTATTACGCAGGCTGCCCTGCCCCTTTTTAACGAACTAACCAATAAGCATATCGCGCTTGGTGGTGTTGCCTGGCGTTACACCGTTGGATCCTTACTGGTTATTGCGCTAATTACCGGTTTTCTTTCAGGAAGTTACCCGGCTTTATACCTGTCATCCTTTCACCCCGCAGCCGTTCTTAAAGGGAAAACCGACCTCGGTAATGCTTCGGGTTTTCTGCGGCAAGGCCTCGTGGTGTTTCAGTTCATTATTGCCATAGGCCTGGTGTGCAGCATGCTGATCATCAACAAGCAACTAGAATTTATACAGAATAAAAACCTGGGGTTTAACCCGAGTGCTAAAGTTGTGCTGCCATTACGTACCGAAAGTGCAAAGGTCAACTATGAAACCTTACGGAAGGAATTGATCAGAAACAAAATTGCTTCCGAAGTTTCAGCAGCCGATTACCTGCCGGGCAGCACGGTATGGTCGGACATGATGTTTTACACACAGGGAGGGAATATGAATACGGCCATCCTGAACCGCAGAAACCGCGTTGACGCAGGATACATCGAAATGCTGCATATTAACATGGTAGCCGGAAGAACCTTTACCGAAAACCGCGAAATGGATGGCGATACAAAAGTTATCATCAACGAAACCTCGGCAAAACGCTTCGGTAAATCGCCAGAGCAACTGGTAGGCGAGAAAATATTCTTCGACTGGCAGGGTGAGAATTATGCCTTCGAAGTAATTGGTGTAATGGCCGACTACCACCAGAACTCACTGAAAGAAGAGATTAACCCGTTGATGTTTAGCATGCCGAAACACACCGGCACTTACGGTTACCTGATAGCTACAGTTGAGTCTGGAAATTATACTGAAGCCATTCCACAACTTGAAGCACTGTGGAGGCGAGTAGTGAGCGACACTCCGTTTGAGTACACTTTTCTGGATGAAAATATCCGCAAACAATATGATGAGGATAAAAAAGTATCATCAATAATCAACAGTTTTACCCTTATCGCGATGGTCATTTCCTGCCTTGGCCTGTACGGACTTTCTACCTTCATGGCCGAACGCAGATTCAAAGAAATAGGCATACGCAAAGTGTTTGGTGCCCGGATATCGCAAATTGTAGGACTGCTGTCAACGGAGTTTGTCAAACTGGTGGTTATTGCTTTTGTCTTTGCCGTGCCGCTGGCCTGGTATGCCATGAACCAATGGCTGGAAGGATTTGCCTACAAAACCGAGATTACCGGCTGGGTATTTTTAATGGCGGGCCTTACGGCCCTGGGCATTGCTTTACTAACGGTAAGTTACGAATCAATAAAGGCTGCCAGTACAAATCCGGTTAATTCCTTACGAAACGAATAGTTAAGAATTACGATGATACTAAACCATTTAAAAATTGCCATTCGCAACTTGTTGCGCTATAAAACACACAGTTTCATTAACATATTGGGCTTAACTATCGGGTTCACGGTATTTCTGGCTATTGCACTTTACGTGTTTGATGAGTTTTCATTCGACCGCTTTCATGATAAGCACGAACGCATTTATCGTGCGGTGATCACGGCCGAATTTGACGGACAGGTAAACAAATGGGGGCGCGTGCCTAACCTGCTGACCCCTGTTGCCAGGCAAGAGATACCCGAAGTAGAAACAGCAGCCCGGTACTTTCACCACAATTTTGGTGACCCGGCTTTTCTTTCAATAAATGACGAAAAATTTACCGAAACACAGCTCTACTATGCTGATCCGGAATTCTTCGACATCTTCTCGGTCGATTTTGTGCAGGGTAGCCGGGGTCAGCCCCTTTCAAAACCCGGCACTATTGTGATCAGCCAAACGGCCGCAAAAAAATATTTTGGCGATACCGACCCAATAGGGCAAACCATTACCGTAAACAATGAACTTTCACTTGAAGTAACAGGCGTGTATCGCGATTTCCCGCATAACTCATCGCTGCAGGCCAACCTGATTGCCTCGTTCGCCTCCAATTGGTTCGGCCAGGAGCGCAACCAAAGTTGGGGTAACGCCAGTTTTGAGTCGTTTTTTCTTCTACACAAAGGAGTTGACCCGGCAACCGCAGATGCAAAAATAGAAGGCATGCTCAGCAAACATATTGATAAAGAAAACCGGTGGTTTCGGATTTCCCTGCAGCCTTTAGCTGATATTCACCTGCGGTCGGACGATTTGAATGCTTCATTCGACCGTACTACCTATGGCGACCTGAGCCAGGTGAAAATTCTGATGGCCCTGGCTCTTGTCATCCTGGTGGTTGCAGCTATTAATTACATGAATATGGCCACCGCACAATCGCAGCGAAGAAACAAGGAGGTAGGTATAACAAAGACTTTAGGCGCCACGTCAGGTCACTTAAGTATAAAATTCTATTTCGAAACATCAGTATTTGTTTTAGTGGCACTCGTTCTGAGCCTCGTTACTTTTACCGCTATCCTTCCCCTGTACAATGAATTAGCCGGCAAACAGGTTACCCTCGATTTTTTACGTAACGGTTGGTTTTGGGGTTTATTTGCTGCCATTGGCGCACTGCTTACGTTGATGGCCGGCTCCTACCCGGCCTGGTACCTCTCCTCTTTTTCGCCCAAAACCGCATTACAGAAAACCAAATCTGCAGGAGGCCAGGTCATGCTGCGAAAGGCACTGGTGGTTGTGCAGTTTTCAGTATCCATGATACTAATAATCAGCACCCTGGTATTCTACCGCCAGATGAGCTACATCCGAAACAAAAAGTTAGGTTATGAGCCGGAGCAGGTCATTGCGGTGATGACATCAGGCACACATGATCAGGAGCTGATCCGCTCGCTCAAAACTGAATATGAAAAACTTGCTGAAGTAAAGAGCGTTTGCCGAAGCCAGTCATACCCCGGTATTGGCACAAGCGGCTATACCATTAAACGCGAACGGGATACTCCGGATGGGGCTTCCATTCTTACAACACGTGCCACCAGCGAAGTACTTGATGTACTGGGAATCAAACTGCTGGCCGGCCGGTCACTTCCTGAAATAAAAGATCCCAGCGATACAACCATACAGGTTGTACTGAACAAAAGTGCAGTAAATTACCTGCAACTTACACCCGAAGAAGCGGTGGGGCGGCCTGTTTTTATCTTTGGCGATAAGCCGGCCGAAATAGTGGGCGTTACCGAAGACTTTCACTTTACTTCACTGCATCAGCAGATAGGCCCCTATGCGTTTAATAACATCCCCGACAACCGATACAACTACCTGCTGGTAAAGGCAGAAACAGACAATATTATTGAAACAGTTAATAAACTTGAATCAGTTTATAAGCGCTTGATCCCGGCTGCTTTTGATTACACCTTCCTTGATGATCGAATGGCCTCATTGTATAAAGCTGAACAAAAACTGGCTCAGGTGGTAATGGTGGGGTCGGTAATTGCAATTTTTATTGCATGCCTGGGCTTGTACGCTTTAGCCGCGTTTACGGCTGAACAGCGCACCAAAGAAATTGGCATTCGTAAAGTGATGGGCGCATCGGTGTCGCAGTTGGTATCCCTCCTGTCAAAAGATTTTCTGAAACTGGTGGCTATTGCCATAGTTATTGGTTTGCCGGCAGGCTATTACCTGATGAACACCTGGCTGGAGCGCTTTGCCTACAAAGCCACCATCAGCCTAACAATTTTTGCGGCCGCAGCCATCATAAGCCTGCTGATTGCCTGGCTTACCGTAAGCATTGAATCGGTAAAGGCAGCGGTTGTCAACCCGGTTAAGTCATTACGGAGCGAATAGTGTTTGTAAATAAAAATAAAAGCCACATATGCTTCTCAATTATCTTAAAATCACCCTGCGTAACCTGCATCGCAACCTTACCTATTCATTTATTAATATCTCCGGGCTTTCTATTGGTATTGCCTGCAGCCTGCTCATCCTGCTGTGGATAGCGGATGAATTTAAGTACGACCGCTTTCATGAACGGAACGACAGGCTGTTCAAAGTAATGATGAACCAAACCTTCTCCGGTAAAGTAGGTACGCAAGTGGCGCTGCCGTATCCGCTGAAAGACAAACTGAAGGAGCAATCGGCCGATATAAAGTACAGCGTTATTACCAACTGGGGCGAGGGCTACCTGCTGGCCAATGAGGATAATAAAGTAACGAAGGTGGGCATTAGCGCCAGCGAAGATTTTTTAAAGATGTTCACATTTCCATTGTTGCAGGGTGATATAAATACCGCCTTGACTGATCCCAACTCAATAGTCCTTACCCATGATTTGGCCAAAACCCTGTTTGGCGATGAAGACCCCATGGGCAAACTGGTGAAGATTGATAACAACCGCGAATTAAAAGTTACTGGCATATTGGCCCCGATTCCGGACCAGTCAGAATTTTCATTCATTCATCACATTACACCATTCGCCTTTTACGAGTCGAACCAAGACTGGGTGCGTGATTCACGCGAACGGTGGGATAACAACTCCTTCCAGATGTATGTAGAGTTGGCAGACGGCAGTACAAAAGAAAAGGTTGATGTATCCATACGGGATATTGTCAAGAAACAGCTAGCCGACACGCTTACCAACCCGCAGGTCTTTCTTCACCCGATTACGGATTTACGGTTGTATTCCAATTTTGAAAACGGCAAAGTATCAGGCGGAATGATAGAGTACGTGCAGTTGTTTGGCGCGATTGCCATATTCGTGTTGCTTATTGCCTGCATTAATTTTATGAACCTGGCTACAGCCCGTTCCGAAAAACGGGCGCGCGAAGTGGGCATTCGTAAAAGCATTGGGTCACGCAAAAAAGAACTGATTATTCAGTTTCTGGGTGAATCCATCCTGATTACGCTGATGGCCTTTTTGCTGGCCATTGTGCTGGTTGAACTTTCATTGCCGGCCTATAACACACTGGTAAAAAAGAAACTGTTTATCGACTATGCTAATCCGTACCTGTGGTTTGCAGCCGGCAGTTTGATAATGATTACCGGAATTATTGCCGGAAGTTACCCGGCCTTTTATCTTTCATCGTTTAATCCGGTACAAGTACTCAAAGGAAAAATCCAGTCCGGTAAAGGATCGGTTGCGCCACGCAAAGTGTTGGTAACCCTTCAATTTGGTTTTTCCATCTTTCTCATTGTCGGTACGGTGGTTATTTACCAACAGATACAACATGTAAAGAACCGAAACACAGGTTACGACCGTGAAAACCTGATGATGATCTGGTCAAACGGTGAGTTGGAAACCAACTACCAGACAATTAAAAATGAGCTCATCGCTACCGGGGCGGTGAAATCGGTGTGCAAATCAAACAGCCCCATTACGTCCATATTCTCCAATAACATTGTGGAGTGGCCCGGCATGACACCCGGCACACGCGTAGTATTTACTACCATTGCTACTGAATACGACTATGCCAAAACCATGGGCATTAACCTGCTTGAAGGCCGCGATTTTTCACCCGACTATAATGACTCAACTAATGTGGTCATTAACCGGGCAGCCGTAGACATGATGGGCTTAACTAATCCCGTTGGTGCAACCATAACGATGTGGGGCCGCGAATGGAAAATAATTGGGGTTATGGAAAACGTAATCATGAACTCCCCCTACGAACCCGTGCAACCGTTGGTGATGGTGTTTATGCCGGGCTGGACAAGCACCATTTCGGTACGCCTTGAAAAAACCAACGATTTACCGGCTGCTATCAGCAAAGTTGAAACTGTGTTTAAACGGCTCAATCCAACCTACCCGTTTGCGTACCGGTTTGCCGATGTGGAGTTTGACAAGAAGTTTACGCAGATAAACCTCATCAGCAGTCTGGCTAAAATTTTTGCCGGCCTGGCGCTGGTTATTACTTCACTCGGACTATTTGGGCTGGCCGCCTTTACAGCCGAGCAGCGCGCCAAAGAAGTAAGCATCCGTAAAGTTTTGGGTGCAACCGTTACCAACCTGGTGCTGCTCATCAGCAAGGATTTCTCTAGATTGGTTATTGTGGCATTTGTTATCGCCTCGCCTGTTGCCTGGTGGTTTTTGTCGGGGTTTCTCGAACGCTATCCCTACCGTATCACCATCAACTGGTTGATACTGCCGGCAGCAGGCCTTGCAACGCTGGTGGTGGCACTGGCCATTGTAAGTACCCAGGCCCTGCGGGCGGCTATGAGCAACCCTGTTGAGAACTTAAGAAACGAATAATAGGTACTACATACAATAGAAAACAATGCTGCGCAACTACATCCTCACCACCCTTCGCATAGTAAACCGCCAAAAGGTTTACTCGGCCATCAACATCTTCGGGTTAACAATTGGCATTACCAGCACCTTGTTGCTTGTGCTTTACATTAACGATGAGATGAGTTACGATCGCTTCCACCCGGATGCCGACCGCATTTACCGGGCCGTGCTGAACGCCAGCCTCAACGGGCAATCGTTCAGCACCATCAGCACGGGCTTTCCAATGGCCGAAGCAATGATGAATGATGTTCCGGAAGTACAGGAAGTAACACGTGTTGCACGTTGGAATACCATGCCCGCTCGTTACGAAGACAAAACGTTTACCGAAAGCGGCTACGTGTGGGCCGATTCCAATTTCTTTTCCTTCTTCAACGGCTACGAACTGATTGCCGGCAACCCCAGCGATGTCCTGAAGGGCCCGAATAAAGTGGTGATTACCGAACGGGCGGCCCGAAAATACTTCGGTTATACCGGTGCCGGAGACCGCACTCCGATAGGCAAAGTTTTTCATTTTGGCAGTGATGGGGGCATACAGGCAGAGGTAACCGGCATTGCGGCAGATCCGCCACACCATGCACACCTGCAATTTGATTTCCTGGTTTCCATGTATACATGGGACCTCATGCGCTATCCGCAACTATGGATGAACAGCACAGTGGTCACTTACTTTAAACTGCATCCGGGAGCATCTGCCAGCAGTATGGATGCGAAGTATGACTATTTCGTGAATAAGTACATCGCCCGCGAGATTGAGCAGTTTCTGAATATGAGTATGGACCAACTCGCGGCTTCAGGCAGCTATATCCGGTTCTCCACGCAGGCATTAACCGACATCCACCTGCATTCACAGTTTCCCGATGAACTGGAACCGAACGGAAACATCCGTTACCTCTACCTGTTTGGTTTGATTGCCGTATTTCTGATTGTGCTGGCGTGCATCAATTTTATGAACCTAAGCACAGCCCGGGCAGCTAACCGTGCCAAAGAAGTTGGTATACGTAAAACGGTAGGCGCATTGCGCAGTAAGCTGATCGGACAATTTATGCTGGAATCATACCTATATACCATCATCGCTGTGCTGTTTGCGCTGATGTTGGTGTCGATGTCGCTGAACCTGTTTAATATGATTACTGCCAAGAACATTGTATTCGGCACGTTACTTAACCCGTTGTTCGTGGCCGGATTGATTTTGTTTACCATCATTGTAGGTGCAGTAGCCGGAAGTTACCCTGCTTTTTACCTCACCTCCTTCATACCGGCCGAAGTGCTGAAAGGTAAGGTACGCGCGGGCATGAGGCGCTCGGGCATACGCAATACGCTCGTAGTCTTTCAGTTTTTCATCTCTATCGGGCTAATCATTGCCTCGTTGCTGGTGTTTCAGCAACTGAAGTATTTACAAAACCAAAACCTTGGGTATGATAAAGACAACATTATGACGCTGATGCACACCATGTCACTCAAGCGAAATGCCGATGCCTTCAGAAATGAGTTGTTACAGCATGCCGAAGTGAAGGGTGTAACTTTTGTGAGCCGCATGCCGCCCAACATCGACTGGAGTTCCACCTTCCGGATGAAGGATACGGGCAACGAACAACTGCTGACTGTTTATGTAACCGATTATGATGCCTTGGAAACCATGGGATACCAACTTGTGGCCGGAAGGTTTTTCTCCCGTGATTTCCCGAGCGATTCCACCGGGGTACTGCTGAACGAAGCTGCCATGCGCCACATGGGCTGGGATACACATGAGGGCAAGAAACTGATCTCGCGCTATGCTTCGCTGGAAGAATACGAAGTGGAAGTGATTGGCGTGCTGCGCGATTTCAACTATGAATCATTAAAGAACAACATCCGCCCGATGATTGTGCTGCTTCAGCCCGGTGCTAATTTTGAGGGCGGCATCCGTTTCGCCTCAGGTGACATACGGAAGAATATTGAACTGGTTGAAAAGCTGTGGAAGAAATATGCACCCGATGCCCCGTTTGAATACAGTTTTCTCGATGCCAACTTTGCAGCAAAATATAAAGCCGAAGAACGGATGGGCCAGGTGTTTATTATCTTCACCATACTGGCTATTATCATTGCATGTTTGGGGTTGCTGGGCCTTGCAGCCTATTCTACAGAACAACGCACTAAAGAAATCAGCATCCGTAAAATTATGGGTGCCACGGCAAGTCAGGTAATGTTTTTGATGAGTAAAGATTTTGCCAAACTCATTGTTATCGCCTTTGTACTGGCTATACCCATAACCTGGTATATACTTGAAAAGTACTGGCTCGAAGGTTTTGCCTATCGCATTCAGTTTAATCTATGGATTATTGCCTCTGCAGGTTTACTGGCCCTTATTATAGCACTGGCCATTGTAAGTACCCAGGCCCTACGGGCGGCTATGAGCAACCCTGTTGAGAACTTAAGGAATGAGTAAAGTAGAGATAATCATCGATAACAAATCCGCTGATAGGGACAACGCTCGCAATTTTTAACCTCCGGTGTTTGGTCAAAAGCAACTTCCGGATTGAAGAGTTCTTGCAGTAACGCTTTCAGGTGGGCTTCAAATTCGGGCAGTATTGTACGCGCATCGCTAAGTAATTGGTTGTTCATTCTTAAACCAAATTCCTTGTCTTCACCAAACAGCATGGTTGCATTCATCAATCCGGGTACGACCCGCAAATCGGGTTGGTTTGCGGCTTTTAAATACAGCCAGGCATAGAGTAGTGTTTGAAAAGCCGCTTTGTTTCTTTTTCCTTCCCGGGCAAACAACGACTCAACGGAAGTAAAACTCAAATCGTCTTTGCCGGTCTTATAATCAACAATGCGCAGCAAATTTTCCTTTTGGTCAATCCGGTCAATCTTGCCCCCCAGTAATACCTGGCGAACAGGGGCATCAATGGTAAAATTGTGCTCAAAAATATGCTCCACCCCCACCAATGTAAATGGAGCATACCGTTTATCGTGCTCCAGAATTTTTCCGATAAACCGTTTCACCACCTCACTAACCAGCACCAACTGGCCTTCATACGCTACGGGTTTGTTCGGGTCGAGGTGGTAGGCTTTGATTACTTCCTCATTGAGCAGGGTTTGGATAAACTTTTCCTTTTTTTCCAGGTCGTTAGCTTCGATGATGGATGAACCTTTCTGTTCACTTAGCTGCTTGTAAAAGGCCTCCATCACATTATGTACAAAGTTGCCAAGCACACGTGCATCCATGTCTTCTTCAATCTCATCCGCTTCTTTGATTTTTGCCACAAAACGGAGATAGAATTTAAGCCGACACTCGATGTACACATTTAATGCCGAGGGCGACAAGCCGTTGAATTTGCGGTATTTATTCTTGTCGTTCAGGCTGGCGAGTGATTCCAGAACGGCTTTATCTTTCCGGATAACAATCGGCTTCACCTCATTTATTCCGATGGTGTTGTGCAGAATATGGTGATCCACCTTTTTACCACTTTCAAACATCAGCTGCTGCAGGTAGCGACTCATTTCGCCTTGCCCAAGGATGTCCGTCTCGGTATTGTAAAACAGGTAAATAGTTTCTGCGCGCTGCATAACACGGTAAAACAGGTAGGCATACATGGCATCCTGGTGTTGCAACGTGGGCAGGCCATACGCCTTGCGGATGTTGTACGGAATGTAAGACCCCTTACTTCCGCCTGCCGGCAACGCACCTTCATTTAGCGAAAGGATATATACATGTTTAAAGTCGAGGTTCCGGGTTTCAAGCACGCCCATAATCTGCATACCCTGCAGCGGCTCGCCACTAAACGGTATGCGCACGGTACGCACATACTGGCGGAAGAACCCTAAAAACGCAGATAGGTCAGCAACCTGATCACCCAGCACCTCACTCATCCGGTTCAGGCACTTCACCATCTGGAAGATGTACTCCTTATCCAAAACACTCACCGCAGCCTGCGTACCCAATGCTTCCAGGCAGTTTTTAAGGTAGCTCGTCAGGTTGTTTTCAACCGGAACAAACAGCACCCGGTGCAAGGCCGTTTCACTGGCCAGGAAGTTTTTCGGTATGGATACCCAATTGTGCTTAAGAATTTCCCTGTGCTTATTCGTTGCCGATTTCGGATCAGCCGAAACCGTGTAAGGATGGTTGAGGAGCGACAACACCTGGCGGTGATGAAAGTATTCTTCCTTCCGGCTTATCTGCAACTCAATTAATAACTCAACAAAATTGAACACGGGTGTTGCACCAAGCGAAAAGCCCATGGTTACATTTAATTTCTCCACGCTGTCTGAAACACTATGCAACACGGGTAGCAGCAATTTTTCATCAGGCAGCACAATCAATGTATCTTCGGGCTGATGGCCCGAAGCCAGGTTTTCCGTCAGCACCTGCCCCACCAGTTTAGCCTGCCCCATCGGCTGGGCTGCCCCATAAAGTTTTATGTTTTTTTGATTTCGGAAATGAGCCGGTGCCTGTTCAAACGTTTTACCCAACACGGTGTGCCGCTGATATTCGCGAAAAAAATCACCGGCCTCGTGGACGTTGTTATTCAGGTAATATTCGTCAACATCCCAGAACACCAACGCATTTCCTTCAACAGCATGCGACAGGATGATTTCTTCAGCCCTGGTGAGTGCATTAAAACCGATAAAAACCTCATTTCCTTTCCGGATGGTTTCTCCGCCAAGAATTTTCTCAGCTACTTCGCGGTACACCATACCTTCATACGCCACGCCTGCCGCTGCCAGGTGCTCGCGAAAACAGGCATAAACCCTGAACAGGTGTTCCCATACGCGCAAAAATTTCTTCTGGTTTTCGGTTTGGTGCTCGTTGAAATTTCCCCAGAAGTCAAGCAGGAATTTTCTCTGTTCCGGGGTGAGGTAATCGAAGCTGGCGTCCAGTTCCTTCTGGTAGCTCAGGTCACGAAACAGCAGTTCGGCATTTACCAGGTGTTTGTCAATCTCGTCAAAATCGCGCAACAGCATGTCGCCCCAGTAATAAAACCGGTCGAAAGTCTCGCTGCTGTTCACTATTTCGGTGTACGTTTTGTGTAGCCGATGCACCAGTTCCAGCTTATCTGTTAGCTGAAGCGATGAAAAACTACCAATGTATTGCTCGATGGTAAGGAGATTAGGGGAGAAAACCGGCTTTTGAATCAACGCGCCCAGATGTTTTCTGAAATACAGTATTGCCCTGCGGTTTGGGAATACCAGTGTTACCTCCTCAAGCCGAGGGTATCGGGCCTTTACTTTCCGGGCTACTTCAAACAGGAAGGGTGTCATTTACTTTACTACTTTGTTAACTTTCCGGGATGTACACCACGGGTTACAAATCAAGTTTCATTTGGTTATCATCCTTTTTCTTTACTGCCTTACGTTTACCGTCCGTCACTTCTGCAACTTCACCGGTTCGCACATACAATACATAACCTGATACAGTGGTATAATTCATGGCTTTAATAATCTCTAAATACGCCTGCACTTGTTGTATATCTTCGTTGGCCGGAACTCCGGTTTTAAAATCGATCACAACCGCCCGACTGTCTTTTGTGAGCAACCGGTCAAACCGGCTCTCCTCTCCACCCGGCAACATAACCGGCACTTCGGTTCGGATGTCCCAACTGTCATCAAACCATGAAGCAATAAGCGGATCACGCAGCAATTGCTCCAAATCTGCCTTAACCTGATCAACTTCGCCTGAGGTAAGCAGGCCATCATAAATGGCGCGCTGAAGAGCAGGTTCTATGTCATTTTTTGTGCGGATGTACGAAAGCAGGGCATGTACGTGGATTCCGTACTTCACTTTTTCGCCTGTTGCTTCATTAAAATATGGTTTGCCTGCTGACCGGATAACAAGTTTATCGCGCCAGCGTGCCACCGGGTAACCCTTTAAGGAGATTGGCTTACTTTCATCCTGATGATATGGGGTAGTTGATGTTGGAATCTCCAGTACCCCGTTGCGCCAACGAAGTTCAGGTTGACTCCATTTTGCCGTAAGCGATGAATTACTTTCAATGCAGTATCGAATTAAGGCACTGACATCGCTAATAGTCAACTTGCCCTTATCATTTACAAGCCTTTTATCGGGAGCAAAAATTTTCAAGCCCAGTTCAGCACGGGTAAGTGCTACATAAAGGATATTCAGGTTGTCGAGGTAAATCTGAGTATGTTCCTGCTGATAATAGGGCTCAAAAAAAGTTTCCTTTAACTTGCTACTGTACCTAACCGATAAATAGCCTGCATCCTTAAACAAAGGCGCTTCAGACCGGACCCAAAGATTAGGCTGTTTATTACCGGGGTGGTCGAGTGTCCACGAACAAAAGGGTATAATAACATACTTAAACTGGAGCCCTTTGGCCTTATGGATGGTGATGATCTGTGCAGCATCAGTGCTACCCGATGTTTTTACCGAAGTTTCTTCGGTGTCGTTATGGTCTTCCCACCACTCCAGAAAGGCCCGAAGGTCATTGCGCTCCCGCGTATAAAAATTCAGTACGATATTCTGGAAAGCCTGCAGGTACGCAAGTTCATCGGTCTGTTCGGTAAGCCTGAATATCCGGATGAGCATCTCCGTCATTTCGAAGAGTGGCAGTTTTTTGAGTGCTGCCTTTTGACGGCTGAACTCCTGTGGTAACTGGCCTTCAAAAACTGCTTCGTTAGATACCGCAAAAACATCGGCTAAGGCCATACCCGACTGGTGGATGCGGGCAAACTCATACGCCAGTTCGGCACGGGCTACCGCATCCGCGTGATTATTCAGGTACCGCATGGCCGCCAGCACCAGGTTTACCGAAGCAGCACCATCAATACGCAGCGATTCGTTGGAAATAATATGGTAATTGCAGCTTGGCTTTGCCTCGGCCGAATTTTTATAGTTCAATACGTACGTAACCAGTTCCTGCCCCTCCCTGTTGGTGCGTACCAGAATGGCAATGTCTTTCATCTTCACCCCGGCCTGCTGCCACTCTTCGATTGTTTTTACCAATTGCGCTTTTGCATAATCTTTCCATTTCTCTTCTTTATTTTTCTCATCAGCAATAAACTGAATATCCACAAATCCTCTGATGTCATTTACAACCTGCTGGCTTACATCGGCATAAGTTGCTTCGGCCAGGTTTGTCCCGGTTTCTTTCGAAAGAACTACCGAAGCTGTTTTGAACAATTCATTGTTGAAGGAAATAATGGTGGCCGCACTCCGGTAATTATCCGCCAGGTTAACCTGCTCAACACGGTTGCCACCCAGGTGCTGCACCAGTTTTTGCTGGAGTAACGTTAAGTCGCCTCCGCGCCACCGGTAGATGGCCTGCTTCACATCACCAACAATAACGTTGCGGTGGTTGCTGCTCAGGCTTTCGTTAATAAGCGGCACAAAGTTGAGCCATTGCAGGTTGGAGGTATCCTGAAACTCATCGATGAGGTAGTTATTGTAAAACGAACCAATCTTCTCATAAATAAATGGCGCATCGCTATCGCCAATCACTTTCTGTAAAAAATGTGGCGCATCGGCCAGCAGCATCAGGTTATTTTCGGCTTTATAGTCCTGCAGTTTTTTGGAGATATCGGCCATCAGGCCGTAGGCGTAAAAGTTTTGCAGCACCACTTCGGCCGAAAGCGCGCGTTTATAGTTTTGTTCGCGGTACTCGAGAATTTCTTTGTACAACGGATACAATGTTGCCTTTGTAACAGCTAAAATCTCTTTATAGCGTAACGACTGCTTTTTCGGCCAGTTGTTTAGATCTTGCAAATCCTCCATTACCCGTTTGCTTGGCTCTTTAAAGCCGTCAACAGAGTTTAATTCGATATATTTTTGAAAGAATCCATAGGCTGCTCCATACCAGAAATCTTCCTTTGTAAGACCGTTTCGTTTAATAGCATCAAAACCCGTTTGCGCTAAATTGCTCACCCGATTGATAAACGCTGCCCTTATCTTATTCAACTCCGTCAACAGGTCTTTTAAAACCTTTCTGTCGCTGGTTTTAGCAATAAAATCTTCTTCAATCCGCCTGAAATCTTCTTTCAGCAACTCCTTCGAAAATTCAACCAACCCCTTGCGCATATCCCACGACTGGTCGCTCTCCAGTTTTTTAATAGCAAACTCAACAACCCAGCGCTTCAGATCGGTGTCGTTGCCAAGGTGGTCAATCAGGTTGTTCACAACTTCCTCCAGCACTGCCTCATTATCAACTTCGAGGCGGTAATCGCCTGAAAGGCCGGCTTCGCGTGTAAACGAGCGGATGACCTTCTGAAAAAAGGCATCGATGGTGCTGATGGAGAAGTGTCCGTACTGATGCAGCAACTGTGTGCGCAACTCATGGCAGTTTTCCTTAAACTCGGCATCGCTCTGGCCCAGTTCGTGTATCAATTCTGCAGCCATCGGGTTAGCCCTCCCGCTGATAAAATCATTGAGGTAACGCACGATGCGCTCCTTCATTTCCTGGGTGGCCTTGTTGGCAAAGGTTACGGCCAAAATATGGCGAAAGTATCCGGCACGGTTACGGAGGGCCAGTTTCAGATATTCCTTTACCAGTGTGCGTGTTTTACCGCTTCCGGCAGAACTTCGGTATATAACTAAGGGTTTCTCAGCCACAGGCATTGAAGTAAGCGAATGCCGGCAAGAAACTAAAATCATCCGACAAGTTCTGTCGGTTACTGCGTAAAGTAGCTGCCGTATAGCATTACCCCGAAAAAAAACCTATCTTTTACGGGTTCATTTATGAGGAGATTCTACCATTTTTTAGTTGCCCTGTTCTACTCCTTCCCGGTTCAGTTGCTGCTTAACAACTTCAAGCGCAACCAGGTACTTATTCTTTGCTGGATTGTGCTGTTTGCCATGATTACCGGCAATTTTGGCAAATACCTTGGCATTCCCTACCTCTTCCTTGACCCCGAGTACCTGAACAAAGTAAACTTTACCAGCTTTTTTATCATGGGGGTTGCCGCTGCCGGGTTCACAACGGCCTTTCACATTACGAGCTATATTATGGACGGCCACCGGTTTTCGTTTATCGGCACGCTGCCCCGCCCGTTCACCAAATTCTCGCTCAACAACAGCCTCATTCCGGTGGTTTTTATGGGGCTGTACATTTACCAGATAATCAGCTTCCAGGTAAATAACCAGTACTCTACCGGAAAATTGCTGGCTCTTAACCTGGCCGGGCTGCTATCGGGTTACACACTGATGAAATTGGTCTTTTTCGCGTACTTCTGGGTAACCAACAAAGATATTTTTAAATATGTAGTGTGCCGCATTGACGAAAAACTAAAGCAAAACGTAACGGTTACACGGGCCAGCGCCATCAAAAAACTCGACATCGCTCGTAAAAACCAGGTGCATGTTGAAAACTACCTCGATTATGATTTTAAAATAAAAAAAGTTGAAGACACCAGTTTTTACGATCGCAGCACTATTCTGCAGGTTTTTGATCAAAATCATTTTAACCTGGTTGTTATCGAGATTTTGATTTTTGCCCTGGTGTTGGTGCTGGGTATATTTAAAGACCACCCCACCTTTCAGTTGCCGGCTGCCGCCAGTTTTATGATCTTCCTGACCATTTTCGTAATGCTGGCCGGGGCCTTTGAATACTGGTTCGGTAACTGGGCCGCCACCACATCGCTGGTGTTATTTCTGATAGTAAATCACCTGGTAGGTGAGGATTTTTTTACCAAGCGCTACGAAGCATTCGGACTGGATTACACCACACAGCCAGCAACATACTCGGTAGAATCAATCCGGCAACTGAACGACAGCGCCACCATTGAGCACGACCGGCAGGCTACGTTAGCCATACTCGAAACATGGCGAAAAAAATTTCCGACTGATAAAAAACCGCCTATGGTATTTTTATGCGTTAGCGGTGGCGGCAAGCGGGCAGCCTTGTGGACACTGGCCACGTTACAGCATGCCGATAGCATAACGGCCGGCAAGTTGATGGAAAATAGCATTTTAATTACCGGTGCTTCGGGCGGATTATTGGGTGCCTCGTACTACCGCGAACTGGTACTGCGTAAAAAAACCGGTGAGCCGGTAAATCCATTTGCCGTGGTGCATCGCGAGAAAATTTCAACTGACAATCTTAACCCGCTTATCTTTTCATTGCTTGCCAATGATCTATTTGTTGGTTTCACCACGTTCCAATATGCCGGCAATCATTATCAACGCGACCGGGGATATACCTTCGAAGAACAACTGAATCAGAACACCGAAGGTTTTATGGATAAACCCATACTGGCGTATGATGAACCCGAACGCCTGTCGGTTATTCCGATGATTATATTAACCCCAACAATCATTAATGATGGCCGAAAGCTTTTTATCGGTGCCCGGCCGGTAACCTTTATGAATGCCGACATGCTGTCACATACCGGGTACAATCAACCCAAAATGAGCGGTGTTGATTTTCACCGCTTGTTCAGGGAGCAGGGCGCTGAAAACCTGCGCTTTCTTTCGGCCTTGCGCATGAGTGCCACCTTTCCGTACATCACACCCAACACCACGTTGCCCACCGAGCCGCCCATCCAGATTATGGATGCCGGTATTTCCGATAACTTCGGCCTGTCGGACGCCATCCGGTTTTTATATGCTTTTAAAGATTGGATAGCTGAAAATACCGGAGCTGTTGTATTTGTTTCCATCCGCGACTCCCCCAAACTGGGCACCATTGCCCCCAAAGAAGGACAAACTATTGTGGACGCTATTACTCAGCCCATCAGTACGGTGTACAACAATTTTGAAAACTTTCAGGACATCAACAGCGACCTGATGATTGGCCAAGCCGGCAGCTGGTTTAAAGGAAAAATTGAACGGATTGACATCCAATACCAGGCCGAAAGTTATGTACCCATCCTGCAGCAAATGGACAGCCTTCGGCAAAACAATGCCCGGGCCTCCCTAAGCTGGCGCCTGACTACCCGCGAAAAAAACAACATTGTCGAAACTCTCGGTTCCCCAACCAACCAGGACCAGCTTGAAAAACTGAAGAATCTGCTTCAATAGTTTTGGGTTAATCCGTATATCTTTGAGTTGTGCGCCATCAGGGTCTAATCGTACTCATTCATTGTGCTTCGGTGCTGCTGGCACAACAGGAGGATATTGACAGCCTGGAGAAAAAACTGCTTCAAACACCCGAAGAAAACAAAGTAGAACTCCTCATTCGGCTGGCTGAGTTATACTATAGCCCCAATGTTAAAAAATCACTTCAATACAGCGAACAAGCCCTTGCACTTGCAAAGCGTCTCCAGGATGAACAAGGTATTTACAAGGCCAGCAAAGTGTTAAGGCGCATTCACCGAAGGTTTGGGAATTTTGCAATAGCCGTTGAGTATACACTCAATACGTTACCCCAATTGGAAAAACAGAAAGACACCCTGGAACTGCTCGATTCTTACCTGATGCTGGGCAATATTTACTCTTCTATGGAGAACTACCATGCCGCTCACATTAATCTTATTCGCGGAGTGGTGCTCGCCCAAGCTAAAGCCAGCCCGGAGTTGGCCAACGCCTATACCTTTCTGGGCAGAAATTACGGAAAACAGAAAAAGTACGATAGTGCAATCTATTACATTAAAGCAGCCCTGGTGCTGGAAGGCAACCAGCCCAAAGCCGATTATGGATTGGGCAATGCCTACAATTACCTGGGCGAAGTGTACACCGATTTAGGTCGTTATGATGAAGCCTTTTATTACTACAGCCTGGCCAGCATGCTTAGCGAACCCCAACTCAGTTCGTTTGGCAGAACCCTGACATACATCGGTCTGGCCCGTGTTTACCTGGGGCAGAAAAATTATCCAAAAGCCATCCGGGCTGCCAACATGGCTATTGACATTGCCAAAGCCAACTACTACCGCGATCGGGCCCGATTGGCTTACCTGGTGCTATATGAAATATATGAAGCGCAAAACAACTACAAATTGGCGCTTGAAAGTTATCGTACGGCCAACCAGTACAAAGACAGTATTTTCAGTGAAGACAATTTACAATACATTGAAAACCTAAGGATTAATTACGAAACACAAAAACTTGCCCAGCAAAATGAATTGCTGGTGAAAGAAACTGAACTAAAAAATGCCAGGTTGCAACAGCAACGAACACTGGTATGGGTTGCTGCCGGAGCGATTGCTTTCCTCATCATGGGCAGTTTTCTTCTTTATCGGATTAACATTCAACGAAGGAAACACAATGCCTTGCTTACTGAATACAATCAATCTCTCGAGAAAGAAGTGGCCCATCGTACCCGCGAGCTGGTGCAATCCAATCTGGAACTGGGCCGGCAAAATTCACAACTGGAGCAATTCAGTTACATTATCGCCCACAACCTGCGTTCATCCGTAGCCCGGATAACCGGACTGGTAAATATTCTTTCGAAATTTAACCTGCCTGATAAGGAGGTTACCGGAAAACTTACCGAGGCCACCCATGAACTTGAAACCATACTGGATGACCTGGTAAAACTCATTGAACTGAAAAACAGCTCAAATGCGTTTGAACAGGTTAACCTGCCCGACCGGTTTGAAAAAGTTTGCTTGGTGCTCCGGGACAAGCTTAAAGAAATAAAACCTGAAATTGAAACGAGTTTCCGTGAACAGGTGTGCCACGCCATACCCGCCTACATCGACAGTATATTTTATAACCTGTTAAGCAACGCGCTCAAGTACCGGCAACTACAAAAGCCGCTCATCGTGCGGGTGACATCCTGGCGCGAGGATGGAAAATTTTGTCTGTCATTTTCCGATAACGGCTCCGGATTTGATTCGGATTTGTTAAAGGACAGAATCTTTAACCTGAATGAACGGTTCCACACGCAGGCCGATGGCAAAGGAATAGGCTTATACCTGGTTAAAACCCAGGTGGAAGCGATGCAGGGATCCATTAGCGTTGAAAGCAAAGTGAATCAGGGAACAACTTTTCGCATTACGTTACCGGCTACCTGACTACCGACTGAAGTTTCAGCGAAACCCCGTTGCGTACACCCGTATGTTTGCCTGCTTCAGCAGTTACCTGCCCGTTTACAATAATGTATGAAAAACCGGATGCATAAGCGTGGGGTCGTTCAAATGTAGCCCGGTCGCCCACCGTCTTTTCATCAAACACGACAATATCAGCCGCCATGCCTTCACGTAGCAATCCCCGGTCGCGCAGGTTGAACTTTGTTGCCGGTAACGAAGTCATCCTGCGGATGGCTTCCTCCAGGCGGATGAGTTTCAACTCGCGCACGTAGGTTCCCAATACACGCGCATTGGTGCCATACGCCCTGGGATGAGGCATGCCTGCTCCATACTTGTTTATACCGGCATCGGAAGCAAACATGTTGTACGGGTATTGCAGTATTCTGCGCAGGTCGCCCTCATTCATGCTGAAATAAACCATCTGCACCCGCTCGGTTGAGGCAATCAACTCAAGAATAGTTTCGGCCTCTTCAAGTGGTTTTGTTTTTCGACCACGCAACCTGTTAATTTCAGAAATATTTTTTCCATTGTACGTACTATCGGGTGCATAGCGAGCCACAACAGCATAGCTAAAATTTTTCAGTTGTTTCTTCTTCAGCATATCGGCCATTTCCTGTTTGATTCGCTGCCGTGTTTTCGGATCACTCAACCGTATCATCACCGAATCACGCCCACCGCCAAACACCCAACTGGGCACCGTGGTACTTAATGTGGTGCTGCTGGCCACATACGGATACTGATCAACTGTTACCTCGATACCTTCAAACCGGGCCTTCTCTACCTGCGCAATCGTAGAAACCGATTTACCCCAGTTGGGTTTGTAGGTAACCTTGAAGTGTGAAATCTGCACGGGTATATTGGCTTGCCTGCCGATATTAATTGCCTCCTCAACCGCCTCGGCTACCTTGTCACCCTCATCGCGGATGTGCGAAGCATACACTCCGCCAAAGCGGGCTGCAGCTTTTGCCAACCCGATGACTTCTTCGGTTTTGGAGTATGTACCCGGCACATAAATCAAGCCCGTTGATAGGCCTGCTGCTCCATCCAGCATGCCTTGCTCTACCAGTTTCTCCATCCGCTCCTGCTCGGCCGAAGTCGGATCGCGCTGCTCATCACCCATTACCGCCCTGCGCACGCTGTTGTGCCCGATAAGCATGGCTACATTAATGGATGTTTTAACACTATCCAGTTGTTGAAAAAATCGTTTTACATCAACTGCCGAGCCTCCGCAATTTCCGGTAACAACGGAAGTAACACCATCCAAAACAAAATTGCCGGCTGTGGGCACATCCAGCACACTGCCTTCAATATGGGTATGCACATCAATGAATCCAGGGGCGACAATTAACCCGGTTGCATCAAGTACAGTAGAAGCTTGCCCGTGGTTAAGTTTGCCAATGGCAGCAACACGTCCATCGCGGATGCCGATATCGCCATAAAACCAGGGATTGCCGGTGCCATCAATGATTTTTCCGTTTTTAATCAGCAAATCATAGGGTTGCGAAAAAGAAGTAATTGTCACAAACATGAGTAAAGCAGTACATCGCATGGTGAGCATATTTAAATCCTCAAGGTAACCCCGAATTTAGTGCCTGCAAACAGATAGTCATTACGGGCAAAGCTACATGACCAGCGGCAAAAAAAGAGGGCGGGATTGATGCGCAACCATCAACCCCTAACGCTATGGCAATACCTCTTTTGAGGTACCAAGATGCCACCTTCTTTTGTCATGCTGTGTCATTTCCGTAGCTTGCAGGCATGATTCCCCAGGCTAAAATTCTTCGCGTATTTCAGCTCATCAGCTTACTAAAAGGCGGTGGCCGCACGGTTGAGCAACTCGCCCAACACCTGGATGCTTCGCAACGGACTATTTATCGGTACTTTAAACTGCTGGAAGAAATTGGGTTTATTATCGATCAGGATTTTCATGGCAGATACTTTGTGCACCGCGAAGAAGGCGAAAACCCCGAAGACCGATTTACACTGGAGGAAATCAGCATCCTGCGGCAACTCATTCAAAGCGGGGCCAGCGGCCACCCGTTGCGCGGTAATTTATTAAAGAAACTTGCCCTACACTCCGAAGCGAAGGAATTACCTGAGCAGTTTTTAAAGCTACGCGTGGCAAAAATGTTTCGTACGCTTTCGGAAGCTGTTGAAAGTAAAAAACAGGTGGTGCTTAAAAATTACCACTCGGCCAACAGCCAGGAAATTACCGACCGGCTGGTAGAACCATTCCAGTTTGGTGAGGGTTTTCAATCGGTACTCGCACTGGATACCAAAGACAAGCAATGCAAATATTTTAAACTCGAGCGAATTGGTGAAGTATTGGTGCTCGACAAGCCCTACAGGTTTCAAAAGATGCACGAGAAAACAAATACCGATATTTTTGGTATTACCGGCAGAAAGGAAACCTGGGTTACTCTTCGGTTAAGTTTGCGCGCTTACGTGCTGATGCGTGAGGAATTCCCGCTGGCACAGCCTTACCTGGAAAAAGAGGAGACCGAAGAGACCGAAGAAACTAAATCGTATATTTTTAATGGCCCCGTACTGAATTTTAAAGGCGTAGGCCGGTTTGTGATGGGCCTGGCCGATGAAGTAACCATTCTGAGTCCCGCTGAATTCAAAAATTACATAAGGGAAAAAATCAAATCGCAGCGGCTTTTTTAGCTCTTTTATTATTTACCAGATAAAAATAACGTTCATAGATGTGAAATCCTGGCGTGCCCTGCATCTCAGGCATTGTAAACCAAAATACAATGCATATGAAAAAGGCGTTAATCATTCCCGCCATAGCGGGAACTGCTGCCCTGGTATTTATACTGGCGGCCTTTACAGGTAAAGTTGAAACCCAACCGAACCGGAAAACACTCCGCGAAATACCTAAAGGCTGTGTGTTTCGCACCGTGATGGGTGAAGAAAGTTCAGACTCCAGTTTTATGTACCTCACCCCTGACCGGGTAGCACTATCTGTTACGCGTGGTTTAAGTTGGATCGCGCGCGCGCAAAACCAAAACGGAGGTTGGGGTGCCGGCAGTCATTACCGTCAGGACATTATGGATCCACATGCCGTGCAAACCGATCCGGCAACCACCAGCATGGTAGCCATGGCCCTTCTGCGAAGCGGCAGCACGCTTACCAGTGGAGAATATTCGAAACAGCTTGGCAAAGCGCTACACTATTTGCTGAACGCTGTTGAAACCTCACCAGCCGCCAGCTACAACATTACGCAACTTACAAACACGCAAATCCAAACCAAGCTTGGTGCCAACATAGATGTGGTGCTAACCGCGCAATTCCTGTCAAACATTCTTGAGCACACAGAGCACGATAAAGCATTAACGGAGCGGGTGAAGAAAAACCTGAATACCTGCGTAGTAAAAATTCAGCGTGCGCAGGATAGAGACGGCAGCATGCGTGGCGATGGCTGGGCTGGCGTACTGCAATCATCGTTTGCTACCACAGCACTCGAAGCCGCTCAGGCCAATGGTGCCCGTGTGGATGAGGATGCTTTGCGCAAATCGCGGGAGTTTCAGAAAAACAACTACGATGCAAAGACCGGTGAATCAAAAACCGACCGTGGAGCAGGCATTGTGTTATATTCCGTTTCCGGATCGACAAGGGCCTCTGCCAAAGAAGCCCGCAGGGTACAGGAAGAAATGGAACTGGCCAAGCGTTCAGGTAAACTTCCGCAAAGCGCGGCACCTTCAGCGGAAAACCTGGAGAAGATTGGCTTCACGAAAGATGATGCAATCCGGTACTCAACGGCTTATGAGGTCTATCAGTCAGCCAAGCAAACTGCCCAGCGCGATGAAGTGATGGACGGATTTGGGAACAACGGTGGCGAAGAGTTTCTAAGCTACCTGCAAACCGGTGAAGGCATGATTATCGGCAAAGATCAGAGCTGGAAAAACTGGTATGAAAACATGAGCGGAAGATTAATCAAAATTCAAAATAACGATGGAAGCTGGAACGGCCACCACTGTATTACCAGCCCGGTATTCTGCACCGCTACCTGCTTGCTGATTTTATCAGTAAATAACGATGTGGAGCGGCTAATCAAAATGGGTAAAGAAAAATAGGTGTAAAACAGGGCAGTTCTAAACTGCCCTGCTTTTTTTATCTTTATCAACAATCATTCAATGTGAAATCTAAAAATACTTCTTCCATTCTATTGCTTGTGTTCCTTATCGCATGGATTGGGTGCTCAACAACCCAACAAACAACAATGTCCGACAGGGATGGCTTAAGTATCGAAAAAGCTGTGATTGTTAATTCCATCAGGGAAGAATACCAGTGGGTTCAAAAAAATTACCCCGATTCACGGGTAACCGGTCAGGCCCTGTTAAAACGAAAGGGGAAACATTATGATGAACTGACTTTCATAACCCCGTCTGGCGAAACCAAAAAAGCCTACTTCGACATCACCAGCTTTTTCGGAAAGTTTTAAGGCGGATCTAAGAGGCTGTTAATCAGTTTATTTAGAATTATTCTAAATAAGTCTTGCAAAAACTTGCACCATGGCTCATTTTTGCTGCCAAAAGAGCAAAACCCCATGAAAAGCATTGCATCCATTCTCATCATATCGGCTGGGTTAATGGCCCAACTGGCATGCAGTTCAAGTTCAGGCGAGACCGCCCAGACAAGTCGACCTGCCAACTCAAAAAAAATAGGTGTGCTGCTGGTAAACCACGGTTCCCGCTCGGCCACCTGGCGACAGGCTTTGCTGGCACTTGAAGAAAATGTAAAAGACTCGCTAGTCGGATATGGAAAAATTCACGGCACAAAAACGGCATTCATGGAGTACAACGAACCCTCCATTGCCACGCGCCTGAAAGAATTTGATGCCGAAGGATATACGGATGTGATCATTGTACCGATTTTCCTGACCGTTAGTTCACACTCGTTTGACGACATACCCACCATCATCGGCAAAAAAGAAGACCCGCAGTCGCTTGAGACCCTGAAGATAGAAAAGATTGAGCGGTACACGCCACAGGCCGCAACCCAGATAGCACCCCTCCTTGATTTCTCCGGGATGTTGAAAGAAAACATTCTCCGCAGGGCACTCCAGCTTTCAAAAGAGCCACAAAAGGAAGGCCTGGTGATGATTGCTTATGGCGATGCCACCTACATGAAGGAATGGTCGGCCTTGCTTCACGATGTTGGCGCTTACGTAAAACAACATTCAGCCATCGATGCCTACTCCTTCGGCTGGTGCGGCCATGTTGCCCACTATAACCCGGATTCTACAACAGTTGCCATCAAGCGTGTATTTACGCAAAAAGAAAAGGCGCTGGTTGTGCCCGTGCTGGTGGCACACGATGAGATGTTCCAGGTTAAGATAATTGGCGATGGTATTGCCAAAACCGGTAAACGCCAACAAGATGTGGCCTACGTAGCCGATTCCATACTACCCGATAAGAACATTGAGCGGTGGGTTATCCGCATTGCGCGAGAACATGCCGACAAACTCGTAAACAACAGCCAGGCACAACTGCCATGAGTAAAAAACTTTCCGGACGAATCAGGCGACTGAACATCATCACCCACCGCGATGCGGGGTACTTCTTCTCATCGCTCATTATTATATACTCCTTATCCGGCATCGCACTAAATCATGTTGATGAATGGAATCCCGATTTTATCATCGAAAAGAAAGAAATTCAGGTTCCGTCCGGTTATTTAACTAACCAACTTACTCCTGAGTTGATCACCGAATTCAGTAAACGGGCCGGTGAAGAGAAATTTAAAGTGTACGACATCCCTTCTGAAAACCGGGTTAAGATTTATTACGATAATGCTTCGCTATTTATAGACCTGCAGACTGGCGAAGGCCTTTACGAGAAAATTAAACGCAGGCCTGTTTTTTATCAATCCAACGTGTTACACCGCAACAGCCTGAAAGGCTGGAAATGGGTATCCGATATCTTTGGCGGTTTTCTGATTATCATCAGCATTACCGGGCTGTTTGTGCTCAAAGGCAAAAACGGAATAACCGGGCGAGGCAAATGGTTTATCGTTGCCGGTTTTCTATTACCAATTATTGCATTAATCCTTCATGAATTGAGCTGAACCTTAAATACCGACAAGGTATGGTCAGCACGAATGGTTCGGTAACCTAAATAAATAAAGAGTATTCCGATTAATTCAGTTACATACAACACTTCGGTGTATCCAAATTTGGTGAACGATCCGCCAATACCGGGGAGCAACCCTCCAATTGCAATGAAAACGTTTCCCCAAAAGCGCTTTTTGAATTCAGGATTTTTACTGTACCGATAAGCCGAGTAAGCCGCACCGCCAACCAGAAAAATAAAGGCGTACAAATTTACAAACGGGGTTATCAGCCGTACCTCTTTCCACTCCAGCACCCTGCCCGTTAACCGGGTGGGCTCAACCAGTCCATAATCTATCGGAGAAAGTATAACCATGATGGAGGCAATAATGATTACGGTTAAAACAACCCGAAGCATGACATCGGCCGCAAATTTGTTAAACATAAGATATACTGAACCTTGTGCCAGTGGAAACCCTCCGAATAGGGCACCTAATATATACCACGCTTTGAAAACAACTTCACTCCATCCGAAGATACTAACCAGGCTTTCAGTTAACGTGCCCAGGCCATAACACAATATGCCTGTCATCCACCAGAAAAGGTAAGGTGGACAGTTTTTGGATATCCAGTGCTTTCGCAATACAAGAAAAAATCCCAGTGAAACCACCGTTGTGAGAATCGGTATCTTCTGAATAATCTCCATCATGCTTCTTAAAGAATTAAAGAGTTGCCTCTTTCGAAGCAACTCCGGTACAAAATCAGTTAATCGCCCTTCTTCACCAGGGCAAACTCAAAGCGGGGCTTGCCGCGCTCACCGCCAGTAGTTAGTGAGGTAAAGCGCAGTTTATAATAGTTGTCGGCAGCGTCTCGGATAACATAAAACCGATCATTCCGGATAGAAGGCGGGCCGCCCGGGCCGCCTCCGGTGCGCCAGTTGGTTCCGATCTTGAGTTGGTTTTGATTGGAGAAATCCAGCCCGGTTAAATCAGCTTCGGCAAAAGCTTCATACGTTTTGGTGCTGGTTAGCACTTGTACGGCAGCCACACCCGTCATATTTTGAACAATAACATCCTGGAAATAGTAGGGCACTAGTCCTGAACCAAAGTTGGTTGAGTTGGTAAAGCCCGTCCAGGCAATATCCCACCGGCCAACCACCGGCTCAACAAGTACCTCGCCTGTTGTTAAACTCACATACTGAAAAGCGTATGCTGAATTTTTGGTTATCTGAATTTCTGAAAATGAGGTGGCCCCAATATCAGCATACTGCAGTGTATAACCATTTCCATTGCGGATAATCCTGACCTTCTTCCAGCCCAGTTGCGGAGCAGGTGTGCCGGGGCCAGTACCCCTGTTAACTATGTAAACTTTGTTTTCTGAAAGCGTGGAGGAAATGGCCGCAATAGCTGTTTTGGTTAAGTCACCCGCAGGATCGTCAATCCAGTTGATGGCTTCGGGCACCCAATCGGGTATGGGTGTAGTATTGATGGCGGCAAACACGGCAGCCAGCGAAAGTTGCGCACCAAATCCAACAGTATCCGCAGCAGTAACGGAATTCAAATCGGTTTTGTTAAGCGCACGGGCCATCATGCCATTAGAAGAATTAAGTATAACCCGAAATTGACTTCCCGAACTAAATCCAAAATCCCAGGTGGTGCGCTGCACCGCAGTTTGCCGGTTGGCGCTCAAATCAATGAACACTTTGTTCGGATAGAGCGCACCGCCTCCGTTGATTTCCATTTCGCCCGACTGGGCTATCAACTCTGAAAATGTAACTGTTAATTGTGCTTTGCTTCCGGTAACCAATGAAGCATCAGTGGGAGAAACCGTAAACACTACCTGTTCATCGCCATCAAACAAAACACCGGCTTCTTTTATAAGGGTGAATGAAACAGAAACCGCTCCCTTATCAACTGGCAATGTAATAGTGCCTGCCGTTGCGGCCGGCTCGGTTGTAAAGTCAACACCGTAAGCAACACCTGTTGGCGTAACCTGAACGGTAACCTGGGTTGCCGTTGTTGTTTCGCGCGAAAGTTTAATTGCAATGGTTAACTCGTTCTCATCATCAGTAATACCCAACGCGGTGGATTCAAATTCCACCAGGTTATCGGGTAATTCCGGATCTTCCTTGCAGGAGCCCAGTAAAAACAAACCTCCAACTATAATAAGCAAAGCCCCAATCTTCATGTACATCTTCATATATATATTATTTGGTTAGTGAATAATTGATTGAAAAAAAGTATGATCGCCCGTATCCGACAGGTCGTGCACCCCCTCCGCTGTGTACGCCCGAAGAAACCGAGGTATTGTTGACCGCGGTAACATCGAAGAGGTTACGAATACCTGCTGTAAGCGAAATGTGTTTTCCAAGTTGTTTCACCGCGCTCAGATCGGCCCACGAAAAGGCATCTTGCTCGGCCAGGCGCGGTACCTGGGTGCCGTTGTCATCTACGATTTCGTAAAATGGTGTTTTGCCGGTGAACTTGTAGGTGAAGAACATATCAAGGCCGGCACGGATAAACCGGTAGGTTACCGATGCTGTGGCTTCCGGTGACCAGGCAAAGCCGGCCACATCATCGTAGCTTTCGCTGAGTTGGTTGTACCGGCCTGTGTATCCAACTCCACCGGTTAACTCCAGCGCCTTGCGCTTTACTGATGAGCCCACAGTTATACCGGTTGTCTTATACCGCTCAATGTTCAGGTAAGTTGTGATCAGGCTGTTGCCGGGTTTCTGGCCGTAGCCAATCATATTTTCGATAGTATTGTAAAACCCACCCAGCGTTGCAGTAACGATTAAGCCGTGCATTTCTGAAAAACGGTAGTTCCACGAACCTGAAAAGCTGTGCGATAATTCAGCCTTCAGATCGGTGTTTCCTTCAATGGCGTGACTGGCATCAAAAAAATCAAAGTATAATTCGCGCAGCGAAGGCGCGCGGAACCCGCGCCCGTACGACAGCCGCAGATCCTGCTGCGGGCCAAGTACAATTTTGGTGTTAAGCGATGGAATTACCGGTGGCGCAGCATAAACCGTGTTATAAACCAGGCGCACACCCGGCCTTACCTGAATGGCGGGATGTACACGCCATTCTGCCGAAGCAAACAAGGCATAGTCGCCAATGTATTGTGTCCCTTCTTTAATCCTTCCGCCACTTCCCGACTCGAAATTCAAATCAACGCCCGGTTGTACGGATAGCCTATCGGTAACCTTATACTGCAGCGTGCTGCGAAAAGTTAACCCGTTAAAATTGGTTACATCCTGAAGGCCGGCACCGGAGGCCAGGTAGCTTTCGCCTGTGGTTTCATTTACAATGGTGGATTGTGTCTCGCGCTGGTAATCGGTATAGGCAACCGCTGTGTTGCCCTGAAGTTTAGGCGATAACGAATACGCTCCCTGAAACTGGTGCATGAACCGGTTGGTGTAGTAATGCTGGTCAAGCGCCTCACCGCCCTGAAATACACCCGGATTGTAAATATCTTCGAAAAGGTAATCCAGCCGGTAATACACACTGCTAGCTCCGCGTTCAAAGCCGGCAAGGCCCGATGCCATGAACTGCTTTTTGGGATGCCACTGCTTATCACGACCGGTGGCATTTCCCTGCCAACCCCCGAAGTAATTGTGGTTAAAGTCGGCACGATAACGAAAATGACCGGAAGAATAACCAATACCCAGTGCCTGGTTGTGAATGCCCGCACCTACACCATATTCAGTGCCAACCGTCTCTTCATGCAGTTTAACCGAGGCCTCAACTTTTTTGTCAACTGATTTTTTTGTGATGATGTTGATAACTCCCGCCAGTGCATCGGCCCCATACACCACCGACATGGGACCTTCAATGATTTCTATCCGTTCGATGGCGTTAACGTTAATCTGGTTGATGTTGATTTCGTTTGATGTACCCTGGCGCCCAACCAGGGGTACACCGTCAATCAGTACTTTCACATTCTGGCCCGACAAACCCTGCATGGTCAGGTTGCTGCCCCCCAAGGCCATATCCTGACTGAAGCGAATGTTGAGTTCGGTGTTGAGTACATCCTGCAGGCGAACAGCACCACGCGCCTCCAACTTTTCCATAGGAATAGTTCGCACCTGGTAAACCGATTTCCGTGCCGACTGCGGTTCGAATTGACCTGTAACAACCACTTCTTCAAGCCGGGTAGTTTTAAGGCTGTCTTGCCCGAAAACATTTGCGCACACCCACAACAACAGAACCGACAATGCCTCTCTTTCCATAGTAAACAGGGCGCAAATATTAGCAGCGGTCGGATTGAAAAATACCTGTAAACGGAGCAATAATGTCAACTGACAGAAATCAGCTTAAAGTGGCAGCGGATATGGGTATTTTATATCCAAAATCAGTCATTTTTACCATTTTTCATTAGCTATAATTGGATACTTTTGCAACCTGTCAACATTCAAAATCATTCCCTGTTGAAAACAGAAAATACCCCGATATGGAAATCGCTTGTTGAGGCTGCCAGCACCCGATTAAGCACCTTGGTAAATCCGGCCGGTGAGGTTGAGTTGCCCTCAGTTTTTGTTATGCGGGTGGTTCATTTTTATTTCTGTTTGGAAGGACAGGCCCGGTTGGAATTTGGGCCGCATTACAGCCGCGAACTGGATGCGAAGAAGAACTTTTTGTTTTACAACCCTGAAACCGACTTGCCCCATACACTTAAACTTAAGGGCAAAACCAGCCTGGTTTGGTTGTCGATTACGTTAGAACATCTGCACGAGCTATTTATTCATGAGCCGCTGCCCTTTCTCACTCCGGAAAACATTAACCGGAAGTTTTATGATGAGAGAGACATTGCCCCCTCGCTGCTGATGGTACTCAATCAGTTGTTCACCGTTCAACTGAGTGGCCATGCCCGCTTGCTTTTTTATCAGGGTAAAGTGTTGGAAATACTCAGTCTTTACTTCTCGCTCAAAGCTCCGGATACCGAGAGTTGTCCTTTTTTAAAAGATGATGAAGTAGTTCGAAAAATAAAAATTGCCAAAGAACACCTGCTTAAACACCTGGAGCATCCTCCCGCTATCCGCGAGTTGGCCAGATTGTGCGGCCTGAATGAATACCAACTTAAAACCGGGTTTAAACAGATTTATGGAAACACAGTTTACGGGTACTTACTTGACCACAAACTTGACCAGGCCCGGGTGTTGCTGGACAAGGGCCGGTTGCATGTAAATGAAGTGGCCTATCAGATTGGGTATGCCAATCCCAGTCATTTTATAGCAGCCTTTAAAAAAAGATTCGGAATTACACCCAAAAAGTACCTGATGAATCAGCGGTGAGTTAATTCCGCATATACTTCCAGTTTCGCGGTTTGCCCTCAGCCATCCATTCAATAGCTTGAGCTAACCGTTTTTCCCGGGTCGCTTCTGTCTTGGCTTCCGTAATCCATTCCAGGTATTCACGTTTGTGTGAAGGACTGAATGACGAGAAGGTTTGCAGCGCTTTTTTGTTTTTCGTTAAGGCAGTAAGAAAATAAGCTGGCGGCTTGATTGCCTTCTTTGGTGTTTTGCGCTGAGCAGGGAGCTTTACACCAGCCTCATTTAATTCAACGGCTTGCTTGATGAAATTCAGTATAATTTTATCGTTGGGTAAATCGTTAAGTGACGTAATCCGACCAAAATTACCCATTGCCGTTCCACCCTCCGACTTCATGGGGTGTAGGTAATTACCGGGATCTTTAAGCAGGTTTGCTTTCCAGAATCCGAATGCCACGTGTTGCTTGAAGGCGGCCATCGAACACAAAGGACCTTGATAATCAAATGAAGGAAAACTCCATTTGATGGATTCATTCACAGCAGGGCAGGCTGTATGAACCAGCGCCCTCAGGTGCCTTAAAACTGGCTTTGCAAAAGGCTGCGCTCTAGCGATGTAGGCATCAATGCGTTTATCTTTCTTTCCCATAAAAAACTACCTTCATTGTTGAAAACTCCGAATTCCATCATGAATTTCAAAAAGATAATATGGCTATTTCTGCTGATCATATATCGACAGGAATATAAAAGTATTTTTCTATTTACAATGCCAAAGGAAATATACTGGCAGCCATGAATAAACAAGCGGAAGCCGATGCGGTTATGAAAGAGGCCATAAACTTGCCCGATGCCACTGCAGGTCAAATTTTAGGTTATGGAAAAAACCTCATAGCACAAAAGCGTCCCAAGGATCCTATGGTCGTGTTTGAAACTGGTTACAAGCGTTTTCCAACAGTGCCGGCAGCGCTGGTTGGCATGGCCCGTGGTTACTCAGCCAATGGCGATAACAAGAAAGCGCTGAAGTTTGCACAAGATGCATCAAAGCTGGAAACCAATTCAACAGCTAAGGCCACCATTGATGGCCTTGTGAAAAAACTGGAGAAGGGCGAGTCAATAAACTGACTTTAATTGACCGTTGACGGACGGTTTTGCTCAAATACGTACAAGGAGGGCATTGAGATCACGCGTTTCAGCCAAAATTGGCGCTTTCTTATTGGAACCAAAATTGGAATAAGGTATAATCCTAACTAAGTCCTTATTCAAACCCATGCTGCTTAACAACCTCAAAATCTCCTTTCGCCATCTTGTAAAGAACAAAACGTTTACACTAATAAACCTGGCGGGTCTCACACTTGGCTTTTTGTGTTTCATCCTGCTCGCGCTTTATCTGCATGATGAACTAAGTTTTGATACATTTCATCGGGATGCTGCGAGGATCGCCCGAGTGATTGAGCATAAACAACAGGGAGATGGCACCATCCGAGGTACAGTTCAGGTCTCGCCCCTACTGGGGGTAGAAGCGGTTACACAGTTTGAAGAAGTGGAAACGGCCTGCCGGATGACAGCATTCGGCCGGATTACGCTGGGTAATGACCCTACTACACGAAGCTATGAACGCACCTGGTCGGTAAGCGATAACTACTTTCAGTTCTTCAGCTTTCCACTGGCGGAAGGCGATCCGGCCACCGCATTAAACACCCCTGATGGTATTGTGATTTCTGAATCGCTCGGTAAAAAATATTTTGGCGATGGCCCGTACCTGGGTAAACAGATTTGGTCATCATTGAGGCGAAATGGAGAGCCGGTGACCCTTACCGTGACCGGTGTGATGCGCGACTTACCGGCCAACTCGCACATACAATTAGAAATAGTTTTTTCTGAACACACATGGCCATCCATGTTTCGTTGGTATAATGAATACATCACCACTGATTGGGAAAGTAACGAATACGTAACGTATCTCAAACTAAAATCAGGCACCGATACAAGACTATTGAGCGAAAAAATAACCGCTTTGGTAAAGTCGCGATATCCTAAGGACAAAGAATTTAAAAGCACTTTCTCTTTACAGGCCCTTACCGATCTTCATTTCTATTCCGACAACCCACAGGATAACGAATTGAACTCAAACAACACCAAGCCTTTTTACCTCTATATGTTTGGTGCAGTAGGCGCGTTGCTATTGCTCATTGCTTGTTTAAACTACATGAACCTAAGTACGGCCTCAGCCATTACGCGCACCCGCGAAATGGGCACCCGCAAAACATTGGGCGCGCGCAAAGGCCAACTCATCCGTCAGTTTTTAACAGACGCGCTGATGCTGTCGGCCTTTTCGTTGCTGCTGGCCATAGTGCTTGCCGAGGCCCTGTTGCCTTTTCTCAATACGTTTACCAACAAAGAGATGACGCTTACCACGTTGCCACTTTCGTGGATGCTGTCAACCACTGGAGTAATGTTGCTGGTAACCCTGCTCTCATCAGTGTACCCTGCTTTTGTAGTAACGAATGTCTCACTGGTAAATGCGCTAAAGAACGAAGTAAAAATCGGCAACAGCAGCCTGCCCGTGCGCAAGGTGTTACTCGTAGCACAGTTTAGCATCTCCATTGTTATGATTGCCTCCACACTGGTCATCTATCAACAGCTCAACTTCATGCGCGAAAAAGACTTAGGCTTTGACAGAGAGAATTTATTGATTGTGGACATTAACAGCCAGCCGCTGCGCAGAAACTTTGAAATGGTGAAGGCAGAATTTAGTCGTCCTGCCGAAGTGCAGAGCATCACCGTTTCCACGCGCGTGCCGGGTGAGTGGAAAAGTTTCCCAATTGCCAATGTTACCAACCCGGCCAATCCACATGGTCGTGAAATGATTTTTGTGGGCATCGATAAAGACTTTTTAAAAACGTACGATATTAACTTAATAGAAGGCCGCACCATTGATGACCCGGTGGCTGACTCGCTCAAGGTGGTGCTTACGCAGATGGCCGTACAGCAGTTAGGACTTGCTAATCCCATTGGGCAAATCCTGGAGATACCATCTACCCGACAAGGCGGAAGCACGGAACCCTTAGAACAGCCCTTTCGCGTGGAGGTAATTGGTGTGGTAGAAGATTTTCATTTCGAGTCGCTTCGCGCAGAAATGATGCCTGTTATTTTTGGCGCTCCCAACACCGTGATCCAGCGCATTGATTACTATACGCTGCGCATTAAAACCGGTAACTGGCAGCAAACGCTTGCTGCGCTGCAAGAAATCAATACTAAAATTGACCCTAACAATCCGTTGGAATACACATTTCTGGAAAGCCGCTTTGAAGAAATGTACCAGGACGATACCAAGCGCGGCCAAATTTTCTTAGTGCTGTCCTTCATTGTTGTACTCATTGCCTGCATGGGTTTGTTCGCGCTGGTTTCTTATTCGGTTGAGAACCGAACAAAAGAAATTGGTGTACGCAAAGTGCTAGGCGCTTCCGTAAGTAGTATAGTCGGCCTGGTATCAAAAGAGTTTTTGCTCTTGGTAGTCTTTGCGAGTATTGTGGCCATGCCCGTATCATATTTCTTTATGCGCGAGTGGCTGCAGGATTTTGCCTACCGCATTTCGTTGGGAGCAGATTCGTTTATTGCAGCGGCATTGCTGGCTGCTGTGATTGCGTTTGTTACTATTAGTTTGAGAACCCTAAAGGCTGCCACCGAGAATCCGGTAAAGGCTTTGAGGAGTGAATAGGGTTAACGGTCCGAGTGAGTTGTTAGATTAGTGCATCAGCCTCAGGCACTCATCTGTAGCCTGCTTACCTGAGTTGTTCAGCTGGTCTTTCTGCGCATTGGTTATATCGAGATCGGTGGAGGGAATTCCAAAGTCGTTAATTTTCACAGTGGCTGCTTCAATCTCTTTAACCGTCCCGAGCGCAACCGACTGAGCATTGCTTGTGGCTTGGTAAAGCAACTTCCCATATTTCAGTAGTTCAACAAAGCCTAAATCAATTAATTTTAGGAATGCACATTACCAGAAGGATTCAGCCGAAGGTTTCCCATGTTTTACTCCTTGCCTCCAATCTTACACAGGTTATCCATACCCAAATGCACCAGCGCATCGCCCGCATTGATTACCGGGCTGTTGTTTAAACCGATAACATAAGCCGTTGAAGTGGCCAGCACTTTTTGTTTGAATTCACCAAACGGATCGGTAATTGTTCCAATCCACTCGCCCTTGTGAACCAACTGGCCGCATTGAATGGTGCTTTGAAACAAGCCGGCATACTTGGCCCGTATCCAGGAGGTACTCCAGATCACACGGTTCTCTTCCTTTGGCTCAGGGGCCCAGTCAATCATCTTTAAATGTTTCATCAGCCGCAACGTACCGGCAATACCTTCTTCAATAGCGTGCTGATCAAACCGCAGCGATTCGCCTCCTTCATACACAATGATATTTTTACCTTTTTTTGAGGCCTCCTTACGCAGGGAGTTTGGGCGGAAGGGGGCATCCAGCGTAAACGGAGCACAAAAGGCATTGGCCAGTTCAACATTCTTCTCGTTGGTCAGAACGGCACGCACTTGCGGGTAGTTGGTGCGCATGGCACCACCGGTATGAAAATCTATACCGAAATCGATAAACGGAATAATATCATGAGTAAGGTGATAGGCCACGCGGCTGGCCAGCGAGCCGTTTTTACTGCCGGGAAACGAACGGTTTACATCTTTCCCATCGGGCACATCGCGCGAGAAGTTCAAAAACCCATACACGTTTACAATGGGCATACAAACTACTGTGCCGCGTTTAGGACGGTGCAGATCGGTGTCGAGTATTCTGCGCACAATCTCCAGGCCGTTGATTTCATCGCCATGCATGCCGGCCATCAGGGCCAGCACAGGGCCATCTTCCAGCCCGCGCGAGACGTAAATGGGTGTGTCAATTTGTGTATGTGATGGTAGCCGGGCGATGTTAATATCAATCTCCTTAAATTCTCCGGGCTTTATTTCGTGGTTGGCTATTAAAACTGCGCGCAAGGTTGTCTCAATTGAATTGGGTAGTTAAACTAGGCATTTACTTTATCCTTTTGAATTTTCTTCCTGGCGGCATTCTTCTCAAGGTATTGAATGATTTTTCCGGCTATATCAACTTTGGTGGCACCTTCAATACCTTCAAGGCCGGGCGAGGAATTTACTTCAATAATCAGCGGCCCCCGGTTAGACGGCAGCATATCCACACCGGCTACCGATAGACCTAACTTTTTAGCTGCTGTAATAGCTGTTGATCGCTCGGCACGGCTTAGCTTAACCAGGGTGGCGGTTCCTCCCCGATGAAGGTTTGACCGGAATTCTCCGGGTCGGGCCTGCCGCTTCATAGCACCTACCACTTCACCATCCACCACAAATGCGCGCACATCAGCACCTTTAGCTTCTTTGATAAACTCCTGCACAATAATACGTGCGTGCACACCATGAAACGCCTCGATTACCGACTGAGCCGCTTTTTTATTTTCGGCCAGGACCACACCAAGGCCCTGAGTACCTTCCAGCAGCTTAATCACAACCGGTGCGCCACCCACCGACTCAACAATACCCTCCGTGTCGCGTGAGTAATCCATAAATATGGTTTTGGGCAACCCCAGGCCGGCCCGCGAAAGTATTTGCAAACTGCGCAGCTTATCGCGCGAGCGAATCAGCGCCTGTGATTCAATGGCTGTAAATACTTTCATCATTTCGAACTGACGCACCACAGCAGCACCATAAAAAGTTACCGATGCGCCAATGCGCGGAATAACCGCATCAAAATAATCGAGTCTCCGGCCCTGGTATAAAACCATTGGGTTTTTCTTTTCAATAAACAACACGCATTTCATGTGATCGATGATCTCCACACTGTGCCCGCGTTTTTCGCCTGCTTCCTTCAGTCGTATTGTAGAGTACAGTTTGGGGTCACGCGAGAGGATAGCTATATTCATACAAGTAGCAGCAGTTGTTGTTAGCGGATTGTTCGGTTTGCCTGGCGGGTAACCTTTTTTGTGGCCAATTTTCTCTTGTAAGATAGATTTTTTTTCTTTACATCAATGAGGTACCGGTCGCGTAAAATTTTTCGACCAAGCAGAATGGGAAATTTAAGTGATCCACGGTCGCTAAGTGAAAATTCAGAAGTTATCGTTTCATTAAAAATAACAATGGTGGTAGTAACCAGAAACCTGCGTTCTACTTCACCAAACGAGTTTTTTATATCGCGCTGATCAAAGTTTCCAGAAACAAATTTCATCCCGGTAAATTCGGGGTGTTCCTCATCCAGCAATACAAACTCAAGCTGGCCGTTAATCACTTCGGCATGCGAACAATGCAGGCTGCTGGTAAATGCGCCGGTATCAATTTTTGCATGAATGTTATACAGCCCCAAATCGGGCAGGTCAACGCGGTCGTAACGGCCGATGGTTTCCATGGCATTATTCCTAAACCGAAGATGCACAAAATAATATTATCCCAAAACAAAAAAAGCCTCGCCCGATTAAATCAGACAAGGCTTTTTTTGCTTTTCAGAACAACTCAGCCCTTGCTTACTTTAAATGATACAGCCGTATTCTCCCACTTTAGGGTAACTACATCTTTATTTACGCTGATGGTAAACAGTTCAGTAAAATCGGTCTTTCCGGATTTCACTTTTACCTGAAGGGCATCCTGATCTTTATTTTTAGCATAATCATAAGCGCCCCACTGTCCTATTTTCTTATTAAAGATGATAGTCCACTCGCTTTCTCCGGGTATGGTAAATAAGGTGTATTTACCAGCAGCGAGGGCCTGGCCTTCAATTTTTACATTTTTATCGAATTCAATAACTGTAGCTTCGTTGGCACCTGTACGCCATACTTCACCGTAGGGCACCAGGCCGCCCATAACCTTGCGGCCTTTTGCACCGGGCTGGCTGTAATCTACTTTAATTTTAACACCGTCAATAGTTCCTTCGGCTACAGCCGGAGGACTTGGTCGTTTTGATTTATCCTGCGTGAAAGCAACAAAGGAAATGGCCGCCAGAAAGGCCGTGAGTAAAAGTGTTCTTTTCATATACTTGGTTTTTTGGTTAATCATGTAAAATGCCCCTTAAAGCAGGGGCATTTTTGAAACGAATTTTAAATATCCTGTAAACTAACCGTATAACGTTTACCCTAAAGGATAGGTTTTGTTTCTGTTGATTTTTTTTAACGGCCAAACGGGTTTAAGGCTGATAAAGCTTTGGCCCCACCACCCATTTTATTCATGGTTTTCATCATCTTGCGCATATCAGCAAATTGTTTGAGCAACTGGTTAACCTGCTGCACCGAGGTACCACTGCCTTTAGCGATACGGTTTTTCCTGCTGCCATTTATGATATCGGGGTTGGCCCGTTCTTCAATAGTCATTGAACGAATAATGGCCTCCACAGGCTTAAATGAGTTATCGTCAACATCCACACCTTTCAATGCTTTACCTATACCCGGTATCATGCCCAGCAGGTCTTTCATGTTGCCCATCTTCTTAATTTGTTCAAGCTGACTGAGGAAATCGTTGAAGTCGAACTGGTTCTTGCGTAGTTTTTTATTCAGCCTTCTGGCTTCTTCTTCATCAAAAGTCTGTTGGGCCTTTTCCACCAGCGACACCACATCGCCCATGCCGAGAATACGGCTGGCCATCCGGTCGGGGTAAAACCGGTCGAGGGCATCCATTTTCTCACCGGTGCTGATAAACTTGATGGGCTTTTCAACCACTTTACGAATGGAGAGAGCCGCACCGCCACGGGCATCGCCATCGAGTTTGGTAAGTACTACGCCATCGAAATTAAGCCGGTCGTTAAATACTTTGGCGGTATTCACTGCATCCTGACCTGTCATTGAATCGACAACAAACAAGGTCTCCGAAGGTTGAAGGACTTCCTTCAGCCGTGCAATCTCATTCATCATCTCCTCGTCCACAGCAAGCCGGCCTGCTGTATCGACAATTACTACACGGTGATTATTCTTTTTAGCGTGTTCAATGGCTGCCTTTGCTATTTTTACAGCATCCTTGTTGTCCGGTTCAGCATAAACCTCCACACCAACCTGTTCGCCCAAAACCTTAAGCTGATCAATGGCGGCCGGCCTGTAAATATCGCATGCCGCCAGCAATACCTGCCGGCCCTGTTTCTTCAGGTAATTGGCCAGTTTGCCGGAGAAAGTTGTTTTGCCGGAGCCCTGTAAACCCGCGATAAGAATAACGGCCGGATTGCCGGCAAGGGTAATCTCTTCGCCTTTACTGCCCATCAATGCAGTAAGCTCATCGTTGGTGATTTTAATGAGCAACTGGCCGGGTGAAATTGCTGTGAGTACATTTTGACCGAGGGCCTTTTGTTTAATTTCATCGGTAACCTCCTTGGCTACTTTATAGTTCACATCCGCATCGATGAGGGCCTTGCGGATTTCTTTAATGGTGGAGGCAACGTTAATTTCTGTAATGCGGCCTTGCCCCTTCAGGGTTTGAAATGCTTTTTCGAGTTTTAGGCTTAGACTATCAAACATCGTCAATCAGTTAGGGGCGCAAAGTTAACCTCAATTTACAAATGCCGAAAGCCAATATAGGGGTATGCTTCCCCGCTTTTAAAAAGCGATTTCTCAGCCGGCAACTCAATAAATCCGTCAACCTCTTTCAGGTTTACAAAATCTCCGGAGCCTCCACCGGGCACAGGCCGGGCCATCCGCTTTCCTTCTTTAAAAAAAGTACTAACCTGAAGAAAGTAGGTTAGCTGGGGTGTAAACGTAACATCTTCTGTAAGGATCGCCTGCTCGGGTTTCAACACAACACCCATTTGCTCCATCATCCACGGAAGGATATAGCGGTAGTAACAAACATAGGTTGATACCGGATTACCCGGCAGGGCAAATACCACCTTGCCATCGCTGCCGGTTCCAAACCAAAACGGCTTACCCGGACGCTGACTGACCTGATGGAACTTTCTCTCAACTCCAACCGCTGCGAGCGCCTGCGGTATAAAATCAAATTTTCCTTTCGACACACCGCCTGATAAAATCAGTACATTAAATTGCTTTAACAAGTCGGCCAACACAGTTTCAATTTCACTTTCGCTGTCGTGCAGATGAAAGAATTCAGCACCCCAACCTACTTCTTGCATGGCAGCAAACAAGGCGTATACATTGGACCGCCTGAGTTGATGCCGCTGGGGCACTACATTCAATTCAACCAATTCATTGCCCGATGAGACAATGGCCGCTTTCGGAAACAGGTATACCTGTACCGATGCCTTGCCTACCGCAGCCAGCAACGCCACTTCGGCCGGTGAAATGCGCTGCCCAGGCTTGAGCAGCGCTTCGCCTGTTTTCGCATCCTGCGCCTGCGGATGAATGTTCATTCCTTTCTTTACTTCTGAAATTTTCACCAGGGCAGTGTTGCCTTTCAACTCAATATCTTCATACCGGATAACCACATCAGTGCCCTCTGGCAGCATGGCGCCCGTCATTACCTCCACGCACTTTTGGGAATCATGAAGTTTGATACCCGGCTGCCCGGCCGGCTGTATTGCTTCTATTTCATATTCGCGCTGACCCGCCTGAAACGATTTTGAAGAAATGGCAATCCCATCCATAGCCACACGGTTAAACGGAGGGAAGTCGCGATCGGCCACAACGGGTTCGGCCAGTATATGCCCAACCGAATCGGCAATGGATAGTGCTTCAGTACCAACCGGACAACTTACGGATTGAATTATCTGAAAGGCTTCGTTTACGCTTACCATTAATAAATTACTAACTTTGAGTTAACGGGTGCATGAAAGTTAAACAATTAACCCACACCGATCAGTCGGGCAATCCGCAAATGGTGGATGTCACGGACAAACCCATCACCAAACGTACTGCACGCGCAAGGGCCATTGTTGAAGTTGGGCCTTCTATTTTAAAGCTGATAAAGCAGCAGGAACTGGTAACCAAAAAAGGCCCGGTGTTTCAAACGGCCATCCTGGCCGGCACCATGGGTGCTAAAAAAACGGCTGACCTGATACCCCTGGCCCACCCCATCGGACTGGAAGATTGCACCATCCGCATAACTACTACCCGCAATACGATAATTATAGACAGCACCGTTTCCGTTTCGGGTAAAACCGGAGTTGAAATGGAGGCGCTAACCGCAGTCAGCGTGGCAGCATTAACAGTTTATGATATGTGCAAGGCGCTATCGCACAACATTATCATAAAAGACATTAAACTTTTGGAAAAGACCGGTGGCAAAAAAAATTTTACACGCTCCTCATGAAAACCTTTCGCAAACGACTATACCTGACACTCGATCCGAACGAAAAGGGCGGTATTCCAGAACGAATTTTTGAATACCTGTTAATTACTATCATTTTACTCAATATTGCTGCAGTAATTGCCGCATCTGTGCCTTCGCTTGAAGAGCAGTACAAAGAATTGTTTGTTGATTTTGAAATCTTCTCTGTTGTGTTCTTCACATTAGAATATATTGCCAGGTTGTACGCTATTGTTGAGAATCCAAAATTTTCAAACCCCCTTTACGGAAGGCTTCGCTATGCCCGAACAACGATGGCCATTGTTGACCTGCTGGCCTTTTTGCCATTTTACCTCACTTTCCTTCCGCTTGACCTCCGCTTCCTCCGGATCTTCCGGCTCATGGCCCTGTTCCGCATGTTTAAAATTACCCGCTACATGCAGGCCATGAATATCTTTAAACGGGTTATTGCCGAACGAAAAGAGCAATTGGTCTTGAGCTTCATCTTTATCATTTTCATCTTAATCATCATTTCCTTCTTCATGCACCTGGCCGAACGGGAAGCACAACCCGATAAGTTCGGCTCCATACCCGAGGCTATGTGGTGGGGCATGGCCACACTTACCACTGTTGGCTATGGCGATGTAGTACCCATTACCCCGCTGGGTAAAGTACTGGGCGGGCTCTTCGCAATTGCCGGAGTGGCCTTTCTTGCCCTGCCGGCCGGTATCCTGTCTTCCGGATTTTTTGAACTACTACACAGTCCGCGATCAAAAAAACATATCTGCCCGCACTGCGGAAAAGAATTTCATGACTAGCATTACGCTAAACGGACTAATACTGGCCGGAGGACGCAGTTCGCGGATGGGAGTTGACAAAAGCAGCATTACCTATTTTGAAATACCCCAGCACCAGCACCTGGCCAAATTGCTTCAACCTTTATGTAACCGGGTTTTTATCGCATGCCGAAAAGCGCCCGAAACGGCAACGGTGCCGATACTAACTGACCAGTTTGACTTTGAAGGTCCGCTGAACGGAATTCTTACGGCCTTTTACCACAGCCCCGAAGCAGCCTGGTTAACGGTGCCGGTTGATATGCCTTTAATTGACACACACCTGCTTGAAATCCTTGTTAACGGAAGAGATCCGGAAAAGATTGTAACCTGCTTTTTTGATTCAGATGGCCTGCACCCTGAACCACTGATTGCCATTTGGGAACCGGCTGCTTTTGCGGCTTTAAAGGAGTTTTGCAAACAAGGCAGAAACAGCCCCCGCGAATTTATACAAAACCATCCGGCAACCCTGCTTCATGCACCGGATACCAAATATCTAATCAACATCAATACGCCCGAAGAACTTGCTGAATGGAAAAAAAACTTACAACCGAAGATAACCAGCGGGTAGCAGTGAAGGTATGCGTTAACGTTTAAATTTAATAACCTACAGCTTAAGCAACATGGCGTAAGTGGTTAATGATTAAGCGCATATGAACACTTAAACGAAGTAGAGAAAAATTTTTAATTCTATCTGCCTAACAATCAGCAAAAAATATTGTTAGCAACTTGCAACCTCCTTTCAATTTCTTACATAACAACAAAAAACGCTAAGGTTATGGGTACCTTAGCGTTGTCTAAAAAATAGTTGGTTTATGAAAACGTTATCGAAGCCCTTTATTAATCCTATCAGCCGCGATTTGTTGGTATTGGCTATTGCCAGTTTTGTAATGGCTGTTACCGTAGTAACGGCAGCCATCATCCTGGTCAATCAGTTGTAGGAACGCTCCATGTTGGGCTGGGCGGAGATCCATTCTTCGCCATCCTCGAAGATCTCCTTTTTCCAGATGGGCACCTTAACTTTTAAGGTGTCAATAATATACTGACATGCCTCAAATGAATCCTTTCGGTGCGGGGCGGATACCGCAATAACTACCGACACTTCACCCGGCTTAAGTGTGCCAACACGGTGGCTAACAGCCGCACCTAGTAAAGGCCAGCGGTGCGAAGCTTCATCCATTATTTTCCGGATTTCGGCTACAGCCATCGACTCGTAGCACTCATACTCCAACCACACCACATTTTTACCATGGGCGGTATTTCGAACAGTTCCGATGAAGACATTCACGGCCCCGGCTCCCAGGCTCGAGGTGGCATCAATTACCTTCTGAATGTCAATGGGCTTTTCAGTGATTTTAATCATTATCTACAGGTTGGTGAACAATGTCATGGGCAGAAAGGGAAGGCTGCCTGAAAGTAAATAATCAGAGCCGGATTTCAATGCCTGTTACCAACCTTTTTTCTACCCTCCGCTTACCGGGGGTATCAGGGCAATCTCGTCTCCCGCTGCCAACAGGCGGGTATCATTGGCATATTCGCTGTTTACCGCAACAAATAACGATCGCAACCCTTGCAACCGTGGAAACCGATGAAATAGCATTGCCCTTAACTCCGCAACGGTACAGCCTTCGCTTACTTCCATTATCGTTTCACGCTGGCCCAGTATATCACGCGAAATTCCAAATGCTTTTATCGTACATTTCATAGCCGCCTAATTACCTTAAAACATGTAAATTTAGGGATTCAGTTTGATAAGGTGCTTGCACGCTTCGGGTGAAAAATCAACAACTATACGATAACCACAACCGGCCACTGAATTACCTGCGGCTATCGGTAACCGACCGGTGTAACCTGCGTTGCTTTTACTGCATGCCCGAAGAGGGTATTAAATACCTGCCCAAAAAAGAGTTGCTGACCTTTGAAGAGATTGAACGACTGGTAAACCTGCTGGCTGGTATGGGTATCAACAAAATACGCTTAACCGGAGGTGAACCCTTTGTTCGTAACGACTTGATGAACCTCATCCGCAAAATCAGGGCTATACCCGGCATCACCAATTTACATCTCACAACCAACGGAGTTCTCACTGCACCATACGTAAAGGAGTTAAAAGAACTTAACATTGCTTCAGTAAACCTGAGCCTCGATACGCTGGATAAGGAACGATTTAAAAAAATCACTTTTCGTGATGAGTATGATGCCGTAATGAAAACGCTGCACCTGCTCCTCCACTACCAGATACCCGTTAAGGTGAATGCCGTGGTGATGGAAGGCAAAAACATTGACGACATTTACCCGCTGGTGGAGTTAACAAAACATCACGACATTTCAGTTCGTTTCATTGAAGAGATGCCGTTTAATGGCGAAGGCGCTCATTACCCGGTACTGCATTGGACGTACAAAAAAATTCTTAACTATATAAGAGATGGATATCCGGCAATACATAAAATAATAGATCCCGAAAATTCCACCAGTGCAAACTATAAAATACCCGGCTACCAGGGTGATATCGGCATCATCGCGGCCTTTAGCCGAACCTTCTGTGGTACCTGTAACCGCATTCGCATTACTGCACAAGGAATTTTAAAAACCTGCCTGTACGATGATGGTGTGCTTAACATCCGCAACCTGATGCGCAGCGGGCACACTGATGAAGAAATTAAAATAATACTGCTAAACGCTTTTGCGAACCGGCCGAAAGATGGCTTTGAAGCTGAACTTAAACGGGCAGGAACTACTCCTGCCCACGAATCGATGGCAACAATAGGAGGATAGTTGATATGAATAAACTAATCGTTGTATTAATTGTACTGACATTGGCAGGCACGGGCCTGGCCCAGCAATCGTTAAAACCTACTGCCGAATTTGTGGTTACCGGGCGGATAAAAAATCCGGGGCTTGTTATAAAAAACCAGCAGTTGGCTGCGTATTCAGCATATGAAATAACTAACCTTACCATTACCAACCACCTGGGTGAAAAACGAAGTACCATTAAAACAGCGCGTGGCGTTCGGATAAAAGATGTTCTGGAATCGGTGCAACCGGATACCGATAGTCCAAAGGAGTACAGTGAATATTATTTTGTATTCACCGCCAATGATAACTATAAAGTTGTTTTCTCGTGGAATGAATTATTCAACAACCCGTTGGGTGACCAGGCTTATTTTATTATTGAAAAGGAAGGTAAACCCGTAACTCAACTTGATGAGGGCATTGCAATCCTGGTGCCTGCTGATGTGCGCACCGGCAGACGCTACCTGAAAAACCTGGTACGGGTGCATGTTGGCCGGGCCGAGTGAGCGGGAAGCGCTAATCATCATCAGTATTATTTCCTATTTTGCGCACATTCGCTGCACGCATGAAAAACATTACCTTTTCGCAACACATCGCACCGCACCTGCTGGCCGTGGTTGTTTTTTTACTTGTAACCGTTTTCTTCTTCAGCCCGGTATTTTTCGAAAACAAAACCCTCAACCAACACGACATAGTGCAATCCCTAGGCGCAGCAAAGGCATTGCGTGATTTCCGAAGCCAAACAGGTGAAGAAGGGCTGTGGGTACCCAACATGTTCAGCGGTATGCCGGCCTACCTGGTTAATGTGGAATGGGGCAATCAGGCCATACGTTACATAAAATCAATTGCCGGCATCGGTTTACCTCACCCGGTAAACAATATTTTTCTGGCATTCCTCTCCTATTATATTATGTTGTTGTGCTTCCGTGTAAGGCCTTACCTGGCCCTTGCCGGTGCCTTGGCTTTCGGATTATCCAGTTACATGATCATCGGGCTAGCGGCCGGGCATAATGCACGCATCGGGGCCATTGCCTTTATGCCATTGGTGGTTGGGGGGATTCACCTTGCGTTTAACAACCGTAAAATTCCTGGCTTTGGCTTAACCACAGCCGGTTTGGCACTGCACCTGCGCGAAAACCACCTGCAAATTACCTACTACCTGCTACTGATTGTTTTAGGTTATGGATTGGTTCAATTAATAACGGCCATCCGCGCAAAGCAACTGCCTGACTTTGCCAAAACCATTTTGCTGCTAATTCCAGCCGCCTTGCTGGCCACCGGCAGTTTCTTCGGTCCGCTATGGAGCATCAGTGAATACAGTCCCTATTCCATCCGCGGAAAATCAGAACTACTAACATCAGCAACCGAAAAACCTGCTGACGGCTTGCGAAAAGAATATGCCTTTGAATACAGCAACGGAATCCTTGAACCGCTGGTATTGGTTATTCCCGGCTTTTATGGAGGCAGTTCATCCAACTACCTGGTACAAAATCCGGAGAGCAACGTTTATAAGGCATTGGTCGAATCAGGCGACCAGCGCACAGCCAACCAACTGGCACCGTTTACACGGGCCTACTGGGGGCCGCAGTCGAACACGGCACCCTACTATGGAGGAGCCATCATCTTTTTACTCTTCATCATCGGCATTTTGTTTGCCGATAAAAAGTTTGTTTGGTGGTTATTGCCGCTAAGCCTGCTGGCGGTGGTGCTCAGTTGGGGAAACAATTTTGCAACCTTCAACTACCTGGTGTTTGATTTTTTTCCCGGATACAACAAATTCCGGTCGGTAACCTTTGCTTTATTGATAATTCTGTTCGCCATGCCTTTGCTAGGCATGCTGGGGCTGGAAAAATTATTTGAGCAAGGTTTAAACCAACAAACCAAGAAGAAACTATTGCTTGCCCTCTCAGCGAGCGGAGGGTTGTGTCTGCTGCTCCTGCTCACCTCGGGCATGTTCAGTTACCTGAACGAAAACGAATCGGGCCTGCCGGCCTGGTTTACCGAAGCTTTGCGCAGCGACAGGCGCAGCATATTGCGCAGCGATGCCTTCCGGTCGCTATCCTTTATTGTCGCAGCCTTCGTGTTGATATATTTTGATTTACGCAAAAAAGCACCGGCCGGCTTTTATGCACTGCTGATTTTTTTAATTACAGTTGACCTGGCCGTAGTTGACCGCAGGTACTTTACCAAAGACAATTACCAGAGCAAACGCAGAAACGTAATTGAAATGAGCGCGGCCGACCAGCAAGTACTGAAAGACACTGATTACTACCGTGTGCTAAACCTGAACAACCCCATGGCCGATGCACTTACCTCCTACTACCACAATTCCATTGGCGGCTACCATGGGGCAAAGATGAAACGTTATCAGGACCTCTACGATTCATGCATCTACCCTGAAATAAACCGCCTGATTGAGTCGGCACAAGTGGGCGACCCGGATTTTAAAAATCTGCCGGTCATCAATATGCTCAACACCCGCTATGTATTCTATGGGCAGAACCGGGCCAACGTCATCCCCAACCGCCAGGCCAACGGCAGCGCCTGGTTTGTACGCGAAGTGCAGCTTGTTACCTCGGCTAACGATGAACTGAAGACTACCGGTGAAATTGATTCAAAAAATCAGGCTGTGATTGATGAGTCAAAATTCAAAGTTCAGAATTTAAGTTTTTTGGTTGATAGCACCGCTGCCATCCGGCTGGTTACCCACAAACCCAACTACCTGAAATACGAAACCCATAATCCGGCCAACGGTATAGCCGTATTCTCTGAAATCTATTACCCATCAGGATGGACAGCCACCGTTGATGGAAAAGAAGTAACCATCCTGCGGGCCAACTATGTGCTGCGCGCAGTGGAAGTACCTGCCGGAAATCACACCATCGAGTTCCGATTTGGCCCGAAATCCTACACCATAGGCAACCCGATTACGCAGGCCTCATCGTGGCTGGTAGTGCTTGTATTGCTGGGCACCATAGGCCTGAGCGTTAAAAACAGGTTATAAGTTGGTTATCATTTCTTCCGCTTGACAAAAGTCACTTTTGATTTTGATCCCAATCATCTATTTTACTAACGCATTTGGCGTCTTTAACACACCCTTAAACACTACCGATTATGATGACTCTGCTGGTCCCTACCGATTTTTCAAAAGCATCGAAAAAGGCTGTTACCTATGCCATGGAACTGGCCAGAAAAATCAAAGCCAGAATTATTTTACTGAATGTGGTGCAGACTAACACCTCCGGTGAAACCCTGCTGAAGTGGAAGCGGCTGGAAGAGGAAATGGTTAAAATTGCCAAAGAAGACGGTGATGCCTTACTGAAAGAGGTAAAGAAAAAAGCTGGCGAAAAAACCGAGGTTACCTTTGAATACCGCCTGGGTTACGATTTTGCCAAAGTGGTTAACCGTTTTGTTGAAGAAAATGATGTGGATCTGATAATGATGGGTACCCACGGGGCAACCGGCCTGAAAAAAGTTTTAATGGGAAGCAATGCGGCTTCAATGATAAACACCAGCCTGGTGCCGGTAATTGCCATTCCGGCCGATGCTGTATTTAAACCCATTAAAAAAATCGTGTATGCCACCGACATGGTAAACCTGGATGAAGAAATAAAAACCATCACAATGTTTGCCGCTTTATTTAAAGCCACAGTAAACGTTGTTCATGTAACCAAGGCCACACCCGATAAAAAATTCGATCCAGATAAATTCACCAAAAACCTGATTAAGGTAAGCAAGTATAAAAAACTAACATTCAACTTCGTTAAAAACGAAACCATTACTGCCGGTGTGGATGCTTTCGTAGCTAAACAAAAGCCGCAATTGCTGGCGATGTTCACCCATAAACTTAGCGCCTACGAAAAATTTTTTGGCAAAGGGGTAACCCGCAAGCAGGCTTTCCACACCACCGTGCCGCTGCTTTCGTTTAACAAGACCACACTAAAATAGCTACGCAGGGCAAAGGGTGCATCAAAACGTCATCTACCCTGTAACTTCAAAACGTGCAGTTTACCGTTACCAACCACCAGGGTTAATGAACCCTTTCGTGCCTTTCGGACTGTATGAAATCCTGGTTCATCTGAAAGCGGATTCCAGGCATTGCCGTTATCAACAGAAACCTCCGCACCGGTTGGACCTACGGCAACCCACACCCTGCCGTTCAGGTGCTCAACACATTCACGGTAACCCCTGGTGGCCAGCATAGGCGCCTGCCAGGTTTTTCCGGCATCGGTGCTATAATAAATATGCCTTTCGGTTCGGCTAGGCTGCTGGTAATTACCTCCTGCAATAATCCACGTGTTACCCCGTATGCCAACCGAAAAAATGCCTGTACTGTTTTCGCCTTGAATAACGGGTGCCTCAACCGCCTTCCAGGTTTCTCCTTTATCTGCCGAGTACCACAACCGCGAAACAGCGCCTCCGGTAGCAATAACAACTGACGATTTGTTGAAGCAGCGGATGCCTGTACCACTGGCCGCAAACGAAGCCTCACCACCGGCTAACTGCGGAGGTTGCTTAACCGGCTTCCACGACTTGCCTCCATCGGTGGTGCGTAGCAGTAACATGCGACTATCAACCGGGTCGCCATAAATCATTCCCTCCAGCCTGTTCCAAAAATCAATACCATCGATAAACGCATCGGCATGGGTATTGGTGTAAACTGACTTCCACGTTTTGCCACCATCAGCAGTCAGCAGAATGTGGGCCGGGGTACCGGCATTGGCAATGATGGCTTGTTTTCGGTTCAACGCATGGAGCGAGCGGAAATCAAGACTTTCGAAGCCGTTCACCTGGCTAAACTGCCAGGTGGCGCCCCCATCGGTAGTCCGGCCAATATACCCGTTGCTGCCGGCCACCCAGGCCACCTTATTGTTAACAACCGAAAGCGCCCGGAAAGAAGATGGTACACCAACCCGCAGCGGCACCACCTCCACCGACTGCGCAAAAGTTTGACAGGCAAAAATGAGCAGGAGGTATACAACAAGTGGCATGGTGCTGGTTATTTAAACTTAGGGCTCCAATTGGTAAATTTATAAGAGAAATATGGACAATGTATATAGTGCAACGTTAGCGGCAATTTTCTTTCATGATGTTTCAGGACACAGAAGATAAAATAAAATTCATACTAAGCCACAACGAAAATTTTTCCAAGAAACTTTTTCGTATGCAGGAGCTGTACCTTGATAAATATCACGGACTATACAAAGAAGAGCTAAGGGACAAAATAAACAAAGGACTAGAGACGGTAGTTCACAAGTTTACGCTTTCGTGCATTCATTTGGAGTTATTATGGAAACAAAGCGAGGCATCAAGGACTGAGATCATTTTAGACTTCACGAATTCGGTCTCTGAACACAAATGGAACGATGCTAGAAGAACATTAGGATCATTATTCTTAGAATCAATTCTATTTCAAATTAAATCCTTCTTAGATGTTTATCAAAAGTACTGTTGTTTAATTCTTGGAATTGAAAAGCCCAATTATGATGGACTGGAGGGATTTTACAAAGCTTTAGACAAGGTTCAACCGGAACACAAGACTAAAGCAGACATTGTTGCAGCATATTATAAGAATGAAATTTTCGGAGAAGATTGTTGGGGTAAATTACTGAAAGACCTACGGGACAAAATTGCTCATTTTGACTTTGTGAGATATAATTATAAGGGTACGGAGATAATACAAGACACACTACTAGATTGGCCGACACTGAGAGGATTGACTTATGACAGGTTTTGCCAAGACATAGAGAACAGAGTTTTTTCAATGTTGACAGAAATCTCACCAGTGATCTATCAATTGTCCTGGAAAAGTGGACAATACAAAGACGACTTGTGGGAAAAAGAAATCAGCCGCTAACAATGTCCATGTGCCCTATTTCTGGTTCAGTTTAGTGTTGTAGTTTTAGTTTCTTAATTTCGTCCGGTGTCGGGGGTCAGAGACGTGCAGGTCGGGCAAAACGTTGACGGCAACCTAAAAATAAATACGGCAACTAAAATTAACCCTGACAGAGGTATATTGATACAGTTTATCGAAAACACATTTCTGATTTCGGACTATGCCACAAAACTTATTGCCGATAATTTTGAACACAAATTCTTACCAAAAAATAGGGCGACCCTCCAGCACGGTAAAATCAATTCAGGCCACAGGTCAGGCAAAACTTAGCAACAACCGACACTAACACAACGATTAAAACTAAAAACATGATTGCGCAAAAAATAACACCCTCAATTTGGGTAGAAACAACAGATGCAAAGGCGGTTGCCGACTATTATCTTTCCATATTTAAAGACGGCAAACTAAAAGAACACCGCAAATACAGAAACCCACCTGAAGCCGGAGGTGGCAATTTTGAAACAGCAATTATTGAAATTGCCGGTATGGAATTAAGCATTTTAGCAGCAGGTCCATTTCAAAAGTTTAATGAGTCAGTCTCTTTTGTTATTAATACCAAAGACCAGGCAGAAACGGATTACTATTGGAATGCTCTGACTTCTAACGGTGGACAAGAAAGTTCCTGTGGGTGGTGCAAAGACAAATACGGCTTATGGTGGCAGGTGGTTCCGGTTGAGTATTTTGCCCTTATAAACAATCCTGACCCAAAGGTCAGAGAAAAGGCAATAAAGAACACCCTGCAACAAAAGAAAATAATACTTTCAGAACTTAAATGAAAAACTACCCATACAGCCGTTTGCTGTATGAGAATGGGATCATATCAGCCTAACTACTGTTAGTGAAATCATCTGCCAGTCTGTATTTTTGGGCCTGCTTAAGAAATGCCCATGCCTACGGAAACAATAACCTCTAAAAAAACTGACAAACCCAACCTGGCCGGCCACCAGCCACCGGAACCTTATAAGCCCAAAAACAAAGTGCGTATTGTAACGGCTGCCAGCTTATTCGATGGTCATGATGCGGCCATCAATATTATGCGCAGAATTATACAGGCCACAGGGTGCGAGGTGATTCACCTGGGGCATGACCGCAGCGTGGAGGAAGTGGTGAACACGGCCATCCAGGAAGATGCCCAGGCCATTGCCATGACCAGCTACCAGGGCGGCCATATGGAATACTTTAAATATATGTATGACCTGCTGCAGCAGAAAGGCGCAAGACATATTAAGATTTTCGGTGGCGGTGGTGGGGTAATACTCCCCGATGAAATAAAGGAGTTGATGGCGTATGGCATTACCCGCATCTACTCTCCGGATGACGGCCGGGCCCTCGGATTGCAGGGAATGATTAATGACTTGGTTGAAAAAAGTGATTACCCTACCGGCAAAACCATTGCAACCAGTGAAAAGCTCACCACCCATAATCACCTGCAAATTGCCCAGGCTATTTCGGCTGCAGAAAATTACTACAATGAGCACAAGGATTTCTTCAGCGAAATCAATAGAAAAGCCGCAACCTCGAAAGCCCCTGTATTGGGCATTACCGGAACAGGTGGCGCGGGTAAATCATCCATGGTCGATGAAATTGTAAGAAGATTTTTAATCGACTTTAAGGATAAAACCATCGGATTAATTTCCGTTGATCCATCCAAGCGCAAAACCGGTGGCGCCTTGCTGGGCGATCGCATCCGCATGAATGCCATTAACAACCCGCGTGTGTATATGCGCTCGCTGGCCACACGCCAGTCCAACCTGGCCCTGTCGGCTTATGTAAAAGAAGCCATACAGGTTTTGAAAGCAGCCGGATTTGATTTGATCATTCTGGAAACTTCAGGCATCGGGCAGAGCGATACGGAAATTCTTGATCACAGCGATGTATCGCTCTATGTCATGACACCGGAGTATGGCGCAGCCACGCAACTCGAAAAAATCGACATGCTCGATTTTGCCGATGTCATCGCACTAAACAAGTTTGATAAACGGGGCGCCCTGGATGCCCTTCGCGATGTAAAGAAGCAATACCAGCGCAACCACCAGCTTTGGGATAAAAAGCCTGAAGAGATGCCCGTGTTTGGAACCATTGCCTCGCAATTCAACGATCCGGGCACCAACCAGTTATACAAATACATCATTGATAAAATTGCCGCTAAAACCGGTGCCGGGTTTCAATCCTCCTTTGAAATTACGCGCGAAATGTCGGAGAAGGTGTTTGTTATTCCTCCGCACCGTACCCGCTACCTCAGCGAAATTGCCGAGAACAACCGCAAGTACGATGCCTGGGTTAACGAGCAGGTTACCGTAGCCGAAAAATTATTTGCCTTCAGTAAAACAATTGAGTCAGTTTCAGACCCATCTGTAAAAAAAGTTCTTCAGGCTGAATTCGATAAGATTAAACTCAACCTCGACCCCAAAAACTGGCAACTGATTGAAGCGTGGGGTGAAAAAGTAAAAAAATACAAGGAACCCGTTTTTAAATTCAGGGTACGCGACAAAGAAATTGGTATCCAAACGCATACCGAATCGTTATCACACACACAAATTCCTAAAGTAGTACTGCCTAACTACTCAAGCTGGGGCGACTTGTTGCGCTGGAGCTTGCAGGAAAATGTGCCGGGCGAGTTCCCGTATACTGCGGGAATCTATCCTTTTAAACGCGAGGGCGAAGACCCAACCCGCATGTTTGCCGGTGAAGGCGGGCCGGAAAGAACCAACCGAAGATTCCATTATGTTTCATTGGCCATGCCGGCAAAACGTTTATCCACGGCATTCGACTCGGTAACACTATATGGAAATGACCCCGATTACCGACCGGATATTTACGGTAAAATCGGCAACTCGGGTGTAAGCATTTGCTGCCTGGATGATGCCAAGAAACTCTACAGCGGCTTTAACCTGGCCGACCCCAAAACATCGGTATCCATGACCATTAACGGTCCGGCACCCATGCTCCTCGCCTACTTTATGAATGCAGCCATCGACCAGCAATGCGAGCTTTATATCCGGAAGAATGGCCTGGAAGAAGATGTAAAGAAAAAAATCGCTGCACTTTATAAAGGGCGGGAAAATGAGCAACCGGCTTACCAGGGATCGCTTCCAAAAGGAAATGATGGTTTAGGATTGATGTTACTGGGTGTTACAGGAGACCAGGTATTGCCAAAAGACGTTTACGAAAAAATAAAGGCCGATACGTTAATGCAGGTGCGCGGTACGGTACAGGCCGATATTTTAAAAGAAGATCAGGCGCAAAACACGTGTATCTTTTCTACTGAGTTTGCCCTTCGCCTAATGGGCGATGTGCAGCAATATTTTATTGACAAAAAAGTACGCAACTTTTACTCGGTGTCCATTTCGGGTTACCACATTGCAGAGGCTGGCGCCAACCCCATTACACAACTGGCCTTTACGCTGGCTAACGGGTTCACCTATGTGGAGTATTATTTAAGTCGTGGCATGGACATCAACGCTTTTGCCCCGAACCTCTCGTTTTTCTTCAGCAACGGTGTTGACCCGGAGTATGCCGTTATCGGCCGGGTAGCCCGAAGAATCTGGGCTAAAGCGTTAAAAAATAAATACGGTGCCGATGCACGATCGCAAATGCTGAAATACCATATTCAAACATCGGGGCGTTCGCTGCACGCGCAAGAAATTGATTTTAACGACATCCGCACCACGCTGCAAGCCCTTTATGCTATTTACGACAACTGCAATTCGCTGCACACCAACGCGTACGATGAGGCCATAACCACGCCTACCGAAGAAAGTGTTCGCAGAGCAATGGCCATTCAGCTAATCATCAACAAAGAGTTAGGCCTTGCCAAAAATGAAAACCCGTTGCAGGGTTCGTTCATTATCGAAGAGCTGACCGATTTGGTAGAAGAAGCTGTGTTATCTGAGTTTGATCGGATTACCGAACGTGGAGGTGTATTGGGCGCCATGGAAACCATGTACCAGCGCGGGAAAATACAGGAAGAAAGTTTATACTACGAAACCCTTAAGCATACCGGGGAATACCCGATCATCGGAGTAAATACATTTTTAAGTTCAAAAGGCTCGCCCACGGTATTACCGCAAGAGGTGATTCGTGCCACGACCGAAGAGAAAGAATATCAAATTGCCATGCTGCGTAACCTGCACCACGTTTATGCCGATAAAGCGCCCGTGATGCTGGAGCGCGTACAACAGGCGGCCATCCAAAACAAAAACATCTTCGAAGAGCTGATGGAAGCCGCAAAAGTTTGTTCCCTTGGCCAGATAACCAAGGCCCTGTTTGAAGTGGGCGGACAATACCGTAGAAATATGTAGTGTGGGCAACTTTTCTTTCGGCTCGAAAAGTCACCTGTATAACTGATATACATCATACTTTACCGAGCCGGGTGCTGGCTATCTTTAATACATGTCCAGCCTTCATGCACTTAAAAACTATTTTGCCGAAACCGGTGAGTTGGCACTATTTACCGCCCGGTATTTCCGCGAATTTCTTTTTCCGCCTTACGAGTTTAAAGAACTACTCAGGCAATGTTACCTGATTGGAAATAAATCGCTGACGCTGGTTGGGCTAACCGGCTTTATCATGGGAATCGTGCTTACACTCCAAACACGGCCAACTTTAATCGAGTTTGGAGCAGAATCGTGGATGCCCAGTATGGTGGGCATTGCCATTGTTCGCGAAATTGGCCCGGTAGTAACTGCACTTATCTGCGCGGGTAAAATCGGTTCCGGCATTGGGGCCGAACTGGCATCCATGAAAGTAACCGAACAGATTGATGCGATGGAGGTTTCCGGTACCAATCCATTTAAATACCTGGTTATTACACGGGTCACGGCATGTATTTTAATGTTACCCGTGCTGGTTATTGTAGCCGATTTTATCAGCCTGATTGGTTCATCCTTAGTAGAACATCTGAAAGGGGGCGTGAGCTATCAGTTGTATTTCAGCAAAGTATTTGAGTACCTCAGGTTTGGCGATCTAATCCCTTCAGTTTCAAAATCATTCTTCTTCGGATTGGCCATAGGTATTGTGGGCTGCTATAAAGGGTTTACATCAAAAAAGGGCACTGAAGGTGTAGGCCGCACAGCCAACGCAGCAGTTGTTATCAGTTCCATGCTGGTATTCGTACTCGATTTTATCGCAGTATTGATAACCGATATCTTTTATGAGTTATGAAGGATAACCCGGTAGTTGAGATTGACAATTTATGGAAGGCCTTTGGCGCCAATCAGGTGTTAAAAGGCTTTTCAATGAAACTGTTTCCGGAAGAAAATGTAGTGGTAATGGGTAAGTCGGGTTCCGGAAAGTCAGTGTTAATTAAATGTATCATTGGCTTATTACCGATTGATAAAGGAAAGTTGCTGGTGCTCGGAAAGAATATTCCGGAGTTAAATCAGAAAGAACTTGACCGACTCCGGATGGATGTGGGCTTTCAATTTCAGGGAAGCGCCCTATACGACTCAATGACCGTTCGCGAAAATCTGGAATTTCCACTGCGCAGGCATCCAGAAAAACTTTACGGTACCGAACGCAACAAACTGGTACAGGAAGCGCTTGAAAATGTAGGGCTTTTGCATGCCATTGATATGATGCCTGCTGAACTATCCGGAGGTATGAAAAAAAGAATAGCGCTTGCACGAACCATAATCATGCGTCCCAAAATCATTCTGTACGATGAGCCTACCAGCGGACTGGACCCGGTAACTGGTAAGGAAATAAGCAGTCTGATGAACAGCATAAAGGAACTCTATAAGGCTTCCTCCATTATTATCACTCACGACCTGGCCTGTGCACGCATTACCAGTAACCGGATGATTATTCTGCATAATGGAGTAAATTATGCCGAATCAACTTTTCAACAATTAAGCCAATCAACTGATGAGCCTGTTAAAGCGTTTTTTGTTTAAACGATAACTATGGAAAACACAACTAACAACACCGTTCGCCTGGGCATCTTCGTTACCATTGGAGCAGTACTGTTTACCATCGCCATTTACCTTATAGGTCAGAAGCAAAATATGTTTAGCCGAACATTTAAAATACGTGCTCAGTTCAATAACGTAAGCGGGCTCCAACCGGGTAACAATGTGCGGTTTTCCGGAATCAATATCGGGTCGGTAACAAAAATTTCCATCCTGCATGACACCATTATTGAAGTTGAAATGCGCCTGAAGGAAAGTATGCGGCCCTACATAAAACGCGATGCCCACGCCACTATTGGTACAGACGGGCTCATGGGAAATATGCTGGTAAACATTTCACCAGGCAGTGAACAGGGTACCGTGGTGCACAATAACGACTTAATCAAAACGTATAGCCCTATTAAAACCGATGACATCCTTCAAACGCTGAATGTTACCAATGAAAATGCCGCCATGCTGACGTTTGATTTACTGGAAATTACCCGTCAGGCAAAGCGCGGGAAGGGCACAATTGCTTCATTACTCTATGATACCCTCCTTCGAAATGAAATACAACGAATGGCCCGTAACATGGTTGAGGCTACCGAAAAAACAAACCAGTTGGTAACACAAATTAGCCGGATAACCACCGAAGTCAATCAAGGCCGCGGCACAGCAGGATGGCTGCTGAACGATACCCTTACGCAACAACAGGTTAAAGCCACCCTGGCTAATCTGCAGTTAACCGGCAAAAAACTCCAGGCATCAACCGATTCACTCCAACTGATGCTTCAGGAAATAAAGTCGGGCAGTGGAATTCTGCACACACTTGTTTACGATACTGCCGTAGCAAGCAACTTTAAAAAATCCATTGAAGTAATAAAGGACGGAACCATCAAATTCAATGAGAGCATGGAGGCCATCCAACAAAGTGCTTTTCTGAAAAAATACTTTAAGGAGAAAGAAAAAAAGAAGTGAGTTGCACAAGTGCTCAACTCACTTCAACTCAAGTAAAACATTTATTATTTCTTCACAAGCACCTGCTCACCGGACGCGGTGGTAATTTTAAATATAGGGGCACCGGTTAAATCTTTCAGGTTAAACACAATTCCTGCCTGGTCAATCACACGCGATTCGTGGTAAAGCATGTTCAAAGCATTATCCAGCACGCGGATATCAAGCCTTTCAGGGCTATCGCCCTGGATGGATAGCAAATAGAGGTTTGCAGTATTAAGTTTGGTTACATGAACCACGGGTGTCGCTTTGCTGATTGTTTGGCTTACTCTATATTGAATAGTCTTTGAAAACTTACCGGAGGCACTTTCAAGTTTAATAGTGTAGTCACCCTCCTTCATTCCATTAAAATTAACTGGCAATATAAAACCATTGGTTTTACGGAATACCTTAGTAAGCACAATCTCACCATATCGGTTAATAATGTTCATCTGAACATCCGCCAACTGATCACCTTCATAGATAACCTTAAAGATACCGTTGCCACGCTCGACTACGGCAAATTGCCGGTTTACCAAATCATTTGCCGAAGCCACTGAGGCTATTACTAGTGATGCAACAATAAAAAATAATCTCGCTTTCATAATTTTTACTTTTGTTTCGGTACAAAAATACGGTGGTCTCATGGTTAAGGTTGGGTGTTGTAAGGAAACCTGATTTTTAAAATAAAAAATCGATTGCGCTGAAACCATCGGTTGTTTTTGGCAAAACCCGACTCAAAATGTAATCGAAACCAGCAAAGCGCCTGTTAGTTGCAACGAAAACGTTTGCAATCCTGTTAAAGTCCGCTAACTGCAATATGGGCTATTCCAGAGCCGCTTTTAACATGATACACTTTAGCAAAATCTCCGTTAAGTTTTTCAATACGGCTGTATACCAGGTTTAACTCCTCATCAAACACACTAATGCGCGCCACACGAGCTTTACCAGACGGAATGCTCACCAGATACTTCCCTGGTTGCGGAAGCCGTACAACCGCATAGGGCGCAGCCTGTACAGCGGCAACTTCAAACAGGCGCGACTGACTACCGTTGCTGCCTGTAACGCGTATCTCGTATTGACCGGGCGACAGATTCTCAACATTGTATGCCTTCTTAAATCCTTTTCGGGCTTTTATCACATCGTAAAAAATGAT
>JAKLJG010000005.1:185804-186130 GCA_023151255.1 Cyclobacteriaceae bacterium | reverse complement strand
ATTCTGATTAGAACTCTTTCTTGATGTGGAAGAATAATCCGCTGTTGCCCTCGGCATTAAACGAATACTCAAACCGAAGTACAACATCGTACGAACTAACCAGGTCAACTCCAAAGCCTGTACCGAAGATTAATTTATCAGACAACGCTTTGTTTAGGTTATTGCTGATGTAATATGGGTAGTTTTTTACATAACCGAAATCGGCATAGGTTTTTATGTAAATAGCAAAGGGGATGTACTGAAACTGTCGGAAGGGCATAGCAGTCCAGTTCCAGCTTCGGCTGAAGATTCGTTTTTTAAATGTTGTCTTGTTCAGCAAATACCAG
>JAKLJG010000005.1:77065-185794 GCA_023151255.1 Cyclobacteriaceae bacterium | reverse complement strand
TATTTTGTTGTAGCCCATCACCCCGTAATTAAAATAAGGAATATCATCACGGTTACTCCAATAGGCAAACGAAAGGTTAGACAGGAAGAAGTTTCTTTTCAAGTCGAAAAACCGGGAGTAGCTGAGGGATAGATCTATTTTTTTGATGTCGTCATTTACAAAGACACCTGTATTTTGTATCTGCACATTTAGCTGGTGGCCCTTTAGCGGGTAAGCAACCACATCACGGTGATCGCTGATAAACTGGTAACTGAAAAAATCGTACTGTTGGCTAAGATTGGTTTCGGCACCCAGGTAGTTTACGTTAACGGTTGCCACTGTATCGGCAATGTGGGTGGTCCGGTATCCGTACTTCCAACGATGCTGTTTATAAAATCCATTACGGTAGGTGTAAGTTAAGCCTATACCTCGTGTATTGCGTAACAGGCTGCGCATTTCAAGGAAGTCGAGTTTATGATTGATGGTTTGTACGGGTAGGTTTTTAGCATCGATGTAATCCGATTCAAATATCAGGCCCTGCTTCTGCCTTCGGTCAAAATACGGAACACGGTAGAGCAGCTCAAATCGTTTAACGTAACCAAACTGCGCTGTGAAGATAAGTGTTTCATTCCGGCCTCGCATATTGTATTGATACAACTTGAGGCCGTAATTAATGCGATCGAAATCGTGGTTATAATTTTCCCACCATTCGTTAAAGTTCCTGTCGGATAACTGGAAAATCGGAACAGGAAAGGTGTACCAGCGTTCGTCCACTTCTACCAACAGGTCGGCCTGGCCGCTGGTCAATTCAAGCGTTCGGATGTTGGTGGTATTGAAAAGGGCCAGATTAAACAGTTTATACTTATCTTTTTCAATAATTTTTGGCAATTCATGGGTATGTACCGAATCGCCCGGCTTCAGGGTGAGTTCGCGCAGAATGATGCGCTCGCGCGTTCTGCGGTTACCGATAATAAAGATACGGTTAATGTGCAGGTAGTACCCGGTAGTGTCTTTGTGGTAGTATTTTTTTTCTTTCCCTGGTTTTTTCAGCGAATCATAATGAAGGGCGGCTGTGCTATCGTAGCCCGATGCAGAAACAGAAAACAATAAACCGCATAGTATGTTCAGCATGCTTACCCCGGTATAACCAACGCAGCCTGTGCAGGCTTAATTGCTTACCGCTGGTGGTTGTTGTTTGTGGCGGTAAGCATACACCAATATAATGATGCCAACGATAACCATGGGTACACTGAGCAGTTGGCCCATGTTCAGCGGCATATCCACTTCAAAATCTACCTGAGGTTCTTTCAGAAATTCATAGGCAAAGCGTAAACTCCAAAGGATAACCATAAAGTAGCCGAAAATAATGCCCGGCCTGGTGTTTTCCTTTTTGCGGCTCCACAGCCAGAACAGAAAAACAAATAAGATAATGCAGGATGCGGCCTCGTAAAGCTGGGCAGGGTACCGCGGTACCGCCAGCGTACTGATAATGGCATACCACGTTCCGTCTTCATCCTGAACGAGTTCATAAATAAAATCACCTTGGCTGATGTGCTCCCGTATCCGCCCGTTGTACATCAGCACATCGGACACTTCGTTTACCAGAAACCGCCTCATGTCCTGCTCGGTGTAGTTATTGGCTTTGTTAAACTGACAAAGGATTTTAATGGGAGGATAGGGGTAGATGCCTTTCGGATCGGGAATTTTGGCGTACTGCACATCGGTAAAAATGTCTTTGCGTTTTAAAATATCGGTAACGGTACGGGCAAAAAACACTCCGTTTGTGCTGTGGGTTTGTTTGCCGATGATTTCGGAATTGAAGAAGTTGCCAAAGCGGATAAGTGCACCGGTAAGCGCCACCAATATAACAATCCGGTCAAGTGTTTGCAGGTAGCCCTGGCCCGGCTTTTTTTTGCGCGAGTACAACCACAGGGCAATTAATATCCCGATGGCCGCACCGTGACTGGCCAGGCCACCTTCCCATACTTTTAAAATGTCAACCGGATTGGCCAGGTACCGTGCCGGTTCATAAAAAAATACATGGCCCAGTCGTGCACCAATAATGGTAGCGATAACCATATACACGGTAAGCACATCCACATCGCTTTCGGGCTTGCCCTCTTTTTTAAACATGTAATACAGCAACTGCTGGCTTATCAGAAAACCAAGTGCAAACAACAGTCCATACCAGCGAAGGGTAAGCGTGGTATCAAGGAAGGGGATCGGTATAGAGAAAATTTCAGGGCTGCCATTCCAGATAATAAAACTGAGTACGTTCATCGGCTTAACGAGTTAAAAAGTTTGGTTCAGACGGGCGCAAATATAAAAGGTTCAAGGTTCCATGTTCAAGGTTCCTATCATTAAATGTAAATTATTGGGCTACAGGCTTTCCAATTCGTTCAGTTCTTCGGTAAACGCTGATGACAGGATGGGGAACCGGCACCAGGTGCGGGGGTCCACATTCATCTCGTCCAGGTGAAAGGAGGGAGCCAGCCGTTCGCGTTTCCATTGGTTGGCGGCCCATAACGTAAAGAACCTGCGTATGTGTTTTTTTATCGCGGCCTTGTCTTTATAACGATTTTCCAGGGCATGATAAACCTCTACCGGTGATTTACGCTGCTGGATAGCTTCCTTTTCAATAGCTGCTAAAACGGTGTAAGGCATCAGGTCGTCTTCATCAGTCTGTTTGCCGGGACGTAACTCAGCTGTCGGCTTTAATTGGTTGATGAGTTTAAGTGAGGTATAGCCTAAATTTTTTTCTGCCCACTTCAGCCACTCCAGTATAGTGGGTTTGTCAACAGCCGAAATAGGAGCCAGGCTGCCGCTCGTGTCGCCATCCATGGTGGCGTACCCCACATCTCCTTCGCTGCGGTTGCTGGTGGTTAATAAAATACTTTGTTTAACGTTGGCCAGCAGCCAGATGATGGGCGAACGCGCTCGGGCCTGGATGTTTTGTAAGGCAATGTCATCGGTATTCCATGCCAGGTTACGCCCCAGGGCGTTTTCAATTTTTTCGGTATAGGATTTTACCTCATCATCTACCGACCAGTTATAAAACACGGCTCCAACTGATTCGGCCAGTTGTTTGGCTGCCTCGAATGTAGTTGTTGAAGAGTTTTGTGTTGCCTGATAGGCCGTGGTTAATAGTTGTTGCACAGCCTGATGATAATCGGTTATGTTCTTATCCTGAAAAAGAAGTCGTGAAAATTCAAGCCACCCCAGTTCGGCCGATGCACGCTTTATCATTTCGGCCACCATCACCGTGCAGGTGGCCGAGTCGGCCCCGCCACTAAGTGATACCACATACCCTCTGGCTTTGCTTTTTCGCAGGTAGTCGAACAAGGCAAGGGTTACGGCACGCGTTAACTCTTCATGTCGCTCTTTGTTGTCGGTTAACGGCTTCTGTTCGCTGGCATTTACATTATCAACATCAACAAGGCAACAGATTACATTTACAGGTTTAAAGGAGAGCCGCGTGTTTTGCGCAAGCAGTTTACCATGCTGCGCAATGAGTATATCACCATCGTAAATCATACGACCGGCTTCGTTGCCCAGCAGGTTCGCGTAGGCATAAATACAGTTAAATTGAGCTGAACTTTTAGTAACCAGATCTTCGCGCTCGCTGCTTTTCCCTAATGCAAAGTGACTGGCGCTGGGGTTCAGAATCAGATCAACATTTCGCTGCTTAAGCGCATAGCCCGGCCTGTTAACACGCCAGGCGTCTTCGCAAATTTCAAAACCAAATGTTACCCCCAGGATCTCATAAATAAGATCACCGGCCTTCACGGGGATGTTGTCGTTGTTAAGCTCAATAACTTCACCGGCTTTCCAGGCTTCGAACCAGCGGGGTTCGTAGTGCACACCGTCTTTGGCCAGGTTTTGTTTTAGCGTAATGCCCAAAAGTTTTTCGTTGCTGATAACGGCTACTCCGTTATACGTATGGCTGTTGATACGCACCGGCAAGCCTGCACAAACCGTTATGTCGTAACAGTGGGGCATTAATTGCAGCAGTGTGTTCCAGGCTTTTTCGGCAAGCCAGTCGCTAAGAAACCAATCTTCGCAACCATAGCCTGAAATGCACAGTTCGGGCAGCAGTAAAATATCGGCTTGTTGTTGCCGGGCTTCGGTAATGGCCAGTATTATGTTATCCAAATTCCCGCCCCAGTTGAGCGGGGTTTGATTGAGTGCGGCACCGGCAATTTTCAGTTTTCTCACAGCATTGGGTAATCAGGGTGCAATAAACGGTAATTACGCGGGAGTTTCCTTTAGGATATTCAGTATTTCACAGGTTTTAAAGGCAGCATCCTGCTCGGCTTTTTTCTTGCTGATGCCGTGCCCGGTGCCTTGCGGTTGGCCGTTAACAAATACCTGGGCAGTAAATTCTTTGTGTTGCCTTCCTTTTTTAATGCTTACAATTTCAAACCTGACTTCTTTTCCTTCTCGCTGACCCCACTCAATAACTTTGCTTTTAAAGTTTGAATGGGTGGCAATCAGTTCTTCAATATCATAATGAGGTACAATTAGTTTATTAATCACGAATCGTTTGCATCGGAGGTAACCTTTATCCAGGTAAATGGCCCCGACAATCGCTTCTAACGTATTACCCAGGATAACCTGTTGCAGTTGGGTATTCTTCTGGTCGAATTGTACGATAGCGCCAATGCCGATTTTACGTGCCAGCAGGTTGAGTGACTCGCGGTTTACGATGCGCGACCGGATTTCGGTAAGAAAGCCCTCGCTTTTGTAAGGAAATTTCATAAACAGGTAATCGGCTACAGCCGCACCCAGTATGGCATCACCCAGGTACTCCAGCCGTTCATTACTTTCTTTAAAACCATAACCGTTTTCTTTGGCGATGGAACTGTGTACAGTGGCCAACCGGTACAGTTCAAGATTGGAAGGGGTGAAACCGGCCACGGTTTGTATGGCGCTAATCAGTTTTTTATCGGTGGTGGATTTGTTTTTTGGGATTTTAAGTAAACGCCACACAACTGTGCTCAATTCGTTTTACCGGTACGAAAGATAACACGAAAATGGCAGAAGGCACGGCATTAGGGCAAAAAAGCAATTACACCTTTTTAAGTAGAATGGAAAAGTTATGCCCGCCAAACCCGAATGTATTGCTGAGGGCAACCTTTACTTCGCGCTGCTGAGCCTTGTTAAATGTTAGGTTAAGCTTCGGGTCAAGCCCGTCATCATCGGTAAAATGGTTGATGGTGGGCGGCACTACTGACTGGTTGAGGGCCATGATACAGGCAATACTTTCAATGGCGCCTGCAGCCCCCAGCAGGTGGCCCGTCATCGATTTGGTTGAACTGATGTTCATTTTATACGCATGGTCACCAAACACCTGCTGGATGGCCTTGATCTCGCCAATATCTCCCAGCGGAGTTGATGTACCATGTGTATTTATGTAATCGACATCGGTCGGTGCAATGCCGGCATCCTCCAGGGCATTAAACATTACCTGGGTTATTCCCGCTCCTTCGGGGTGAGGTGCGGTAATATGGTAGGCATCGGCCGACATTCCCCCGCCAATAACTTCGGCATAAATTTTCGCGCCACGCTTTTTGGCGTGCTCGTATTCTTCAAGAATTAAAGCGCCAGCACCTTCGCCTAAAACAAAGCCGTCACGGTCTTTATCGTACGGGCGCGAAGCGGTTGCCGGATCATCGTTGCGTTCACTCAGCGCTTTCATGGCGTTAAACCCGCCAACACCCGCTTCGCAAACAGCCGCCTCAGACCCTCCCGAAACAATCACATCAGCTTTGCCTAAGCGAATGTAGGTAAAGGCATCGTAGATTGCGTTGGTTGAAGAGGCACAGGCGGATACGGTAACAAAGTTAGGCCCGCGAAAGCCATACTTGATGGAAATGTGCCCGGCACTCAGGTCGGGAATCATTTTCGGAATGAAGAACGGATTGAAACGCGGGGTGCCATCGCCTTTTGCATATGACTTTACCTCTTCCTGAAAGGTAAGCAGTCCGCCAATGCCCGAACCCCAGATTACACCAACCCGGTTGGGGTTCAGTTCATTCAGGGGTAGTTGTGAATCTTTAATAGCTTCATCAACCACTACCATGGCGTATTGGGCAAAAGGGTCCATTTTGCGGGCCTCTTTGCGGTCCATGTGGTTGCCGATGTCGAAGTTTTTTACTTCGCAGGCGAACCTGGTTTTGAATAGAGAGGCGTCAAACCGGGTAATGGGTGCAGCACCACTCATGCCCTTTTTTAACCCCTCCCAATATTCGGTCAGGGTGTTGCCAATGGGTGTGAGTGCACCAAGCCCGGTAACGACTACTCGTTTTAAAGTCATGTTGAAAAGTTGAAATCAAAGAGCGTAACCGCCCTTTGTTATTTCTTTACGTTTTGCTCCAGGTAAGAAATAGCCTGGCCAACAGTTGAGATGTTCTCAGCCTGATCGTCAGGAATGGAGATGTTAAATTCTTTCTCGAACTCCATAATGAGTTCTACTGTGTCAAGAGAGTCAGCGCCAAGGTCGTTCGTAAAACTTGCTTCAGGAGTAACTTCAGATTCTTCAACGCCCAGTTTGTCGATGATGATCTGTTTTACTTTTTGTGCGATTTCAGACATGTTTATGAGTTTTAAGGATTTTAAAAATTCAGTGCAAAGAAAGAGATTTAATGCAATATTGTCAAACTTTTTTAAAGCCCGCCCAAACCGCAAAAACCGGCAATTGCCCGATAAAAAATGAAGAAAAACAAGCTGGTTATTGAGTACGCGTACAACTTTGAACTGACTGGTATCGCCAGCACAGCCAAAGGCTATAAACTTGCCTGGGCCATTAACCGGCAAACAGGCTTTAACCTGGTGCGCCAGCCCGATCTGGCTGTTGGCTATAAAAAGGAAGGTGATAAGTATTTTAATTTTTTTGCTTATGAAACACACCTCAACCGATTGAAATTGTTTAAAAACAAACCGGTTGATTACACGGCCGGCAAGCATTTACTGGTGCCTGAATTTCCTCACTTCGATTTTATACTTTTGACTCAGGCTGAGGACCCCGGCTTTACTGCCATGGTGGTTGAAAAGGTGCGCAGCCTGCCTATGGTTGAATTGGTTGCCCCTATTCCGCTGGCGGGTCTCAAGTCGAAAGTGAATTTTATTTTTTAAACATGACAACGGAAAAAATTTCGTACAACAAAACAAAAATTGTGGCCACCATTGGCCCGGCCTCTAACTCAAAAGAAATGCTTCGCGCCCTGGTGAAAGAAGGTGTAGATGTCTTCAGGCTGAATTTTTCGCACGGCACCCATGCCGACCATCAAAAAGTTATCAATAATGTGCGCGAGATCAATGAAGAACTCGGTTCTACTGTAGCCTTACTACTCGATTTGCAAGGTCCGAAAATCCGCATCCAGGAAATGAAACCCGATGTGGAAATACAACGCGGTCAAACATTTATCATTACCACCCGCGAACTGGTAGGTAACAATGAAATCGCCAGCACCTCGTACAAAAATTTACCGAAAGATGTAAAGGTGGGCGACCTGGTGCTGATTGACGATGGTAAAATTGAACTGAAAGTAGTGGAAGTGCGGGATGTTGATATTGTTACCGAAGTGGTCTATGGCGGGCCTGTCAAATCCCGTAAAGGAATTAACCTGCCCTTCAGCAAAGTAACAGCTCCCTCGCTTACCGAGAAGGACATGGAAGACCTGGAGTTTGGCCTGAAGAATAACATTGAGTGGATTGCCCTTTCGTTTGTACGCAAAGCGCAAGACATTAAAATACTTAGGGATATCATTGAAAAGAAAAAATCAACATCACGCATCGTTGCCAAGATTGAAAAACCGGAAGCCCTTAGTAATATCGATGATATAATTAATGCCACCGATGCGGTGATGGTTGCCCGGGGTGATCTGGGTGTTGAAATATGGCTGGAGGAAGTGCCCATGGTGCAGAAGATGCTCATCGAGAAATGTAACAAAGCCAGCAAACCTGTGATTGTGGCTACACAGATGATGGAGAGCATGATCGAAAATCCGCGGCCTACCCGTGCCGAAACCAACGATGTAGCCAATGCGGTAATGGATGGTGCGGATGCGGTAATGCTTTCGGCTGAAACGGCAGCCGGTAAATACCCCATTGAGGTTATCCGAAGCATGGTGCGTACCATCGCTTCGGTTGAGAAAAATGAAAAGATGTACTACCGCTTCCGCGAAGTCGATCCGAAATCACCCATTTACCTGAACGACAGCCTGGTACTGGCCGCCTGCAAGCTGGCTAAGGATGTAGGCGCAAAAGCGATTGTGGGTATGACATCATCGGGCTACACGGCATTTAAGTCTTCCTCGCACCGGCCCAATACCAACATTTTTGTGTTTACCGGCAACAAGGCGCTGCTCAATACTATTAACCTGGTGTGGGGTGCACGCGCTTACCATTACGATAAACATAATTCTACCGATGAAACCATTGCCGATGTGGAAAAAATCCTGAAGCAGGAAGGGCACGTACAACCGGGTGATATTTTTATTGTGCTGGCCAGCATGCCGATTCAGGAACGCCAGCGTACCAATACCTTGCGGATAAATGTTGTGAAATAGCATGTGGCACTAAGCAATTACTGTTTAGGCTCTACCAAAATCACCTTTTCCCGCTCTACGACCACCATTCCCGGAGCATCGCCCTTGCGTTTGCGTACAAATTTTTTTGGCGTAACCGTTACAGGACACAGCGAATCGGTTTTTCGCTTAGAATGATAAGCCGCCAACTGCGCAGCCCGCTCAATAACCGACTTCGGGAATGGTTTACCGGCCTGGTATTTTATCAGCACGTGCGACCCTGTGACATCCTTCGCATGCAGCCACAGGTCTTCTTTGTATGAATACTTTTGTGTGAGTTCATCGTTGCTTTTTGCGTTTTTGCCAATCCAGATTTTGAAGCCGTTAAATTCCACTTCGCGGTAAGGTAATGCGATTGTTCTTTCTTTTTCAGTTTTAATTAGGTTCGACTCCTTAATCAACTGCCTGAGCGTACGCAGGTTATCAGCTTGCTGTACCTGCTTTAGTCGCTCTTCAAGTACGTTAACCTGTTGTTGTTTCAGGGCTAAGCCTTCTTTAAGGTTTTGTATTTCGAGCTGCCTGTTTTTGGCTTTGCGGTAAAAGATTTCAGCATTTTTCTGAATGGAAAATTCTTTTTTAACTTTTATCACTTCGGGCTGGTTGGTATAAAAGTTTAAAACGGTTACGGTTTCTGCCCCTGCCTGCAGATGGGTTAAATTGGCCATCAGCAGGTCGGCCCATGCGCTGAAATGGTTGTCGTGCTCGAGTTCTTTTAGCTTCGCTGTGTTACGGTCAATATAACTTCTGTTTTGCTCAATTTTTTTATTCAGCTGGTGTATCGCCTGTTGTTTTTCATGCATCAGTGTGCGGGTTGCATGGTGCACCATGAAAAACTCATTAATAGCCATGATTGGATCTGAAAACGACCGGGTGACTTCGTAAACAGGAAGCAGGGAGAAGTGTACCGCATTCTGATCTTTAACGATAAAGTAAGTTGGGTTTTGTAGCAACCTGATTGTCTCGTTAAACAAACTCCACTTCTCTTCCGTTGATTTTGAATAAAAATTTAGAGTAGCCAGGTATTGCCATACAGGTTTACCGAAAGTGAAGTAGTATTGTTGCAGATTTGCCAGATTCTTTTCGAATGCAGTCCGCGAAAAATCGATTGATTTATTCAGGCCTTCCGGCCGGATGGAGTAATCCTGTGCCAATTGATTATGAAACAACTTTACCGGTTTCAAATCAATAAACAAGATGATGTTGGCCCTGTTGCCGTGCATTTTGAATAAGAGTAAAAGATTGTTCTCCAGTTCGATGCCAAAGCTCCGCTCGTTCATAAACTGGTTTAGCATTGTAACACGGCAGCCTATAATTTCCTGAAAGAGATCGATGCTGTTTTTGCGTGCCCGCTTTACATCATCAGGAAAGGAAAGGCAGCAAACCTGCGGCTGCAGCGAGGCCCGGATGAAAAAGCGCCCTTGTGCCGTTTCAAATTGCAATACCAGTTCATCAACATGTTGACTGAAACATTGCGAAACCACGCTGCCCGTTAGCCGACTGGCCAGAGCTCCGGTAAGTTGACGCAGAAAGTAGTAATTGTTATGCACGGTTACGCTATTGAAAGCTGCAACCCATCCCACGCCAGTGCAATTCCTTCGGGCAGTTCTTTTTCAATCGTACGCTGTGTGCCAAGCTTATGGCTAATGTGTGTGAACCAGGCCTTTTCGGGATTGATCGTCTTGACCATGTCTATCGCTTCAGCCAGGTTAAAGTGCGAAATATGCGGTTCGCGCTGCAGCGCATTGAGCACGAGGTGTTTTATTCCGCGAAGCTTTTCAAGGGTTTCCTCCGGAATATAATTAGCATCGGTAATGTAGGCGAAACTGCCGATGCGGAAACCAAGAACAGGCAGCTTCAGGTGCAGAACCGGCAATGGAATGATTTCAACATTGTTAATGGAAAATGGTTGAGAGGTTATCGGAAGTAAGGTAATGCGCGGAAGACCCGGATAATTATCAGGGCCAAAGATGTAGGCGAAATCAGACTGAATTTGACTGAGCGTTTCGTGCATACCATACACCGGCATGGTAATGTTCTGCTTAAAGTTATAGGCACGCACATCGTCAAGCCCGGCCGTATGATCGCGGTGTGCATGGGTCATTAAAATGGCATCTACCCGCTGTATGTTCTCGCGCAGCATCTGCTGGCGGAAGTCGGGGCCGGTGTCAATTACCAGGCTCAGGTTTTCGGTTTGAATGTGCACTGAGGAACGCAGCCGCTTGTCGCGGAAATCAACCGAAGAACACACCTCGCAGGTGCACCCGATAACGGGTACGCCCTGGGAGGTGCCGGTGCCGAGAAAGGTAATGGTCAAGCTTTTACTTCGGTTTGGGTAAGCTCTTCGTACAACCGCAGGCTTTTTTCAGAAAAGCGCGACTTATCCAATTCCACCGACTTTAAAATGTCGAGCAGGGCGTTAATCTTGCCTTCGGTGGTGTAGAATTTATTGACAATCATAATTTTCTGATCGCGCAGCAGGCAGTAGCCTGATTTGAAATTACCCTTTTCATAACGCAGCGTGTAATCCGATTCGGCCAGCAATTCCTCCAGTTTGTTTAGAAAGGGTACGGTGTACTTAATCATACGTGGTTGTTTGGTGCGAAGATAATGGATAACCGCAAATGATTGAAGGTTTGTACTTTTGGCCGGTGGATTGGAGTAAAAAAAATCTGATTGTGCTGGTCGGGCCAACGGCTTCAGGTAAAACAGCACTGGCTGTTAAACTGGCCCGGCATCTGAAAACAGAAATTATCTCGGCCGATTCACGCCAGGTGTATCAGGAGTTGACTATCGGAACGGCTAAACCCTCTGCCGATGAACTTGCTGCGGTACGCCATCACTTTATTAACTCCCATACTATTACTACAGATTACGATGCTGCCGCCTATGGCGAGGAGGCATTTGCGTTGGTATGCCGGCTGTTTGAAAAATACAACAGGCTGATTGTGTGCGGAGGTTCTGGACTGTATGTGAAAGCACTGCTTGAAGGATTTGATGATATTCCCGAAGTTCCGGATGAGATTCGTGACGAACTCACTGACCACTATGCTGAATACGGACTGGGTTGGTTGCAAAGGAAACTGAACGAAGTGGATCCTGAAAGTTTAAAAACGCTCGATGCGCAAAATCCCCAACGGCTGCTGCGTGCCCTCGAGGTAAAACTGGCAACAGGCAAATCCATTAAAGAGTTTCAGCAAAAACAAAAAAGGCAACTTCCCTTTCGGGTGATTAAAATCGGATTGGATGTTGAGCGCGAAATATTGTACAAGCGCATCGATGACCGAATGGACAGCATGATTGAAGCCGGGCTGTTTGCTGAAGCCGAGCAATTGTATCCGTATCGTACTAAAAATGCCCTGCAAACGGTAGGCTACCAGGAGATTTTTGATTTTATAGCGGGTAAGTATGATCGCACCGAAGCCATCCGCCTGCTTAAGCGAAATACCAGGCGATATGCCAAGCGGCAACTCACGTGGTTCAGGCGCGATGCTGAAATAAAGTGGGTAAACCCTGATGATTGGGATGAAATTCTTAGATTGATTGGATAAACGTGTTGCCGGCTGTCTGTTGCAGGTTACCGGTAACCAGCAAAAAATAGTAGCATGAACAAACGGGTGCTGATTATCACGTACTACTGGCCGCCAAGCGGAGGGAGCGGAGTGCAGCGGTGGCTGAAGTTTGTAAAATACCTGCCACAATTTGAGTGGGAGCCGTTTGTGTTCACACCGGAGAACCCTTCGTTTGAATTAAAAGATGAATCGTTGACTAAGGATGTTCCACCTGAAGCGGAGGTTATCAAACTGCCGATATGGGAACCTTATTCGGCTTATGCCAGGTTTTCCGGGTGGTTAACCGGCAAGCCGGTAAAATCAACTGACTATATCTCCACAGGCAAAAAGTCGGTGTTTCAAACCATCGCGGGTTTTATTCGGGGAAATTTTTTTATTCCCGATCCGAAAATTTTATGGAAACGGCCTGCTGTAAAATTTCTGAATGATTTTATTCAGCACAATCACATCCGGATTATTGTTACCACAGGGCCGCCACATTCCATGCACCTCATTGGATTGGCCTTAAAGAAAAAAAATCCATCGCTGAAATGGATAGCCGACTTCCGCGACCCGTGGAGTCGGTGGGATTTACTCGACACACTTCACCTCACCGCACCGGCCCGTGCCCGTCATCGCCAGCTTGAGCACCGTGTACTGGTTGCCGCTGATTGTGTGCTGACGGTAACCCCGCATTATGTTAACTGGTTTAACGAACTCGGAGCCCGAAAAACCGTTTTAATAACCAATGGTTATGATGAAGATGATTTTTCGGGTCTCCAATACTCAAAAGGCAATAAGTTTACAGTACGCCATCTGGGTGTTGTGGATGAACTGCGCGACCCGCGGCCATTTATGCTGGCCGCACGCCAGGCATGTACCGAAAACAGCGAACTGGCAGCCGTGTTATCCATTGAATTTGTAGGTCAGGTAAACAGTGCTTTCCGCAGTTGGGTTGAAGCAGATGAGCAGCTAAGTAAAATCACCACATTTCGCAGCCAAGTACCCCATGACCGGTTACTGGAGGTGTATAAGCAAACCGATGTGTTGTTGCTGGTGTTGGCCAACAGTTCCATTGCCCCGGGTAACATTCCCGGTAAGTTGTTTGAATACCTGGGCTCCGGTCGGCCTGTTATTGGTATTGGCCCTGCAGATGGTGATGCGGCAGCCATCATGAGTAAGGCAGGGGCAGGTATGGTTGTTGAGCGGGATAACCTTCAGGGGATTAAAGCAGGTTTGCTCAGGTTGTTTTTTGGCTGGAATAACAACACCCCGACATCAAGAAGTGGAATTGAGCACTATAGCCGCAGGTCGCTTACGGCTGAGCTTGCCGCCCTGCTTAATTCGCTGTAGGTTTTGTATGTTGCGCTGAATTTCACCGCAGTTGATCAGCAGACAATTCATCAAAAGTTCGTTTATCTATACTGTGGCCGGCTCGCTGCCCTTGGCCAGCGCGGTGGTGTTATTGCCATTTTATGTAGCCCACCTGTCAACCGAGCTTTATGGGGCACTGGCCATTTACCTGGCCCTCTCTATGGTGGTGCAGATTATTGTAACCTATAGCTTCGACACTTCGCTGTATGTTCATTATCACGACTTTAAAACCGATAGCGAAAAGTTAGCCACATTTATCAGTTCGTGTTTTAGTTTTATGCTGGTGCTTGGCGCAGCCGTGGTGGTTATAGCCGGTTTAACCGGTAACGTTGTTTTCGAAAACCTTTTTGCCGGTCAGCCACTTGTGTTCTTTCCTTTCGGAATGCTGTCAGTAATCACCGGTGCATTTCAGGCATTGTTCAAAGTAAACACCAGTTTACTGCAAAGCCGCGAGCAGCCTACCCGTTTCTTTTGGTCGAACCTGATCAACTTTTCGCTCATTGCTGTTCTTACTATCGCGGGTTTGAAATTTTTTCCGAACAGTTTAGCCGGGCCGGTAGGGGCAAGGGTTATAGCAGCCATGGTTTCGGGCACGGGTGCACTCATCCGCATTTACCGTGAGTTTGGCGTGCAGTTTAATTACCCGCTGCTGCGCTCAACGTTTGGTTTTAATACGTATTCGTTTATCTATCAACTTCAGCTATGGGCAGTAAACTATCTCGACCGGATACTGATGGTTTTCTTTTTACCCCTTGACCGCGTTGGTGTATATGATTTTGCCTTTAAATGCATGCTGGTGGTGGAGTTTTCGCTTAACGGATTGTTTAACTCTTTTTATCCTAAGGTGCTGAGTAAGGTGGCTGCGCAACAGGTTAAAGGAACTTCCATAGAAATTAACCGGTACTTTCACGGCCTCACCGCTGCGGCCGTGCTGGTAGTGGCCGGATGCATTTTTCTGTTCCCGGTTATTCTCGGTCTTTTCGAGATTAAACCAGGGTACTTGCAGGCATTGGTGGTTATACCCTTCATTGGGCTTGTCTATTTACTTAAACCCTTAAGGTTATATGTGGCCATGCCGTATTCGGCACTTAAGTACACCAAACCGTTGCCCCTGTATTACCTGGTAGTGACCGCATTTAAAATCGGAGTGATGGTTGCGGCCATACCGCTGTACGGTATCGATGGCGTAATTATGGCATCGGCCGCTGCTTTGATTGTTGAAATCCTCTTGTTGTATTCCGGCAGTCGCAACCGGTTTGCTTTTAATAACCTCAATATGTATAAACTGGTTGCGGTACCGGTGGTTTTTGGATTGATTGTGCTGGTAACGGAGTTGTCGGGAATTGCAGTTAGTGAAACTGTTATTCATTTTGTGTATGTAGTGGTTGCCCTCGCGTTGTTGTTATGGGTTTACCGCAACGAGTTCCGTTTGATTGACCCCCTCCGACTAGTGCGTTGAGATATGGAACGTTCAGTTGACAAAAAGCCCGTTGTACTGCATTACAATTCGCGGTACCTGCCGCTCACCGAAAACTGGATTCACAGCATCTTGCGCCATCATAAAATGTTTCAACCGGTTTTCATCACACGGAAAATCCAAAACCGGCATCTGTTTCCGTTGCAGGAAGTTTACTCGTTTGAAAGTCGGAGTAAAGTAATTCAGATCGCGCAACTTATTTTCTCAAAACTTTTCGGGTATATCCCATTCTTTTATTCGATTAGCAAAAGTTCAGGTGCATCTGTTCTGCATGTTCACTTTGGCTACCAGGGGGTAAAACTTATCGGACTGAAAAAGAAAACCGGCCTGCCCATGGTATGTAGTTTTTATGGCGATGACGCTTTTCATTACCCCTTAAAGCGGGGTGTGGCAAACCAGTATCGTAAGTTATTCAAAGAAGCGGACCGCATCCTGGCGCTCGGGCCATACATGAAGAATCATCTTATTGCGCTGGGATGCGATGAAAAGAAAATCAGCATTCACCACCTCGGTATTGATGCCGGGGCCATTGTGTTTAAGCCGCGGCACCGAAAGCCGGGCGAACCTGTTCGCTTTATGATTTCCTGCAGTTTGCTGGAAAAGAAAGGGGTGGGCATTGCTATTCGGGCTCTGGCAGGGTTGAAAAATAATCATGCTTTTACACTCGACCTGGTGGGTGATGGGCCGCTTCGCGTGTCGCTGCAACAATTGGCTGCTCAGCTGGGAGTAGCTGATCGGCTAACCTGGCACGGGTACAGGCCTTATTCCTTTGTTATCGAAAAAATGTATCAGTGCGATGTGCTAATTCAGGCCAGCATTACTACACCTGACAACCGTAAAGAAGGAACTCCGGTTGCCATTATGGATGCCATGGCAACCGGTATGGCGGTGGTCGCCACCCGCCATTCGGATATTCCGGAGATTGTGGAGGATGGCGTTACCGGGTTGTTGGCCGAAGAAAATGATGTGGTTAGTTTACAGGCATGCTTTCAGAAAATTATTGACTACCCGGAAATGATTGAAAAATTTGGTTCGCGCGGACGTGAAAAGGTAGAGCGGGAGTTTAATGTTGCCGTGCTTACCGAACAACTGGAAGTGCACTATCAGGAAGTAATTTCCTGATTTATAAACACCAGGTTTTCGCCTTTAACGGTTTTGGAAAAGTGATACGGGCTTAGCGCAGCGAACACAGCCTCCGAACACCCCGGCTTCATCCGGTCGTGCAGCTCAATAACCAGGCATTTGGTTATCCGTAACCAACTGGTATCTCCACTGAATACCTCCTTCTCGCTTCCTTCAATATCAATTTTCAGAATATCGATTGACGTAATGTGGTGTTGCAGTATAAGCGATGGCAGGGTAATGGCCTGCATAGTTTGGTTTTTACCCGATGCTTCCTCAACCATAAACCCACGAAGGCCATGGCCGCGGTCGGCTATTTCGATGGTGCCGTTTTGGTTCCACAAGGCTGCCTGCACAGCCATGATGTTGGAATAGCCTTCTACATTTTTTTTTAGTAACTCAAAATTACCCTGCTCCGGCTCCAGCGAGTAAATGATTGCATCCGGGTACAGACGTGAAAAATACAGCGAAGTAAAACCAATATTGGCCCCGGCATCAATAATGGTTTTGGGCTTGATAGAGGTTGGTAAATCCAGGTTGTATTCTTCTCTTAAAAATATTTCCCTGAAGGTGGTCAGGTCAGCTGTGCCTGGGCGGTAATGAATAGGTTGCGGGTATCGGGGCAGGGTTATTACCGGTCGTCTGAAGATTTTTATCTGAACATAAACGGAAAGCCCGCCCGTGAAACCAAATTTTTGAATGCACTTTCTGAGAAACCAGAACATGTTGCTACCCCATTTTTTCGACAACCATAAAATAACCGAGCGGATAGGCTTTACCGGTGTTGGCCGAGATACGTTTACCTAACCGGGTACGAATAAACCACAGGCACAACCATTGCATAAAGGCTGCTAGCGCGTTGCCTGCGAGTGGAATTTTTACGATCATCTTGGCGTATAAATCCGTAAGCACAAGCGGCAGCCCGCCAAAGCTCTCTAATTCTAAAACCCGCAGGTTGTTTTTTGTTGCGTAGTTTTTAAGCGCAAACTCGGTGTACCGGAAATAATCGTGGGGTGCTTCGTGAATTTTATAAAGAAAGGGTACACTCACCAGTATTTTTCCGTTGGGCTTTAGTATGCGGGTTAACTCGCCCCAAAGTACCTCGGGCTCGGCAATGTGTTCAAACACTTCCGAGATAATGATTGTATCAAATTGACTATCGGACAAGGGCAGGGGTTTGTTCAGGTCGCATTCCAAATCAAGGTATTGATTTTTATGGAGCGTGTTGGGCCAGTCAACACAGGTAACCTCTGTTACTAAATCTTTGTAGACCAAATAAAACGGTACATTACCGCACCCCATATCGGCCAGGCTGCCGCATGCATGTTGTGGTAAAGCTTTTTGGTAGAAAGAGGCGGTAATGTCAATCATCAGGCGCGATGACACCGAAACGAACTTCGGATTGCGGGAAGCACGCAGCCTGCCGTTACGCAGTTCATATTTAGTGGGTATCCAGTGTTCGGTGTTTTTCATTTTTTAAACGAAGACTCAAGCTGTTGATACAGTTGAAGTAAGAATTGCCGGTCGGTTTCCCAGTTCATACCACCTTCAGTAGTTGCCCTGACACCATTTTGCCCAAGTTGCTGGCATAAGGTTTTGTCGTGAGCCAGTTGAGTAATTTTTTCACTCAGGTCTTTGGCATCGCCCGCGGTAAACACTAATCCGGCTTTTGTTTTTTCAATTATCCGTTTCAGCGGGGCGCTTGAGCTGACCAGCATGGGTTTGCCGGCCATCATACCCTGAAATAGTTTGTGCGGTATGGTGTTATCAGTATGCGGTGTTGATTTGTGGGGGATGATGTTCACATCGGCAAAGTGCATGAGTGAATAAAAGCGTGTGAAAGGCTGCTTACCGAGAAAGTGCACCTGCTGTGCTACACCCAGTTCATCAGCCAGGTTGTGCAGGTTTTTTATTACCGTTTCATTGCCGAAGCCGGCAATGATCAGTACCACGTTTTTATCTTTCAGGTACTGCATGGCTGCGATGGCGGTATCAACACCGCGGTGCGGGCCGATACCACCGGTGTAGGCTACAATAAATTTTCCGGCATACTCTTTATATATGGCAGAGTCAAGCGGTTGTTGAAGAAACGACTGGTCTTCTGAGTTGGTAACAACAATGATTTTGTTTGAATCGGCCTGGTACTCGCTGATAAGCCGGTTGCGCATTTCATCAACCACCGCAATGACATAATCGGCCTGATTTACGGTTATTGCTTCATGCTTTTTCCAGCGTGCCGGATTCATAAACAAAACATTCTTCAGGTGTGCCAATGGATTTTTCTTCCATTCAAACCACACCTGCAATGCATCAGGATAGTTTTCATGAAAGTCAGCAATAACCGGAATGTTGATTTTTTTCTTTATCGCAAGGGCTGTACCGGCAAGGGGTAAATCGTGTACATGAAGTACATCAATTTTGTTTGCTGCTATCCAGCCGGCTGTTTTTTGTTTAAATAAAGGGTGAATGAAGGTCATCGCCATCACACTATCCCAAAAGGCAAGAGCAACATTATTTTTACCGGCATCAATACGGGTAATTGTAATGCCGTCTGAAGTATCCTGATACGGTTCGTCATTTCTTCGAAGACATAACAGATGAATGCGGTGACCTGCTGCATGAAGGGCTGAAGCTTCTTTGCGGATGCGTACATCGGCCGGGTAAGGGGCGTTCAATAACATGCCGATGGTCATATTCGGGTAAATTGAATTAATTTGGCAAAGAAAATCATTTTGACTCACTAACAGCGCAGGCGTGAAAATAACTTTAGTGGCAGGGGCGCGCCCCAATTTTATGAAGATTGCGCCCATCATCAGGGCCATTGAAAAATCCAACCGGGCGGGCAATAAGCCGATAACCTACCGGCTGGTGCATACCGGCCAGCATTACGATGAGAAATTAAGCGAAGTTTTTTTTAAAGAACTGGCAATTCCGGAACCGCACGTAAACCTTGGCGTTGGCTCGGGTACGCAGGCTGAACAAACGGCCCGCATCATGATGGCCTTTGAAAAAGACTTGCAGGCCAACCCGTGCGATTTGGTGATGGTGGTGGGCGATGTAAACTCCACCATGGCCTGCACTATTGTGGCAAAGAAGCTGAACACCAGGGTAGCGCATGTGGAGGGCGGCATCCGCTCGTTTGATATGACCATGCCTGAAGAAATAAACCGGATTGTAACCGACTCGCTGGCCGATTACTTTTTTACCACCAGCGAGGTGGCCAACGAAAACCTGAAGAAAACCGGGGTCCGCGATGAGCAACTTTTTTTTGTAGGCAATACCATGATCGATTCGCTGGCAGGTAATCTGAACAAAACCCGTAAACCGGCAGTATGGGATGATCACCACCTGACAGCAAAAGACTATTTCGTGTTAACGCTCCACCGGCCATCCAATGTGGATGACCCGGCAGTATTTACCAAACTCATTAAAGCCATCTCATCGAGTGCGGGCACCAGTAAAGTGATTTTTCCGGTGCACCCGCGCACACAGCGTAATGCAAAAGAGATTAGAGGTATTGACAATATTATCCTTTCCGATCCGCTCAGCTACCTCGGGTTTATTTACCTAGTACAGCACTGCGCGGGTGTGATTACCGACAGCGGAGGCATTCAGGAAGAAACCACCTGGCTGGGTATTCCCTGCATTACGCTACGCAAGAGCACGGAACGTCCGGAGACTGTTACCATCGGTACCAACGAAGTGATTGGCGATGATTACCCCCTGCTTGCGCAGTTGGTGGCTAAAATCAAATCCGGGCAATGGAAGAAAGGTGGTATACCAGCGTACTGGGATGGCAAAACTGCTGAGCGGATTGTAGCTGAACTGCTTCGCTTATTTTGATTGAATACGGTGTGGATTAGCTTTTAAGAAATTTTCCCACCCCGATTTCTTTGTTGTTGATTTGCCCTTCTGAAAATGATGGCATACGGCTACAGCCAGCGCATCGGTGGCATCCAGTAATTTGGGTGCTTCGCGTAAGGTAAACAGCGACATCAGCATTTTGGCCACCTGCTCCTTCGAAGCGTTGCCGTTACCGGTAACCGATTGCTTAACTTTTTTTGGCGCATACTCCACAATCGGAATCTGGCGGTACAATGCAGCCGACATGGCTACACCCTGTGCGCGGCCAAGCTTTAGCATGGATTGTACGTTCTTACCATAAAAGGGAGCTTCGAGTGCAACCTCATCCGGGTGGTACTCATCAATAAGCGCCAGTACCCGCTCAAAGATTTTTTTCAGTTTTAATTCATGGTTATCCGTTTTGCCCAATTGGATAACGCCAAACTGGATGAGCTGAATAGCGCTTCCGCGGATGCAGATGATACCATACCCGGTTACGTTGGTGCCCGGGTCAAGTCCAAGGATAATTTTCTCCCGTATCAGCTTGCTCACGTGCCAAGATACTTCAAAACCACGCGGTTTTCCAATTCGCATAATAATCACAACTTGCAGCATGTCGGTAATTGTAGTAAGCATATTTGCCCTCTATTATTTGCTGCTTATTTTCTTAATCGTAAACTGGAACAGACCAGTAAAAGTAACAGCAGGGAATTCAGTAACTTCTTCAATCTCGGTGGTTATACCGGTACGGAACGAAGAGAAAACAATTACCGACTTGTTGAATGATATTGCAAAACAGACGCAACAGCCGCTTGAGGTAATTGTAGTGAATGATCACTCCACCGATAACACAAAATCGGTGGTTGAGGCCTGGCTTAAGCAACACCATGCGTTAGCTTTACGGATTATTGAATTGAAGGATGGTGTTTGTGGTAAAAAGAAAGCCCTTACTGAAGCCGTTACACAGGCAAAAGGCGATGTGATTGTTACCACCGATGCTGATTGCCGGGTGGGCGCGGGCTGGCTCCAATCTATGGGCCACTGTTTTTCAAATTATTGGGTAAAACTGGTTGCCGGTGCGGTACGCCTTGAGCCTGAAAATTTTTTTGGCGAGTTGCAGCAACTGGAACAGGCGGCATTAACAGGCATAACAGCTGCATTTATTTCGGCAAAAAGACCGGTAATGTGCAATGGCGCTAACCTGGCTTACCGGAAGGATGTATTTTTTGAAGTGAATGGCTATGAGGGTAATAAGCATGTTGCCTCAGGCGATGATGAGTTTTTGCTGAAAAAAGTAGCCGCTCATTATCCGGGGGGTGTTGTGTTTAATTTTGGTAAAGCGAGCCTTGTTACTACACGGCCGGTATTGAGTTTTAATGAATTTTTCAATCAACGAATACGGTGGGCCGGCAAATGGCGGCAGCAGTCGGTTGGGGTTTCAACCCTGCTGGCGTTATCTGTTTTTATATTTCATGGTACGTATCTGTTACTGCCCGCGCTAAGCATGTTTTGGATAATAAGCCTGGGCACCCTATCGGCACTGGTACTGCTAAAACTTTTACTGGAGTTTATCTGTCTTAAACGCATTAGTAACTGGATGAGCATGCCGTTTAATATCCACGCCTTTGCAACCTTGCAATTTCTTTATTCGCCCTACGTTATTTTTTTCGGACTCATTTCCAATTGGTTAACAGCAACCTGGAAGGGCAGGAAAATTTAAGCCTCTGCAAACATAATTAAGCAGTAACTTTGGAGACCGCTATGGAAAACCTCTCACTTAAAAACCGGTACGAACTGAAGGAGTTGGAGTTAAATGCGCTTCTGGAAGTTACCCAGGCCATCAACAGCAACGTGCCGGAAGAATCGCTTTATAAAATTTTCACCTTTACCCTGCGATCCAATCTTAAATTAAAAAAGCTTGCACTTTATGTGCTGGATGACCAGTGGGAGTGTAAGGCAAACTTCGGTACCAAGGTAAAGCTTGCCGGGGTTAAACTGCCCGATTGTTTTAAGCAGGTGCGCGAAATATGTTCATTAAAAAAATTTGAAGAAACCCAATTCAGTGAATTTGATATTGTGCTGCCGGTAGCGCATAAAAACACCACCCTTGCCCTGGTTTTTCTGGGCGATGAACATGCCGACCACTATTTTGAGCAAGCGGAAGGGTTGAAATTCATTCAGGCCCTGAGTAACATCATTATAGTAGCCATCGAAAACAAAAAACTGGTGCGCAAGCAATTGCAACAGGAGGCTTTTCGGAAGGAACTTGAAATTGCAAGCGATGTGCAGCAGTTTCTTTTTCCTGAACGGCTTCCACAAACCGATCGCTTAAAAGTTGAAGCAAGTTACCTGCCTCATGATATGATTGGTGGTGATTATTACGACTACATCCCGATAAACAAAAGTCAGTTTTTACTTTGTGTTGCCGATGTAAGCGGCAAAGGCATACCGGCAGCTTTGATGATGTCGAACTTCCAGGCTTCGCTGCGCACGCTGCTTCGGCAAACACCCAACCTGCGCGACATTGTTGAGGCGCTGAACTACCAGGTGCTTGAAAATACGAAAGGAGAGAAGTTCATTACCTTTTTCGGAGCCATTTACGACATCAGTCTGAAGACGATGGTGTACGTTAATGCTGGTCACAATCCGCCAATATTGTTAGACAGGAAAAACGGACTGCGCCTGCTCGAGGAAGGCTCAACGGTACTGGGCGCCATGCACCCGCTACCGTTCATTAATGAAGGATTTGTAACTGATATTGATGACTTTCTGCTGTTCTGCTATACCGATGGCCTTACCGAAACCATTAATGAACAGGGCAAGGAATATGGCATTGAACGGTTGCATCAATACTTTTCTGATCCGGCTGTGAATGTGAAAGGCCTTAATGAAATTCATCAGGATATTATTGTAAGCCTCGATGCATTTAAAGGCCGTAATGGTTACCATGATGACATAACCATGCTATCTTGCAGGGTTGGTTAACCTGCTTGCTACGCATGTTTACACGCACTCCGTTTATTTTTCCGCTGTTATATCCAACACTTGTTTGGCGGTTGCCCGGTAAAACACCAACACTCTACCTCACTTTTGATGATGGCCCTGTGCCCGGACCTACTGAATTTGTGCTGGACGTGTTGCATACCCATGGGATTAAAGCAACTTTCTTTTGTATTGGCGATAATATCCGTAAGCATCCGGATGTTTTTCAGCGTGTACTAAACGCGGGGCATGGCGTTGGCAACCATACGTTTAACCACCTCAATGGCTGGAAAACATCTGCTTCCGCTTACGTTGCTAATACAAAAAAATTTAGTGAGCAGGTGGCCCTTATAAACGTAGGGTTGAACATTAATCTTTTCAGGCCACCATACGGCCGGCTAACCCATCGGCAAATCCGTTTACTACGAGATTACCGGATCATCATGTGGGATGTGCTCACGCATGATTACAACCGTGGCCTTACTCCGGAACGATGCCTTAAAAATTCACTGCAGGCAATACGCAATGGTTCTATCGTGGTTTTTCACGACAGCCTGAAAGCTGAAAGAAATCTGACATACGTGCTCCCCCGTTTTATTGAGGCTTGTTTGGAGCGGGGGTATACTTTTAAGTTAATTTTATGATGGCCCGGCCAAAGCGATTGTTAGTAGCCCCGCTGAACTGGGGGCTCGGCCATGCCACCCGTTGCATACCGGTGATACGGCATTTACTTGAGCAGGGTCATGAGGTATTGCTGGCCAGCGATGGCGATTCCTTACACCTGCTGCATGCAGAATTTCCTGAGTTGCAAAGTTTTGAACTCTCAGGATATAATCCCGCTTACAGCAAACGCAACTCGTTTGCTGTAACCATTGCCCGGCAGGTACCAAAATTCATGTTGGCTGTGCGCAAGGAACACGAGCAGGTAAACAGGCTGATAGCCGATAAAAAGATTGATGCTGTGATTTCGGATAACAGGTATGGTGTCTGGTCGGCCCATGTCCCTTCGGCTTTGATGCTTCATCAGCTTAATTTGCTGATGCCGGCCGGATTAGGGTGGATACGCCCCCTACTGAATCGCATCCATCAAAACCTGTTTCGTAAATTCAGCTATGTATGGGTGCCCGATGCAGAAGGGTCGGTATTATCCGGAGAATTATCCGATGCATCGCGTGTTAAAAACCTTCGGTATGTTGGGGCACTTTCGCGATTTAAAATGCTGCCGGTAACAAGCCCTGGATATGATCTGGTTGCCGTTTTATCAGGCCCGGAACCACAGCGTTCACTACTCGAAGAGATTCTTCGTAAACAATTACCCGGAAGCGGGTTAACCTGGCGGCTTGTGAGGGGAGTAGTGAATAATAATCCAATCGAAGGCAACCAAGGAGCCATACTTGATTTCCTGCCAGCCGATAAATTAAATAAACTAATGAGTGAAGCGGCAGTTGTATTGGCCAGGTCCGGTTACAGTACGATTATGGATTTGCATAAGTTGGGTAAAAAAGCCATCCTCATCCCCACACCCGGCCAAACCGAGCAGGAATACCTGGCCACACGGGCTACAAAAAAAGGATATGCGGTTTCAATGCAGCAACATACAATGAACATAAAGGATGCTTTTGTGCAGGCAAGAGCTATTTCCGGGTTTCCGGCTGATGAATTTACCACTATTCGTTTAGCTGCCGCTGTGGAGGAGTTGCTTAAATGAAGTTTCTCAAAAGTTTTCGGTTTGCATGGAATGGCTTGATGGATGCACTTCGAAGTCAGTTCAACTTGCGCATGCATACTGTGGCTTTGTTGGTTGTGGTTGTTGCCGGACTTTATTGGCAGATAACCGTTGTGGAATGGTGTATCCTGTTGCTGGCTGCCACAGTGGTTATCGTAGCCGAATTGATTAACACGGCCATCGAAGAGTTGGTTGATTTCGTTTCGCCTGAAGTTCAGCCGAAGGCCGGCCGGATTAAAGTCATTGCCGCGGCAGCTGTGTTGGTGGCAAGCTTCTTTGCTGCCGCGATTGGTTTCATCATCTTTGGCCGATATTTGTTGCCATGAACTATTGGGTAGACACGCATGCTCACATTTACCTGGACGAGTTTCAGGCCGACCTTTACAATATTCTGGACAGGGCAAAGCAGCATGCCGTAGGCAAAATTCTTATGCCTAACATCGACACAACTTCTGTCGATACGATGCTTCAGGTGGAGGCAGAAAACCCTGGTTTCTGTAATTCCATGATGGGGTTGCATCCCTGTTCGGTTAAAAAGGATTTTGAGCATCAGTTGTATGAAGTTGAAAACTGGCTGGCTAAGCGAAAGTTTAGTGCAGTTGGCGAGATTGGCACCGACCTGTATTGGGATAAAACTTTTTGGGAACAACAAAAAGAAGCCTTTACTATACAGGTTAACCTGGCCAAGAAACATAAGCTTCCTGTGGTTATTCATTGTCGTGAAACGCTGGATGAAACCATTGCATTGATTGAACACTTACAAGATGGGAGCCTTTCCGGTGTATTTCATTGCTTTACCGGTAACAGGCAGCAGGCTGAGCGCATCATGCAATTGAATTTTTACTTGGGCATTGGCGGAGTGGTAACATTTAAAAACGGTGGGCTCGATCAGGTGTTGCCCAATATCGGATTAAGTCGGGTAGTTCTTGAAACTGACAGTCCTTATTTGGCCCCGGTACCTCATCGTGGTAAGCGAAACGAACCTTCGTATATTGTAAAAATAGGTGAACGGGTGGCGCAACTTACAGGGCAATCGGTAGCCGAGGTGATGAGACAAACAACAGAAAACGCTTTCAACCTTTTTCATTATGAATCTTAAACGAGTTGTTCTGGAAAGCCACGGGCCGGCCCGGGCCCGGCTGTTGATTATTTATACCGGTGGAACATTTGGGATGACTACCGATAAAGACGGAGTGCTTGTTCCGTTTGACTTTGCTTCGATACTGGAGCATTTGCCTACCGTAAAAAATCTTGGTTTGGCATTTACCGTCTTTTCGTTCGAAACCCCCATTGATTCTTCCAATGTGGAGCCGGAGCATTGGCAATTGATGGCCCGGCTGATTGCCGAACAGTATGATGCGCATGATGGCTTTGTAATCCTACACGGTACTGATACTATGGCATACACGGCATCTGCTTTAAGTTTTATGCTTGAAAACCTGAGCAAACCCGTTGTGTTAACCGGTGCACAATTGCCCATCAGCGAACCACGCTCGGACGCTCGCGAAAACCTGATAACCTCGTTGGAAATAGCTTCGGCCAAACAGAACGGTCAGGCGGTTGTGCCTGAGGTGTGCATTTACTTTGATTACGAACTGCTGCGTGGAAACCGTTCGAAAAAAGTAGAAAGTATGCAGTTTGATGCATTCGATTCGGGCAATTACCCGCCCCTGGCAAAAGCCGGAGTTAAAATCAATTATAACCATGCAGCAATTCGCAAACCATCCAATCAACCCCTGGTTTTGCGTACCCGGTTTGAACCTCGGATAGCTATACTGAAACTTTTTCCCGGAATATCCGAGCAGGTATTTCAATCGGTATTGAGGATTGAAGGACTGAAAGCTGTCATTCTTGAAACCTATGGTTCGGGTAATGCGCCAACGGCTTTGTGGGTAATAAAGGGCCTTGAACAGGCTATACGGAATGGCAAATTAGTGCTGAATATATCGCAGTGTCCCGGTGGAACGGTGCTTCAGGGGCGCTATGCCACCAGTCGCGATTTGGTGAAGGCCGGTGTTATCAGCGGAGTGGATATGACCACGGAGGCGGCTGTAACGAAACTTATGCTATTGCTGGGTGAATTTGGTGACCTGGCCGGGCAGCTTATTCAGAAAAACCTTGCCGGAGAATTAACAGAATTTGAGTAAAGATGATGTGGCGGAGAGAGCGGGATTCGAACCCGCGATCCCGCGTTGGCGGGATACACACTTTCCAGGCGTGCTCCTTCAACCACTCGGACACCTCTCCGGGAAAACGGGGACGCAAAATAAATTAATATTGACAGGGTTCCCAAATACCCGGTGGTAATTCCGATGTTGAAATTTGGTTAATAAACAGTAAAACTATTACGCCTTAACCCCGCAGGGCCGGAGTGTCTTTATTTGGTAATCGGCATTACTGATGTATATAGAATAAGGCATTAACCACCGGTAGAAAAATTTTTTAAAAAATATCGATAAATCCGCAAAACCTTTAATTTTGGCCTCTTCAAGGATTTACTTAAACCTCAAACTATGAAAAAACTACTTGCTATTTTAGCTTTTGCAGGGGTTCTGGCGTCCTCTGCACTTCAGGCCGAACCGGCTCCGCAATCTGAACCTGCAACCGAACAGGCTGCTGCCGATGAGGCCTCTTTCCACCAGGTGCTAAAAGAGAAATTTATCGAAGGGGATGTGCGCTTCATGACCCCGGTGTTAATTTGTCTTATTCTCGGGCTAGCTTTCAGCATTGAAAGAATTTTAACCCTCAACCTGGCAACAACCAACACAAAGAAATTATTAGGACAAATTGAAGATGCCCTTGCGAAAGGAGGGGTGAATGCCGCCCTGGATGTTACCCGTAATACCCGCGGGCCGGTAGCTTCAATTTTTACTCAAGGCTTAATGCGTTACAGCGAAGGCATTGACATGGTCGAAAAGTCCATCGTATCGTATGGCGGTGTGGAGATGGGTAAACTGGAACGCGGCCTTATCTGGATTTCGTTATTTATCGCCCTTGGCCCCATGCTTGGTTTCTTCGGAACAGTTGTGGGGATGGTTCAGGCCTTCTCTGACATTGAGGCAGCCGGTGATATTTCGCCCAACATTGTTGCTGGTGGTATGAAGGTGGCCTTAACAACAACTGTCGGTGGTCTTATTGTAGGTATGGTGCTCCAGGTATTTTACAACTACCTTGTTTCTAAAATTGATTCACTAGTAAACGACATGGAAGATGCGTCCATTTCGTTGGTGGATATTCTGGTTAAGCACAAACTGGTTTCTCAAAAATAATATTCCATGAGAGGACTGTTGATTATTGTAGTTTCGGTATCACTTGTTGTTGCAGCGCTGTTTTCGGTTGATGCGGGCCTGTATGCATCGTACGCTTTATTAATCGTAGCCATCGCTTCTGCTGTAGTGTTACCGTTACTTAGCTCGCTCAAATCCCCAGGGGAGTTGAAGAAGCCCATCATGGCACTTGTTGCAATGGTGGTTCTTTTTGTCATATCCTATGTATTGTCTGGTTCGGAAGTTTCCACCATTCAGGCTGCTAAAGGAGTGACCGAAAATACCTCAAAACTGGTAGGTGCCGGCTTAACTATGTTCTACCTGATATCGGGTGTTGCGGTTGTCGGACTTATTTATTCTGAAATTAATAAAGCCTTAAAGTAATGCCTCGTCCGGTTCCTGATATTCCCAATGCTTCGATGGCCGATATCGCCTTCCTGCTGTTGGTTTTCTTTTTGGTAACTACAACAGTGGCTAACGATAAGGGGCTGAGCATTCAATTGCCACCCCCGCCTGAAGCCATGCCGCCCGATATGGATATAAAAATCCAGGAGCGGAACTTGTTTAAAATTCAGGTTAATTCGTTCGATAATGTACTGGTTGAAGGGAACCCGTTTACCGGATCGCCAGCCGAATTGACGGATATGATCAAGAAGTTTGTTTTGAATTATGGAGCCGATCCCAATTCATCGGATAACCCGGAGAAGGCGATTGTTTCATACAAGACAGACCGGGGAACAAGTCATAAGAAGTTTATTGAAATTCTGGATGCAATCCAGGCCGCGTATTACCAGATATATGCTGATAATGCCGGGGTAACCGTTAAAAAGTGGCTTGACCTGTCATCAGATTTAAATAACCCTGAAAACAGAAGATTGTACGATTTGGGCCGTAAGAAAAGACCGGATGGTTCGGTTGAGATTCCGATGGCCTTATCCATTGCTGAACCAACTAAAATAGGAGGGAAGTAGTATGTCGAAATTTAAAAAGAAGGCTGCCGTTAAGCAGGAAATACCAACATCATCCATGCCCGATGTGGTGTTTATGTTGTTGTTCTTCTTCATGGTTACTACACAGATGCGCGAAACGTCTATCAACGTAAAGCAACAATTACCCGAAGCCACCCAGTTGAAAAAACTTGCCCGTAAATCGCTGGTGGCTTACATGTATATCGGTGAGCCAAAGAAAACCGAGCAATGGGGTAAAGAACCTAAAATACAGGTGAACGATGTATTTATTGAACCAAAGGATGTAATTCAATGGGTTAACTCCGAAAAGGCTAAGCTTAATGAATTCGAGCGCGATCAGCTCACGGTCAGTATGAAAGTAGACAGTGAAGCCAAGCGCGGTATTATTGCCGATGTGGAAACGGAGTTGCGTAAGGCTAACGCGCGGCTTTTGCTTTACTCCACATTACAAAAACGGGTTGAGAATTAAAATCGTTTTTTCGTAGTCTGATACGTTCTGCCCCGTCCCGTAAGCCAAAGCGGGCGGGGCTTTTTTATGAAGTCGACCTCAGCTGTAGCCAAAGTTAATAATCCGAAGACTGTACGTGCCTGGTGCATGTACGACTGGGCAAATTCTGTGTATTCGCTGGTAATCACTTCGGCAATTTTTCCGGTGTATTACAAAGCGGTAGCCGTCACTGCTGATGGCAGTGATGATATACCCTTTCTTGGCTTTACGGTAAAGAATTCTGTTTTGTATTCATATGCGTTATCGGTGTCGTTTCTGATTGTGGCAGCCATGCTTCCATTGCTTTCGGGGATTTCGGACTACACCGGGCGTAAAAAGCAGTTCATGAAAATGTTTGTTTTTATTGGCAGTTTTTCGTGCATGGGTTTATATTTTTTTACGGGCATTGAAACGTTATGGTGGGGCTTGTTATGCTCTGTAATGGCCAGCATCGGTTACTCTGGCAGCTTGGTTTTCTATGATGCTTTTTTACCTGAAATTGTTTCCGAGGATCGCTACGATGAAGTAAGCGCCCGTGGCTACTCAATGGGGTACTACGGCAGCGTTATCCTGATGGTGGCTTGCCTGGTACTGGTGTTGAATTACAGTGCCTTTGGCTTCCGTACCGAAGGGGCTGCAACCCGGTTTAGTTTTCTGTTGGTCGGCATCTGGTGGATTCTTTTTTCACTGGTATCGTTTAACGTGTTACCTCAACAGGTTTATCGAGGACGCTCTGAAAATATCTGGACCAAAGGTTATCAGGAGGTAATGAAGGTTTTTCGAAGCTTGAAAAATACACCCGATTTAAAGCGGTTTCTTACCTCTTTCTTCTTTTACAACATGGGCGTTCAAACGGTAATGTACCTGGCTACCTTGTTTGGCACCGATGTACTGAACCTGCCCAGTGAGAAACTTATTGCAACCATCTTGCATGCCTTTGCGCTGTCGTTTATGATTGTGTGCTGGATTGTTGTGTGCTTTGCTGCTTATTTCATAAACCACGAACTGCAGTTTTATGCCCTGGCAACCGTGGTGGGAATGATAATGGGCGGCATCCAATCGCTCTCACGGGCTACCTATGCCAAGCTGATTCCGGAGAACACCATTGACCATGCATCGTACTTTAGCTTTTACGATGTTACCTATAACCTCTCCATAGTATTTGGAACCTTCTCCTATGGTTTGATAAACCAGTTAACCGGCAGCATGCGCAACAGTGCTTTGGCGCTGGCCGTGTATTTCGTTATCGGGTTGATTGTATTAAATCAGATTAAATCAACGGACATTTCCTCTCCAAAATCCATAAGCCATTAATACCTCAGGTGTTTTACGGTCATGCCGTTGTTAATCAACTGGCGCAAGGAGTCAATACCGATTTTAAGATGTAACTCAACAAAATTTTTCGTTACGGCTTTGTCGCTGATTTCTGTTTTAACGCCTTCGGGTATCATCGGCTGATCAGAAACGAGTAACAGGGCTCCGGCCGGAATTTTGTTTTTAAAGGCAGTAATAAAAATAGTTGCTGTCTCCATATCAATTGCCTGTGCCCTGATTTTGCGGAGGTAGGCTTTAAAGTCCTCATCCCACTCCCAAACCCTGCGGTTGGTGGTATACACGGTGCCGGTCCAGTAATCCTGATTGTAATCACGGATGGTGGTTGAAATGGCTTTTTGAAGGGCAAATGCGGGCAGGGCGGGTACTTCGGGCGGGTAATAATCATTGGAAGTACCTTCGCCCCGTATGGCAGCAATGGGCAGGATCAGGTCACCGATATCGTTTTTCTTTTTAAGACCGCCACATTTACCAAGAAACAAAGCGCCTTTGGGTTGTATTGCGCTCAGGCAATCCATAATGGTGGCCGCATTCGGGCTGCCCATTCCAAAGTTAATAATGGTAATACCGTCAGCGGTGGCATTGCGCATGGGCCGGTCTGTGCCGCTAACCGGCACCCCATGCCACTCGGCAAACATGGTAACGTAGTTATCGAAATTGGTAAGCAAAATATACTGCCCGAACTGGTCAAGCCGTTGCCCGGTGTAGCGCGGCAGCCAGTTTTCTACAATTTCCTGTTTCGTCTTCATTTGTTGGTTTACTTTGCTGTATGCAACAACTCAATTTGCCGGCTTACGAATATCGGCTTAAAAGAGCAGCTGGTAAAGTATGGATTTTTGATGGCATTCGGAAAAAGTTTGTTGTGCTTACACCCGAAGAATGGGTACGCCAACACCTAGTGAATTACCTGGTTAAACACTTGAAGTACCCGAAGGGTCTTATTAAGGTTGAAACCGGTTTACGGTTTAATACCCTTAGTAAACGTTCGGACATTACTGTTGTTAATCAGGATGGAAGCAACTTTATGGTGGTTGAATGTAAATCGCCCAATCAGCAGATAACGCAGGCCACGGCCATGCAGGTGGCTGTTTACAATGCAAGCCTAAAGGCGCCTTATGTACTTATCTCAAACGGTATGCAGCATTTTTGCTTTGCAGTCAATTTTGCCACAAAGAAAGTTTACCCGGTGGAGGGCATACCCGCTCACCCAGCGGCAATGCGTTAACTGCATTAAGTTGTTTACAAAAACTTCTTTACGTCTGCGTAAGGCAGATTAAATGCATCGGCTACCCCTTTGTAAACCACTTCACCGAACATCACATTAAGCCCGCTACGCAGTTCGGTACTCTCTTGGCAGGCCCGTTTCCAGCCTTGGTTGGCCAGGCGTATGGCGTACGGTAACGTAGCGTTGGTTAAAGCTAAGGTAGAAGTATAGGGCACTGCGCCCGGCATGTTGGCCACGCAATAATGAACAACGTCATCAATAATGAACGTGGGATTTTCGTGCGTAGTGGGCGTACAGGTCTCAATGCAACCGCCTTGATCAACGGCAACATCAACCAAAACTGTACCGGGCCGCATGGTTTTCAGCATATCGCGGGTAATCAGTTTGGGAGCTTTTGCACCAGGTATTAAAACGCCACCTATTATCAGGTCGTGATCCTTCACCAATTCGCGGATGGCATATTCGTTCGATACCATGGTGTGCACATTCTTGGGCATTACGTCATCAAGGTAACGAAGCCGGTTAATGTTTACATCCATGATAGTAACTTCTGCGCCCATTCCGGCAGCGATTTTGGCAGCATTGGTGCCTACAACCCCTCCGCCCAGTATAAGCACTTTTGCAGGTTTAACACCCGGCACACCACCTAATAAAATTCCACGTCCTTTCAGCGGTTTTTCCAGGTACTTGGCGCCCTCTTGCACCGCCATTCGCCCGGCAACTTCCGACATCGGGATAAGCAATGGCAGGCTGCCGTCAACACGTTCAACGGTTTCGTAAGCCAGGCACACCGCTCCGCTGGCAATCATGGCCCTTGTAAGCGGCTCGTACGAGGCAAAGTGGAAATAGGTAAAAACCAGTTGATCTTTTTTAATGAGTTTGTATTCCTGCTCAATAGGTTCTTTTACTTTAATAATCATTTCAGCGAGGTTAAAAACCTCGGCTGCAGTCGTGATGATTTTGGCGCCAGCCTTCGAGTACTCGGCATCTGAAAATCCGCTGCCGACACCGGCATTTTGTTCAACATAAACGGTATGGCCGCGCTTCACCAGTTCCTGTGTGCCGGCAGGTGTAAGGGCTACACGGTTTTCGTTATTCTTAATTTCTTTTGGAACGCCAATAATCATACACTAAGATGTTTAAGCGGCAGCAAAGATAACCGTCATCGGGCAATTCGCAATTGTCATTTGGCAGGCTATTGGCTATTTTTGAACCTGATCATTTCAAACGGTGAGCATTACAAAAGAATCAAAAATCAAGTATTCACAAGCCCGTGTAAAGGAAATTCTGGCCGATTACCGCCTGGCGTGCGAAAGTCGTGAAGCAAGTCTGATAGGTCGAAAAGAGGTTTTTATGGGTAAGGCCAAGTTTGGCATTTTTGGTGACGGCAAAGAGGTTGCCCAACTGGCCATGGCTAAAGTATTTCGCCCGGGTGATTTCCGTGCCGGTTACTATCGTGACCAAACCTTTATGTTCGCCATTGGTGAACTTACCCTGCAGCAATACTTTGCACAGCTCTACGCCCATACCGATGTGGATGCTGAACCTGCATCAGCCGGCAGGCTGATGAATGGCCACTTTGCCACCCGCATGCTTGATGAGCACGGGGACTTAAAGGATTTGACAAAACTGAAAAACAGCAGTGCAGACATAAGCCCTACGGCCGGACAAATGCCCCGCCTGGTGGGCATGGCCTATGCTTCGAAGTTGTTTCGTAATCTTCCAGAACTTAAAAAGTTTACTACGTTATCGGACAACGGTAATGAAATTGCTTTTGGAACCATTGGTAATGCTTCTACGTCTGAAGGGATGTTCTTTGAAGCGCTGAATGCCGCAGGGGTGCTGCAGGTGCCAATGCTGGTATCGGTTTGGGATGATAACTATGGCATATCAGTGCCTCAGGAATACCACACCACCAAAGGCAGTATTTCAAAATTAATGGCAGGCCTTCAGCGAACAGCAACGGAGAAGGGCTTTGAAATTATAACGGTGAAGGGGTGGGACTATCCTGCATTGATAACCACCTACCAGCGTGCGGCCAGCATATGCCGTGAAGAACATGTGCCGGTACTCGTTCATGTTGAAGAGATGACACAACCTCAGGGGCACTCCACCAGTGGTTCGCACGAGCGATACAAATCGGCCGAGCGGCTGGAGTGGGAGGCCGCCTACGATTGCATTCGAAAGATGCGCGAGTGGATCGTTGAGGAAGTACTGGTGTTGCCCGAAGAGTTGGACGCCATCGAAGCCGAAGCGAAGCAAACAGCCAAGGTAGCTAAAGAAAAGGCCTGGAAGGCTTTTACTAAGGAAATTCAGGATAACCAGAATGAATTAACCGGTATCCTTTCGGAGGCAGCAGCACAGCGTACTGAATATGCTGAAGAGCTCCTTCAGGTGAAAGAGCAACTGGAAAAAACCGTTAACCCGACAAAGCTCGACTCGATGCGTGCCGCCCGTAAAGCGTTACGCATTCTGCGTACAGATGGACCGGTAAGGGGTGAATTGGTTAATTGGGTTAACAAGGCTTTTGAAAAGGCGTCCGATCAATACAGTTCCCACTTATATAGTCAATCGGCAAAGTCGGCATTGAACGTTGCCGAAAGGAAGCCGGTTTATTCTGAAAAATCACCTGAAGTAGATGGCCGTGAAGTTGTTCGCGCCTGTTTTGATGCCGCTTTGAGCCGCGACCCGCGTGTGTTTGCCATCGGAGAAGATGTTGGCAAGATTGGTGATGTGAACCAGGGCTTTGCAGGCCTTCAGGAAAAGTTTGGTGTGTTACGGGTAACTGACACCGGCATCCGCGAATGCACAATTGTTGGTCAGGGTATTGGCGCAGCCCTTCGCGGTTTACGTCCAATAACCGAAATACAATACCTCGATTACCTGCTTTACGCACTTCAGATATTAAGTGATGACCTTGCTTGTTTGCAATACCGTACCAAAGGCGGACAGAAGGCGCCCCTTATTATTCGTACACGCGGCCACCGGCTTGAAGGTGTATGGCACTCAGGCTCGCCTATTGGGATGATTTTACATAGTCTACGCGGTATTTACGTGTTGGTTCCCCGAAACATGACACAGGCTGCCGGTTTTTACAATACCATGTTGCAATCCGATGATCCGGCTTTGATTATTGAGTGCCTCAATGGTTACCGCTTGAAAGAAAAACTGCCGGATAACATCGGTGAATTTACCGTGCCGCTGGGTACACCGGAAATATTGCGCGAAGGTAGCGATGTAACTATTGTAACCTATGGTTCGATGTGCCGCATTGTGCTGGAGGCTGCCGATGAACTGGCGGGTTTGGGTATTTCGTGCGAAATAATTGATGTACAGACCTTGCTTCCGTTTGATATCCACCATACTATAGTTGAATCGGTTAGAAAGACCAATCGCATTGTTTTTGCCGATGAGGATTTGCCCGGAGGTGCAACGGCCTATATGATGCAACAGGTGCTTGAAGTGCAGGATGGCTACCGGCACCTTGATTCCAGTCCCGTAACCATTACAGCAAAGGAACACCGGCCTGCCTATTCATCGGATGGTGATTATTTTTCCAAACCCAACGCAGATGATGTGATTGAAAAAGTGTACAGGCTAATGCATGAAGTAAATCCAGGCCACTTTCCTTCATTGTATTAGTTTTAATTTACCCGAATCCGGTCCAATGTAAATTCGGGTGTTCTAATGGAATCAGATTTTAAAGTACGATCGGTAACAATTACATCAAGCGCAAGGGTTTTTACACTAAACAAACTTAAAAACCCTAGTGATTGCATATTGTAGCGTAATGTTCCCTCCAACGGCTCATTATGATCGGATAATACCGGAAAGCGTCCATTGAAGGTTGAGCAGAATTCTTCTTCCCAACTAAACTCCTGAAGTTCGCTCCCGATTCGCTGATAAAAGCGAATACGAATGTTGAAGAAATTGTTATTTCTTTCAAAATATAAAGTATCCTGTATTAATACGGCTCCGGTACCGCTTGAGGCTATAATATTGTAAGTTGAATCAATCGTACTCAGTAATTCAGGAGGTATAATGAGGTACGACAAGATGTAATCCTGGCAGCCGATTTTGTTTGGGTCAGCAGGCGGAAGAAAGTCAAAACCCGGATTGTTTCGTGTACGGTTGGTAACCAGCTTGCCTAAAGGTCCCGATGCCTTTAGCAGGGAAACTTTTTGTGGAATAGGCGATGGAGCAGTTATCTGAACTTCATCGGTCGAAACCGGCCTGATACCGCCACCGGGTGTTTCGAGGTAGTAGGTAAAGGGATGGAACGGATCGCTAAAGTGCTGCAAATTATCTTTATTTAAGCCAAGATTACCATCGCCATCTCTGAAATCAATGAGTAACGTAAGGGTATCCATAACGTTGAAGTCAGGTGTAACTCTGAATTCCAGTTTTTTAAAGGTTATTTCAGGAGCATCGCCAAAATCTGGCGGATCAAAGCATGAACTAACGCCCACCAGCAGCGTACAGAATAAAACTGAACTCTTAATTGCCTTCATGTTTTAATTTTGAACGAATAACTTATCAAACGTTTGGAAAAGTTTAAAAGTTTTCAATCTCAAATATACACAGTTAACGAGGCAACTTTCGGAAATATTGCACTTTCTGTATTCCGTTACCAGGCATTATATAACCCGGTTTACGGAGAATATATCAAAGCCCTTGGCATAAAATCACAAGAAATAAGTGGTGTCCATGAGATCCCCTTTTTGCCAATCGATTTTTTTAGGACCCATACGGTGAAAAGCGGTAACTGGAATGAGGAAGTGATTTTTACCAGCAGCGGTACAACCGGAACGGCTACCAGTAGTCACCATATTAATGATGTTTCTTTTTACCATAATAACGCCCGTTTGTGCTTCGAGTATTTTTTTGGGCCCTTAACCAACTATTATTTTCTGGCCTTATTGCCCTCGTATCTGGAGCGCTCAACTTCTTCGTTGGTGTCTATGATTCGGCATTTTATTGAATTATCCGGTAATACTGGTTCCGGTTTTTACCTGAATAACCTGACTCAGTTGGTTGATGATGTAAGGAAGTTACAAGATACTGGCAAGCGCAAAATTGTGGTTTGGGGCGTTTCCTTTGCTTTACTGGACCTGGCTGAAAAGTTAGCACCCGATTTAAGCAATTGCCTGGTCTTTGAAACCGGTGGGATGAAGGGCAGGCGGAGGGAAATAACCCGCGAGGAGCTTCACCGGGTTTTAAAGCAGGGGTTGCATGCGGAGCGAATATTTTCGGAATACGGAATGACCGAATTACTGTCGCAGGCTTATACTGGAGGAGGTTCCCGGTTTAAATGTCCGCCCTGGATGCGGGTTATGGCAAGGGATTTTACTGATCCGCTGCAGGTAGGCCAGCAAAACAAAACCGGTGGCCTCAACGTTATTGATCTGGCTAATCTTCACTCGGTAGCGTTTATTGAAACCGCTGATATGGGCATTGTATTTGAGGATGGTTCATTTGAGGTTCTTGGCCGCCTGGATAATGCTGAAATAAGGGGCTGCAACCTGCTGGTTGAATAGCCAAATTTTACGATTAACGGTAAAAAAGTACGTTGAATTTGTTTTGTTGCCGAACTGTTCTATTTTTGTTTCGATCAAAAAGCCACGTTGAATGAAAAAACTTGTTATTTTCCTGCTTTTGGCCGCTTTCATCTCTGCCTGTAGCCAATACACTTGTCCTACCTACAGCAAAAAGGAGGCTCCGGCTCGCCCGGCTTCGGAAAAGCGCATCTGATTCTTTTTACAGGAAGTTCTCTACATCATTAGAGGTGATTTCCTCCCCTGACATTATTACGAGTCGCTCAATTACATTACGTAATTCTCTAACATTTCCGGTCCAAGCATAGTTTTTTAAGCTTTTTAAGGCTTCTTCGTTAATTCGTTTCTTTTTATTACCGTGCTCATTGGCTATGTCTGTCAGAAACTTATCTGCTAAAAGCGGTATGTCCTCCTTCCGGTCGGCCAGGGCGGGTACTTTAATAACAATTACGCTTAACCGGTGATACAGGTCTTCCCTAAACCGGTTTTCGGTAATCTCTTTTTTCAGGTCTTTATTGGTGGCAGCAATTATCCTGACATTAACATTTATTTCTTTTTCGCCACCCACCCGGGTAATTTTATTTTCTTGTAAGGCTCTAAGCACTTTGGCTTGGGCCGATAAACTCATATCGCCAATTTCATCCAGAAATAAGGTGCCTCCTTCGGCCTGTTCAAATTTGCCGATACGTTGTTTAATGGCTGAGGTAAATGATCCTTTTTCATGGCCGAATAATTCACTTTCGATAAGCTCAGATGGAATAGCCGCACAATTCACCTCCACCAGGGGCATGTCGGCACGCTTGCTCTTTTCATGAAGTTGCCGGGCAACTAATTCTTTACCCGATCCGTTCGGGCCGGTTATCAGCACGCGGGCTTCGGTGGGGGCCACTTTTTCAATCATACTTTTAACTTGTTGGATGATCTCGGATTCTCCAATGATTGCAGAGTCTTTGTTGATTTTCTTCCTTAATACCCGGTTCTCTTCTTTTAAACTGTTTCGTTCAAGAACATTTCGAAGGTGAATCAGGATGGTTTCAATACTTTCAAAAGGTTTTTGAATAAAGAAGTAGGCGCCACGCCTGATGCTTTCGAGTGCGGTTTCTTTTGTGCCGTGTGCCGAAATCATGATAAATGCAGTTGGTATTCCAGCTTTTTTCACGCGTTCTAAAAGTTCAATACCGTCCAGTTTCGGCATTTTTATATCACAAAAAGCAACGGCAATTTCGTGTTGCTCCAGTGTTTTCAGTGCCTCTTCGCCATCTTTTGCTTCCAATACTTCATGCCCTTCATGCTCCAGTATTTCGCGAAGGGAAGTGCGGATGGCCGCCATGTCGTCAACAATCAGAATTTTAGCCATAGTTTATAAGTTTATTTAAAAATAAACCTTCCGGTTGTTTCCGGAAGGTTTATAACGCAAGCCTGTAAGCCGGGTTCTGTCTCCCGCAACACGCGGAAGGCTTACCATTTATCTGGTCACGCCTTTCGGGCGTGATCAATCGGTCTACCCATCCCGGCATCCGAGGCAAGTCGGAGTTGAATCAGGAAATTCAAAGCCAGGATATATTTGACCTTTCAACGCATAAGGTTTTCCGTGCCCCCGATGCTTACCACCGGGGCGGTGGGCTCTTACCCCGCCTTTTCACTATCACCCCGCCTATAGCAGAGCTACCTGTTTTCTGTGGCACTATCTGTATTTGGCACTTTCTGCCAAACCCCCCGGTTTCCCGGGGTATGCTTCCTGAAGTTGCCCGGACTTTCCTCCCCGCCAATAGCGAAGCGGTAAGCCGGCTTGCTGATGCAAAAATAACGAAATGGTGGTTAGTGCGGTTTAGTGAATGTCTTTACCGGTAAACTTAAATTCGTAGTGGTCGGCCAGTTGAGCTACTTCCTGAATCATGTATTTAACGTCATCAGCGGTAGTGGTATCGACAAGGCTCGATGCTACAACCTTAATCTGGCCATCATCTACAATAAACTTGCTGTAATCAAAATGGCCATTCTGAACCAGTAAATCGTAGGCATCAATTGAAGCGTTGTATTCAGTAACCTTTGAGGTGAATACAGCCCGCTCTTTGCCTGACGTTTTACTCTTTTCAATAACAACCAGTACGGTTTGAAATCGCCCGTTGTTCAGGGGCACAACAATGATACCCTTGGTGTAATCGTAATCGGTAAATGTGCCGCCAATCTGGTCGGCATATTGTTTAACAGCCTGCAGGATGTTCATAACAAGAAGGTTTAATTGGTTGGAAGGTAGAAAAAAAGTACAATTTTCAGAATTGAAACATCTGAAAGCTATTTCCATTTTTCGAAAACTGAAAAGCCGGGGCCGGCAGTCTAATCATATTAACAAGGAATAAGGCCGTGTTTAATGCTTTCGATTTTGTTCTGATGTGCGAAAGGTCGAAATCAATGCCAACATAATATTGGCGAAAGGCATTGTAGCCGGCAGCCTGGTTTTCATGATCACAGGCGTACACCATTTCGTTTGCACCATACCCAACAGCCAGGTTGAGCCATTTTGGAAAATGAAAGAATTTATCAAGGTCAACCGAGAGCCAGTAGGTTTGGCCGTTATAATCTTTAATAATTTCGCTGGGCATACCTTCACCCAGGGTACCGTCTGTGCGAAGGGCGGGGTACCCGGTACGCTGGAAGGAGAACTTGGGTTGGATACGCGTCTCTTTCCAGATTAGTGATTGCCCTAAAAAGAATGCAGACCCTGCGGCATTGGCCAGTAAGTCGCCACCGGATGCTCCATAATCCGCTGAAAATCCATCCATTATTTCAATTGGCAGCAGGATGAGGAATCCGGTAACGGATCCCCACAGGTCGGCTTTACGCTTTTCTACGTTGGCCCATTGCAAGGTTGCCGAAGTGGCTGAACTGAAATGGAATGCAGTGAAAAAATGCCCCATCTTATCCACTTGCTTCCACTCATCATTATCGTTGAAGAACCTGAAGGATTGCTTTTCGCTTTGGGAGTACCACAGATTGTTTAGCCCGATAAGTGTAGCTGTGTAAGCTGCACCGCCTGCGATGAGTACCGTATGTAGTCGTTTTTGGTTAAGTATGTTTGTGGAATCCTGAGCGTAAACAGGTAATAATGAAAGCCAGGCTAAAACAAAAAAATTAGTTGCCTTCATTTTCTTTACCCGATTCATCGATCATGTCTTCTTCCGGTTTGCGTAAGTTCCGGTTTCGACTGGCTTTCAGCAGATCTTTTAACTCATTAAAACTGCGGGTGTACATCAGGCTTACACCGGTGGTAAGGGTAGTTTGGTTAGCTGTATTGGTAGCAAGTTGGTTTACATTGGTGCGGCTAAACATTTTTACTTTGAATGTTCCATCGGGGGTAAGCAGGTAATCCACGGTCCAGTCACCGGCAACAGGCGTTGCATTACCTGGTTGGTTACCGGTGGTTGTTGAGCCAGGTTGGTTGTTAAAGGTTCCATCACCGGTTACCCGAAGCCTTCCGTTTAGAAAGGTATAAGATAATCGTAGTTGAAAGGTGTTAAAGGTCTCCTGATCCATGGTGCCCAGATCGACATCAATTTCAAGGTTTTCATCCACCTGGCTCATCCAGTAGCTGAGTTGGTTGGAGAGCAGTTCGCTTACACTGTTGGCAACTGACCCGCTCATGCTGATTGATGATTCCAGTGGTGAAAACCTTCGCAGAATAATCAAGCTGAAAACTTGCTTCTTCAACTCCTGCTCGTCTATCTTATTTTTGAATGAGTAAAACTCAAGATCCAGTGCGACAGGCGGCCGGCCGTCAACAGGTATGGATTTAGGGAGATCCCTGGCTTCAATATCAAAAGTAATTTGAGGGGACAGCATGGGACCTTCCAGATTAAGCAGTACCTGCACCGGGTACTTTCGCTTAATTTGAGTAACTTCTCTTAGGCTTGGGTCGGAGAGAATGGGTGCCAGCGAGGCCAACTGATTGTAGGTTGCATCAATATCCAGCATAGCTTGGTAGGGATCGCCATACCAGGTAATCCTACTACCGGGCTTAACCTGAAATTCCTTGTTTATGATATCGTAGAGAGTAAAGTTATAGTAGCCTTCTGTAAATTCCAGTGGCCCAAACATATTAAACTCGCCTTGGGTATCGAGTTGTAGTTTAAGTTTGCCGGTACCGCGGCCCCGAATAATGTCACCGGCCTTTAGATCGAAAATGATTTCGCAGTAAGCATCCGGGGTAACATCAATATTGAAATCAATGGTTAAACCGGTCAGGTTTATTCGATCGGCTGTTGCTTTTTGCTGGTTTATCAGGTAGGTTGAGTCAGTAAAGCTTACAAAGGTGATAAAGTCTTTTTGTTCGGTTGTGGTTGTGCCGCTTACAGGAATAAACAGTTTTGTGTTTTTCCGGGTGGTGGCATTGGCAGTTATTTTAAGGTTGTTAACAGGGCCGGTAATGGTAACATCACCGGTAGCATAGGCCTGGCCATAAAAGAGGGTATTGTCCTGCGCGGTGGTATTTAATACCTGAAAGTCGGTGAATTTTGCCGCCAGGTTTACTTCCATGTTTTCAAAGTTATGATGTGTAATCGTGCCTTGCAGCTCTGCACGGTTACGAAAGGCATCGGTGAGATCGACTTCCTCAAAGTAAATAGAGTTAGGGGTCAGCCCAACGATACCGTTGAACTGATAAGCAGTATTCAGGTAATTAATCACCATTCCCCCGTTTTCTACCCGGCCTGAGCCATTAATTTCAGGGTTGGAGAGTTGTCCTGTAACAGTGTAGTTTCCGGAAATAGTCCCCTCAAACTGACTGAACAGGTCGTCTAAAAAAGGCTCAAATATTTTAAGATTTGCTTGTTTAAAACGTGCTGTTATGTTTAGGGGGTTATTGGAATCGGCTGGATTGTAATGGCCATCGCAATTTACAATACGGGTACCCAGGCGGTCGATAAAAAAATTAAGTTTGAAAAGGCGGGCATCTGCATCCCACAGGTTATTGCCGGTAATATCGCCAATAAGAAAACCATCAACTATAAGTTCTCGAATGGTTAGCTTGTTCTGAATAGTCGGCTGATTGTAGTAGTTGGTCAGTATAACGGTTGCATTGGTGGTGCCCTGAATTTTGCGTTCAAGCAACGGGTTAATCGATTGCATTTCAAAATCTCTTACAAACAGGGTAAGCGTACGGGCCGAGTCGGCAGATAGCGTGCCGGTTAGGCCGATGGTTTGTTGTTGGTTTGTAAGGGTTACATGCCTGAAGGTCCATTCTTTTCCTTTCACTACAATTTCGTTTGTAGGATCGAACGACCAGATTTGTTGCAGCAGCCTAAAGGCAGAGGGTTGAAAGCGGATGTAGGTACTGTCCATGAACGCAATTTTTGCGTGCAAGTCAACCGCGATATCATCTTTTTGCCGAAGGCCAAAATCAATATTGATTTCATGGCTATCCCAAATGGCTTCCAGGGTTAAGCCATCTGCTTCAAGGGTGCCACCCAGTTTTTGCCTGGCCGATTGAAGATAAACCATGGCGAGGGTGCGGGTGCTGTCGGCAATTTTCGAAGCGCTTATTTCAATTTGGTTGTCATAAAAGGATTGAACACCGTAGGTAAGCGAATCGAATCGGGTAAAGGCCTGGAGGTTGGTTGTTAAACCGTTTGAAAAACGGCCTTCGATGTGAGTGTTTTTACTGATATATAGGGGTATATCTGAAAGTTCCATTACCGATTTAATATCCTTTAACTGAATCGAAAAATCAGCATGGTATTGTTTAACTAATGATTTTTTATCGGCATAGTGTGCGGCAATATTCTCTTGGTTGTTTTCAATATTCAGGTAAAATTCCTTTAACAGCCGTTGCAAATCGGCAAATAAATCAGAAAAATAGAAATCGCCCGATACCGCTGCATTAGCCACGGTTGTGTTTAAATTCAATCTTCGTTGTTGTTGGTTCCGCAGGGCTTCCAGCGTGATTTGGTTAAGTTTAAGCGACTCGTCCTTATAAACCACGGTTATGTCACTAAGTGTTGCTGTTCCCCGGAGGCTGTCAAGCACCAGGCCTTGCATGGCCACATCCATTTTTGTTTGAATGAATAACGGTCTTGGAGCAAGGTTGATTTTATCCAGATTCAACGTATCAATTACTCCGGTAAAGTCAAATCGGTTAACCGAGTTGCGAAGGTCAACCGAGCCGTTAATACTCAACTGCAGGTTTGGATCATCCACCGATAACTTGCCCTTAAACAACTGACTTGCAAACCGGGCATTGGTTTCGATGCCTGTATAGGTGTATCCATTTATTCCGAGGGCCGATATGCTTCCGTTAAGCGTAAAATCTGCCGCATTAAAAGTCAGTCCGGCTCCGTTTATTTGTCCGTTCATGCTCACCAATTGAAAAGTGGTTGTATCGTTCAGGTATTTCCCTAAATGAAAATCGGTTAGGGCAAGCCGGCCCCTGTACGTTGAACGGTCAAAATCGCTTTCGTCTAATTTAAGGTTTATGTCAGAGTGGATATGACCGATGCTGCTGGCAAAATTGCCCGTGGCTACAAAGTCGGTAGGATAACCCAGAAATTGACCGGTAAGTTTTACGCGGCCTAAGGGTTTTAACCGTTTGATTACCGCCTCGTTCATTAGAAAGCCCAGGTCGGCAAAATCAACTTGCGATTGTTGCAACGTGAGTACAATAAACGTTTCGTTAATATCCGGAAGGCCCTCCATTTGCAGCGTCCCGTGTAGCCGGGTGTTCCCTGTTTCAACAGTCATGCCTGTAAAACGGAAATCATTTATACTGCCGGTAATGTTTCCGCTTAGCTGCAGCGGGTAAGGCAATACTTGGGCTTCCGGAAAAAACAAGGCCAGATCGGTAGGATGGATCACGGTATTGGTGAGATGCCCGCGAATGGATACTTTGTTTATAAAGTCTCCCAGGTCATCCTCATCGGCAAACGTAAATACCAATGTATCGGAAATGACGCTTTTGCCGGCCTGTAAGTTCAGTCCTCTGAACTCCAGGCAATTCTCGGAGTACCGAAAGAATGTTTCAAGTTGTTGGATGTTAAAATTGTTCCGGCTTTCTGTTGCCTGGAATGAGGCTACTTTAAATTGCACGGTATCACCCTGCAATAAAAGTCGCTGCAGTTCAGCTTCATGCAGGTTTACTTTAAAATGGTTGTAATCGAAGCCTGACGGAATACTGTCCCGTTCGGTAGCATACGCAAAGGCCGAATGCTGCAGAATGGCTTCGCCTATACTGATACTGCCGCTGGTTTCTGTTGATTTTCTGTCAGCGCCACGCAGTCGTTTTGAAAATACATTGATATTCAGGTTACGGGTTGAATCGGTTTCCTGGATGCGTGTTAGAAAAACCCGGGCGCTGTCGGCACCTACAGCATCAATACGGATGTCCCTATCTCCGAAAATTCCGTTAAATGAAAAGTTTACCTGTAGCCGGTGTGCGCCTATCATGGTGTTGCCTTCCGGATCAACAATAGCCAAACGTTCAATCATAGCCTGGTCGAACCAGTAGAATTCAACCTGGCCGACAGTAATTTTAAAACCGGTTTGATTCGAAAGAGATGCAAGAATTTCTTTGGTTATGCGTGTCTGCACAGCCGGTATTTGTAGAAGGAAAAAAGATGAGAGCATCAACAGCACAATAATGTACAGGCCGTACAACGCAAGGCTCTTGAGCCAATACAATACCTGATTTTTGATAACTTGCAGTTTCATGCGTTACACTATGGGTCCCGTCATCCTTGCCATCGAATCGTCATGCGATGAAACCGCTGCCGCGGTAATTTGTAACGGCAAGGTACTTAATAATATTATTGCCTCACAGGCGGTGCACCGGAAATATGGCGGTGTGGTGCCTGAGTTGGCTTCGCGGGCCCATCAGAAAAATATTATTGCCGTAGTGGACGAGGCTGTTCATCAGGCAGGGATTTCAAAATCTTCACTCGATGCCATTGCGTTTACCCGCGGGCCTGGCCTGATGGGCGCACTGCTGGTGGGAGCATCGTTTGCCAAAGGCATGGCCCTTGCACTAGGTAAGCCTCTTATCGAAGTAAACCACTTGGAAGCTCATGTGCTGGCACATTTTATTGAGGAGCCAAAGCCGGCTTTTCCGTTTTTGTGCCTTACGGTAAGCGGTGGCCATACCCAGCTTATCCAAGTTACGGATTACCTGACTATGGAGGTTATTGGCGAAACCCGCGATGACGCTGCCGGTGAAGCGTTTGACAAAGCAGCTAAACTGATGGGCCTTCCGTATCCCGGAGGCCCGTTGATTGATCAGTATTCCCAACAAGGCGATCCAAAAGCTTTTTCATTTCCTAAAACCGAAATGCCCGGATTAGATTTTTCATTCAGTGGTATTAAAACAGCTTTCCTTTATTTTTTACGGGATCAGAAAAAAGCCAATCCTAATTTTATAGAAGAGAACTTGCCTGATTTGTGTGCAAGCTTTCAACACCACCTGGTCGGCATGCTTCTGGACAGGCTCGAAGAGGCGGCAAAACAAACCGGCATTAAAGAAATTGGAATTGCCGGTGGGGTTTCAGCAAACTCAGCATTACGCGCACAATTGCAGGCGCGTGCATCCAAGTTGGGTTGGCATATCTACCTGCCGGCATTTGAGTATTGCACCGATAATGCAGCTATGATTGCCATGGCAGCTCATTATAAATATCAGCAAGGCTTGTTTACTTCACTTGATACGGTTCCGCTGGCGCGATACCCAATTGCTCAATAGATGAAACCGATTTTCAAAACAGGAGATTTAAAACAATACCGCTTTGTGGTACAAGCTGCTGATGTCGCTGCTTTCCACGGTAAGGTAGTGCACCCGGTATGCTCAACGTTTACCCTTGCCCGTGAAATTGAATGGGCAACACGGCAGTTCGTTCTCGAAATGCGTGATGACGATGAAGAAGGGGTTGGCACATTTTTAAGCATTGATCATAAAAGCCCGGCTTTTATTGACGAAACAGTAACCATCACCGCAACAGTTGAATCCTTAAAAGCAAATGAGTTGATTTGCGCCTACGAAGCCAAAGTTGATAACCGGTTAATTGCCACCGGTAAAACAGGCCAGAAAATTTTGCCAAGGAAAAAACTGGCTGCTTTATTTAATACGGCATGATGCATCAGCAATGAGCAAGCGATTTTCAAACGATATAAACATCCGCAACCGGCAGGCCTCTTTTCAGTACGAACTGCTCGATAAGTATGTAGCCGGATTGGTGCTGAAAGGAACGGAGATTAAATCTATCCGGGAGGGTAAGGTAAACCTACAGGATGGGTATTGTTACTTTTCGAATGGTGAGTTGTTCGCAAAGGGCATTAACATCAATCCATATGCACAAGGCAAACATTATAATCACGAAGCCCAGCGTGAGCGGAAGCTGCTGCTTAAAAAAAATGAGCTTCGGAAACTGGAGCAGAAACATGATAAAGGCTTAACCATTGTGCCAGTACGTATGTTTATAAACGACAGGGGTTATGCCAAACTGGAAATTGCCCTGGCCCGAGGAAAGAAAATGTTTGATAAACGCGAGGCCATTAAAGAGCGCGATGCCAGGCGGCAACTCGAACGACTTAAACGCTAACCTGTGAACACCACTGATACCAACTACGGAGTTTGCCGGCTCAGCCTGGTGGCGTTGCGTGCCGAGCCCTCCCACACGGCTGAGCAAACCAGCCAGCTTCTGTTTGGAGAACACTATGAAGTGGTGGAGGTAAGCCCGGATAACAAATGGCTGCGTATTCGAAATTATTTCGATCGGGTTGAAGGATGGCTGGACACACGGCAACATCACCCGATAACGCGCGAACATTTTGATTACATCAATGGCGCTAACTTTAAAATTACTACCGATATCACTTCCAGTATTCTGTATAATAAAAGTCCGTTGCAGATTTTACTGGGCAGCATTATTCCGATTTCGGGTGCTGAATTATTTAAAATGGAGGAGCAGTTTGCCTTTAACGGTGAATCAAAGAACCTGGGGCAGAAGCGTGATGTGGAATTTTTAAAGACCATTGCTTTGAAGTATGTTAATGCTCCTTTTTTACCGGGCGGAAGAAGTCCTTTTGGTATTGATGCTTCAGGCTTAACACAAATGGTATTTAAAATTTGCGGCTATACCCTGAACCGCACCACGGCTGCCCAACAGGATAACGGCCGACTGGTTAAAACTTTTGACGATGTGGCTGCCGGTGATCTTGTATTCTTTACCAATTTGAAAGATAAGCATCTCTATACAGGAATTTTACTTGCCGAAGACAAGGTTATTCATGTTGACGAAAAGGTTCGCATTGACCACTTCGATGAAGACGGCATTTTGAATGCCGACACCCGGGTTTACACCCATTCCGTTACCCAGGCCCGCAGAATTTTGTTACCTGAATAAGCCTGATAAAAATTTTCTGTATTGCTTCTGTGCAGGAATGCCTTTATCTTTCCTGTATGAATAACCGTGTTCTGGTACTTAATCAGGATTTCAGCCCGCTGATGGTGTGCTCGGTGCAACGTGCCTTTATTCTGGTATACCTGAACAAAAGTGAACTGGTAAGGCCGGCTAACGGGTACAAGTTGCACTCGGTTACCCAAAGTTTTCCCATGCCCTCGGTTATCCGGCTAAACCGGTATGTTAGTGCTCCCTATAAAGGAGTAACCCTTACCCGGCAAAACATTTTTAAGCGCGATAATTTTGAGTGCCAGTATTGCGGCACAAAAAAGGAGTTAACGTTAGACCATTTAATCCCCAGCTCAAGAGGCGGGCAGCACACCTGGCACAACCTGGTGACTGCCTGCAAAAGTTGTAACACCCGTAAAGGAGATTTCACACCCGAAGAAGCGGGTATGCCCCTGTTACGTAAGCCGCACAAACCATCGTATGCATTATTTCTTCGCGAGCTTTCGGGCCACCACGGCAATGAGTGGGATGAGTTTCTGGGGTAATGCTTTAGTCTAGTTTATTTAATAATTGTTTGGCTTTTGATGCATACGAGTACTCGCTGTTGCTCAATTCCTGGAAGATTAACTGCGCGGTTTTTGCATCACCTTCTTTCAGGTAGCTAAGCCCCAGGTACCACTTGGCCTGGTTGTCCAGGTCATCAAAATCATTAATCAGTTTGATAAACTGGTTGCGGGCTTCGCTTGTGTTGCCCAACACCAGGTTGCAGTTGCCGAGCAACATCAGTATGCCGGCTTCTTCTTTTTCAGTCAGCAGGTGGTTAAATAGTGCTGCTGCCTCGGCATAGTTGCCGCCTTCATAAGCAGCAAACGCTTCAGTGCGTTTTGACAGGGGTGTTTCTCCACGCGTGATGGGCTCAAACACGTTGGGGTAAATTTTAAAGTTTTCGGCATACAATTCCTGCGGGGTAGCAGGTTTATTCCACAACATAAAACCAATTACAAAAAATGCAATTGTTGCGGCAATGGCTGTAGCTTGTTTCCAATGGGTTACCAGCCAAACCTGTCTGCCTTTTTTCTCAGCATGAATTGGTGGCAGTGCGCTCTCCAATGTGCGCAGTTGGTGCAACCTGTTTTGCAGGTAGCTGTAGCGGATGCCTTTTATTAGTTGCTGATGCTCCAGGTACATGGTTTTTAATAGCGGTTCGTTCTTAAGCCGTTCTTCCAGGCTCACTTTTTCGGAATCGGTCAGGCTGCGGTCGAGGTACCGCTGAATCAGGTCGATATCGTATAAATTTGGATTCATCGTGTGTTTGTTTATAGTGGTTATTCTTCATTTACAGGTTTTGGCTCGGCTGGTTGCGATTGAAGATTTCCAAATACCATTTTCCTCAACCGCTCCATGCACTTATACTTTTGATTCTTTGCCGTTTCCGGGTTTCTGTAACCCATCAGGGCTGATATTTCCTCCATGTTTTTTCGTCCGAAGTAGTAATAGCCAAGCAGTTCGTGACAAGGCTCACCCAGTTGTTCATAACACCGGCTGATAATTTCCAGATTAATCTCCTCGGCCGCCTGACTGTCACCATCTTCAAACAGGTAGTTTTTAATATAAAACTCAGATCCCACTACCTCGTCTCTATGATTGGTACGATACCGCTGCCACACCAGGTTTTTGCCGATGCCAAACAAATAGGTTTTCAGGCTGCTGCGCAGTTCGTCCAACTTACCGGCTTTGGCGTTATCATATAATATAACAATGGAGGCTTGGTAATACTCACGGGCATCCTCATTTCCGCAACGCTGTATCCGCATAATCCAATGCACAAACTCCGACCGGAAGGTTTCATATACGGTGCCGAGGCCCCGCGGGTCGTCATGTTTAATCAGATTAATGAGCTCTACATCCGTCATCGCCACTTAGTGTATTAAATGGAGTTAGGTAACCCAGTTTAAGTTAATAATTAATTAGCCGATTACCGGGTGACCTTCCGGGAATCTGTACACTAACTCGTGAAAACACAACAACAACCCTTAAAAACGACACTCATGAAAGCAAGATTCCGAATTATCGTGGTGCTGGTTGGATTGACCGTTGCCGTGATTACCGCAGGAGTGCCGCCTATGAAGAAGGTAGGGGATGAGTCGGTTAAACCCAACAGTTGCTATGCCGAAGCCGATGTGCAGGCACTGATGGTACTTAACCACTGTTCGCGGGCGGAGGCCCTCGAAGTTCTTGACATTGCCTGTGAATACGCTACTATGCCATAACCAAAAAAGACTCTTCATAGGTTGGCTAAGCCCGGGTGCCCGGTAGACGACCGGGGCCCGGCTTTTTTGGAACAGGATGGCTGAAAAGCAATGAACCTAATGTTTTGAGATTAAAATCTAACATGACCACGCAGTTAACTATAGACACAAATCCAAACCTATGAGACCCTCCACAACTCCGTTGGGAGCTATCCTGAGCGCTTGCCTGGTTTTATTAGCAGGCCAGTTTTGTATAGCCCAACAGTTTGCAATAAAGCGAGTTGAACTTTTAAATGAACAGGTGATTGTTCACTTTGATTTGACGGATGATGTCAGTGGGCGTACCTATACCATAAATGTTTATGGTTCACATGATAACTACCTGAATCCCCTTCAGAAACTCTCCGGAGATTTTGGACTAGAGGTTAAGCCGGGTTTAAACAAGAAATTTAGTTGGGACCCCAAAGCCGAACTAGGAGAAGATTTCAACGGCAGTGTGGCGCTTGAAGTGCGCGGCCGCCTGTACATTCCGTTTGTGCGCTTTACCGGTTTTGAAGATTACCGCGTGCTGAAAAGAGGCAAGCCCTACCAACTTACCTGGAGCGGGGGCACCCAGCAAAACATTCTGAACTTTGATTTATACAAAGGCGATAAAAAGGTTACCACTTTTTCGAACATTGCCAACGTGGGTACCTACAAGCTCACCCTACCCACCGATACCAAGCCGGGTAAGAATTACCGGTTTAAAATAAGCGATACAAAAAACAAAGACGAGGTTGTTTACACAGGCAATTTCGCAGTAAAGCGTAAAACACCCTTGTTGTTAAAAGTGTTGCCTGTATTGGCTGCAGGTTACTTGGCGGTAATGCTTGGTGGCGATGACGGGAAAAAGAATATACCAGACCCAATAGAGCCTCAATAGATAAACTACCTAACCCTCTTATATGAAACTTAAAACAATCATTGCAACCCTGCTTGTACTGCTCATGTCGAACCTGTTGGTTATCCGATGTGATTTATTCAAAGACAAGAATACCCAATGCTTCTCAGGCAAAGTAGTTGATGGAAAGGGGAACCCGATCCAGGGTGCCCTCATCTCAATAGGCGGGCAAAAGGGAAGACACATTGAAACCACTAAAGGAGGTGAGTTTAAAATTTGTGCAAAACCAAATAAAGACCAGCGTTATGTGCTCAATGTTGAAAAACTTGGCTTCGGATTGGTTTCAAAAATCTATTCAGGGCCAGATAATGCTATTGCAATTACGATGGAGAATGCTACCGTCATAGAAGGCCTGAATCTAAATGATAACATTTCAATAACAGACACCCAACCAAATACGGCAACGCCTTCGCAACCCGACTACACGCGTATATCCAGTCCATTGGATACCATTCCATTTGTTTACGATGCAGCGGGAAGATTGATTGCTTTTGGCGCACCTCCCCAAGTGGAGCGAACGTACAAGGCAATCGATCAATTCCGGCCGCAGCGCAGAGGCGCCACCGTAACGCTTGAACCAGATGCACTTGAAGATCCAACGGCTGATCGCAAACAGCAAGGTGCATTTTTTCAGTCGAAGGGTGGCTTAGGCTCTGTTACAGGATCGGTAAGTACAGTAGACATATACTCACCCGATGGTATGCCTGGCGATTACTCTACCCGGATGCAAAATGGTGAACGAGGCTTCATGGTGACTTATGGTGCCGTTGATGTAAACTTTTACAGTAATGGAAAACCCCTGCAATTGAAGAAAGGCAAGTTTGCCACGATTTCGATACCGGTCGATACGCTGGCGTTGATTTATGGTGAGAAGCTTCCGGCAACTATTCCATTATTAGTTTATGACAAAGAAACCGGGCTATGGCAGCGAGATGGTAATAATGTTGGCACGCTTAATAAAGCCGGAACTGCCTACGAAGCAAAAATTTCTCACTTCTCGGTGTTTAATATGGATGAGGAGTTTGGTGCAACTACCGCTGCCTGCCTGAAGCTTTGTTCTGATACAGCACCTACAGGGGCAAGGATTGAGATTACTGGCGTGATTCCCGGGCACATAAAAAATCTGTTATTCGGTAGTTCAATCTGCAGTGCATCAGGCACATCGGTGGGTTGCAGCGCGGGGGAAACGGCCTACGCCATTAATAATATGGAGCCAAATGAACCAATTGGTGTCCGCCTGTTTGACGGTACCAATGTACGGGCAAGTTATGTGTTTATTGCCGGGGATGCCGGGAATGAAACGGATTGTTCAGACAACTATGCTCAGTGCACCGCAGTAGAGAAAATTAGTTGGAGTGTATCCTGCTATCAGAACAACGATGCGGTTGGTTCAATTGATGGACCGGTAGTAGCCATACTTCCTTTAGGTGGAACATCATTCAGGGTAGCTTGGGTTTATGTTGATGCGGCTGCCGCTGGTTCACCACTTGCGAACCCAGCTACAAATTATAAGATAGAATTCATTACGATCTCTAACCAAGGTACTAGCATCAATATGTCTGATGCCGGGTGGACGGATGCTGCAACTGTTCCAGGAAGCACTGAAATAAAGAATAGCCGTGATGTTACAATAGCCACAGGTACAGGAACCGATCCGGTTCTTATACGCGTGACTGCGTTTCCTTCGGGTGCGACATCATTTATAAGTGGTTCAGTACGGTTGTTAAATCCGACAACTGCCGCTATAACGGGAGGTGACACGTTTGAAACCGAGTTCAATTCCATAATAGCTGCCTGCAACAACGTTGGGGTTACTATTACCCCATAATAATTGAAGCGTGATTATTTAATAAAGTATGAAACCAGATCGCCACCATATTTTTTCACTAGCCTTGTTTGTTTGTGCAAGTATAAGTTCAGTACCACTTGAGGTTAACAAATGTGGTACTGATGTAGATTATACTCATTTAATTGTTAAAGGAAACACTATTCAATCAACTCCCGATGGCTTCTTGCTGCGTAACCCACAATATGAAGTAGCATTTGGATCAGGTGGAATTCAGGTAGAATCCATTACGAAAGGAATTTCATGGTCTTGGTCTGGTGTTCAGGCTCGATCGGTTAAACCGGAATTTGATGGCACTAAAGTATTCTACGATCGCGGTAATGTGACGGAACAATACATAATCAAGGAAAACACGGTTGAACAACAATTCCTTATTCATCAACCCCAACGTGATGAACAATCAATTGTGATCGATGGTAAAATAGTCAGCAATGGAAATTTTGTTAAATCTGAGAGTGGGTCTAATTGGAGAAATGAAGGCGGTCAAATTTCAGTTTCGGATGTCAAAGTTTTTGACGCAAAAGGGAAGTCAATTCCGGCTGTTTCAGATGTTTCATCAGGCACGACCCATATTGAATTGACCAACGAAGTGCTTCGCAATGCAACATATCCCATTTTAATAGATCCTGAAATTGGAGTCAATGATTTCCGGATTACTTCTTTTGGTTCGGCTGGCGATGCCGCCTATACAGCTACCAATTCGGCTGTAGCGTTTAACAGTGCTTCTAACGTTTATCTCCTTGTATGGGAGGGTTCGGCTAACGGTGAAATAGAGATATGGGGACAAATAATCGATGGTGCAACGTATGCAAACATCGGCTCTCAATTTCAAATTAGTGACATGGGCCCGCCCGGGAATGCTGCGTACGATGCGCAGGCACCTGATGTAGCTTCTTCCGGCAGCTCTTTTCTTGTAGTTTGGTCCGGAGATGACGACACGGCTCCTTTAATTGATAACGAATTTGAAATTTATGGCCAGTTGATTACGGCAAGTTCAGGTGCATTAAGTGGCACTAACTTCCGTATCAGCGATATGGGACCGGATGGCAGCGCCAGTTTCAACGCCCTCACTCCGGCAATAACTTTCAACAGTACTCAAAATGAGTTTCTGGTAGTATGGCGTGGTGATGATAACACCGCACCACTGGTTGACAATGAAAATGAAATTTTCGGTCAGCGGATAACCGCTGCAGGCGCTGAGATAGGGGCAAACGATTTTCGTATCAGCGACATGGGCCCGGACGGCAATATCGCTTATGCAGCTTTCGCACCCGATGTTGCCTGGAACAGTGGCAATAATCAATATATGGTTGTTTGGCATGGCGATGATGATGCCTTTACGGTTGACAATGAGCTGGAGATATTTATGCAACGCCTGGATGGTACAAATGGCGGACAAACCGGAGCGAATGATGCGCAGATAAGTGACATGGGGCCTGCCGGGGATGTTAACTATCGTGCAACCAATCCGGCCATTTGCAGTCTGGGTAACAATTTCCTGATTGTATGGACGGGTGATGATAACACAGCCCCACTTGTTGATAATGAGAATGAGATTTTCGGACAACTGGTAACCAATGCAGGTGCTGCCATTGGAACAAATGATTTCCGCATCAGTGATATGGGGGCCAATGGAAATGTAAATTATGAAGGTCTCAACCCTGCGGTTGCAAGTGATCCTAACCTAAATCTTTATCTCGTAACCTGGCAGGGGGATGATAATACCGGAACATTGCTCGACAATGAATTTGAAATTTATGGACAACTGATTACAAGTGCCGGTGCTGAGAGTGGTACCGACATCCGACTTTCAGACGTAGGTGGAGACGGCAATGCATCATTGAATGGCCTGCGACCAGCTATGGTTTACAATGGTGTACAACGAGAGTTTTTTGTTACCTGGGAAGCAGATGATAATGTTGGTGGAATTGTTGACAATGAATTCGAAATCTTCGGCCAACGCTTTGCGGAAAGCTCAACCGAGCCCACTGCCCAGCCAACTACTCCTGTTTTTTCGACAATTACTTCCTCCTCTCTTAATGTAAGCTTCACCGCTGCAACCGGCTCACCGGATGGATACTTGGTTTTGCGCAAAGCAGGTTCTTCTCCTACGGATGTACCTACCGACCAGCAGGCATATACTGTTGGCAGTTTCATCGGTACCAGCACGGTTGTGCATGTAGGCAGCCTGACTTCATTTGCACAATCCGGCTTAAGCCCAAACACGCAATACTTTTACGATTTCTTCAGCTACAATGGTGTTAACTCTTCCACCAATTACCGCATAACCAGTCCGCTGGAGGGCAGTGCAACAACCTTATTTGCTGAGCCTACAACCCAGGGAACTTTATCAGTTACATCCTTTGGGACAAATTCTATCACAATTAATCTTTCAGCAGGCAATGGAACAAACCGATTACTTGTAGCAAAAGCAGGCAGTGCGGTGGATGTATTTCCGGTTGACGCGGTTTCTTATACACCCAATAACAACATTACCCTGGCACCTAACCTGGGCTCATCCAATTTTGTAGTCGGAAGCGGAACAGGCAGTGTGACCGTTTCGGGTCTTTCACTGGCCACGGTTTATCACTTCCGCGTATTCGAGTTTAATGGAACGGGTACGCTTACTAATTACAATACAAACGCAGTTGCCGGAAGCACCGGTTCGCAAACCACGTTATCAGCAGAGCCCACAGCACAACCCACCGGAATCAATTTTACCAGCATAACAAACACATCATATACAGTAGGGTACACAGCCGCTACAGGCTCACCATCCGGCTACATCGCCATTCGCAAAGAAGGTTCAGCTCCTGCGCAGCCTGCTGATTTACCTGTTGACGGCACAACCTATGCCGTGAATGATCCAATCGGAGGGAGTACAGTAGCATATGTAGGTAGCTCACTGTCCTTTGCCCAATCAAGCCTAACCCCGGCTACACAGTATTTTTATCTGATTCTCTCTTACAATGGTTCGGGGGGTAATATCAATTACTTTACTACTTCACCACTTGCCGGTAACCAGTTTACTTTGGCGAATGAACCAACAATACAGGCCTCAAACATAAGTTTCAGTTCCCTTGCGCTAAATTCACTTACCGTTAGCTGGACAAACGGCAACGGTACCGAACGTCTGGTGCTGGCCCGGCAGGGTGCTGCAGTCAGTGTAAACCCTTCGGATGGAACCGGCTACACTGGCAATTCAGATTTTGTTCTAGCAAGTGATATTGGATCCGGTAATAAAGTAGTTTACCGGGGTTCGGGCAATTCTGTTACAGTAACTAATCTTACAGCCAGTACGGTTTACCACTTCAGAGTATATGAGTTGAACGGATCGTCAGCGTCAGCCAACTACCTTACTTCAACGGCAAGCGGTAACCCCGGCAGCCGCACCACATTGGCCAGTGAACCAGTAACCCAGGCTTCGGGTATTACCTTCACTTCTGTAACGCCCAACTCGATGTCGGTAAACTTTACCAATGGTAATGGTGCTTCACGGTTGTTGGTAGCCAGGGCAGGCTCAGCAGTGAATGCCGATCCGGTAGATGGAAGTTCGTACACGGCAAATGCTGCCTTCGGTTCAGGCAGTGAAATCGGTACAGCAAACTTTGTGGTGGGGGCGGGTTCAGGGCCAATAACCATAACCGGATTAACTTCGGGAGTCACCTACCACTTCCGCGTGTATGAATTTAACGGTGCTTCGGCTGCAGAAAATTATAATGTAACCACGGCAACGAATAATCCTTCGAATGCCACAACCTTGATTGGCGAACCCACTGTTCAGGCAACAAACATTACGTTCACGGCCTTTACCGGCAATTCATTATCCATTAGCTGGACCAACGGAAATGGTGCCGAGCGGCTGGTGCTGGTAAAACAGGGCAGTGCAGTGAATGTTGACCCGGCTGATGGTAACAGCTATACAGGCAATACTAATTTTTCAACAGCCACGGATATCGGTTCGGGCAACAAAGTGGTCTTCAGAGGTGCCGGCAATTCTGTTGCTGTTACGAATCTTGCAGCCAATACGGTTTATCATTTCCGGGTGTATGAGCTCAACGGATCGGGAGTAAGTACGAATTACTTTTTATCGACCGCTTCCGGAAATCCATCCAGCCGAACTACCTTAGCAACTGAACCCACTGCCCAGCCTACTGCTACTGTCTTCTCACTTCAAACAACCACAACACTCAGGTTATCCTACACTGCGGCAGCCGGTTCACCAACGGGGTACCTGATTATTCGCAAAGCAGGCTCTGCTTCCAGTGGTGTTCCGGTTGATGGAACATTCTACTCCGTAGGCAATTCACTGGACGGGACAATTGTAGCTATTGGAAACTTTACGCAGTTTGATGACACAGGGCTTTCTGCCGGAACAGGTTATCACTACACGGTATTTTCGTATAACGGGGCAGGGCAGGCGGTGAACTACTTAACTACATCACCCCTTCAGGGCTCAACCATTACCTTGCCTGTTGCGCCAACGGCACTTGCTGCTACGGGTGTTCAGCAATTTCAGTTTACAGCCAACTGGAACAGCGTAACCGGTGCTGCCAACTACCAGCTGGATGTTTCATCAGATAATTTCAGCACGTTTGTCAGCGGGTATAATGCTAAAACAGTTACCGGTACCTCCGATGCGGTTACGGGCTTAACTGCGGGAACTACGTATCAATACCGGGTGCGTGCAGCCAATGCCAGCGGGCAATCGGTTAACTCGAACACTATTTCTCAAATCACGGTACCACCCACTCCGGTTGGGGTAAACATCACCGGTGCCGAGCAAACCCAGTTTACCGTTTCGTGGACAGCGAGCCTGGGTGCAGTGGATTACCTGCTGGATGTTTCGCTGGATAATTTTGCCACATTTGTTACTGGTTACAATGGCAAGGTTATTACAGGTACATCGGAGAATGTTACCACAGGACTGGTTGCCGGCAACACGTACCAGGTACGGGTTCGCTCACGAAATGCGGGTGGAACCTCGCCCAACTCGTCAACGGCAACGCAACTGTTAAAACCTGCTACACCCCTTGCTTTGGATGCGAATCCTATTGGCATCAATTCATTCACAGCAAAGTGGGACCCGGCTAATGGGGCAGCTTCATATATTCTTGATGTATCCACGCAAAGTGATTTTTCCACGCACCTTACAGGATATCCAAATAACGAAGGAAGTGTACTTGAAAAACTCATTACAGGTTTAACTGCTAACTCATCTTATTATTATAGGGTTAAAGCAGTTAATGGCACAGGTGAGTCACCTTACTCTAATGTTAAGCCTGTACAGACACAGCCGGATCCGGGTGGGCAAAACATGGTTATTGGTGTTCCAACCTATACCGATCTGGCAACCGGACAAACTGAAGTAACTATTGATGTTACTGTAACCGGAGGTACCGGCTCTAAAACAGTTGACTTGCATCATAAGAAAATCACAAGTGCAGCATATGCCCCTCCCTTATCAATGACAAACACTTCGGGAAATGTGTGGCGTGTCAATTTACCCGCGAGTGCTCTCGATGAACTGGGTGCCGAGTTCTTTATCCGTGCATCGGACGCAACTGCGGTTCCTCCGGTTGAAAACTCTCCGGTAAGGTATGTATATAAATCGTTTACCGATCAGTCAGCTCCTGCAATTTCTTCTATCGTCCGTCATGGCGGTACGCAAAAGTCGTATCAGATTATTTCCATACCCTTAGCACTGGCAAAGAATGGTATAGCCGATATTTTTGAGCCCGTGCCTGAACTGGGGGCCTATGATAAAACCAAATGGCGGCTCGTGCGCTTCCAGAATAATAAGAATACCGATTACAAGGAAGGTATCAATGCTATCGACCGGGGCAGAAGTTATTGGTTCAACTCAGTAGATGAGGTAACGATTAAAACCGGGGCTGGAACAACCCCTAATAACAATCAGTCGGCACCCTTCACCATGTCACTGGTGGAGGGCTGGAACCAGATAGCCACACCTTACCCGTTTGCCATTGATTGGGATGATGTGCTCGCGGCAAATGGTAATCCCGCTGTGGGTAACTACAAAATCTTCAATTCAAGTCAACTGAGTTTTGATGTTACCAATTCGATGAAGCCATTTGAAGGCGGGTTTGTGTTTGCTGATAATGCCGTTCCATCGCTGAGCTTCCCTGTAACCCTCAAGAATACAGCAGGAAGACTGAAGCAGGATGAGGAATTCAGCAGAAATATCGATTCGGAAACCTGGTTGCTGCCGCTTAAGCTGGTACAGGCTGACGTGGTGAACGAACTGGGCGGTATTGGCATGCACCCGCAGGCCAGCCCGAGCAAAGACCGGTTTGATGATGTAACCTTGCCGCGGTTTATTCAGTACCTGGAAAGTAATTTTTACCACCCTGAGTTTTTCTGGCCAAAGTTTTCGCGCGATGTGGTGCCAACTACCGAAGAATACGAATGGAGCCTGACCATAGAAAGCAACGGAACCGGCCCGATTGAACTGCGGTGGAATGCAGGGGCCATTGCCAACGCACAGTCGGCCCTGTACCTGGTGGATGAAGAAGATGCACGGGTACTTGACATGCGCACGGAGTCGTCCGTTGCCTTTGCCAACACCGACCGGAAAGAACTGAAACTGGTTTACACGCACAAAGGCGAATACACGCCCAGCCGCACACGATTGGGAACACCATGGCCTAACCCGGCCAACCGGGAAGTGAATATTCCTTTTATCCTTGCCGAAAGTAACAAGTCATATCGGGTAGAAGTAGATGTGTATAATCTTAAGGGTGTTAAAGTTGCCACGCTCAGCATGGAACAACTTCAGGCAGGGGCACATGTAAGCGTATGGGATATACGCGATGGTGCAGGCAGTGAAATGCCCAATGCCATCTACATTATCAAACTGAAAGTAAACGGCAGGTATCTGCCGGAGTTTTCAAAAGTAATCATCCACCGTAACCAGTAAAGCCATGAAACGAATTGCAACAATTATGCTGGTGTTTGTCTGGCTGTCGTCAGCGGGCCAGGGATTCGTATCAAAAACCAACGAAGTACAACTTGATTTCAAGAAGGGTGTTCCCAACTCATCAAGCCTGCCGGTTATCAGCTGGATCTATCCGCAGTTTGAGTACAACAATTCGCAGGAGCACCGGTTTACCATCGAGGCAACGGTTTCGTCCTCCATTGCGCTGAAGTCAGTGCAAATGATTGTAGGCGATAATACAACAGGTGATGAAAAGTTTATCAAGAACATAGACCTGACCGATCCGCGGGTGATAACCATTAAGCAATTGATTAACATACCTGAAAACGGATCTAATTTCATCCGCATAAAAACCGAAAATGCCGATGGCGCAGTAGTATCAAGTACGCGCACTATTAATATCGGTATGGATGCCATTGCCCTGGCCATTGACCGCAAGGATTATGCCCTGATGTTTGCTACCGACAAGTATGATCATTGGGATGACCTGGTGAACCCGATTGACGATTCACGGGCCATTGCCCGTGAGCTAAAAGAGAAATTTGGTTTTGACGTTGAGCTTATCGAAAACCCGAATGTGGAGCAGGTATTTGAAAAACTGCGCGATTACAGCCAGCGCAAGTTCAAGCCGCAGGATCAGCTGCTGATTTTCTTTGCCGGTCACGGCACATTTGACGAAACGTTTGGTGAGGGTTATGTGGTAGCCAAAAACTCACTGGCCAACGACAAGGCAAAGACCACGTACATTTCGCACAACCGGTTGCGCGGTATCATCAACAACATACCGAGTGAACACATTCTGCTGGCTATGGATGTTTGCTTTGGCGGAACCTTGGACCCGGAGATAGCGCGCGCGCGTAGCGCAGAAGCCTATGAAGACACACCTACCGAGATGGTGGTGCGTAAGCTGAGCCAGAAAACGAGAAAGTACCTCACTTCCGGGGGTAAAGAATACGTTTCCGATGGCATTCCGGGCAAGCACTCACCGTTCGCGTCAAAGTTTATTGAATCGTTACGTACGTATGGCGGTGCCGACCGGGTGCTGACCCTACAGGAACTGATTGCCAGCATGGATGTGCTGAAGCAGGTACCCCGCACCGGTTCATTCGGTGATGATCAGAAACTGAGTGATTTTGTTTTTATCAGTAAACAATAACCAGAAGCTATCTCAAAAAAAAATAGAAAGCAGGTCATTGCATGAAATAGGATTTGTGCTGAAAGCACGACTGAGTGCCAACTGATGATTAAATATGGTGTTATGTTGGCTACCGGTTGTACAGCGGGGAAAGTGACAAACCTTCAGGGGGAATGACCTTCCAGTTCTACGTTTGGCGCAATTTTGCAAATTATTTAAAGGTTACTTCCTAGGTTGATTTTCTGATTTATGGTTTTATTGTATATATTTAAAGAATAAACCCTTACCAATGAAAACTTTATTAAGCTATTTTGCATCGTTATTGTTTTTTGTCCTTGTTTTATCCTCCTGCAGCAAGGACGATGAAGTTCCTGATCGCATAACCATTGACGGCACCTCATTTAAACTTACCAAAGGCTACATTGCCGGTTACGGCATCGAGTATGATGATAATGGTAACCAGGGCTCCATTTACGATATCCTCCTTGCCTCAAACGGAATCACCGTGACTGGTGATAACCTTGGTGGTGAAGGGCAGATTCTGGTAATGACCCTGTTTTCAGGGAGTACTATTGAGCTAAAGCCCGGTACCTATGATTACAGCGATGGCTTTATTGAATCAACCTTGTATGATGCGTTTGCTGCTGATGGTAATTTTGACAGCGGTACCGGCACCGGTTATTACACGATTGATGGTACTGTTACAATTTCCCGTTCGGGTAATACCTGGACTATTAAATTCGATTTGCAAATGGAGGACGATAGCGGTAACGATGTTATTGTTAAAGGCTCCTTCTCCGGCCAACTTATTGAAATTGAGTTTGATTAAAACCGCAACGTAAACACGGTTCGCACATCCGGCTCCGACTCAACGCTGATGGAGCCATTGTGCAACTGCATGATCTGCCGCGACAGGCTCAGGCCAATACCTGAGCCTGTTTTTTTTGTTGTAAAAAAAGGAATAAATATTTTTTCAATGGCTTCCTTGATAATCCCCGAGCCGTTGTCGATTACTTCCACAATCACCGCACTTTCATCATATCGGCCAATAAGTTGAAGCCGGGGTGAGGGCGTTTCCGCTAATGCCTCTACAGCATTTTTAAGCAGATTAATCAGTACCTGTTCAATCATTTCTTCGTCCGCCTGGATGGTCAGGTATTCCGAAGTGCATTCGTATGTAAAATTTATGTTGCGTGCTTTTATTTCCGGCTTCATTAGTAAGGCTACCTTCTCGATCAGATCCTTGAGCCGAACCGATTTTATTTTAGGTTTCGGAAGCGAGGTGTATTCGCGGTAGGCATCGATAAATTTAATTAAACCTTTGCTACGTGTTTCAATAGTTTCGAGTCCTTCTTTCAGGTCTTCCGCTCCCTCCTCTTTCAGTTCATAATGATTATTTGTTTTTACCATGTCGTACTCCAACACATCTTTTAATGTTGAGGTAAGCGAAGAAATGGGTGTGATGGAGTTCATGATTTCGTGACGCAGCACCCGTGTTAAATTTTGCCAGGCTTCAACTTCCTGACGCTGCAATTCAGGCTGGATGTTTTGCAAGGTTATTAATTTCACATCCTTTCCGCGTATTCGTAATTCAGTAGCCTGGATGGTCAGGTATAGTTCATTGCCTCCTTTGTACAGGGTGCTTCGGCCTGGTAGGGTAGCGGTAATGGCCTCATAAAGTTTTAAGTTTTTGTCGCGCAGTTCGTTAATATTTTTTATTGTTTGCACGCCCATAAACTTTTTTGCGTTCGTGTTGATGAGTTGTACGGCCCCGTTCTCATCAAACGACAAAATGCCGGTTCGCACCTGTTGCACCACGGTATTCAGGTATTGCCAGTGTTCTTCTTTTTCGCTTCGGGCCTTTCTGAAAGCTTCCAATACTTCATTAAATGCAATGTTCAGGTCTTTAAAACTTTTTCCAAGTTTGTTGTCAGCGGTAAAGCCCGATATAAAATCGGAGTATTTAACCGACTCCAGAAAGCGGGTAAGTTTGCGGTTGGTTTGGCTTACAAACCGAAATAGTTCCAGTAACTGCAGCAGAATTACTGCCCCGGTTAGCAAAGCTGCAAACAGCATATTTACCTGTCCGAGCATGTAGGTAAAGAGTGCCATGGATGCGCCCAGCAATACTATGCGCAGAATTATCCTTGAGCGAAAGTCGCGGAACACATTCATTAAGACAGGTCTTTTTTACAGGCCATGTTTTTCCAGTCTGCGGTAAAGCGATGATCGGGTTAAGCCCAGTTCGGCTGCTGCCTGGGTAATATTTCCGTTCACTTTTTTTAGCACTTTGCGGATGAGCAGTTTTTCTACCTCATCCAGGTTGTACTGATCGAGGTTAAGCTGGCCGTCATCTTTTGCCGGCTGTGCGGTAAAGGTAAAATCTTCCGGTTGCAGCACATTGCCATTGCTGAGAATAACGGCTCGCTCAAGAGCATGCTGCAATTCACGGATGTTTCCGGGCCACGGATGTTTGTGCATCCTTGCGAGGGCTGCATCGCTAATCCTGGAAACCGGCTTGTTGTATTTGCCGGCATAGTGTTTTAAAAAGTGATTGGCCAGCAGCGGAATGTCTTCCAGTCGATCGCGTAAGGCCGGAATTTCAATTTCAATGGTGTTAATACGGTAGAGGAGGTCCTGCCGGAATTTATTTTCTTTAACCATTTCATAGAGTGGCAGGTTGGTAGCACAAATCAGCCGGATATCAACAGGTGCTTCTTTGTTAGATCCTACCCGACTAACTTTTCGGTTTTGAATAACCGTGAGCAGTTTGGCCTGAAGCGGCATGGATAAATTTCCGATTTCATCCAGGAACAAGGTGCCTCCATTGGCCAGTTCAAATCGACCGGCACGGTCTTCTTTGGCATCGGTAAAGGCTCCTTTCTTGTGGCCGAATAGTTCACTTTCAAAAAGCGTTTCGGTTATTGAGCCTAAATCAACACTTACAAAATTCTCATGACTGCGTGCTGAGTTTCGGTGAATGGCACGCGCTATCAATTCCTTGCCGGTTCCGTTTTCGCCCAGTATCAGCACGTTGGCATCAGTTTTAGCCACCCGTTCGATGGTTTGAAAAATTCGTTGCATCGCTGCACTGGTGCCTATGATTTCACTGAAGCGGCTGTTCAGTTCCTTGTTGATTTCCTGGTTCTTTATTTTCAGCGTTTCAATTTCATCGCGCGATTCGCGCAGGCGCATGGATGAATACAGTGTAGCCAGCAGTTTTTCGTTTTCCCAGGGTTTCAGCACAAAATCGGTAGCACCGGCTTTAATGGCTTTAACGGCCATTTGCACATCACCGTAGGCGGTAATTAATACAACCACGGCCGAAGGATCGATCTCCAGAATCTTACCCAGCCAGTAATACCCTTCTTTACCACTGCTCACGTCTTTGGTAAAGTTCATGTCGAGCAGAATCACATCGTAATCTTCATTGCTCATGAGTGCTGGTATGGCCTCCGGATTTTTCTCCGTATCAACCTGGGCAAAGTGCCTCTTCAGAAACATTTTGGCTGCCTTTAGCAGGTCTTCGTTGTCATCTACAATCAGCAGCTTACCTTGTCTTTGTTCCATATCCGTTCGGTTACGTCCGTTTTCGGGCTCATCGGTTACAAAGTTGGTACCGAAGCGCACAGTGTTACTTTTTTTAGTGAATAGCGGAATTTGACCTATTAAATCTACAATTTTTCGTCCGAATGCGGACATTTACGTTCATAACTGAACGGAATAATTGCGATTTTAGCACAGCAATCCGATTAAATTGACTTAAAAATCTATTGGCACGTTTGTTGGCAATCGTGGGCTTAAAATTGAATTATTGATTAATGGATCGGCAGATTAAAAAGAAGAGATGGACGCTTAAACGGATAGCCACCTACGGGGGCATCGGGCTGGTGGTGGTATTTGTTGGCTACCAGGCGTTGTTTGCCGACAGGCGTTCAAGGTTGAAAGTTGAGAAAGATAAAATCACGATATCGGAAGTAAAACGCGGAGTGTTTCAGGAGTTTATTCCGCAAACCGGAACCGTTGAACCCAGCCGCACAGTGTACCTGGATGCTGTTGAGGGGGGTATTATTAAACGGGTTGTTGCTGAAAGCGGGGCGATGCTGAAAAAAGGCGATGTTATTCTTGAACTAAGCAACCTAAATCGCGAATTGTCAGTCTTACAGCAAGAGGCTTCATTTAATGAAAGTATTAACCGGGCCCGCGAAACCCGTTTGAATATTATGCGAAATGACCTGGAGCAGCGGCAATTGCTGGCGGCAATAGATAACCAGTTGGCAATACTGGAGCCGCAGTATTACCGGCAGAAACAATTGTATGAGAAGAAGCTGATATCGAAACAGGAATTTGAACGAACCGAAGCGGATTACAAATTTAACCTTGAGCGCAAACGCATTACCTACGAAGTATATAAAGCTGACTCTATTGATCGCATACGCCAGTTGCGCGAAACGGCTGCATCGGAAAAACGCATGATGATGAGCCTCGATGGGGTGAGTAAAATTCTTGATAACCTGGTTATCCGTGCACCCATTGATGGACAACTTACGCGCCCTCAATTAGATGTAGGCCAAAGCATTAATACCGGCCAACGGTTGGGACAGGTTGATGTGGTAGGAAGTTATAAAGTGCGTGTAGAAATTGATGAATTGTACCTCCCGCGGATTTCTGAAGGATTGCGCGCAACAACAACCTATGCCGGAAAAGAGTATGAGTTAGTGATTGTTTATGTTTACCCGAATGTGACCAACGGGCGTTTTCCGGTGGATATGAACTTTGTGACTGAAACCCCGTCGGGCATCAGGCGCGGCCTGTCGTTACGCTTGCGTATAGAACTGGGGCAGTCAAGTGAAGAGGTATTGTTGCCGGTTGGCGGATTCTATAAGGATACGGGTGGTAACTGGGTATATGTACTGGAGGGTGATGGTAACCGGGCGGTAAAAAGGAGCGTCAAACTGGGCCGCAAGAATACCGAGCACTTTGAAATACTGGAAGGATTGAAGCCTGGCGACAGGGTGATTACTTCTTCGTATGAGAATTTTGGAAACAATGAGGTATTGTTGTTGAACTGATTTGGAATTCGAAGTTCGAGGTTCAAAGTTCAAGGTTATATTTTGAACCAGAAACTTTGAACCAAGAACCTTGAACAAAAATTAAAAAGTTTACACCACCGAAGAAGTGGAAACGACTGCGTTGAATAATATTAACCTGGAGATTAAGGATGGCGAGTTTGTTGCCATCATGGGTCCTTCGGGTTGTGGTAAATCAACCCTGCTTAATATTCTGGGGCTGCTCGATAATCCTACCAATGGCGAGTACTATTTTGGTGACCATGAGGTGTCGAAGTATTCGGAGCGGCAGCGCGCGCAGCTTAGGAAGGGATCCATAGGTTTTGTGTTTCAGAGTTTTAACCTGATTGATGAATTGACGGTTTTTGAAAACGTTGAACTGCCGTTATTGTATATGAAAGTTCCATCTTCTGAACGCAAGCAGCGCGTTGAAGAGGTGCTGGAACGCATGAATATTATGCACCGCAGAAACCATTTTCCGCAGCAGTTATCGGGTGGTCAGCAGCAACGTGTTGCTATTTCGCGTGCAATCGTAGCCAAACCGAAAGTTATTCTGGCTGACGAACCCACCGGTAACCTGGATTCGGCCAATGGCGAAGAGGTAATGAAACTTTTGTCGCAGTTAAATGAGGAAGGCACCACCATTGTGATGGTAACTCACTCGCCTTACGATGCCAACTATGCCCACCGCATTGTTAACCTGTTTGACGGCAAAGTGGTGACCGAGAACATTAAAGAGCATTTTCATATTTAAAAGTTTACAGGTTTAGGTTGTTTCGAGCCCTGGCGGGAAACTGCCGGGGTTCTTTTTTTTACACCATCAGGTAGCGAACAGTTGCTTGTTCAGTATTGAACATTTTTATGAACCGACACCCTACATTCCAATAATTTCGCGCAATTCTCAGACTGGCACTTTCTTTGGGTAGCATGCAACCTGGTTTATCAATTGTTCGTCTAATCTTCGAAATCAAACCCAGCATGCTTAAAAACTACCTGCTTATTACCTTGCGCAGTATGATGAAGAGTAAGTTGTATCTCTTCATCAATATTCTTGGACTGGCCATTGCCATTGCCTGCTGCATCGTGGGTTATTACAACTATGATTTTAATGCCAGTTTTGATGGCTATCATACCAACCGGCAGGAAATTTATCGGGTAAACCTTATTCGTGAGTTTCAGGGAAAGTTTACTGAATACGGTTATGTACCACTACCTCTAGGTGCAGCATTGCGGGAGAATGTTAAAGACGTTGAAGCGTTAACACGGTATTCAAGTGTTTATGCTGATGTGCGTATTGGCGATGAGATTTTTGATACCCGTCTTTCTTATGTGGATGTGGATTTTATGACCATTTTCACCCTTGAAGTACTTGACGGTTCATTGAATGCCATTCAGGATAAGTCGCGCGTGCTCATCAGCGATGAACTGGCGCTGCGTTTATATGGAACCACCCAGGCCGTGGGAAGCCCTTTTACCCATATTTTATCTGAAGGGCACGTGCGCGAGTATGAAGTGGGTTGCGTATATAAACTTCCCCCTACCAACTCCAGCTTTAATGATGACGTACTAATCAACTACGAAAATTATTGGGATATAAATCCTGATTTCAACCAGGGCGCTAACTGGTATTATCGTAACACCGTATTTGTGCGGGTAAATGACGCCACACGGGTTAACACCATTGAAGAACAGCTAAAGCCATTTAAAGAGAATAACAACAAGGTTAGGGAAGATTTTATCATCAGCGGCTTTAAGCTTGACCCGTTTGTGGGCATGGCTGTTCGCGATGAGTATTCAAACCGGCCTGGTACCTGGACACGTTATGCCTCACCGTTGGCAGCCGTGGTTGGCGTAGGGGTAATGGGTGTTTTTGTATTGCTCATTGCCTGCTTTAATCTCACCAACACATCCATTGCCATCTCCTCGCGCAGGTTAAAGGAAATTGGTATCCGTAAAGTGATGGGCAGTATGCGCAAGCAGTTGATTGTACAGTTTATTGGCGAAACCATATTGGTGTGCTTCATTGCGCTGTTGCTCGGGATAGTTATTGCTGATTTGCTGCTCATTCCTGCATTCAATGAGCTATGGCCTTACATGAAGCTTACCACCAATTACCTGGGTAAACCCGACTTTACCATTGTTATGATTTTGACGCTGCTATTTACAGGCTTGCTGGCCGGAAGTTACCCGGCTTTTTACATCAGCAAGTTTCAACCTACCGCAATTCTGAAAGGGAAACTGAAATTTGGAGGGACCAATTATTTTACGCGCATTTTATTGACGCTTCAGTTTGCCATTTCATTGATAGGCATCGTGTGTAGTATAGCTTTTACCGAAAACGCAAAATATCAGCAGGAATTTGACATGGGTTTTAAGCAGAGAGAAGTACTATTCACGTGGGTAAACAGCGAATCGGAATTCAATGCCCTTCGCGATGTGATGGCCCAAAACCCGGATGTGATTTCCATAGCTGGCGCTGAACACCACTTGTTTTCAAATGCCTACAACGATCCGATTAAGCATGAAGATAAAGAAATTGAAGCGGATATTCTGAACGTGGGCGATAACTACCTCGTAACAGCCGGCCTCACGCTTTTGCAGGGAAGGGATTTCATAAAGGATTCAGAAACCGATCGTAAAGAATCAGTAATCATAACAGAGCGTGTGGCCTCGCTTTTCGGATGGGATAACCCTCTTGGTAAGGAAATTATTTGGATGGATACGGTTAAACTATTTGTGGTTGGCGTAGTGAAAGATATTTACAATAACGGCCTATGGGAGGACTTCGATCCGGTAATGTTCAGGTACGCTGCTCCTGAAAAATACCGGCACCTGGTGCTTACCGCACCAGTCGATAAAATAGTTGGTGTGAATGCTTATATGGAAGAAAAATGGAGTACTACTTTTCCAAACCGGAAGTTTGCCAGCCGGTATATGGATGATGAACTCGTTGAAGCAACAACGGTCAATAACAATATTGTTAAAATGTTCATCTTTCTTGGTATTGTAGCGGTTCTGCTCTCCATTACCGGTTTGTTTACCCTTGTTTCACTGAATATCATTAAGAAGATGAAAGAGATAGGTGTACGTAAAGTACTGGGTGCATCCATCGGTAACATTTCACGGGTTATCAATACTGAGTTTGCTGTCATATTGCTGGTAGCCTGCGTACTGGGTGCATTGGGTGGGGCGTGGATGTCGGAGATGCTGATGGATAGTATTTGGGATTTTTACCAAAAAGCAACTTTAACCACGTTAGTTGTTTCATCGGTTATCATTCTGGCTGCAGCAGCTTTAACGGTAAGTTTTAAAACCTACAATACCGCCCACATGAACCCGGTTAATGTGTTGCGGGATGAGTAAGTGTAACATTGTTCTTTCATCCATCGTCATACGTTAATCAGCGTTAGTAAGTATTGAAACAATTTTAATTAATCAATTCTGATATATGATACGTAATTACATCACCATTGCCATCCGCAACATTCTTAAATACAAGCTTTTTTCAGCCATCAACATTGCCGGCCTAACGGTAGGTGTGGCTGCCTGTCTTTTCATCTTTATCTACCTGCAGGATGAACTTAGTTTCGATCGGTTTCACCAGGATGCCGAACGTATTTACCGCGTGGGCTTAATGGGTAAAATGGCCGGGCAGGAGTTTAATGTAAGTAACTCCTGTTATCCGGTGGGTCCCGCCATGGCCGAAGAGATTCCGGGGGTAACAGAGTACACCCGTATCTGGCCGGCTTCAAATACGGTTGTTTTTTCGTTCGAAGAACTGTCTTTCAGCGAAAAGAAAGTTTTTTACGTTGATTCAAATTTCTTTTCATTTTTCAGTTTTGAGTTGATCGCTGGCGAAGCCAATAGTGTACTTACCGAACCCAATTCGGTAGTAATTACCGAAGCGTTAGCCACAAAGTATTTTGGAGCCGAAAATCCGGTGGGCAGGCTTTTGGTTATCGGACCTGATAAGAAATCGTTTAAGGTTACAGGCGTGACTAAGCAACCACCGATGAACTCGCATTTCCAATTTAACGCGCTATTGTCGTTTAGCACCGTTGATAACCAGATGTACAAAGGCTGGACGGGCAATTCGCTTTTAACCTACGTTAAACTGGATGACAAAACAACCCCTGAATTTGTAGATGCCCGATTGGAGGAACTGGTAGTAAAGCATGTGGGGCCGGAAATTGAGCAGCTTGGCCTCACATTCGAGCAGTTTAAAGCGCAAGGTGGCAAGTACAGTTACTTCGTTTACCCGATGGTGGATACCCACCTGTATAGTAAGCTGGAAGGTGACCCCGAGCCTGCCGGTGACATAAAGTATGTGTACATTTTTGCTGCCGTAGGTTTATTTATCCTGATTATCGCGTGCATCAATTTTATGAACCTTTCCACGGCTCGTTCGGCCGGCCGGGCAAAAGAGGTTGGCTTACGCAAAACACTTGGTTCTTTCCGCAGGCAACTGATTGGGCAGTTTTATGCCGAATCATTTATCTATAGTTTAGTTGCTATTCTATTGGCTTGCGGACTTACCTGGATTTTATTACCCTCGTTTAACATACTGGCAGGTAAATCGTTAACATTTAGCTCGCTGTGGAGCGTGGAGTTTATGACGATGGTAGTAGCCTTGCTTTTACTGGTAGGCTTATTGGCGGGCAGTTACCCGGCTCTTTATCTTACCTCGTTTAACCCGGTAGAGGTACTGAAAGGCAAATTGCGGGCAGGAATGAAAACCAAAGGCGTACGCAGTTTGCTGGTGGTGGTGCAGTTTAGTGTTTCCATTTTCTTAATTGCGGCCACCTTGGTAGTTTATCAGCAACTGAGTTTCATGCAGCAGAAAAATCTGGGTATTGATAAAAACCGTGTTATCACGATTCAGAATATGCGGAACCTGGGTGAAAGCAGAAAGTCATTCAAAGAGAAACTGGATCAACTAACGGGCATAACAGCGTCATCATACACGAACAATTTATTTCCGGGAGTTAATAATATCAATGTTTTCAGAATAGAAGGCTCCAATCAGGATCGTTTACTGGCCTCGTATTTTGCCGATTGGGATCACCAGGATGTGATGAAGTTTAACGTAAAGGAAGGCAGGTTTTTCAGCCGTGATCTGGCATCTGATTCTTCAGCCTGCCTGATTAATGAATCGGCTGTTCGCGAATTAGGCTGGACAATGGAGACGGCCGTTGGTTCAGAAATTCTTGATTTTTCCGGAGAGCAGCCCAGCAAGATTACGGTGATTGGTGTTATTGAAGATTTTAATTACGAATCGTTAAAAACCAAGGTACGGCCTTTGGTCATTCAGTTAACGGATATTTCCCGTCAGCTTATGGTTCGGTACGAAGGAAGTCCTACCGAGGCTGTTGCAAAAATGGAAACGTTATGGAAAGAGTTTGCACCGGGTGTTCCGTTTGAGTACAGTTTTCTAGACCAGGATTTTGATGCCCTGTTCCGTGCCGAGATGCGCATGCGCGATCTTTTCACCGTGTTTTCATCATTGGCTATTTTCATCGCTTGTCTTGGCCTGTTTGCCTTGGCTGCATTTTTAACTGAACAGCGGACAAAGGAAATCGGTATCCGGAAAGCGCTCGGTGCACCGGTAGGCGGCCTGGTCATGACCCTTTCGAAGGAATTTTTGCTGCTGGTGGGCATTGCCTTTATAGTAGCTGTGGTACCCGCCTGGTATTTTATGAGGCAATGGCTTGCCGATTTTGCCTATCGGATTGAACTAAGCGGATGGGTGTTTGTGCTGGCTGGTTTATTGGCATTTATTATTGCCTCATTAACCATCGGTTATCAGGCTGTTAAAGCAGCAAAACTTAACCCTGTTACATCACTGCGGTACGAGTAACAGGCATTAACTTAATCAATCTAAGGCGCTCATTATGAGCGCCTTTTATTTTTCAATATTAATTTTTTATTAAGGAGTTAACCTTGTTCTAACAATTCCTTATTTTCAAATCCCAATTAACCAGGTTATGAACAAGACTAAAGCATTGAAGAAGGATCTGAAAAATAAGTTTTCGGGTACTATCCAGGAAGTTGTTACTAAAGAAGATCCGAGCCCTTCCAAGAAAGTAAAAAAACTAATCAAGCGAACCAGTAAAAAACTGGCTGCAGCGGTGGCAAGTGATACCAAAAAGGCCATGAAGAAAGCCGAAAAGGCCGAGCGAAAAGCCGCAAAGGCAGCAAAGCCTAAAAAGGAAAAACGCGAAAAGCCTATTGAGCTTGTTGTATAGGATTAGCGCTTAGGCAGATACTATAAAGTCCTGCTAGTTTTTGGCAGGACTTTTTTCTTCCAGCCATTCATAAATGACTACGTTCATCAGGATGAGAAGCATGCCGTAAAACATGTCTTCCACCGGAATGGTACCCAGCCTTAAGCCCAGGTTTTCATCATTATTATACCAGACCACCTCTTCTTCAATAAACGAACCTGTTAGGATACCATTGACAATAAAAAAAGGTATTAAAATAACGGCATAGGCAAGGTAAAACCGTCCCATGTAACGGGGTCTTATTTTGAGCATTTGGAAAGCGAGGAAAAGGCCAAGCAACAAAAATGTTAATCCGGTGTACCACCTTTCTATCTGGTGCATTCCAATCAGTAACATCAGTATAATAATGGTACTGCTTATTAACTCCTGGTGGGGGAAAAGGTAATCTTTTACAATAAGGTATTTTAAGGCGAAGTAGGTAAATACACAAGCATAGGGTATGCAGATAAAGAAAAGAATTTCCTCCAAAGGAAGGCTACCAATGTAAACCCCGGTAAGATAGCGCGGATTAAAGCCCCATACGCCCATGCGGGTAAACCATTCATCCCATACAATGAAAATAACAGCCGGTATTATTATAGCAGGCCAAAGATTTTTCCAGGTTTTGTAAAACGGAGCGGGTTTATAAAAACTAAACAGCAGCGGGATGCTGATGGAGGCCAGGTCAAGTGTAAGGTAAAGGTAGCGTTCGTTCAAAGGCAGTTATTGGGTTTCCTGTCTTTCTTTCTTAAAGATAAACTGTTTGGGTTCATATTTTTTAGGCGCATACAAAAATCCAAAAGCCTCGCAGCCTTCTTTGGTGTGTTTGGCATGGTGAACGTAATGAGCATTAATCATTCGCTGAAGATACTTGCTTCGCCTGGCTGGGCGCCAGCGAACTCGTTGGTGTACAATTATGTCGTGAAATAAAATGTAGAAAACACCATAACAAAATATACCCAGGCCCACGGCCAGTCCGTAAGGATTGTAATTCACCAGGCTGAAATAGTAAAACAGGGCAATGGAGGGTATGCTGAACACAACGGCAAACCAATCATTTTTTTCAAGCGCATGGTCGTGCACGGTGTGGTGCGATTTGTGCCATACCCATAAAAAGCCATGCATTACATACTTGTGGGTAAACCAAGCTACAAATTCCCAGAAGAGAAAAGTAGCAATGGTGATGGCAGCACAAATTATAATAGTGGTTATGCTCATGCGAACTACGGCTCCGGTTGTTTGAAATAGGTTTCCAATACCTTATACCGGAAGTCAAAAATACGATTTAGCTCACGCTCTACAAAAAGCCAATTTGCCATTCGGCCGATGATTCCAAACGGCACGGCATAATTAACTTCATCAGTCATTTCAATACCTCCTGCCACTTCTTTAAAATGGTGCTGGTGGTGCCATAGTGCATAAGGCCCGAATCGTTGCTCATCAACAAAATAATAAGGTTCCTGTACGTGGGTAATTTCGGTTGTCCAGTTCATGGGTATCCCGGGCAGGCCGTAAACAATATATCGGATTAGTTGGCCGGCATACATTTTGGGGCCACCTGATATGTAAAGTATTTTAAAGCCCATGTGTTCAGGCGTTATTTTAGTGAGGTTAGACGGAGTGGAGAAAAATTCCCACGCTTCATTAATAGAAATCGGCAAGATTTGTTTCCGCTTCAGTGTATATACTTTCATACAAGTAAAACAACTGAAGCTTAATAATGTTTAAGTTGCTGTTACGATTCCAAAGCAATTTTGTAGGCCGCAAGTACTCTTTCGCGTGCCAGGTTGTGATCCACAATGGGTTTGGGGTAAGCGGGTGTATCAACTTCGGGTACCCATCGCTTAATGTATGTTCTGTCGGGATCAAATTTTTCTGTTTGGATGTACGGGTTGAATACCCGGAAATACGGTGCGGCATCGCAGCCCGAACCGGCCGCCCACTGCCAGCCGCCATTGTTGGCAGCTAAATCAAAATCAAGAAGCTTTTTAGCAAAGTAAGCCTCGCCCCAACGCCAGTCGATGAGTAGGTGTTTGGTAAGGAAGCTGGCCACAATCATGCGCACGCGGTTGTGCATGTAGCCGGTGGCATTGAGTTCGCGCATGCCGGCATCTACAATGGGGTAGCCGGTTTTGCCTTCGCACCAGGCTTTGAAATCTTCCGGGTCATTACGCCATTCAATCTGGTCGTAAATGGGTTTAAATGCTTGGGTTACGACATGCGGAAAGTGCCAGAGAATCATGTGGTAGAAGTCGCGCCAGATGAGTTCGTTCAGCCACTTTTCATTTTTCTTTAAAGCAACCTGAACGAGTTTACGAATGCTTACTGTGCCAAACCGCAGGTGCACGCTTAGGCGCGAAGTCCCCTCGATGCCGGGTATATCGCGCTGTAAGTGGTATTTTTCGATGACAGCTTGTTTTATTTTTCTTTCCGGAAATACAATCCCCGACTTTTTAAATCCAATCGCTGAAAGTTCCGGAAGAGGAAGCGGTTTAATCTTCAGCAGGTTACCGGTATATTTTTCAACCGGGTAGCTTTTACTATAAAAGTTATTTAATGCGCCTTTCCATTTTTTGCTGTACGGGGTGTACACCGTATAGGGGGAGCCATCATCTTTTACGATTTCGTCTTTTTCAAAAATAACGATGTCTTTGTAGGATGAGAACCGTGCGCCTTTTTCCTCCAAAATTTTTTTAACTGCACCATCGCGTTGGTTGCCGTACGGTTCATAATCGTGGTTGGTGTAAACCGCCTTTGGGTTTAGGTCATTAAAAATCTTAACAGGATTGCCATGGAACACGGCTAACGAACCGCCCAGGTTCTCCAGTTCTTTTTTCAGATGCTCCAGCGACTGGTGGATGAATTCTACACGGGCATCATTTTCGTCCTCGAGTTTATCCAGTATTTCGGTGTCAAAAATAAAGATGGGTAATACGTTGTTGTTATCTTTAAGTGCGTGATATAACCCGGCATTATCCTGTAGTCGCAGGTCTCGCCTGAACCAGAATAGCGTTACGGCAGGATTGATAACCGATTCAGCCGTTTTGTTTTTGAAGCGCATCAATTTCTTTTTCCAGTTTGTCGATTGCTTCCATTTTTAGCGCGTAAAGTTTCAGGTCACCCGAGCGCTGAATGCGCATGGCTTCTTCCAGTAATTTCTTTCGCTTGTTTTCCAGTTGCTTTACCGGATCTTTTTTGAATATTGAAAACATGGTTTTCGGTGTGGTATAAGAACAAAACAGGAAGTTTAATATTCTGAGGGGGCTGTCAGGCGTGCACAGCAAACTTAAGCTGTGGATGATTTACGATCAGTTTAAACCAGTGTGTGAAGGATTGTGGCTGCTGCTCAATTTTTTCCTTTAATTCAGCGAGCCTGATGAATTGCCAATCCTGAACTTCGTTCTGGTTCACTTCAGGAATACTATCGCTATGGGCAAATAACACATGGTCCAATTCATGCTCAGTAAGTCCGCCATCAAGTTGAGTTTTATAAATAAACGAGTATGCCTTTTCCGGGTTAGCAAGTATACCCATTTCCTCCTGCAACCTTCGTTTAGCCGCTTCTTCAATCCGTTCACCGGGCCGCGGGTGGCTGCAGCAGGTGTTCGTCCACAGGCCCGCACTGTGGTATTTGCTGTCGGCCCTTTTTTGAATAAGCATTTCGCCTTTTGAGTTAAACACCAGCACGGAGAAAGCACGGTGTAATAAGCCTTGCTGGTGGGCCTCCATTTTTTCCATGATGCCTACTTCGTTGTCGTGCTCATCAACCAGGATAACGTATTCCATCAGATTAAATTGAATTGATGCTTTACATACGAGTAAGCCAACAAACTGGCTTTATATCGGTTGCGGATGCGGATGCGGCTCTCCAGCACTTTTTCGCAAGGGGTATTTTGTATTTTTCTGAACAGGGCCATGTAATACATGTAGGCCACATACACCCCGAAACGGGATGACTTCGGAAGCATTTTAATTCCTTCAAGTGCATGGTCAAAATCAGCCCGGATGTCAGCTTCTATGTGTTGCTTCTGCGTTTCATTGAAATTGGTGAAATCCACACCCGGAAAATAGGTTCTGCCCATGTTCGTATAATCGGCCTGCAGGTCGCGCAGGAAGTTTACTTTCTGAAAGGCCGAACCCAGGCTCATGGCGTAGGGCTTTAATTTTTCATAAAGGGTATCATCACCGTTTACAAATACGCGAAGGCACATCAGGCCAACCACTTCGGCTGAACCCAGAATGTATTCTTTCAGGCCAGGATCATCGTAAACCTTACGGCTCAAGTCCATTTCCATACTGCGCAAAAAAAGATCAATGGATGAGCGATCAATGTTATATTGCCTTACCGCATGTTGGAAACTGTTAAGAATCGGGTTAAGACTTATTCCGTCATTAATTGCCTGATACGTTTCCTGTTTAAAGCGGGTAAACAGATCTTCTTTGTTATACTGGTGAAAGGTATCTACAATCTCATCAGCAAAGCGCACAAAGCCGTAGATGGCGTAAATTGGGTCGCGCAACTCTCTTTTCAGGCACAGGATACCCAGTGAGAACGAGGTGCTGTACGCACGTGTGGTAAGCCTGCTGCACCGTAAGGATACTTTGTCGTAGAGTTCCTTCATGGGGATAAAATTAGTTACTGCGTTTTGCTTGTTTAATTACTTCACCGGCAACAACCTGGCCGCTGATGATGCTGGGCGGTACGCCTGGCCCCGGCACCGTTAGCTGGCCAGTATAAAACAAATTATTCACCTTTTTGTTATGGATGGCCGGTTTCAGGTTGGCCGTTTGCCGCAGCGTATTGGCCAAACCGTAGGCATTTCCTTTAAATGCATTGTAATCGGCCGTAAAATCGTTGTGGGCATAGCTGCGCTTGAATACAATGTTTTCCTTAATGGATTGTCCGGTTAGTTTTTCGAGCCGGTCAATAACGATATTAAAATAGCGTTCACGGATTTCAGGCGTATCCGGTAATCCTGGTGCAACCGGCATCAGGATCATTAAATTTTCGTACCCGGACGGAGCCACGGTGGAGTCGGTCTTGGAAGTACAACTCAGGTAAAACTGCGGGCGGGTTGGCCACTGGGGGTTTTCGTAAATTTCTTTTGCATGTGTTTCAAAATCTTCATCGAAGAACAAGGTGTGGTGCAACAGGCCTTTCAGCTTTTTGTTTATGCCCAGGTAAAATATCAGGCTGGAGGGGGCCAGCGTGCGGCTGTTCCAGTACTTTGGTGAATATCGCCTGAAATTTTCAGGCAGCAGCGTTTGCTCCACATGGTGATAATCCGCCCCGGCTACGATGAAGTCGAACGCCCTGAAATGTCCGTTAACGATTACACCTTTTGCCTTAATAGCATTCAGTTCAAGCTGCTGCACGGTGCTGTTGAACTCGAAGGTTACACCCAGTTCGGTAGCCAGTTGTACCATGCCTTCAATAATTTTATGCATGCCGCCTTTCGGGTACCAGGTACCCAGGGCCATGTCGGCATAGTTCATCAGGCTGTAGAGTGCAGGTGTGTTTTGTGGTGTAGCTCCCAGAAACAGCACAGGAAACTCAAGCAATTGAATAAGTTTATTTTCCTTAAAGTATTTGCGTATGTACGTTGAAATGGATTGAAAGACATGAAGTCTGAACACTCCGGCAATCACTTTCGGGTCAGCCAGTTCCAGCAGCGACTGCCCCGGTTTGTAAACCAGTTTGTTGATGCCGATTTCGTATTTGAATCGCCCTTCATCCAAAAACTTTAACAGGTTTTTGCTGCTGCCCGGTTCCAGTTGGTCAAACATCGCACAAAGGGCATCCAAGCCTGCGGGAATATCCAAGTGGTCATCAGCCGAGTAATAAATTCGGTAGGAGGGGTCTAGTCGCTCAAGTGTATAATAATCGGATGGTTTCTTACTGAAGGCAGCAAAAAATTTTTCAAACACATCGGGCATCCAATACCAGCTCGGGCCCATATCGAAGGTGAAGCCCTGGGCTTCAAATTTTCTGGCGCGGCCGCCCGGTGTGCTGTTTTTTTCAAAAACGGTTACCTCAAAGCCTGCCTTTGCCAGGTGGCAGGCGGCTGACAGACCCGAAAAGCCGGAACCGATAATTGCAATTTTAGTTTGTTTAAACATTTGAACAGTTAGCTAAGGTAATCAATATCCGGCTAACCGGCTTTGTATTTCCTTACGCGCGTGGAAGATGCGGTTCTTCACTGTGCCGATGGGTATGCCCAAGTGTTCGGCAATTTCGTGGTACTTATAACCGGAAGTGTGCATTTTAAAAGGTACCAGCAATTCTTCACGCAACTGGTTGACGTGGTTCCAAATGTCTTTGTATTCATAGCTTGCCCCCGGACTATTAAATGTGTGAGTATCTTCAACATTCAGGTAATACAATTCCTTCGTGTCGTCATGCGAAGTTTTGGCGCGTTGGTTTTTCCGGTAGTTGTTTATAAAGGTGTTGCGCATAATGGTGAACAGCCAGCCTTTCAGGTTGGTGTCTTCCCTAAACTTGTTCCGATAAGTGAGGGCTTTCAGTATGGTATCCTGAACCAGGTCGTTTGATTCTTCGCGGTTGGTGGTAAACCTGCGGGTAAAGGCTTTCAGGGTACTTCTTAACCCGGCTATCTGGTAGTCAAATTCTATCGCTGACATAGCTAAAACTGTTTAATGTTTTAATTAAATTGTTAAACAATCTTAGCGACCTTTACGCGATTTTCGGCTTAAAGTAAAGGTTTGTTCAATGGAATATTAAAAAGGAGGGGTATTCATGGATTTTACAAGAACCTTATTAAACAAAACAAGCTGTAAAGGACATCAAAGAGGTTCTAAAAGCCCGGCCAGCTCGGTTGACTTATAGATAACCTTAAAGTTGCGGGGAACAATAAAGGCGGTATTGCGCAGGTTGTTGCCCGATGCAAGGATGGTGGCATCGGCAAATTCGCGCGACATTTTTTCTACATATTCTTTTACCTCGGCCGCTGCCGGTGTTGATACGAAGGCGGTGATGATATACTGAGGCTTGTGTATTTCATAGACCGTTTTCAAATCGTCAAAAGGTACCGACTGCCCCAGGTAATAGGTGTAAATGCCTTTGCTGCGGGCTATATAATTGAAAAAAAGTAGTCCGAATTCATGGAACTCGCCTTCTGGCAGAAAGAGAATGGCTTTCCGTGCACTTTTCGGTGGTATGGACAACGATGCTATGGCCATAATCAATTGCTGGCGAATGAGGTTGGAAATAAAATGTTCTTGCGCAGGGTTTACCGTTCCGGCCTGCCACAGCACCCCTATTTTTTCGAGGAACGGGTAAACGGTTTCAGTAATGGTTCGCTCAAATCCGTAGCGTTTAACAACTCCCGCTATGATTTCATTGAACTTCTCCTCATCCATATCCACCATGGCTACTACCAGTTGATCAATGAAGATTTCGTTAGCTGATTTCTGGTCACTGAGCTCCTTAATCTTATTGCTGATTTGTTCGCGTGTCATCCGTGCAATCTGTGAAATGCGGATGCCATGGTTGTTCAGTAAGGCTACGTTGATGATGCGCTTCAGGTCGTCATCCGAATACAGCCTGATATTGGTACCTGTACGCTGGGGCTCAACAATATGATGCCGCTTTTCCCAGATACGGATAGTGTGGGCTTTTATGCCCGATAACTTTTCGAGTTCTTTAATGGAGTACTGACCCATAACCACCTAAAACAACCCTGTCGAAATATTGTTTAAAATCGGATTCCGAAAGTAATGAAAAACTACCTTGGGCAATGGATCAAGCCACGCTGATAAGCAAAGCCGAAGCCTGGTTTCAGTCAAAGGGGTGGAAGCCCTTTTCGTTTCAGTACGAAGCCTGGCAGGCGTATCTGGCCGGACAAAGCGGGCTGGTTAATGCCCCGACCGGCAGCGGAAAAACCTATTCGTTGGTCGTGCCCATCCTGCTTGAGTTTATCCGCAACCATAGCAGCAGCAGCCAGCAGGGCTTGCAAGCGATTTGGATAACACCCATCCGGGCGCTGGCAAAGGAAATAGAACTTTCGGCTATCCGTGCCATTGAAGGATTGGGTTTACATTGGAACGTTGGCATTCGTTCAGGCGATACATCCCTAAGGCACCGGCAACACCAAAAAACCACACCTCCCGAATTCCTCATTATTACCCCCGAAAGTTTGCACCTTCTGCTTGCCCAAAAAGGGTATGCTGATTATTTCAAGAACCTGAAGGTAGTGGTAGCCGATGAGTGGCACGAACTGATGGGCTCCAAACGGGGAGTACAGGTTGAACTGGCTTTATCGCGGTTAAAAACGCTGGTTCCGCAACTCAAGGTGTGGGGAATATCAGCCACAATAGGAAATATGGAGCAGGCGCTGGAGATGTTGTTAGGGAAATGCTATACCCCCCTCTTTACCCCCTCTAGGGGAGAGGAGAACAAGTTACCCCCCTTGAGGGGGGTTAGGAGGGTGTATGAAAATACTAACACGTTCATCAAAGCAAGCATCTCTAAAAAGATTGAAGTCATCTCCATCCTTCCCGACTCGGTGGAAACCATACCCTGGGCCGGGCACCTCGGCATTCAGTTGCTCGATAAGGTTGTGGAGATTGTAAAACAAAGTACCAGTACCCTCATCTTTACCAACACACGTTCCTTTGCTGAGATCTGGTACCAGAAAATGCTCGACAAGGCGCCTGAGTTATCAGGGTTGGTTGCCATGCATCACGGCTCCATCAGCAAAGAAATTCGGCATTGGGTGGAAGACCAGCTTTACGAAGGAAGACTAAAAGCGGTGGTGTGCACCTCAAGCCTTGACCTCGGGGTTGATTTCGGCCCGGTAGAAACGGTGATACAGGTAGGCAGCCCCAAAGGTGTTGCGCGTTTTCTGCAGCGTGCCGGCCGCAGCGGTCACCAGCCCGGGGCTGTAAGCCGGATTTATTTTGTGCCTACACATTCACTCGAATTAACTGAAGCAGCCGCATTGCGCGAAGCCATCAATAAAGGAATTGTGGAGGAACGGGTTCCGTACATCCGCTCGTTCGATGTTTTAATGCAGTACCTGGTTACGTTGGCCGTTTCGGATGGTTTTTTTCCGGATGAGATTTTGAAAGAAATAAGGACTACGTTCAGCTATAACTCCATAACCGATGACGAGTGGGCGTGGATCTTAAATTTTATAACCACCGGAGGTGACTCATTACAGGCTTACAATGAATACCGGAAGGTTATTATTGACCATGACGGACGCTACCGTGTTGAGAGCCGGCACATTGCGCAGCGCCACCGGTTATCTATTGGTACCATTGTGGGCGATCCCTCTTTGAATGTAAAATTGCTTTCCGGAAAATACCTGGGCACCATTGAAGAATATTTTATTTCGCGCCTCAACCCAGGCGATACATTTTGGTTTGCCGGCCAGGTGCTTGAACTGGTGCGCGTAAAAGGCATGGACGCCCAGGCGCGGAAGAGCAAACGCAAAACCGGACTGGTGCCCTCGTGGCAGGGCGGAAGAATGCCGCTGTCATCGCAACTCAGCGAACGGATACGCAACAAACTGGATGAAGTAGTGAAGGGAAAAGAAAAGGATGTTGAACTGAAATTTTTAAAACCACTGTTTGATTTGCAGCGGCAGCGGTCGCACCTGCCGGAAAAAAGCGAATTCCTGATTGAGTGCATGGAAACTGCCGAAGGCCACCATGTGCTGATGTACCCGTTTGAAGGGCGCTTTGTTCATGAAGGACTGGCCGCTCTGGTGGCATACCGGATAGCACGGATTAAACCCATTACATTTTCAATAGCCATGAACGATTACGGCTTTGAGTTGCTCAGCGACCAGGAAATACCGATAGAGGAAGCCGTTGAAACAAACCTGCTGGGTGCGGAGGAGTTGATGAAAGACATCCAGGCCAGCATTAACGCCACCGAGATGGCGCGCAGAAAGTTCAGGGAAATTGCCGCTATTGCCGGCCTGGTGTTTAAGGGCTATCCGGGCCGGCCGGTAAAAGACCGCCACCTGCAAGCTACCGCGCAGTTATTTTTTGAGGTGTTCCATGAATACGAGGCCCACAACCTGTTGTTCGGGCAGGCCTATGAAGAAGTAATGGACTTTCAGTTAGAAGAGGCGCGGCTCCGGAATGCGCTGGAGCGGATTAAACACCAGAAGATAATCATTACCCGGCCCGACAAACCGACACCGTTTGCCTTCCCCATTATGGTTGACCGCCTGCGCGAAAAACTGACTTCCGAACAACTGAAGGACCGAATAGCGCGGATGACGGTGCGCTATGATGCGTGAGTTCACAAAATAAATATCCTTGATTTTCAGCTAAATAGAATGAAAAAACATTTGCCAGCTATTACCATTGAAAAAGATGAGTGGGTATCCTTAACGGAAGTTAGAACACCAGTAGCCAACAGCAGTTTGGCGTAATGGCGGGTTCAGTGATAAATTTGAAGTGCATTTTTTCAAATACACGGGTTTTGATTCAGGCGGGGAGATACTGATACTCTGTCCAGTCGAGCCGGACAGGCAATGCAAACCTGGGCTTTTCTGCTATGGCGGGACAAGTTTTGCTTCTATTCAAGTTCAGCGTAGGTTGGTCTGCATGTGCGGAACTCCAATTGGCGTTATTAGTTAAACACAACTGTTTCATTGACTTCTTTGCCTAAACAACAAAGAGATAATTTAAATGGCAACCAAAGGAGTTTAAAAACGTTAGCGAAACGGGTGCCTCTTCAGCAGTACAAATAATAGCCCATGCAGGACATACTATTTAACTTTATCTCAAGATATGTTTCACTTACAAATGATGAAAAGAATGCAATACGATCGTTAGACCTGTTTCACTCCGTAAAGAAAGGGACGATTTTACTTAAAGAAGGACAAAAATCACAAAACAGCTATTTTGTTTTAAAGGGCTGTATCCGGGTTTACTACATAATAAACGGAGAAGAAAAAACTACGGCTTTCTATACAGAACTGGATGCCTTAACACCTCATTGTGTAGTAAGCAAAGCTCCGTCTCAATATTATATAAGTTGCATAGAAGACACTATACTGGCAGTTTCAAATGCTGATATGGAGGCCGAAATTAACTGTAACTTCCCAAAATTTGAGTCTCTATGCCGGATGTTGTCCGAAGAGCTATTAGCTAAGCAACGAATAGACTTTGATGAGTTTAAAACCTCTTCGCCTGAGCAGCGATACCTGAACCTGGTACAAAAACGACCGGACCTTATTCAACGCGTTCCGCAACACCAATTGGCGAGCTATTTAGGCATAAAACCTCAATCATTAAGCAGGCTAAGGGCAAGAATTCTGGAGAAAAGCAAAGCGTAGTATTCTTTCTTAACTTAAGTGAACGGGCCAAAGCAGCTGGCCAATTTACTTTTGCGGCATTCGTTACCATGGTTTTGAATGATGTAGCAGATTTTTAAATGAAAATTATGAAGACTCAAAATGTTTCGCATACTATACCGGATGACAACACAGTAAGCATAAAGCTCAAACTCACAGCATTGTGGTCAAGTTTTATGTTTCTATACCTGTATGTGGATTATTTCGCCCTGTATATGCCTGGTAAATTGGAAGATATTCTTCAGGGAAAAGTATATGTATTTAACATAACACAAGGGTTTATTTTAGCGGCACTTGTTTCAGTAACCATTCCGGCCTTAATGATTTTTCTTTCTGTTGCCCTGCCGGCTAAGGCAAACCGGCTGGTGAATATCATTATTGCCTCACTGTATATTCCCTATACCTTGTTTAATCTGGCAGGCGAGGTCTGGATGCACATGGTGTTTGGTGCATTTGTTGAAACCGTTATTCTGGGCTTCATCATCCGTTATGCATGGAAATGGCCGGGTGTTAATACCTAAATCGTACTAAATATTTGGTATCAACTTTATTGACTGTCTGCGGCCGGTTTTAATGTTTCATTAATGACTAACTTTAGGGAAGAGATAAACCATGCGCATTCTGCTGATAGAAGACGAGCCCTCCGTTGCCTCTTTCATCCGGAAAGGATTAGAGGAGAATGGCATGCTGGTAGCCCAGGCATTTGATGGAGCCACCGGCCTTACCTTGGCTTTGCGCGAAGAATTTGATGTGATTATTCTCGACATCGTGATGCCCGGTATGAACGGCCTGGAAGTATGCAGGCAACTACGCGCACAGCAAGGCATGAAAACCCGCATTCTCATGCTTACTGCGTTGGGTACCACCGAAGACATTGTTGACGGTTTAACCACCGGGGCTGACGATTACCTGCCAAAACCTTTTAAGTTTAAAGAACTGCTGGCCCGCATTAATGCACTTACCCGCAGAGGCAACGCAGTAAGCCAGGTGCTGCGCGTGGCCGACCTTGAACTTAACCGTGAAGCGAAGGAGGTAACCCGGAACAAGAAGCCCATTGAACTGACCGCACGCGAATTTAAACTATTGGAATACCTGTTGATAAACAAAAACAGAGTCGTATCCCGTGTTGATATTCTGGAAAACGTGTGGGACATAAACCACGACCTTGGTACCAATGTGGTGGACGTGTATATAAATTACCTGCGTAAAAAAGTAGATGCCGACTTCGATAAGCCGCTGATTAAAACCGTAGTGGGCATGGGATATATCATAAAAGAAGTTGACCGTGAAACTGAGGGATAAACTTACCTTGTTCTTCAGTCTGGCTGCAGGCCTGTTGGTGCTGACGTTTGGCCTTTCGGTTTATTATTTTTCGGCCCAGTACCGCACCAGCGAATTTTACAACCGGCTTCTGAAACGGGTTGACATAACTGAAAAAATGTTTCTGGAAAAAGAAAGTTTTACCCCCAAGGGCTATGAACTTATCCGCAACCAGTTTCTTAACACGCTGCCCGATGAAACCGAAGAGGTGGTTGAAGTAACAGCTGGCTGGGAAAAGCAACTTAAACAACCCTATCCGCAAGATTTTCTGGTATCGTTGCAGGAAAATGAAGAGGCTTATTTTTTTGAACAGGAGCGGCAGGGGGCCGGTCGCATATTTCACCTGGCCGGTGGCAATTATGCCGTAATCATCACCGCGGTTGACCGGGTGGGCATCAGCATGCTGGCTAACCTGCAAAGCATTCTGGTGCTTGCCATTGTTATCGGTATTGTTATGATGACCCTCATGAGTCACTACCTTTCCGGTCGTATCCTGCAGCCCATTTCGGCCAAGATTAAGAAAGCAAACACCATCAGCGCCAAAAACCTGCACGAAAGGCTACTTGTTTTCAATCCCGATGATGAAATAGGTCAGTTGGCCATCGCGTTTAACCGGTTGCTCGACCGGATAGACTTGGCATTTAATGCGCAGAAACTTTTTGTAGCCAATGCTTCGCACGAAATCCGAAATCCGTTAACGGCTATTATCGGAGAGGCCGATGTGGCTCTTGAAAAGAACAGAGGGGTTGAGGAATATAAGGAAGCCCTGGTGCATATCCAGGTTGAGGCGGAGCGGTTAAACCGGCTGGTGAATAATCTGCTGCAACTCTCGGCTGTAAGTTCCAACCTTAGCGATGTTAAGCGCGAAACGCTGTCGGTCAATACTTTGGTTGAGGAAGCCTTGGCAGCCTATCGGACGATGAACCCCGAATGCCAGGTTAACGTATCATCAAGCAACCATAACCCGCAGGTACTTGGTAACAAAAACCTGTTGCAAACAGCCCTTATTAACCTGCTCGATAATGCCTCGAAGTTTTCGGGTAATGCTCCGGTAAGCCTTACGGTAGAAAAGATGATGGACGAAGTTGAGGTAACCGTTGCTGATAAGGGTATGGGCATTCCCGAAGAAGACATTCCTAAAATCTATCAGCCCTTTTTTCGTTCTGAAAACGTGCGGAACATCCGGGGCACCGGCATTGGCATACCCTTAACGGTTCGAATCATTGAGTTGCATCAGGGTCGGTTTGAAGTTCATTCTAAACTCAACCAGGGTACTGTGGTTAAGATGAAGTTGCCCTGCGTATAGGCCGATAAGTGAACCGATCCTCCTTTTCTAATCCGTTTCTAATGCCGGTTTAATGGAGCGCTAATGCGATTGCCCTACTTTCGTAGCGTGATTAACGTGTGAAAATGAAATCAGGTTTACTGCGTCCTACAGGCTTTTTTGCCAACATTAAAAACGATTTGCCGGCTTCCATGGTAGTATTTTTTGTGGCGGTGCCCTTGTGTTTGGGCATTGCACTGGCCAGTGGTGCACCGCTGTTTTCCGGCATTATTGCCGGAGTGGTTGGTGGTATTGTGGTTGGCGCCATCAGCAATTCAAGTTTGGGTGTTAGCGGCCCGGCTGCCGGCCTTACCGTTATCGTTCTTTCGGCTATTCAACAGTTGGGTGCATTTGAAATTTTTTTGGTGGCCGTAGTGCTGGCCGGTATATTTCAGATAATTCTGGGTTTCTTGCAGGCAGGCATTATCGGGCATTATTTTCCTTCTTCTGTCATTAAAGGAATGCTCACGGCCATAGGCATTATTATTATACTAAAGCAAATACCCCATGCCTTTGGATACGATGCCGACTACGAAGGCGACCTGAGTTTTGTACAGGCTGATGGTGAAAATACGTTCAGTGAACTGTTTAATATGCTTGGGTATATTACTCCGGGCGCGGTTGTTATTACCCTTATCTCCATCGCTATACTTTTTATCTGGGAAGCGCACCTGAGTAAAAAGTACACTATTTTCAAAATTATACAGGGACCGCTGGTGGCTATCGTGGTTGGTGTTGCTTACCAGCTAATTTCAAAGGTTTATTTCCCATCCTGGTCGTTGGATCAAAAGCACCTGGTTAGTGTGCCGGTATCATCTTCCCTCACTGAGTTTTTATCAAACTTCTCTTTTCCGGCATTTGGTGCTATACTGAATCCAGAAGTATGGATTGTTGCAATAACGCTGGCTGTAGTAGCCAGTGTAGAAACACTGCTATCGGTTGAGGCCACCGATAAACTGGATCCCTACAAGCGTACAACCAACACCAACCGTGAATTAGTGGCCCAGGGCAGCGGTAACCTAATTAGCGGATTGATTGGCGGCTTGCCGGTTACCCAGGTTATTATTCGCAGTTCGGCAAATATACAGTCAGGCGGAAAAACAAAACTCTCAACTATTCTTCACGGCATTTTGCTGCTGGTATGTGTTGTTTCTATTCCTGCAATTTTAAATCTGATACCGCTGGCCGTTCTTGCTGCCATCCTGTTTTCGGTAGGGTATAAGCTGGCCAAGCCTGCAACCTTCAGGCAAATGTACAACTTGGGCTGGAGCCAGTTCCTTCCGTTTATGGCTACCATTGCCGGAGTTGTTTTTACCGATTTACTGAAAGGTATTGGCATTGGCATGGTGGTGGCTGTTATTATTATTCTCCGTAACAGTTACCGGAATTCACATTTTCTTCATAAGGAATCTGATAACAACGGTCACCGGATAAAGATGACCTTGGCCGAAGAAGTGATTTTTCTTAACAAAGGCTCCATTGCACGCGAGCTCAGTCAAATACAGCCGGGTACCGATGTTACTATTGATATGAGTAAGTCGGTAATTGTTGACCACGATGTGCTGGAACTGATTAAAGAATTTAAGGAGGGGGCCAAAGCAAAGGACATCAATGTGGAGGTGATTCGGAGAAATGGCAAAGAACCGCAAAAGGTTGAACAAAAAGTTAAACTGGAACTCCATAATAATTAACCCTGCGGCAATGAACAAAACCTGCTACTTCATACCCGTTGATTTCTCGGAATCTTCTTATAGGGCAATTCAGTATGCGAGTTTACTGGCCGGGCGCACAAACGGAACGATTCAACTGGGGCATATCATTTCGGCTGATGAAATTTCGGAATCGGATAACCCGGTAGTTGTTCAATGGAGTCTTACCCGCCTTGAACAAAAAGCCACCGATCGGATGCAGTCGCTAAAGGAAATTATTACAGGCATGGGCATACAGGTAAAAAATGAAATTGGTTTTGGAGAGGTATGCAGCGGACTGTTGAGAATGATTGAACGCTGTTCGCCCGATGTGATTGTGCTTCCAAGAAAAACCTCCGAGAATATTAAACCCGGATTGTTTACCTATTTGTCAAAAAACTGCAGGATGCCAATGCTGGTCGTTCCCGAGTCATTTGTTCCTCAGGCGCCTGAGCGTGCCGTGGTGGCTACCGATTTACGACCAGTAAACGGTGAACTGGATACAGTATTCCGTCTGATTAGTAATTCGGCCAGCGAAATTGAATTACTGAATATTCAGATAGATGGCGCCCCTGCTCAACAGCAAAAGCAAGATTGGATAACCAAATTGGAACGCAAGTATGGCATGGATACCCGCCTGTTGCAGCGCGGGGGCAACAGCGTGGTGGAGGGTGTTATCAGCTACCTTAAATCAAACCCCGTTGACTTGCTATGTACCATCCGCAGAAATAAGAATTTTATAACCCGCGCCCTTGGCGAAAACGTATCCGATGAAATTGCCAGGCAGGCCGAAGTGCCTGTACTGGTAGTTCGTGAATAATTTTGGTTTAGGACGAGCAGGAGTAACGGGCGGCACCTTGTGCTGCCCGCCTGCATTTTTAATGGGGCGCTACCATTGCCAGTTCTTTACTTGCTCAAAAAAAATTTGAAGTGAAGCCGGATAGAGCACCGCACAATATACCACCCCAAAAAGAGCGCCATAAAGGTGGGCATCGTGATTAATTCTGTCGGCTGAGCGTTTACCCTGAACATACGAATAAATGATGTAGGCTATTCCCAATATAAAGCCAGGGAAACACAGTACTCCGTAAAAACAAATGTCTTCCAGTGGAAGAAACAGAATAAAGGCAAAGATAACGGCCGCTACCCCGCCCGATGCCCCCAGCGAATTATAAGACGGATTGTTTTGGTTTTTAAATAAAGTGGGTACATCCGAAAAGACAATGGCCAGCAGGTATAACAGAATGAAGTACATTCCACCCAGGTTGCCGAAGAGGTAGGAAAACAAAACTTCTACAGCAGAGCCGAAAAAATAAAACGAAAACATGTTAAACAGCAGATGCAGGTGGTTACCATGTACGAACCCGCTGGTAACCAGGCGGTAGTATTGCCCTCGCCTCAGCACCATGTAAGGATTCATTAAAAAGCCGCTAAGCACCGCAGGATGTTTCCAGGCGTAAAAACTGATGCCGGTAGTAATCAGTATCAGAACAAGTGTGATGGACATTGCCGTAAGATAAAAAAATCAGCAGTAAAGCCTTGAAATTGGGCGAGGACTTATACTTTTAGGCTCTAAAAATATTTCAATACCATGAAACTTACCTTCCGCTCCGTTCACCGCGACATTGCTTATTTTTATCTGGGATTAATAATTGCCTTCGCTTTTTCCGGGATATTCCTCAACCACCGGCAAACATGGCACCCGAGAAGATACAAGGCCGAAATAAAGGAAGTGACAGTTGCTCCGGTGGTTAAAGATTCTGTTAATGAATCCTTCATAGCACAGTTCACTCGGGATCAGAACATTGACGATAACCTCAGAAGGTTTGCGGTTAATGGTAACGTATTGCGCATTTCGTATGTGAACCACGATGCCGATATTGATTTGGTAACAGGGAAAGCAACAATTATCCACTACAAAATTACCCCGCTGCTCGGGCAAATGACCACCTTACATGTGGATACCAGCAAATGGTGGATTTATTATTCCGATGTATTTGGTGCGGCCATGCTGGTCATTGCTGGTACCGGGATGTATATTGAGAAAGGAAAAAACAGCTTTCGGGCGCGCGGCTGGAAACTGGCGTTAGCAGGCATTGTGTTCCCCCTTATTTTTCTCTTTCTGCTCAGTTAGAATCAACTCGTGGAAATTGACGTTTGCAACGAAAAGATTGAGTTACTATGGCAGAAAGCCATTTTCTGGAAACGGCATGGCTTGCTGATAATGGCTGACCTTCACCTGGGTAAGGTTAACCACTTCCGTAAAGCAGGAATTCCTGTTCCGCTGAATGCCGATGCCCAAAACCTGGAATACCTGACTTCACTAATTATTCAACGCAAACCGCAGCGGGTTCTCTTTCTAGGCGACTTGTTTCATAGTCATTACAATTCAGCCTGGGAAAGTGTAAAGCAATTGGTTTATTCTTTCCAACACATTTCGTTTGAGTTGGTACCGGGCAACCACGATATTCTAAGCGTCAACAGCTATATGCGTAGCGGTTTACAGCTTCACACTGAAAAACTTGATCATGGTCCGTTTGTATTTACACATCATCCGATGGATACAGTACCGGATAACCGGTACAACATTGCTGGTCATGTTCACCCCGGTATTCAGCTAACCGGGCGGGGCCGGCAATCCGTTGTGTTGCCATGTTTTTATTTTAGCGAACGATACGCCTGCCTGCCGGCATTCGGATCGTTTACCGGTCTATACCGCATTTGCCCGAAAAAGGCGGATCGGTTGTTTGCTGTAGCAGATGAAAAAATAATAAAAGTTTAACCCCCATGCTCAGGGTAACTATTGTTGTTTGCTGGTTCGCCTCATCCTGTCTTGCACAGGATACCACCCGCCTTTCGCTCTTGTTTCTGGGCGACATTATGCAACATGATTCGCAACTGCAGGCAGCGTATGATGCTACCACCGGTCAGTATAATTATGAGCCCTGTTTTCGGTATGCAAGAAAATATTTTATGGATGCCGATCTCACCATTGGCAACCTTGAGCTTACCCTGGGCGCAAAGCCCTATAAAGGGTACCCCGAGTTTAGCGCCCCCGATGCGCTGGCTGTTGAATTGAAGAATGCCGGAGTGGACGTGCTGGTTACCGCTAACAACCATAGCCTCGATCGCAGGAGGAAAGGACTGGAGCGGACAATACGAGTATTGGATAGCCTGCAGATTATGCACACCGGTACCTTTCGGGATACGGTAGAGCGGATGAATGACTATCCGCTGCTGATTTCAAGAAACGGAATTAACCTGGCCTTACTCAATTATACGTATGGTACCAACGGTATTCCGGTTTCTAAACCCAATGTAGTTAACCTGATTGATACCGCAGTTATACGTAAAGACCTGGCCCGTGCTGCTGAACTTGAACCCGATTTGGTTATTGTATTTATGCACTGGGGTAACGAATACCAACGCCAACCCTCGAAGCAACAGAGGCACCTGGCGGAGTTTTGCCTCCGGTATGGTGCCAACCTTGTTATCGGGGCGCATCCCCATGTGTTACAACCCATGGAGTTACGCAACAATAAACAGTTGGTGGTGTATTCCCTCGGAAATTTTATCTCCGGCCAGCGCGATCGCTATCGTGATGGCGCAGCGATGGTAAAAGTTGAAATAACTAAGGTGTACAGTTCCGACAGTTTAGCTAATACGTTTATTACCAGTGCTGGCCACATACTTCACTGGGTTTACCGTACACCTGCTGCCAGGCGTACCTTTTATGTGTTGCCCGTACCTGATTTTGAAAATGATACCACGGGGTTCATTTACGATGAACCCTCTAAACTGGCTTTTAAAACATTCTTAACCGATGCCCGCGCGTTGCTGCAGGCCGATACTTATAAAATTCAAGAGATAAAAACCCCTTCAGCCGATACTATAGTACGGTACCGGATTAGCTGGATGGTACCGGCTTCGGAAAAAGATTTGACAGCCGGACTTGAAACTACCGATTATTATTTTGGCATTGAGGTAGCAACCGATGCCGCAGGCAATCAGCAGATGACGGCCGGCAGTTTCCGCAAGCAACGGGATGCCGAAGCATATTTGGAACGCATCAGGAAGCGTTTTCCTGACGCGCAGCTACAGGAGTTTATAAACAGAAAGTTTTAAGACGCCCAAATGTGCGTCATCTTCTCTTTTTCTTCCTGGCCGGAGCGCTGCCTGCGCTATAAAATACACCAATCGAAAATTCAAGGCCGGTAAAGTCTATCCGGGCATCAGTATAATCAATGGTTTTTGTCTCCAGCCAGCCTGTGCCCCCGGTGTATGTTCCGGTTAACGGAAATCGTGATTCACCCACGAGGTAATTTGTCTCCAGCGAAACACCTATCTCATTAGTAACATACACCGTTAACTCTGCGCCAACATGATAACCATAACCCGGCTTGTTAGCAAACTGCACCTGTGCGTTGGCCACGTCCCATCCTTCCATTTCGCGTAACGCCCGGTCGAGGTTGCCGTAATTAATTTTTTGGCTAAGACCATAAAACCCAAAACCTCCGGCTTTAACATCAAACTCCAGGTTGGTTCCTTTCAACATAAAAACGAGTTCAACCGGAATAAAGACAGTAAAATTTGGACCTACAATTGGCTGATTGGTTTTAAAAGGCGTGCCTTTCATACCCAGGCCCGACATGCGGTAAAGCGAGGCGCCTGTTTCCAATGCAATAAACCGGTTGAAATCAATACCAACTCCACGCAACGAAAAGGGGCTGATGGGCGCTGAGAAGTAACCGTTTTTGGGTATGAAGTAGGAGAAGGATAAACCGAATTCCTGGGCGTTGCCTATAAAACTGACAACACATAGAAACAGGAAAATAAGGCGCTGTTTCATCTTTTTGAGTTATAGTCTGAATATAGAGTTTGTATGTAAGCTTTTGCCCGATTTAATGATTCTTCCTGCATGTTACCCTGCGAAATAAGATAATGCCTTCCGGGATTATCATAAACTGCATAGAGGTAGGGGGTAAGGTATCCGTAGCCGTCATTGAAAATGTAGATCGCAAAATCCTGTGCATTGGCTGCAAAAATATCTTTACTAAACCGAAATTTTGGATCAGGCCTTTCCAGCTGGCCGAGTAAGGTATTGGCTAAGTCGGTTTGATTGGCAAAGGTCTTAATAACTGTATCGCGTACAATTACCCCGCCCGTCCATACCATAGGAATGTGAAATTTTTCGTGTGTTTCAGGTTTTTTCATACCCGGCAGTCGGTGCCCGTGATCGGCTGTAATGATTACAAGCGTATTCTTCCACCAGTTTTTTTCTTTTGCCACTTTGATAAAATCACCCAAAGCCTTATCGGCATAGTAACAGGCGTTCATATATTTTGACGCCTCATCCGTTCCGGAAATTTTAGCGGGCATAGGTACACGAAAGGGCTCATGGCTGCTTAGCGTAAGCACGGTTTTGAAAAAGGGTTGTTTGTTTGTTGAATCAATTTCCAATAATGTTTGATGGTAAACGTATTCATCATGCACTCCCCACTTAAAGGCATCCAGTTCATCCGGAAAATCATCAACTGTTGTAATATGTGCGAAGCGGCCATTTGTCAGAAATGAACGGTAGTTGGCAAAATCAACATCACCACCATAAACAAATGAAGTTGTGTAGCCCAGCTTTTCAAGTGATGAGCTTAGAAAACCGAGTTGTTGTGTTTTTTGTGGATACTTGATTATCGAGCCTCGTGGTTGAGCAGGAAAGGCGGCCAAAAGGCTAACCAATCCTTTATCGGTGCGATCGCCATTTGCATAAAAATGGTCGAACAGTATGCCTTCTTTACAGAGCGAATTAAGATTTGGCATAACTCCTGGCCGTCCTCCCAGCGGCTCTATAACTTCAGCGGTAATCCCTTCAAGAATGATGAGTAAAATGTTAGGCCGGGCTGTATTAATCAGCCTTATGGTTGTAGAATCTGACTCAGGATACAATTCCTTAAAATATTTTTCACTAAGCGTTTTATCAAAAAAGTTTTCGGGATAGATAAGCTCATTATCAGTTTGCAGGCTATATAAAAAGTTCCAAACCACATTAATACCGGCATGGTTGGCGTAGGATTTTGATTTGTGATAGTAAACCCGGCTGACATTCATAGTTGAAACACTAAAACTACCCCGGATAGGTATAATGAGTGCACATATTATGGCCGTTAAAGCAAAAAAAGTAGGCCAATTGTAGTTTGGGCGTTGAAGCTGAAATTTTTTGCCTACCAGCTTAACAAAAGTGTAAGTGGCAAGGCCGGTAATACCGGTTAAAAGCAGTAGTAACCGAAGCACAACAAGCGCATCAACCGTACCTGCAGCTTCCGAGCCCATGTAAAAAAAGGGCGCGGTGTTCATGCGAAAGCCCCAGTGCCGGTAAAGTTCAAAGTCCACAACCACCACCAGGCCGGATACCAAGAGTAATGCGAAGTTTATTCCGATAAATAAGGCAGTTGATAGTTTTGATTGATGAAAAACGCTGGTGATAAGAAACAATCCCGAAATTAAGGTAAAATATCCTGTCATGCTGGCATCCATTACAAGTCCGTAAAGACAGGTTTTCAGAATTTCGACCGCGGTAAGCTGGCTAGTGAGCTGGTAATTGTACGCCAGAAATAGCCAGCGGGTTAATGAAAAAAATACCATCCAGAAAACAAATAAACTAAAGAAAATCCGGAGGCGCTCACGCATGCAATTACCCGTTACTCGACCTAAATGGCGGTAAAGATAAACCCGCTTGATGGTGAATGAAAATATCCTTACCATTAATCCTTAAATCATACTAATGATGAAAAAATACACGCTGCTTCTTTTTATTAGTTGGACGTGGGTTACATCGTGCAGTAAAAAGCCCGATCCGGCTGATCTTATTATTTATGGAGGGACCATCTATACCGTTAACGACAACCAACCTAAAGCAGAAGCTGTTGTGGTGCGGGGCGACAAAATCGAGTACATTGGTTCGCAGCAGGAGGCCTTTCGGTGGAAAGGAGAAACAACTGAGATGATTAACCTGGAAGGAAAAGTAATGACTCCCGGTTTCATCGAAGGGCATGGGCACCTGATGGGCGTGGGTTATAATGAACTGAACCTTGACCTGATGGATGTAACGAGTTACGATGAATTGGTTGAACGGGTAAAGGAAGCAGCCGGCAAAGCACAACCCGGGCAATGGATATTGGGCAGGGGTTGGCACCAGGATAAGTGGGACGTGAAGCCCGAACGGATGGTGAAGGGATTTCAGACACACCAAAAACTTAGTGAAGCAACACCCAATAACCCGGTATTTCTCCGTCACGCCAGTGGCCATGCGGCCATGGCAAATGCCAAAGCCATGGAAATAGCCGGAGTGAATCAGTTGGCAAAAGAGCAAACCGGTAAGCGTAATATTGAAGGTGGAGAGATAATCATCGATGAACAGGGTAACCCTACCGGCATTTTTAATGAGCGTGCCATGTCGCTCATCGCTCGTCATATTCCGGAGGATAATGCGGAACGCGACCGGCAGGCGTTAGAATTGGCGATACAGGCTTGCTGGCGCAACGGCATTACCGCTTTTCACGATGCAGGCACCAGCCGGGAAAATATTGAACTGTACCGATCATTTCGGAACGAAGGAAAACTTGGCGTACGATTGTATGTAATGCTTACCGGATGGGATCGGGAGTTGGTACACGAGTGGATGAAAAAGGGCCCTGAGATTGATTCGGCCGGCTGGCTCACCATCCGGTCAATCAAGTTAAACTGCGATGGAGCCTTAGGATCACGCGGAGCCTGGCTGCTTGAGCCGTATTCTGATCGGCCCGATTTTTACGGTATGGCAACGCTTCCTATGGATACCGTACTGGCCACTTCGCGTGCCGCCTTGAAGTCGGGCTTTCAGGTTTGCTCACATGCCATTGGCGACCGGGCCAACCGCGAAATACTCGACCGGTACGAAATGGCCTTTAAAGAAAATCCATCAGTTCGTGATCATCGTTTTCGCATTGAGCATGCGCAGCACCTGCATCCTGATGACATACCGCGCTTTGGTAAATTAGGGGTGGTACCGGCCATGCAGGCCATCCACATGTCCAGCGACAGACCTTGGGCCATTGAGCGGCTGGGCGAGAAGCGAATAAAGGAAGGCGCTTACATGTGGCAATCGTTACTGAAAAGCGGAGCCGTAATCGTTAATGGTACCGATGCACCGGTTGAGCCGCTCAATCCGATACCGAGTTTTTATGCCTCGGTTACCCGAAAAACATTAAAAGGACAGCCCGAAGGAGGCTATGAGCCTGAAGAAAAAATGACCCGTGAGCAGGCCCTGCGGTCTTACACGCTGGATGCCGCCTATGGCGCTTTTGAAGAGAAAATCAAAGGGTCGATTGAACCCGGTAAACTGGCCGACTTCACCATTTTTTCAACCGATATCATGCGTGTTCCGGAAAATGAGATTCTTAATACACAAGTGGTAATGACGATTGTGGGGGGGGAAGTGGTATTCCGCAAATAAAAAAGGGGACTAACGCCCCTTTTAAAGTTTAAATCAGTTTCGTTGTATTTAAGAACGGATATATTTTTCTGCTTTTTTACGGAGCAGGTCCCGGTCGGACGTAATGGAAGGGTCGCTGTAAATGTGTTGGGAAAGTTCCATTACCACCGACTTTTTATAGCCGAGTTTTTCGGCAATGTTTTCGCAGAAAACGATCTCACTTTTAAACACCTGTCCATCCATTTTCATCATCTGGATAAGGTAATAAAGATGTTCAAACTTTTCATCGTTAGTCATGGCGCTGAGGCTGGTTATGGGTTTGGGGTTTTTTATCAGTTGGTCCACCTCTTCGCGGCTCAGGCCGTTGGCTTTGCCAATCATGTGAATGAGTTTCGACTCCTTCTCTTCAATTTTGTTGTCGCTGGCAGCCAGGTTAATCAGTACGTTCAATTCAGCTTGCTTATTGAAAGTCATGGTGTAGTTATGGGTTTAAACTGCTATAATCGTTGAAATATAGCAAAAATTACTATGTTTTAGCAACAAACAAAAAATTAGGCTGTCGGTTAAGGATGTTTGCAACCTTAGCCACAGCGGGATGTCTTTACGTAAAATTTTGCATATGATGAATAGAATGCTGGTGGTTATTCTTCTGATTTCAAGTCTGGCAGCAGTTGCCCAGACAAGCCAAAACCGGGTAGTGGGTTCATTTACAGGCATTAAAGTAGCTGAAGGAATAGATGTTTACTTAAAAAAAGGGGATAGGCCGGCCGTCCGACTTGAAGTAAGTGGTACCGATCCCGAAAACGTTATAACTGAATCGGTGGGCGGGTATCTTAAAATTCACATGGCTTCAGGTAGTTATCGCAGCCGAACGGTAAAAGTGTATGTTACCTATGTTGAGTTAGAGAAGATATCAGCCAGTTCTGCTGCTAATATCTTCTCAGAAGGAACCGTTAAGGCCCGAAATCTTTCTATAAGCGCCAGCAGTGCAGCCAGTGTAGACCTTCCTGTTGAGGCCGAATCTTTGACTATCAGCGCCTCTAGTGCAGCCGATGTGGAATTACGAGGAAAAGCAACCCGCCTTTCGGTTGATGTGAGCAGTTCGGGCGAAGTAGATGCGTTTGACCTGGAGGCCGAAAGCGTTAGTGTGCAGGCCAGCAGTGCCGGATCGGCTAAGGTTTATGTTACTGCCGAACTGAATGCGCAGGCCAGCAGTGCCGGCAGTGTGCGCTACAAAGGCAATCCGTCACGCAGCAACACCAACGCCAGCAGCGGCGGATCGGTAAAGAAGATTAGTTAAAATTTTAACCTATCGTGATAATTTATTGTGATTTTTACCTTGTTTAAGGTTAAAATTTACCCTATTGATTATAAAAATATATAAAAAAATTAAATTGATGGTTAAAAATTAGCCTTCGTTTTAAAAAGTACTACTTTTGTGCCCATAGTTTAATTAACCACCAACCACTATGGCGCACCTACGATTTGAGGCCTTAAAAAGGCTTAATGAACAACCCCGGGTACATGTTGATGCTCCTTCACCCAAGGTTTCTGATTTCTTTGGCGAAAATGTATTCAGCCTCGACCAGATGCGGGGCGCACTATCGGCTGCTGTTTTTAAAAAAGTAAGCCAGGCCATCATCAACCATGAAAAAATCGATGAAGCTACAGCCGATGCCGTGGCCTCAGCCGTAAAAAGCTGGGCCCTTTCAAAAGGTGCAACCCACTTCACCCACTGGTTTCAGCCATTAACCGGTGGTACTGCCGAAAAACATGACTCTTTTTTTGATGCACATGCACGCATTGAACGGTTTAAAGGAAGCGAACTCGTACAACAAGAGCCGGACGCCTCCTCCTTTCCGAGCGGAGGTATTCGCAGCACGTTTGAAGCACGGGGGTATACAGCCTGGGACCCAACCAGCCCGATGTTCTTATACGGAAAGACGCTCTGTATTCCTACGGTATTTGTATCCTATACCGGTGAAACGCTGGATGCAAAAGGCCCCCTCTTGAAAGCACTGAAAGCAGTGGATAAGGCAGCCACCCAGGTATGCCAGCTGTTTGATAAAGACATACAGCATGTAACTGCTTCGCTCGGACCTGAGCAGGAGTATTTTGTTATTGACGAAGCCCTTTACAATGCGCGCCCCGATCTGATTATGGCCGGCCGCACGGTTTTCGGTCATTCGCCTGCCCGCGGGCAGCAAATGGAGGATCATTATTTTGCCTCGATTCCTTCACGGGTTTACGATTTCATGAAGGACTTTGAAATTGAATGCTGGAAACTCGGCATCCCCGTGCGTACCCGCCATAACGAGGTAGCGCCCAGTCAATTTGAAGTGGCTCCCTTGTTTGAAGAGGTAAATGTGGCCAACGATCATAATCAGCTTATGATGGATGTAATGTGGCGTGTTGCCGGTAAGCACAAATTGAAAGTTCTGTTTCATGAAAAGCCGTTTGCCGGATTAAATGGCACCGGAAAACATAACAACTGGTCGCTGATTACCGATACGGGTATAAACCTGTATGCACCGTCAAGCAGTGCCCGCGATAATCTGTTGTTCCTTACCTTTTTTGTTACGACTATAAAAGCCGTTCATGAACATGCCGACTTGCTCAGGGCAAGCATTGCAACCCCGGGAAATGATTTTCGGCTTGGTGCCAACGAAGCGCCTCCGGCCATCATGTCGGTATTTATTGGGTCGCAGATGTCGGCCGTGTTGGATGAGTTGGAGAAGAAGGGCAATGTTAAAATTGAGAAAGGCGACAACATGTACATGAAACTGGGTATTGATCAGATTCCCGAAATCATATTGGATGCCACCGACCGTAACCGGACTTCGCCTTTTGCTTTTACCGGTAATAAATTTGAGTTCCGTGCGGTAGGCGGTAGCGACAACTGCGCGGTAGCCATGACGGCCCTCAACCTGATTGTGGCTGACCAGTTAACGCATTTTTACGATGTCGTATCGAAGGAAATTGAAAAAGGTACAGAAAAACGGATTGCCATCGTCAACCTGCTCCGCAAGTACATAAAAGAATCAAAAGATATACGGTTTGAGGGTGACGGCTATTCTGAAGAATGGGTAAAAGAAGCGGCAAAACGAAAACTTAAAAACATTAAAAATATGCCCCGTGCCCTTGATGCTTACCTCGAGAAGAAATCCGTTGAAATGTACGAGCGGCACGCAGTACTTACCGAAAAGGAACTGGAAGCCCGTAATGAAATCCGGCTTGAAGCATACATTAAACGCGTACAAATTGAAGCGCGGGTCATGGGCGATCTGGCAATGAACCATATCATTCCTACGGCAATTGCATATCAGAATAAACTGATTGCCAATGCCAATGGGCTGAAAGGCCTGGGAATTGAGAATAAAGCGGTTATCCAAACTATTAAGGAAATATCCGGCCACATCGAGACCATTAAAACCGGTGTGCGCAATATGATTGAGGAACGGAAGCGGGTTAATAAAATTGCCGATACGCACGCCCGTGCCATTGCATATTGTGATGATATTAAGGAGAAATACTTTGATAAAATCCGTGAAGCGGTTGATGAACTTGAACTTTTGGTTGATGATGAAGACTGGCCGCTTGTAAAATACCGGGAACTTTTGTTCCTTCGCTAAGTAATAAACCTAAACCTGTGAAAAGCGGATAATCCTTTGGGTTTTCCGCTTTTTGTTTGTACCACCTTAATCCTGTAGCAAATGAAACGACAAAGTATCGTTAACCTCTTACTGATCGCAGTGTGGGTAAGTGCCTCGGCCCAGAAAAACCCGGTTGAGCAAATCACAAAATTGATAACCAAAGAGGAAGTGGAAGCACACCTCACCTTTCTGGCAGCCGATGAAATGCGTGGACGCGATACCGGCTCGCCCGAACTTGACATTGCTGCCAACTACCTGGCTGCCCAGTTTAAAATGCTGGGCCTGAAAAAAGCACCGGGATTGGACAGCTACTTTCAGCCGGTAAATTTCGTTAATGTGCATCCTGCAACAGCAGGAAAACTGGTTATCGGTGATGATACATTTCAATTCAAAGAACATTTTATTCAGTTTGAGGGAGGCAATTTTGAGTGGTCGGGCGAAGTGGTTTATGCAGGATACGGCAGCCCGGAAGAACTTGCCAAAGCCAATGTAAAAGGCAAGTTGGTAGTTACCTTGGCCGGAAAAAAAGATTCGGAAGGGAACCCAACGGCAATATTCTATGCGGCCGGAGATAAATTCAGGGATGCCAGGAATGCCGGTGCTGCCGGCCTTGTTGAAATCTTTGCGGTGCCTCAGATTCCTTGGCCGGCCCTTGTAAACTATTTCGCTTCAAATGTTTCTATGAAGGTAAAAAGTAATGATGGCGGAGCGGTACATCTATGGCTAAAAGACAGCGATGCCGCGGGTATAAAAAAGCTGAAGGAATCGACTTCGTTGGCGGGCTCGTTGAAGGTAGAAGGTGTTCGCGAAGTGGTGGTTGGTTCAAAAAATGTAATCGGAATACTGGAAGGAACTGATCCAAAATTGAAAGAGGAGTACCTGGTGGTTTCGGCACACTACGATCACGTGGGTGTAAGCAAGCGGGGAAATCAGGCTGACTCGATATTTAACGGTGCACGCGATAATGCTATTGGTGTGGTGGGCATGCTGGTTACAGCAAAATATCTTTCGCAATTCCGACCCAAACGCTCAGTGTTGTTTATGGCGTTAACCGGTGAAGAAAAGGGACTGCTGGGCAGCAAGTACTATTCAGACAATCCGGTAGTGCCACTAAACAAAACCGTTTTCAATTTTAACTGCGATGGTGCAGGGTACAATGATGTAACCATTGCCACGGTAATTGGTATGGAACGAACCACAGCCGAGACCGATCTGGCCAGGGCCTGTGCTGCATTCGGTATAAAGGCTGCCGTTGATCCGGTACCTGAACAGAATCTTTTTGAGCGCTCAGATAACTACAACTTTGCTGTTAAAGGTGTTCCGGCTATCACGTTTGCTCCCGGCATTAAGGCCTTTGATGCCGAACTGAACAAGTATTACCACCAACCGGCTGATGAGGTAAGTTCGCTTGATTTTGATTACCTGATGAAATATTACCGTGCTTATGTTTACGCCAATGTGTTGTTGGCCCATAACCCGCAGGCACCGGTGTGGAAGGCCGGTGATAAGTTTGAGGCGGAAGCAAAAAAACTGTATGGCCGCTGATTAATTGCCTGACAGGTAGGCGGGCTGGGTTGTAGCGAGTTTCAGGATAGCCTCCCTAATTAGTTCCGGGTTGGTCCATGGAACAAAGTGGTTCATTTCCGGCTTGCGTATAATGTCAACCTGTGCGTTAACAAGTTTTGCTTTTGCAAAGTCCGCATTGCCGGGGGCTACCAGCGAATCCTTTTCTCCCTGAATTACAATTACCGGACAGGTTATTTTTGCCCATTCCGTAAGCATATCTTCAAGTTGAGGTTTTAACTGGTATATCTCTTCGTTTGAAGCCCGTAGCGAACGGGGTAATACCCAACTCAGAAAGGGGGTGGCAAAAGGTGCGCGCCACCATGTTTCGTTGGGCTCTAGTGCCGGGTCGATAGACGGTGCAACCAGTATAAGGCCATCTACCAGGTCTGGATAATCCATGGCTATTCTGCCCACCAGCGGCCCGCCCAGCGAATGACCAACCAGTATTATTGGCCGGTTATTTTTATGATCTTTCAAAATGGGTGCGAGAGCGGCTGCCTGTTTGCTTAGTGAAGGTTGAGCCATACCAAAATCGGAGTATCCAAAGCCGGGCCTATCAGTTGAAATAAGTAATAGTTTTTGGTTTAGCAGGGTGTCGTTGAGGAAGTGGATGAATGCGCTTAACGACCCTGGAGAGCCGTGTACAAAGAGTACCAATGGGCCATTTGGATCACCCGCTTTGATGTAGTGAATGCGCTGGTTGGTGCTATGCTGACTGCCATTAATATTATTCTTACTGAAATAGGAATCTATTTCTTTTGAACTCATCCGGAAGGTCATGCAGGCATGGCTGGTAACAAGTAACAGGATACAAACGAACAGCGTAACCAGGATACCTGTTTTTACCTGATACTTTACCATGGTTATGGCAAGTTGAGCGTTTTTTTGTATTGCGGGGTGTTTGCCAGTACTTCAATTGCTCTCTTCAGGTCGGTATCGTACTTAAAGCCCGATTCGATTGTACCCCGTTCGTTAAAATACCGCAGCATGATGTCAGCTTCGAGCAGCATCTTGATCTGGTCTTTGTAGAGAAAGAGTTCTTTTTTACGGTTGTCGGTTATTACACTTTTCAGGTGATCCAACTGAGGTTTAAGATCGGCAAAGTAACGTTCCCGTTTGGCGAGATCTTGCAAACTAATAACTTTTTCTTCTAGCGCTGAGGTATAGTCGTATTTCTGATCTTTCATCCAGGCAACAAATTGCTGATAATCCGCTTCTGAAAAATTAAAACTCCTCGGATTTTCAGGTGCCTTGTGAGTGTTGGCGTAACGGGTAGCGTAATCGAAAATAAAGCCGTGTTCATAAAGAGTCTGCACTATCGGGTGAAGTTCGGTTTGCTCAACTAAAATGTCCGGTTCAATACCTCCACCGTCATACACGGTGCGGCCGTTGGTGGTTTTAAAAGCCTGCTTTATGGAATCGGGTACCGATGCCACACTGCCATCTTCGCGCCTGTGGGTGTAGTCAAGTACCTGGATGCAGCGACCGGAGGGGGTATAATATTTAGCAGTAGTAACCTTAAGTTGCGAATTGTAGGAGAGTGGCCGGGTTACCTGTACCAAGCCCTTACCGAAAGAACGTTCGCCAAGAACGATGCCCCGATCATAATCCTGCAGTGTACCGGCAACAATTTCAGCGGCCGAGGCACTGCCGCGATCGATCAAAACCGCAACCGGAATTTCTGTGTCAACCGGGTTATCAAGGGTTTCGTAGCTGGTATTTTGTTCGGGTATTTTTCCTTTGGTAATAACTACTTTTTTTGCACGGGGTATAAACACATTGCACACATTAACAGCTTCCATCAGTAATCCTCCGGGGTTACCGCGCATATCAAGAATAATGGAGCGGGCATTTTGCTCTTTCAGCTTTAACAACGCGTTCTTTACATTTTTACCAGCCTCCGGAGTAAATTCTGTTAGTTTAATGTAGCCGGTAGTTTCATTAACCATACCGAAATACGGTACGTTGTTTATCTTTATTCGTTCGCGTTTAAAATCAAGCACAAACGGTTGGTCAACACCGTAGCGTTTTACAGTGAGCCGCACCGGCTTGCCTACTTCGCCTTTCATCAGGTGGCCGGCTGCTTCGCGCGAGATTTTTGTGAGATCAACGTTATCAATTTTTAAAACTTCATCACCGATTTTCAGTCCGCCTTTTTCGGCCGGGTAACCGCCCATCACCATGGTTACTACCGTGCGGTTGCCAATTTCGCGTGTGATGGCCCCGATACCACCATACTGCCCGGTGTTAACCGTGCGAAAATCTTCAATCATATCTTCGGGGATGTAGTTGGTGTAGGGGTCAAGCGATTCAAGCATTGCATCAATGCCTGTTTTAATGAGTGTATTCGGATTCACCTCATCTACGTAGCTTTTGTTTACCTCTTTAAAGAGGGTAGCGAAAATGTCGAGGTTTTTGGTGATTTCGAAGTAGCGTTCGGCCGGAGGAGTAAACGAAAAAATGAGGCCGGCCAGCAGAATGATAATAACGATATATCTGGGTTTAGATGGCATATAAATTGGCTATGCTAAAGAAACGTAAAAGTGGCTAAAAAGGTGTCATTGATTATATTATCGGCCTATTTTCAATTATAGCGGATTGATGTAGTATTAATACAACGAGTTAAAATTTATCCGGTATCTGAATGATCCGGATTACCACTTCATGCGGGTCGCCATCTTTATCCAACAGGCTAAACCGAACCATTGGGTTGTCTTTCCGGATGTTGCTTTCAACGTTCACCACTTCATTATCCTGCAGGTGCTTTTCAATTTCCTTCTGCAGGATGTAAAGAGCGTTTGCAAAATCCACTTCCAGCGGACTGGGGTTGTAGGTTGATGTTTTCATGGGGTTGGAATCTGGTTCTGCATTCAGGTTCTTCTAACCCCGAATGCATCATTACCACCGGATTAGCGCAGAGGCCCATGTAAAGCCACTGCCGAACGCGGCTAAACAAATTACGTCATTTTCTTTGATCTTTCCTTCTGCCCAGGCTTCGCTCATGGCAATCGGAATGGACGCTGCCGTGGTGTTTCCGTACCGTTGAATATTGTTATAAACCTGGTCATCGCGCAAGCCTAATTTTTCTTGTATGTACTGGCTAATCCGCAGGTTGGCCTGGTGTGGTATCAGCAAGTTAATATCCTCCTTTTTCATGTTGTTGGCCGCCAGCGCCTCCTGGATGGCTTCCATAAAACGCACTACGGCATGTTTAAAAACCTGGTTTCCATTCATCACCACCTTAAACCCGGTGGTATCCAGTATTTGTTCGGGCTGGCGCTCTTCCCGTGGCCGGCTACTGCCCGGGTCGCGCACGTACAGTTCTTCCGCAAAGCGTCCATCGGCATGGAGGTGGGTGGAGAGCACACCCGGTTTATCGGTCCGTTGCAACACAGCGGCCCCGGCTCCATCGCCAAAAATCACGGCTGTGTTACGCCCGCGGGTGGTAACATCCAGTGCGGTCGACTGGATTTCTGCGCCCACCACCAGCACGGTTTTGTACATGCCGGTTTTGATAAACTGATCGGCTGTTGAAAGCGCATAAATAAAACCTGAGCAGGCGTTTTTTATATCCATTGCACCGATGCCTTCAAGGCCTAGTTCGCGCTGCATGATAACACCGGAACCCGGAAAGTAGTAATCGGAGGTGATGGTAGCGAATACGATAAAGTCAACATCTTTTTCGGACAGGCCTGCCCGTTGCAAAGCCATGCGTGCCGCTTTGGCCGCCATATTGCCAACTGTGTCCTTTGCCGGGTCAATCCACCTGCGTTCTTTTATCCCGGTTCGTTCGATGATCCATTCATCACTGGTATCCATCAGGGAAGATAAGTAGTGATTGGTGATAACTTGTTCAGGAAGGTGGTGGCCAAGGCCGACAATTTTTGATGCGTACATATCGTTAACGTAAAAGCGGCCTAAATTAAGGAATTGTTACGGATTCCCTAATGATTGTTAGGTGGAAACTAGTACGCACTAAAGCCCCTCTCAATAAAGGCAAAAAAGCCGTGTTTGAATTCTGCAAAAACCCGTGCAAAACCAGCTACTTCATCCATAATGCCGGCATGTTCTTTAAAGTACTCCGTATCGGATTCGTTGAGTTCTTTCAGCATTGCAGCCAGTTTCTTTTCGTGATCTTTTAGTTTCTTTCGAAGATGATCCACCAATTCTCCCTGGTAGTAGGTGATCAGGTGCTGGTAATGATCAATTTGTTTTTTAAACTCAACTTCAGTTGTTTTTGGCGCGTGCTGGTCGAGCAGTTTTTGGAAGAAGGCCAGTTCGCGCTTCCAAAGCTCACAAGCCGAGATCCACTCCGTTGTTTCGTGGTGCATGCCCACCAGGCTGGGTTGAAGAATGTATTTTCCGGATTGTCCTGTAACCGAGATCATAACGTTCAGATTTTATTCATTTGAAAGTCGGGATAACCGGTTACGAATGACCTGACGGGAATCAGCAGGCGGGCTGATTTATTTCATAGATCAAATTACCACATTCACAATTTTGCCGGGCACCACAATTACTTTTTTCGGTTGCTTTCCCTCCGTCCATTTTTTAACGATTTCAGAGGCCAGCACGGTTTTCTCAATGTCTTCGCGGGGCATGTCTAGTGCAAAATTCATTTGCGCACGTACTTTTCCGTTAATGGATATCGGGTAGTTGAATGATGATTCGGCAAGGTATTGTTCATCATACGCGGGAAAGGTGGCATCAAAAACCGTTTTGGTATGGCCCAGTTTTTCCCAGAGTTCTTCGGCTATATGTGGGGCAAAGGGCGACAGCGCAATAACCAGGGGTTCCAGTATTTTCCGTTTGTTGCATTTCAGTGCAGACAGCTCATTAGCGCATATCATAAATTCACTTACTGAGGTATTGAATGAAAAGCTTTCAATGTCCCTCTCAACCTTTTTTATGGTTTTGTGCAGTACTTTCAGTTCCTCGCGGGTAGGCTCATCATTGCTTATATTAAACGTACCACTGGCATTATGAAACAGGTTCCAGAACCTGCGTAAAAATTTAAATACCCCGTCAATACCGTGGGTATTCCAGGGTTTGGATTGCTCCAGCGGCCCCAGAAACATCTCGTACATGCGCAGCGTATCGGCCCCGTAGGTGTCAATAATCTGATCAGGGTTTACTACATTATGCTTTGACTTCGACATTTTCTCTACCTCGGTTCCGCAAATGTACTTCCCATCCTCAAGTATAAATTCTGCTTTTGAAAAATCGGTACGCCATTGTTTAAAGCCTTCCAGGTCGAGCGTATCACCATCCACCAACGAAATGTCCACATGCAGGGCCGTGGTTTCGTAATTATCCTTCAGATTTTTTGAAACAAACTTGTTTGTGCCGGTAATCCGATAAACAAATTTCGACATACCCTGGATGTGTCCCTGGTTAATCAGTTTCTTAAAAGGCTCTTCGGCACGTACAAAACCTAAATCTTTAAGCGCTTTGCACCAGAAGCGCGAGTACAGCAAGTGACCGGTGGCGTGTTCTGAACCGCCAATGTATAAGTCAACATCCTGCCAGTATTGTTCATGTTCTTTGGCACAGAACTCCTTGTGATTAGTTGGATCCATGTAACGGTACCAGTACCAGCTTGAGCCGGCCCAACCGGGCATGGTGGTGAGCTCAAAGCTGCGGCCCTTGTATTTCCAGTTTTTGGCACGGGCCAGCGGAGGCTCACCGGTGGCGGTAGGTTTGTACTCGTCAATTTCAGGCAGGGTTACGGGCAGGTCTTTTTCATCCACGAGCTTTGGGATGCCATCTTCAAAATAAACCGGAAAAGGCTCGCCCCAGTAGCGCTGCCGTCCGAAAATGGCATCGCGCATGCGGTAGTTTATCTTTCCTTTGCCGATTCGGTGTTCTTCAATAAATTTTATCCCGGCTTCAATGGCTTCCTGCACCGTCAGGCCATTCATGAAGTCCGAGTTGATGATTCGGGCATCCCAACTGTCGAAGGCTTTCTCCTGCACATCGGGTCCTTCAACTACTTGTTTAATCGGCAAGCCAAAGTGCTTTGCAAAGCGGTGGTCGCGTTCATCATGGCCGGGTACGGCCATAACTGCGCCAGTCCCGTAACCGGCCAGTACGTAATCCGAAATCCAGATGGGAATGCGCTCGTTGTTAAACGGGTTGATGGCATAGGCACCGGTAAACACACCGCTAACCTGTTTCACCTCGCTCATGCGTTCGCGCTCACTACGGTTTTTGGCAACCTCAACATACCGGGTTACTTCATTGCGGTGTTCGGTTGTTGTAATGGATTGCACCAGTTCATGCTCAGGTGCCAGCACTAAGAAGGTGGCGCCAAAAATAGTGTCAATTCGGGTAGTAAAGACTTCAATATTCAACCCGGAATTTTGAACCTTAAAGCTGAGTTGTGCGCCCTTGCTCTTTCCAATCCAGTTGCGCTGCATTTCCTTAAGCGGCTCGGGCCAGTCGATGGTGTCCAATCCGGCCAGCAGTCGTTCGGCATAGGCCGATATGCGCATACTCCATTGCAGCATATTTATCCGCTCAACGGGGTAACCGCCTCGTTCGCTTACACCATCTTTCACTTCGTCATTTGAAAGCACGGTGCCAAGCGCAGGGCACCAGTTTACCATGGCGTTGCGCTGGTAAGCAATCCGGTAGTGTTGCAGAAAAGTTTCGCGTTCTTTTTCATTGAAGGCTTGCCACTGTGCTGCCGTAATTTTAGGTGTGTCTTCATCGCAGGCACCGTTAACGCAGGAATTTCCGTTTTTTTCCAATTCGCTTATTAACGTACTGATGGGTTCTGTTTTGTCTGAAGCATTATTATACCAGGCGTTGAAGAGTTGCATAAAGATCCATTGCGTCCATTTATAATAGTTTGGATCGCAGGTTTGCACTTCGCGCGACCAGTCGTATGAGAATCCGATGTTGCGTAACTGGCGTTTGTAAGTTTCAATGTTCTTTGCCGTTGTTACTGCAGGATGCTGGCCGGTTTGGATGGCATACTGTTCGGCCGGAAGGCCAAACGCATCAAAACCCATGGGGTGAAGCACGTTAAATCCTTTCAGTCGTTTGAAGCGTGC
>JAKLJG010000005.1:19569-77055 GCA_023151255.1 Cyclobacteriaceae bacterium | reverse complement strand
AGGCGATATACCCAAGAGGATGGCCCACATGAAGCCCTGCGCCAGAAGGGTACGGGAACATGTCCAATACATAGTACTTTGGTTTGACAGGATTTGTTTCAACCTTGTAAACCTGGTGCTCATCCCAAAGCTTCCGCCATTTTTCCTCAATTCGCCTTATCTCTTCCTTGCTGTATTCCGCCACTGTAATTCTATTGTTTGAATGGTTATTTCGGTTTAGGCACCTCCCTCTCCCCACTGTAGAAGGAGGACGGGATAGTGAAGTCGCAAAAATAACGGAATCCTGCAAATGGCCCACCTGTTACAGTTTATGGTTGCTTCATTTAGAAACATAGCTTTTGAAAGCAGATTTTCGCTGAAGGGATGACAACAAAGTTGTTGTGCCCGCGAAAGAGTTCAGATCTTTAAAGATAGGCTTGACCGGTAGCCTTACGAATTTTCAGGAAGCAAACTTTGCCTTGAGTTCTTCAATATCCGATTGTTTGATCGGCTTGGTGATAAAGTGAACAACATTTTTATTAACCATGGCCTTGTCTACATCGGCTTTGCTGTTTGAACTCGTAAGGATGATGATCTTAGAATTGGCTGTAACGGTTTCAGGCAAACCGGCAAATTTTTCCAGAAATGCGAACCCATCGATTTTAGGCATATTCAAATCCAAAAAAATCACATCAGGAAATCCGGTGTTTAGTGAACCAAGCCAGTTTAATGCTTCATCAGCCGATTTGTAGGTGATTAGCGTTTGGCTGAAATGATAAACTTCCAAAAACCTCCGCTGGATGAACAGGTCTATGTCGCTGTCGTCAATTAGCAGAGTAACGTTAACCATCGGAAAGTCGGTTAGGTTTTAAACTGGCAATATAACGCCATTCAAATTAAATTTAATTGAAAATTGGCTTTTTGAGGTTTTTTAGCATTAAAAAATGTAGTAAAATTGAACTCTAAACCTTTAACCCAATGAACTTTAAACAACCCATTTACTTCCTTAGTATTCTCGCTTTTATTTCAATGCTTCTGTTAGCCGCTTGCGGGTCGGGTGGAAGCGGCACAGACAAAAATTCCGCTGAGTTTGACGAAGCTAATAAAAACCTTAAACAGTCCATTGAAGAGGTCGTTTACGGTATTCCTTCACCGTCCGAAATTCCATACATGATACAGCAAACCGGGGCCGAATTTAACCAAGGTCTTGTTAACCCGATTACTAATGCCGAACGGTACACCCGCAGAAACGATAAGGCAGCCCTTAACCTGGGTGTATATGCAGCTGATATCGGGTACCTGTCTTCCTACGATAAGACCCAGGAGGCTATTGACTACCTTAACTCCTGCAAGAACCTGGCTGATATACTGGGTGTAATAGGTACCTTCGATATGGAAATACTTAAACGCTTCGAGGCTAATATTTCCAATAAAGACTCGCTTACGTCTTTGTTGGATCAAACCCTTAAGCAAACCGAGCGCCTGTTGAAAGACGACAGTCGTAACCGGCTGGCCGCATTGGTGGTAACCGGTAGTTTCATTGAGGGGCTGTACATCTCAACGGGTCTGGTTAATTCGTATCCTAAAAATTTACTTCCGGATGATTCCCGCAACCTCATCCTCACTCCGATCATTCAGGTTATTCTTAATCAAAAGAAATCAGTATCAGAACTTTTAAAAATGCTCAGTTCGGTTGAGCAAACCGAACCGGTGGCCGGTATTGTTACCGATTTACAGGAACTTGAAAAGGCCTATGCAGCATTGAATATCGAAGAGCAGATACGGAATAACCGGGCCGATATGGTGCTGTCGGATAAAAACCTTACCCAGATAAGTTCCATTGTTAGTAAGATTCGAAAAGGTATTACCGAATAAATTTGCATAGCTCCTGCACAAGCCCTGGTGGACAGACCACCGGGGCTTTTTTATTACCCGATAATCGGTGGTTTGCTGTATATTTAACCTTACTTAAAATACATCAATGAGTGAAGTAGTACTAAATGCTATTCTGAAATTGTTTGCCGTTGTTGCCCGTCAGGATGAAGTTACCCGGCAGGAACGAGAGCAAATTCAAGCCTTCCTTGCCGAGCATGTAAGCCTTACTAAACTGGAACATTACCTCAATCGCTTCGATGAGTACTCGCGCGAAGTGAGTTTGCAGGATCATCAAAAGGATATTCAAACTATACAAAAAATCTGTTCAGATCTTAACCTGGAGATTACGCAAAAGCAAAAGGTTATCATTACCCTCGAGCTCATCCGCATTGTACTGGCCGATGAAATGATTACGACCCGTGAAAAAGACCAGCTTCGGGCCATTGGCAGCCAATTTAAAATAAGCGAAGAGGATATTCAGGCCGCGCTTCTGTTTGTTTTGGGGAAGGATGCAGCCTTACTTGAAAACCCATCCATATTGATCATCAACAACCAATCGGCATCAACAGGGCAAAGCAAGTGGATATATCGAAAAAATCTTAACGGATTTATTGCCGTACTCTATTTCAAAAATGTTGAATTGTATTTTGTTAAATACATCGGCAACTCTGATGTTTACCTTAATGGGGTTCCGATTAAGCCGGGATTTATCTCGGTACTTGCCGTTGGCAGCACGCTGCGCTGGGAAAAGGATGATCCCATTTACTATGGCGAAATTTTGAATGCCTTTAAAAAATTAAGCGATGGCGGCCGGATATCGCTTGAGGCTAAAGCTATCTCATTCAAGTTTAAAAATGGCAAACTCGGGTTGCGTCAGGTAAACCTGGCCGAGCAATCGGGTAACCTGGTGGCGCTAATGGGTGCCAGCGGAGCGGGCAAATCAACCTTGCTTTACGTTCTAAACGGAACTGAAAAGCCAAGCGAAGGGCAGGTTTTAATAAATGGAATTGATATACATAAAGAGCCTGAAAAAATTGAAGGTATTATTGGTTTTGTGCCGCAAGACGACCTGCTTATTGAAGATCTGACGGTTTATGAAAACCTGTATTATGCTGCTAAACTCTGTTTTAACAACAAAGATGAGGAGTCCATACACTTCCTGGTGATGAAAACGCTGGAAGACTTGGGCCTGGCCGAGATTAAAGATTTAAAAGTCGGTTCGCCATTGCGAAAAACCATCAGCGGGGGGCAGCGCAAACGCCTGAACATCGGGTTGGAATTACTTCGCGAACCGGCCGTTCTGTTTTGTGATGAGCCTACCAGTGGATTATCTTCGCGCGACTCGGAAAACATTATCGATTTACTCAAGGAACTTTCGTTAAAAGGAAAACTTGTTTTTGCGGTAATTCACCAGCCCTCTTCTGATATTTTTAAAAAGTTCGATCGGTTACTTATCCTGGATACCGGTGGTTATCAGATTTATTACGGAAACCCCGTTGATGCCATAGTTTATTTTAAAAAGAGTATCGATCTTGTGAGCAGCGATGAAGGTGAGTGCTACGCCTGCGGCAATGTTAACCCCGAACAAATTTTTAATATCATTGAAACCAAAATTATTAACGAATACGGCCACTTTACCAACGAACGCAAAATAACCCCGGAGCAGTGGAGCCGCATATATAAAAATTCGGCTAAACTTCCGCCAATCGAAACCGCACACGAACCAGTTAAATCATCGCTGCAAATACCCGGCAGGCTTAAGCAAACCCTGCTTTTTGCCATGCGCGACCTGAAAGCCAAGCTGCACAACCGGCAATACATGATTATTAATTTGCTGGAAGCGCCCTTGCTTGCGTTTATACTTGCCTTTATCGTTCGGTATTACAATGTTGATGATAAATTATTGTCGGGGTATGTTTTTGCCAAAAACCTTAACCTGCCCGCGTACTTGTTTATGAGTGTAATTGTAGCCCTGTTTATGGGCCTGACGGTGAGTGCTGAAGAGATCATTCGCGACCGGAAAATTCTTAAACGCGAAGCCTTTTTGCATTTAAGCCGCAGCAGTTACCTGCTTTCCAAAATTTCCATCCTCTTCACCTTATCGGCCATCCAAACGCTCACATTTGTGCTGGTGGGTAATTACATTCTTGAAATTCGCGATATGCTGCCCCAGCATTGGATGATCCTGTTTACCGTTTCCTGCTTTGCCAACATGCTTGGGTTAAATATTTCATCAGCATTCAATTCAGCCGTTACTATATACATACTTATTCCGTTACTGATTATACCACAGCTTATTTTAAGTGGGGTAGTTGTAAAATTCGATAAACTGAATCCGGTAATTGGCAATACAGCCACGGTACCATTTGTTGGTGATTTGATGGCCTCGCGCTGGGCGTTTGAAGCGGCCATGGTTACTCAGTTTAAGGATAACCGATATGAGAAAAAATTTTACCTGTACGATAAAATCATGGCCGAGTCGGATTATAAAAAAGTGTACTACCTGCCCGAACTGGAAACCCGGCTGCAGTACTGCCTGAATAACCTGAAAGCCATTGATCGGGACGTGATTGCCAAGGTTATGCGCGACCTGGACCTGATACGAAATGAATTACGCAAAGAGGCTGCGTTTGTGAATACGGCTCAGGATGTTAACTGGTTTGATAATATAACCCTTAGACACTTTGATTCGCTTACCTACGCCCGGGCTTCTGAGTTTTTGATTAGCCTGAGGCGATTCTACATCAGGCTCTATAATAAAGCCGATGAAGAGAAAGAAAAACTGGTTGCATCATTAACAGATACCCCCGAAAAAGAGCGGGAATACGAACTTTTTCGTGATCAATACCGCAACGAGGCTATTGCCGAGTTTGTAAAAAACCTCACTGAAACCCACCGGATTATAGAAAAGGACGGAAAACTCATTCAGAAAATATACCCGATATATAAAGACCCCGAACCCGAACACATTGTTGATTTTGATGCCCAGTTTTACATGCCGGCTAAACATTTCCTTAACACAAACGTTAACACGTTGATTTTTAACACCGGGGTAATCTGGTCGATGACGCTGGTGCTGGCCATAGCCCTGTATTTTGACGTTTTACGTAGAATTATTGATGGAATAGGAAATTTATCGAACCCGTTATATAAAAAGTAATACCTTTACAACTGTAATAAAAAGACCATGATTATTCTGATACTGATTATCCTGCTTTTGATCCTGGTAAGGATTTTTTAAAATCCGGCATGTTCTTTTTTCTTTCCAAAACCCTGGGCTACCTGGTTATGCCGTTGGTGCTGATAAGCCTGCTGTTACTTATATCTGCATTACTGAAGACTCAACAATGGCGCAAGCGGCTTTTTTGGACTGCTTTTGGATTGTTGTACCTTTTTTCCAATGAATTTATTGCCAATGAAATTATGCTCCGGTGGGAGGTACCCCCAACTCCGTATGCTGAGATAGCCAATCCATTTTCATATGGCATCATTTTAACCGGAGTTACCCGTAATGATGCATCCTTAACCGACCGGGTATTTTTTGAGCATGGAGCCGACCGGGTAGTGCATGCGGTGGACTTATATAAACGCGGCATGTTGAAGAAAATAATAGTATCAGGCGGCACTGGCCGCTTATTTACTAAAAGCCGCAAAGAGGCCGATGAAATTGGTAAAGCGCTAGTGTTGATGGGTGTACCAGCCGATAGCCTGGTTATTGAAAATGAATCGAGAAACACGTATGAGTCGGCTGTACATGTTAAGCGCATGCTGCCTGCTGATACCACCGAAGGCATCGTGCTGATTACGTCAGGCTTTCATATGCGCAGGTCACTGGCCTGTTTCCGCAAAGCCGGCCTCAATGTTACTCCCTTTTCAACTGATTTTTATACGCACCCGCGCTATTATACCCTGGACGTGCTGTTCCTCCCGAAGGTTGATGCCCTGCTGATTTGGAGTAAACTGTTCAAAGAGTGGACGGGATTCGTAGCGTATTGGTTGGCCGGCTATGTATAAAAAAACCCTGACGGATACCGCCAGGGTTTTTGTTTAAATTCTTTAACACTGCTATAGTGCCGGACTTACCGGGAAGAATGTTCCAAAATACTTCGAAATGTTTGGCTCAGGTACTGTTGAACCGAACTTGGCATTAATTGCCTGAATAAAAATTTTGGCAATGTAAGCCGAGCCGCGGGGATTCGGATGAACACCATCTTCCGAAAACACTCCGTTAGGCGGTGCCAGTGAAGAGCGGATAAACAAGCCATCTACTACCAGTCCACCGGTAGGGCTGGTGGCAAGCTCATTAAACTTGGTAAAGATATCCGCCAGTGCCATGCGCATGCTGTTGGCTGCAACTTTAGCGGCTATAGCTGCGTTGAAGTCGTTTATGCGGGTAGTAATTTCTGTAATCTCAGAAGGAATCAGTACCCATTGGTCGGCCAGCGGCACGGTAACTCCGTTTATTAACGAAGGGTCTCCGCCTACCAGGGATCCAATAAACGAGGCAGCAGGAAGAACCAGTAAATCCTGCGCTGTTGCTTCACGGTAATTTGGCAACCCTAAACCGCTTAAGTCGGTCAACGACTCATCAATAATAACAACCGGGTTTTGGCCAACGGTGAAAATAACTTTTCGTTTGTTACGTTCCTCATTGGTGATGAATCCTCCATCGAAGGCGGCATCCAGGCCAGCATTATAGGGGGCATAGCCCGCATTAATGGCATCAATCTGAGCTTGATTGGTAATCACAACAGGATTATAAGGTACCAGTCTGAAATACGGAATAGTTGTAACATTGGGTACGTTGCCAACCACCATTTTTACGTTATTGGGGTGGGCCAAAATGGCATCAATGGCTGCTGAATACTGAGCTGTAAAGGCTGGCACGCTGGTTAAAATGGATGGATTAGAGGCGCCACCTACAGCATAACCCAACACATCGTTATTACCCAACCAGAAGGAAACAAAGGTAGGGTTTGTGGCCAACGCATCGCTGAGTATTGTGGATCCGGTAGTACCATCCGTACTAGGCGTTTTGGCAAACCGGGCAAAGTAGGGATTGTATGCAGGGTTAGGTGCCGGTGGTGCTGGTCCACCGGTTGCCGGTGTAAGTGCCTGTGCCAGAATTATACCGGGTACACCAAAGTTGTTGAGATTGTCTTTATTACCTGTAAAGGGTGCTAAAGCCTGTAAATGGTCGGTGGCGTTTGTATTGAAAGGGGCTGGTACACCCGGGCTGCCGGCCGGTGTTGGTGCAGCGGAAGCCGGACCTGTCGGACCATCCGGATCAAACAAAATCAGTCGACCCAATGTACAACCCGATGTTGGATTATAGCATCCGTTAACAGAATTAACCAGTGGCTGATCAAATGCATCATTCTCGCTTACATAAGCAAAGTGTTCAGCCATAATGGCCGGGTAAGAGTTTTCCTGTCCAAAAGAAAAAAGCGCACCAGCCATGTAGCCGGCTGTTAGTGAATTGCCAATGGATACAAACTTGGTAAAGTTTGCACTGCCGGACTCCCCGGTCGGATCCGGATCGGGGTCGGGATCTTGTTGTACCAATATTTCCTGTTCACAACTAACCACAAAGAACAGGGTTAGGATCATGCTTAAAAATTTCATCTTTTTCATAAGCTACTGATTAACAATTATCATTTAAAAAGTTCATCAAAGGTTATCGACAGGTAGTATTGCTGTCCTACGAAACTGGAACCAAAGTTCGGCCGGTAGTCGCCACCCAACAGGTTAGTGCCGCCCAACTTGAGGATTGCCTTCATGGAGTTAATCTGGTAACTCAGCATGGCATCAAATACACCGTATTCAGGAACTATCCAGTTGCCGAAGCCCGAGTTCCAAATAAAGGACTCCTGCCAACGGAAATTCAGGTTAAATCCGAAGCCGGTGTTGTTAATGTTCCGGTTGCTCAAGCCAACCATGATTTTGTTCTCCGGTGTGTTAAAGCCAGCAATAAACTCATCTTCGTTGGCATCGTAATTCTGGAAGGTGTAGTTGGCAGTGGCCACATATCCTTTTAGGAAGGTATAACTCAGGTTAACCCCTGCACCAAGCGAGGTAATTTTTTCTGGCGAGTTTACATAAGGAGACCAAAGTGTACCTGCTGGTACGGTATTTCCTTTATGGGTAGTGGGCAGTTTGCTGTACACGAGTTGATCGCCAAGAAAGTTTCGGTAGGTGTTGTAAAAAACATAGGCATCTACCAACAAACTTTTGTTGAATGAACCCTTGTAACCAACTTCTATGCTTTGCAGTTTTTCGGGTTTAATGTATGCGATATTGGCGGTGACAAGGTCTGTACTATCACCGGAAAGTCTAAAATCCTCGTAAGAGGACTGTGTCCAGGCGCCACCATTATGTATCTGGTAAGGCTCTGCGTTGTCCTTCGTGCTACCCAATAATATACCTGATCCGGTAGGAAAGTAGATATATTGAGCTTGTGTGTCGGGATTCCGAAAACCGGTTTGGAACGAGGCCCTAAAGAAACTGTTTTCACTTGCCGAGAATACAGCCGATAGACGAGGTGTCCACAAGCCATCGAAGTTTTGGTTCTTATCGTGGCGGATGGAACCGGTGAGTTTCAGTTTACCCAATTCTTTAGCTATCTGAAGGTAGGCACCGTATTCGTCAATGGTAATCCTGTCAGCCGTTCCGTCTCCGTCTGGATCCTCATTATAAACAGTTGCATCTGAGAATAGATCATACCGCCTAAAATTACCACCGAGCTGTACTTCGGCCCATTTAATCATATCATCAAACCTGTAGTTAAACTCGGCATGATAAAGCCTGGAGTTGTCTATGAATTTGGCACCTGGAGGAGTACGCTGAAAGAACCGGTTACGGACCGCATTTACTGTATCTCTGAATTGCTGGGTGTTGCTTGCCGGGATAAAGCGGTCGGCAAATGTCCGGGCGGCTGCATGATCACCGGGCGTAACGGTAGGGATGGCGCCACTGTATGCCAGTACATAATCCTGCACCCACCCACCTGAGGGACCTGTTGCTGAGGTTCGGAAAGCCTCATTGACAAAAGCGCCCAGGGCGCTCATGTTATACGAGTTACCGGCATCGGTGCGTGTGTTGTAACCGCGAACAAAGAAGTTCTTACCTCTTAGCTCTACTTTGTGAAACTGTTGGGTGAAATCGCGGATGGCGTATTTTTCACTGCCCTGGTAAACAGTATTACCTCCACCAAAACGATAAGCGTAGCTAAGTTCAAGGTTCGGGTTAAAGCGGTAATGTAATGCAGCATCATACTTCAGGCTGCTGGCATCATAGTTATCAACGAGGTCTTCTTCCCTGAAGCCTGTTCTGGTTAACGGAGAAAATCCAGGAATACCTGTATTGATTACTGTTTCGTCACCATACAGGTTAAGTCCGTCAAAGTACGGCAGGCTGGTCTGGCTTACCGGGTTTTCTGGATCAGGTCGGTGGGTGCGGTAATCATTTCCTTTCCAGTCGGTGGCATCGGCCATTGAGAAGTTAACCTTGATGGCAAATTTATTATTGAAGGCTTTGGCATAACGCAGGCCGAAGTTGTACATCGGGTTGGCTTCGCCTTGTGCATCCGAACGGGTTACGCCACCTTTGGCTGTAATGCTAAGCCCCTGATACTCAAAAGGCGATTTGCTGTTCATCAGGATGATACCGTTAAACGCGTTTGGTCCGTACAAAGCTGACGAAGCACCCGGCAACAAATCCATACTTTCTGCATCCAGTTCACTAATACCCACCAGGTTACCGGTGGGGAAGTTGAGGATGGGTGCGGAGGTGTCCATGCCGTCAACCAGTTGAACAAAGCGCGTGTTGGCAATGGTGGCAAACCCACGGGTGTTCATGGCCTGGAAGTTTAAGCTGCCGGCATTCATTTGTACACCAGGCTGGTATGAAACTGATTCATAAAAATCGGGTGCAGGAACGTTGCGGATGTCAAGCGAGCCCACGCGGTAGGCTGTAACCGGGGCTTTCATAAATTCAGCCCGCTGGCCCTGGCCGATTACCACAATCTCATCAAGACCTAACGGATCTGATTCCATAGAAACTTCAATACCCGATGTGGCACCAGTAACTTCCACTTCCATGCTGCGGTATCCGATAAAGGAAAAGCGGAGCGTAAAGGGTGGTGTTTTGCTGGTGCTTAACGTATAGCCACCATTGGCATCTGTTACGGACCCATCGGTGGTGCCTTTAACGATAATGTTTACACCCGGCATGGGTGTTCCGGTTTCGTCTTTCACCTTGCCGGAAACGGTGGTTTGAGCAAAAGTTGCCGTAAGGCCCAGCATCATGGTTAATGCCAAAGCCCACGAACGTTTGTAAAACTTCTCCATACGGTTTTCTTTAGTTGGTTGGTTTTGTAAAATAATTAATTGTGTTTGGTTACGGTAAAAGGATCTTCTTTGTACTATCCTGAAAAGTACAAAATTTTAATAAAAAACAAAGTAAATGCGCTTGATTTCGTTAAAGGGCTGCTTGAAGTGCTATCCGTTTTTAAGGTTTTCGGAACGAAGGTGGTCAACCAGCCTGTCGCACAGGGCATGGGTTTCGGTGGCCATGAATTCATCGCCCGTTGCGGTAAGGATGCTCTGGGCCAAGCCTCCCAGGCAATCGATGTAAAAGCGTTTCATTTCATCTACAGGCATATCCTTGGTCCATAAGTCTATACGCAAGGTGTTTTTTTGCAATTGGTCCCACAGGGAGATGCTGATGGACTTGGTTTCGGCCGGTGCCGCTTCAGGCTTGTCGGAAGCATCCCATAGGATTTTATCGGGTACGTTGTTGCTATCCAGTTCTACGCTAAAGTTGATTGTCGTTTTTCTCATGTCGGTCAGGTAGTAAATCAGAAAGTCATCTCGGGAATTTCACCTTCGATAATCAGTTTTCCGGCCGTTGCATTTTTTATCTGCTCTATACTTACGCCCGGTGCACGTTCCAGCAGTTTAAAGCCTCCGGTTGGTACTACGTCCAGTACTGCCAAATCAGTAACGATTCGTTTAACACAACGCAAACCGGTAATCGGTAACGTACATTCTTTTAAAAGTTTAGAGGCACCGTCTTTACTGCAGTGCTGCATGGCTACAATGATGTGGCTGGCGGATGCCACAAGGTCCATGGCACCGCCCATGCCCTTTACCATTTTGCCGGGCACCTTCCAATTAGCAATATCGCCATTTTCGCTTACCTCCATGGCGCCCAAGATTGTCAAGTCGATATGTCCGCCTCGAATCATGGCGAAACTTTCAGCTGAACTGAATAATGCAGATCCGGGCAGCATGGTAATGGTTTGCTTTCCGGCATTAATTAAATCCGGATCAACCTGCTCTTCGGTAGGGAAGGGGCCAATCCCCAACAATCCGTTTTCGGATTGCAGAACAACATGCAGATTGGCCGGTATGTAGTTGGCTACCAGGGTGGGTATGCCAATGCCGAGGTTGATGTACATACCGTCTTTTACTTCACGTGCGATGCGTTTGGCTATACCTACCTTGTCTAACATAGCAACTCATTTACGAATAGTTCGTTGTTCAATTCGTTTTTCGTAGTGTTTACCCTGGAAGATGCGCTGAACGTAAATTCCGGGAGTATGGATTTGATTAGGGTCCAATTCTCCAACAGGCACTAATTCTTCTACTTCGGCAATAGTAATTTTTCCGGCAGCGGCCATCATCGGGTTAAAGTTGCGGGAGGTGCCCCGATAAATCAGATTGCCGGTGGTGTCGCCTTTCCAGGCTTTAACCAGCGAAAAATCGGCCCGCAGCCAGTGTTCCATCAGGTATTTTTTTCCATGAAACTCTCTGACTTCCTTTCCCTGGGCCACTTCGGTGCCTACGCCTGCCGGAGTGTAAAATGCGGGTATGCCCGCACCGCCTGCACGGCAGCGCTCGGCCAGGGTTCCCTGCGGAATCAGTTCAACTTCCAGTTCACCCGATAACAGTTGCCGCTCAAACTCCTCGTTCTCACCTACATAGGATGAAATCATCTTCTTTACCTGCCGTGTTTTTAGTAATAACCCGATGCCAAAATCATCAACACCTGCGTTATTCGAAATACAGGTTAACCCCTTAACGCCCTTCCGAAGCAGGGCAGCTATGCAGTTCTCCGGTATGCCGGATAATCCGAAACCACCCAGCATTAATACGGCATTATCAGGTATATCCTGTACGGCCTCATCGGCATCGCGTACAACTTTATTAATCATGTGCAACTGATTTTTGCAAATCTAATCCATTTTTAAAATCCGAATGGCTTCAACCTTGTCCTGCTCCAGTTGCAGCCGCAGGTGTTCAAGGTCATTAAACTTTGTATCTTTCCTGATAAGCGCATGCAGGTACAGCGTTAGGGTTTCACCATAGATATCTTTAGCGAAATTAAAAATGTTTACCTCGATGGATTTTTGATTGCCTCCGATGGTGGGTCGGTAACCAATGTAGAGCATCCCGCCAAATGTGTTAGTTCCATATACAACTGTTACGGCATAGATGCCATCAGCCGGCACAAGTTTGTGTTGTGAGTCAATTTCCAGGTTGGCTGTCGGAAATCCAATCAGCCTGCCGATTTTATCACCTTTAATAACACGCCCGGTTAGCAGGTAAGGCTTACCTAACAACTGGTTAGCCGATGAAATATCGCCTTGCTCCAGGGCTTGCCGTATTTTTGTTGAGCTAACCGTAACATGGTCAACATCCTGCCGGGGAATTTCTTCCACATCAAAACCATAACGCGGGCCATTGGTTTTCAACTCTTCAAAACTCCCTTCGCGGTTATGCCCGAAGCGGTGGTCGTACCCGATAACAAGTTTCTTCGTTCCGATGGTTTGTACAAGTATGCGAGTAATAAATTCTTCGGATGATAAATTTGAAAATTCGCGCGTAAACGGAATTCGCACCAGGTGCTGAATACCTTGTTCTTTAATGAGTTCGGCTTTTTCTTCAAAGGTGTTTAATAACTTCAGGCTGTTGTCTTCCGGATACAGCACCAACCGGGGATGTGGCCAAAAAGTTAATACAACTGTTTGGCCCCGGTTTTTTTGCGCTATTTCTTTCAGGCGAGTCAATATACGCTGGTGCCCCAAATGCACCCCGTCAAATGTTCCGCTGGTAACCACGGCATAGGGCAACCGGCTAAAGTCATCAAGGTGATGGTATATTTTCATTGAATTTGTTCGGGGCTCAGCGCATCGGCCAGTTGATAACTACCTATACGGGTTCGGCAAAGTTGCGAAAGATGTGCGCCAACACCAAGCGCATCTCCGAAGTCGCGTACCAAACTGCGGATGTAGGTACCTTTTGAGCACACTACCTTAAATTGTACGGCAGGCAGGTTGATGGCCGTAATAGTGAAGTCTTTTATTAACACTTCACGGGGTTGTAGGTTTAACTCTTTGCCTTTTCGTGCTAAGGCGTATGCCCGTTTTCCGCCAATCCGTATGGCTGAATGCACAGGTGGCGTTTGCAGTATAGTTCCTGTAAGTTGGTTTGCCGCCTGATAGATTAGCTCATCTGTCAGATGTCCTGTTTCTTTTGTTTCTGATACTGGTGTCTCCAGATCGTGCGAAGGTGTGGTTTGCCCCAGCATAAGGGTGCCGGTATATTCTTTCTCAAGCCCCATAAACTTTTCAATTTGTTTAGTCATTTTACCGGTGCAGATGATTAACAGGCCGGTGGCTAAGGGGTCAAGAGTGCCGGCATGACCAATTTTTTTTATTTTCAGTTTATAACGAAGCTTGTTTACAACGTCAAAGGAGGTCCATCCCAATGGCTTGTTAACCAGCAGCAGGCGATCGGCTGAGGATGTCTCTTGGTGCATGGCCTTTAAATAGCAAGGTCGTATCCGAGGTGGTAAAGTACCAGAATGATTACCCCTATCACAATGCGGTAGTAGCCAAACACCTTAAAGCCGTGGCGTGTTAAAAAGCCGATGAATGACTTAATTGCCACCATGGCAACAACAAATGCCACCAGGTTACCGATTACCAGCAGGAGAATATCATCCGATGAAATGGTTGTCCCTGATTTTGCAAATGAAAAAAGCTTGTAGGCTGCTGCTGCAAACAAGGTAGGAACAGCAAGGAAGAAAGAAAATTCTGCCGCATTTTTTTTATTGAGGTTTTGTGACAGCCCGCCAATGATGGTGGCTGCTGAACGTGAAACCCCGGGAATAAGCGCCAGGCATTGAAACAAGCCGATGCGTAGGGCAATCGGGTTTGTTATTCGCTGGTCGATATTTTTCTCATTGTTCTGGAACAGGCTGTCGATGAATAAGAAGATAATTCCTCCGGCCACCAGGCTATAGCCGACTACATCAACCCGTTCAAGCCAGGTATCAATAAATTTATCCAGCAAAAGGCCGATGAGGGCAGCAGGTATAAAAGCAATAAATAATTTAAAGTAGAAGTCAACGGATTGAATAAACTTCTTCCAATAAAGCACAACTACCGAAAGAATAGCACCGAACTGAACTGCTACGGTAAACAATTTTGTAAACGACTGTGTAGCAATACCCATCAACGATGAGCCAATTATGATATGACCCGTTGACGATACAGGAAGAAACTCGGTAAGGCCTTCAATGATGGCCAGCAGAATAGCCTGGATAACCGACATGGTAGAATTGCGGTTATTTTTTCTCTTCGGCCCGGTACAGAATAGCAAAGAGCTGAATGATAAACCCTGCTACGACTATGATTGGCCCCAGGGTCAGGCCGAGAAATCCAAAGCCATGTGTTTCTTTATCCAGCGACATAACAATAAAACCAACGACCAGCGTTATCAGACCGGCAATCATCAGTATGTAGTTTTTTCGGCTAAAGGGTAATTTGTGCTCCATAAATTATCAATAAAGTTCATCTAACGACATGCGGAGATATCTGCGAATGGACGCCTGGGTACTAACCACAGAAATGATTATTCCGAGTAAGAACAGGCCACCCATCAGCATTGCGAAATGAGGTAAACTCTGAAGTGCTTTAAGATCTTCAATTTTACGGTTAGCGGTTTCAACAACAGCGGTAAGTCCTGCCGATGCCAATAAGCCGCCAACCGAACCATAAATCATCGCCCGAAGTAAGAAGGGTTTTTGAATAAACCAATTTTTTGCTCCAACCAGTTGCATGCTGCGGATAAGGAAGCGCTGTGAAAATAACGCCAGCCGGATGGTGTTGTTAATAAGCAGGATGACCACCAGTAAAAAGATGATAATCAGGCCAAGTAAAATCAGGCTTATGCGGGTTACGTTGTTGTTAATTGCTGTTATCAGTTCTTCAACGTAGTAAACCTGAAAAATGCCATTCATTCCTTCAATCTCCTTCTTTATTTTATGCAGGTCTTCGGGGCTGTGATAAGCCGGGGCAATGGTAATCAGGTAGGCATCATGCAGCGGATTTTCACCAAGAAATTTTGTAAAATCCTCGCCTGTTTCGGCAATAAATTTTCTGGCTGCCTCATCTTTTGAAACAAAAAAAATTACAGGCTGCGCATTAGCCTCTGGCTGGGAGAGGTAGGGGAGCGCCTCAAGTTTTTTTTCGATTTGAGTACGCTGGCTTTCGGTTAAGCCATTTTTTAAGTAAACCTGTACGCGTACATTTTGGCGCACAAGTTTTTCAAGTTGACTTGAGTAAATAATAAGCAAACCAAAAAGACCCGTTACAAAGAGGGCAAGGGTAATGCTTAGAATTACCCCGACCAACGGATAGCTGCCAAGTTTTTTGGTAACGTAACCTTTCTGCATCGGGCAAAGGTAGCTATTTAATTCAGTAAAGGCGGTAGTAAATAACCATACCAACAAAAAACCCCGCTAGTAACGGGGTAATTCTGATAATTAATTGCCTCGGTATTGCTTTAGTTTGTTGAGGAGCGCTTTGTCTTTGATGGGCACCAGCGGAGTGGGTACTGATTTATCAAGGTCAAGCAGGTAATATGCACTGTTGTAGTAGAGCACCACGGTGCGCTGATCTCCCGCAATGAATTCAAGAATTTCATACAGATTATCATTAAATGAGCCGTACAAAACCAATCTATTGTCCTTAAACATATAATGAAAGCCGTATTTGCGGGAGGCTTCCTTGGCTTCAACTTCGATAGAAGAAGTAACAAAGGCTTTTGAAATAATCTCCAATTGGGCATGTTCTTTTTGTAGCTGCAACTGGTCGGCTTCTGCCTCAGGTGAATATACATCGAGTTTCGGGTGTACGGCCGGTGCAGCAGACTCGGAAACAACCGGCTTTTCTGTCGGTTTGGTATTCACTGCACTTTCGTCAGTAATAACTACTGCCTGGTCCTGCGATTTTGATTCTGAGTCAGCCGGGGTTACAGGACTAACAATGGTTTCTTCTTTTTTATTAACCTGTGGCTGTTCGTTGTTTTTGTTATCAAAGTAATAATAGAGGGCAGTTGAAACTACGCCCACAACGGCAACTGCGGAAATAATTTTAACAACGGAGGCGGTACCAACATTTGCAGGAGGTACCGGAACATTGTTGAGCATAGCCTTCAGTTCAGCTACACGTGCCTGGCGGATTCCTTGTATCAGCTCCTGTTGAAACTTTAACTCCTGTTGTAATTCAGTACTGCCTTGCAGGTGTTGTTCAAATGCAATCTTTTCCTGCCCGGTAAGCCGGTTGGCCAGATAATCATCCAGTAAGCGTAATTCGTTTTCGGAGGCCATGTGTTAATCTAAAAAATCCAACTCAGAATACTGAGCTTTAATTAATTCATCCAGTTTTTGTTTGCACTTATACTTTTTGGTTTTTGCGGTATCGGTATTGGCAAATCCCAACTTGTCAGCAATTTCCTGCATCGACATCTCATCGAAATAGTAGTACATCAGTACTTTTTTACAGGTATCGCCTAACTGATCAATACACCGGGCGATGATTTTGTTCCGCTCCTCGCTTTCCGTATCCAGGGTAACCGGTAAATCTTTTTCTTCGTTACTAAGCCGCTTTTTACGCTCTAGCTCCTTTCGCCATAAGTTCTGGCAGATGCTATAGATAAACGTGCTCATTTTTGAAGTGAGCACCAACTTACCTGAAACAGCCTTTTGCCAGAATACTACCAAGGCTTCTTGGTAGATGTCGCGGGCTTCTTCCTCCGTTCCGCTGTTGGTAATGACCATCTTGGTCATCATCCGGTAGTATTTTTTGTATAAGAACTCCAGAGCTCGTTCATCACCTTTACAGATGCGCTCGAAAATTTCCTTTTCGTCCATTGCAGAGCTCGACTTGAATACCATCGTGTATCAATTTGGTAACCGTAAACGTGGTTTAATGTACTATATTATCGTTAAAATGTTGCATAAGCAGATTAATCAGCTTTAAGCCAGGTCTGGGTTCGCCAAAATGGTCCCCAATACCCTCTAAGTTTAAGATTTACACCCTCCAGCCATACTTTGCACCGGTAAACTTTACCGTTTTCCGGGTCAAGAATATCTCCGTTTGTGTACTCGCTGCCGGATTTTATTAGGTCTTTCATAATCTCCATACCAATAATCTTTTTATTGTACCGCTCATCCTCCAAATCGCATTTGGAACAAACCGGGTCGGGGTTTTGCCCGGGTTTCGGAAACGTTTGAACGACCTTTCCATACACCTTACCGTTTCGTTCATAAATTTCAACAACCGATTTAACCTCTCCGGAAGTGTCGTCAATGGTTTTCCATTTTCCAACAACTGTTTGGCCCGAGGCGTTTAGTGAAAAGAGAGCAAAAATCAGTAGTCTAAACATGCTGTAAAATAAACAAAAAACCCTGACCGGCCCGGCCAGGGTTTTTTAGGTGATGGTAGCGGCTACTTTGCTTGGGCATTATCTAAAGGCTTAACACTTATAACTTCCATTTTGGGTTTATTTTCTTCAGCCTGAGACTGACTGGTGTTAGTATCCTGAGCCAGCAACGGGGCAATAACCAAGGCTACTACCGACATCAGTTTTAATAGAATATTTAGTGAAGGTCCTGAAGTGTCCTTAAACGGATCACCTACGGTATCGCCAACCACAGCTGCTTTGTGAGGGTCAGATTTTTTGTAATACTTCTGGCCGTTTATTTCCACGCCTTCCTCAAAGCTTTTCTTGGCGTTATCCCAGGCGCCACCAGCATTCGACTGGAAGATGGCCATCAGCACACCGGATACGGTTACTCCGGCTAACATCCCACCCAGGGCTTCAACACCAAAGCCGGGTAAGAATGCAATTAATACCGGGGCAATAACTGCCATCAGGCCGGGTACGACCATCTGGCGGATGGCTGCCTGCGTTGAAATCTCAACACACTTTCCGTATTCAGCTTTGCCATCGGCATCATTAAAAATCCTCTGGTCTTCAGCTGACCATTCTTCTTTGCTTTTATCACCGTTGCGCTTCATGACGTCCAACGCGGCTTTTAAAGCCGGTATGGAGGTGAACTGCCTCCTTACCTCTTCAATCATTGACATGGCTGCGCGGCCCACTGCGCCCATAGCGAGTGCGGAAAACACAAACGGAAGCATACCACCGATAAATAAGCCCGCCATGACATTGGCCTTTGAAACGTCAATCGATCCAAGTTTTGCCGTAGTCATGAAGGCGCCAAACAACGCCAGCGCAGTTAAGGCAGCCGAGGCAATGGCAAATCCTTTACCGATGGCTGCAGTGGTGTTACCTACTGCATCCAGTTTGTCGGTACGCGAACGAACTTCTTTGGGTAATTCCGACATTTCGGCAATACCACCGGCATTATCCGAAATGGGGCCGTAAGCATCAACTGCCAGTTGTATACCCAGGTTTGAAAGCATGCCCACAGCGGCAATTGCGATACCGTACAAGCCGCCAAAGTAGAATGCACCGATAATTGATAACGCAATAATGATGATGGGCAATGCGGTGGACATCATACCAACACCTAAACCTGCTATAATATTTGTTGCGGCACCGGTTGATGATTGACGCACAATTGAGAGCACGGGCTTTTTACCCATACCCGTGTAATACTCAGTTATCAGCCCAACGAGCAAGCCGGCAATTAATCCGATAACCGTTGCCCAGAAAACACCCATGGCGGTCATCGTTCTCACAACGGCATTTCCTTCGCCATCGGTGTACAGCGGGTCGGTAAAACTCCACTGTGCAGGCAGCATGTTTGTAATAATGAAGTAAGAGGCGGCTATCATAATGCCGGATGAAACAAACTCACCCATGTTCAGGGCTTTTTGCGGATCGCCCCCTTCTTTAACCCGAACGAAGAAGGTGCCGATGAAGGACATAACAATACCAACACCAGCCAGTACAAGGGGCAACAGTACAGCGGAAAGGCCATTGAAATTATCGACAAACCCGGGTACCATAAAGGCTGCTCCTAATACCATTGTACCCACAATGGAGCCGACATACGACTCAAACAAGTCGGCCCCCATGCCGGCTACATCGCCCACGTTATCGCCCACGTTATCGGCAATGGTAGCCGGATTGAGCGGGTGATCTTCAGGAATACCCGCTTCAACTTTACCAACAAGGTCGGCTCCCACATCGGCAGCTTTGGTGTAGATGCCTCCGCCAACACGGGCAAACAAGGCGATAGAAGAAGCGCCAAATGAAAAACCGGTGATAATGGTAATAACCTGAGTAAGGTTGGCTTGTGAATCAATACCAAAAATATTGGAGTAGATAATGAATAAGGTGCTTAATCCTAATACACCCAGTCCTACCACTCCCATCCCCATTACTGAACCACCGGCAAAGGCAACTTCCAACGCACGCCCCAAACTGGTACGGGCCGCATTGGTAGTACGAACATTGGCTTTTGTTGCTACCCGCATGCCGATAAACCCGGCAAGCGCTGAACAGAAAGCCCCGAGTATAAATGAAACAGCCACCAAAGGAGAGGAGGATTCGGTATTGGCGGTTACCCCGAGCAGGATAGCGACACAGACAACAAATACCGCCAAGATTTTGTATTCGGCTTTAAGAAAAGCCATTGCGCCTTCGGCTATGTGGCCGGCAATCTTTTTCATTTTTTCGGAACCGGCATCCTGCTTATTAACCCAGGCACTTTTCCAGAGAACAAAAATAATACCCAGCACTCCGAATGCCGGCAAATAGTAATGTAGGTTTTCCATTGTAACGTTTACAGGTTATTGATTAAGGGTTTCAGGGTTCAATCGGTAATGCATGCCGACACCCCAAAAAAAACTGCGCAAAGATAGAAGAACTGCCCTATTCGGCAAAAAGGCCAGCAGGCCAGGAACCATGGTTAGCGTGAATAACGCTTTTTAAGGGCAGCCCATAATTTTTCTTTCCGTTCCTGGTTCATTTCGGCTGGGCTATCCGCCAGAATTAACTCTGCGCTGTGGTATTTTACAGGTAAGTACTTATCTTCAATTTCTGGCAGGGGAACTCCAAAACTAATTATAAGGCTGGCCTTGCATTGATTGATTAGAGATGTAGTAATAGCTGATTCGCTAACTACACTGATTTTTGTAACCGAAAAGTGTTGTTTAAGTGCCTCAACAAACCTTGTAATCAGATCCTTTTCCGGTACTCCCAGGTTATGCCAATTTTCAGGGATTACAACCAGCGTTTGGTTTGAAATGCAGTAAAGATCTTCGGAGTAGATATCGGCAGCAAGGTTAATAACGCCCTTCATTGGTTTATATCAAAAATGGACTTTAGTTCGTGGGCATCCTGTGGTTTCATACGGCCGGCAAGGATCAGGCGCAATTGTCTTCTTCGAAGTGCGCCATTGTAATATTCTTTTTCTTCGTCCGTTTCCGGTTCGATTTCGGGCACGTCAATGGGTCTTCCGCTCTGGTCAACGGCAACAAAGGTGAAGTATGCACTGTTGCTTTCAATTTTTTTTCCCGATGGGATGTCCTCTGCCTCCACATCTATACGCACTTCCATTGATGAATTGAAAGATCGGGTTACCCGTGCTTTCAGCGTAACCACATGCCCCAACAGAATGGGATGCCTGAACGAAATATTATCAACGGAGGCGGTAACCACAATGCGGTTAGAATGCTTTTGGGCGGCTATGGCCGATACAATATCCATCCAGTGCATCAGTCTTCCGCCCATCAGGTTGTTCAGTGTGTTTGTATCGTTGGGTAAAACCAGTTCGGTCATACTCACAAACGATTCACGCGGGTATTTTTTCTTTCTTGGCATAGTTGATTGCATTAACTACCGGGTCCAGCCTTTTTCACCAAGCAGCGGCACAAAACTAAAGTAATCAAACTCTTCTTTGCTAAGGTGGCCGTTCTTTTTCCTAATCCGAACCATGCGTTGTTTTTCACGATCGCCAACCGGGATGACCAGCACACCGTTATCAGCCAGTTGATGTATAAGGGCTTCGGGTACAACGGGGGCTCCTGCTGTTACTAATATTTTATTGAAAGGTGCTTTAGCGGGTAAGCCCTTTGAACCATCGCCTAAATAGAAGTAGGGCTTATAGCCGATGCGCGGTAAAAAGGACTTCGCCTTTTCATACAACTTTTTATTGTATTCGATTGTATAAACCTGAGCACCCAGTTCAAGCAGGATGCAGGCCTGGTAGCCCGACCCTGTACCTATTTCCAGAACCTTATCGCCAGGCTTGACCTCCAGTTTCTCCGTCTGAAAGGCTACCGTATAGGGTTGTGAGATAGTTTGCCCTTCGCCAATAGGAAATGCCTTATCCTGATAGGCATGTTCTAGCAGAGCATTATCAAAAAATACATGCCTGGGTACTTTGCCAATGGCCTGGAGTACCCGGGGGTCTGTAATGCCTTTTTTTTCAAGAATTTTAACGAGTTTTTTGCGTAGGCCCCGTTGCTTGTAATTATCCTCCAACATGCGGTTTTCATGCAAAAAAGGGCATTTTTTGGGGGTAAACAAAGTTTCAGAAATTCTTTAGGAAAATTGAAACCTTACCGCGTACTTTAGGGTTCTTTCATGCACAGTGAATAAGCTTTTTGCCATAGCGTTCACGTGTATTTACCTGCTCCTGTCAGTAGGCGTGGTTAAAACCACTCACTACTGCATGGGGCGGGCAAAATTTGGCTGAACTTTTCACTTTTGAGGCCAAAAAATGCGATTGCAGTCTGTTTTGCCTTAAAACCCATTTTTACGGATTATAGCACAGATTTATAGGTTAAGCCAAAGTCAGGCTTATCCATAAGCATTTAGCCCCAAAATTATACCTCCTTTCTGAGCTAAGTGCGCCCTGGGGATTATATTAAACCCGCTAAGGCAAGTGTTAAAAATTGTTTTAGCGATTACTCGGCTCCTCTAAAGCCTTTGTACAAGATTGTTGCGGTAGCCTTCGGGCTGCCTTCTTTGGTTTGATTCGCTCCTTGCTCAAAAGCCTATAAGAACAAACGGAGCCCAGTAGTACGGTGCTGAATAGCGGCTGTTAAGCATGTTGAGTTTTGCCTGGCGTAAGGTTGAACTAAACGATAGAGAGGGATTTTCAAGTAATAACTGATAAAAATCGGTCATGAGTTGGGCAGTTGATTCATCGGCAACACTCCAGTAGGTAACGATAATATTTTTTGCACCGGCATAAACCAATGCGCGCGATAAGCCGATTACCCCTTCGCCTTTGGATATTTTACCCAAGCCGGTTTGGCAGGCCGATAATGTAACCAAGCTGGCGTTTAACTTCAGGTTGTAAATTTCGCCTGAGAACAGGTTGCCGTCTTCAGCTTCTGAATCGTTTTGAAGAAATATTCGCGATAATTCCGGATTGTTTTCATCTACAATGCCGTGCGTGGCAAAATGCAGCAGGTTATAGTCTTTAAGCGTTTTGGTTTTTATTGCCGATTCACTGGCAAGGTGATTGGTGAGTAACTCGCAGGTAATTTTTTTAGTCGCGAACAATTCATTCAGGGTATTTACTTCTGCGGCCGTGCCAGGCAGATCGGTTAAGTTGTCTTTTTGCGGAAAAGTTACAGGCGCGCATAGCATGGCCGACTGAATCGGCCTGGGTTTGTCCGATTGTCGTTGTAACATCAGGCCGGTGGAAAATTCATAGCGCGTACTGAATTTTTTTACCAGATAGGGCAGGGCCGGATAAGGCTCATCTTCGTTTTTGACTTTCCGTGTTAATAATGCCTCGAAGGGAATTACACCCATCCGGCCGGCCGGCAGTATAATCAGATCGCTAATGTGGCGCGAAAGTCTGGGCATAAGTGTTCGGTGAAGTGCAGTGGCTGTTTCGATGAACGAATGTTGGTCGCGAAAGAAAATACTGTTGCGGTAACCTGTTAAATTTTTGTTATACGTAGCCGGCAACGGTTTACTTACAATTCGGAAAGATTTTTTGGTGATAACATAGGTATAAAGCCTTGCCCGGCCGTTGTAATCATCAATAAAGTAACTGAGGGCAGCTGAATTACCCGGAAGTATAGCCTGTACCTGGTCAAGCGAGGGAGCGGTAGAATTGTATTTCAGGTTAAAATATTCCGGATATTGATTTTCCAGGTTTTTAATAAAGGTCTGGTAACTTTGGTTAAGGTGAAAAGCCGTTTCGCGAAGGTATTTCTCTTCATCCTCTGAAGGTTTCTGTGCAAGTTTTTGATTGACCAAGGCCAGGGCTGATTTTAGTCCGCGTTCTTCTTCCAGTAACTCATCAGGAATTCCGGCAAACGACTTGGCGTTTGTATCAGAGATTGCATCCAGTAAAACGGCTGCTTTACTTTTTTCGGCAAAATAAAAGCTCAATTCACGGTAGTAGGATCTTTTACGAAAGGCTACATCGCTTAGTTCATAGGCTATTCGCGCACCATCGGCATATACTTCATTGGCAATAGCTCCCAGGGTGATTTTGTCGGACTCTTTAATAGTTTGCTGGCGTAACCGGTCAATAAGGGCATCGCAGTTTTGTAAATGAGTAATAGCGGTGTTCAAATCACTTTGTTTTAAGGTTTTGCCAAAATAACGGCCTTCAAGCGCCTGTGCCTTATACATGATGGAATACAACAACTGGTTACCGTTATAAAATGTGCTGCCATCCGGATTCTGATTAACATCGGTGCTTTCAAAATTACTCACGTTGGCAATCAACGCCTGCTGATAGCTTGCCAGGCCCTCGTTAAACTTGCCTTGTGTAACCTTTATTTTGCCGATAAGATTGTAGGTGGAGGCGATATCCGGATGTTTTCTTCCGTGTGTTTGCTGGTAGATGGCCAGTGCTTTTTCGTAAAAACTGAGGGCTGTGTTTAATTCGCCCATGGTGGCATAGGTTTGCCCCAGGTTAAGCAAAACAAAGGCTTGCGAGGGATGGGGGTTGGTGTAAACCATTTGCCATATCTTAAGGGCATCTTCAAAAACAGTAATGGCATCACCATAGAGCTTCATGGACCGGTAAGCAAGGCCCATGTTGGTATTAACAATTGCTGTTTTCGGATGGTTGGCACCATGTAGCCGGGTGTATAATTCAATTGCCTTATCAAAATAATCGAGTGCTTTATCAACATCAGTTTGACTAAAAGCCATGCCCAGGTCGTTGTACGAGGCGGCAATCAGTTCGTGTGATTCGGGCAACTCATCCAATCGTATGGAAAGGGCCATTTGTAATTGCTCTTCGGCCTGGGCGTACTTGCCGGTGGCGGAGTAAGCTTGACCCAGGTATGCCATTGCCCGTGCCAGGTAAAGCCGATCGGCTGTTTCATTAAGTGTGATCACGGCATTTTCAAGGAGTTCCAAAGCTAAATCGCTTCTTCCCTGGTTCAGGTAAAGAAAGCCGCGGCTGGATTGAACGATAGCCCCGAGGGCATCTGGTTTATTGGATTTCTCAGCCTGGCTTTGTAGTTGGTCAAGCAGGGCAGTAGCCTGATCATATCGGCCTAATTGAATAAGTGCTTCAGCTTTTTTATTACCGATAAGAATACTTGGTTCGGTGTTGTTGGATGTAAACTTATCAGCTAAGGCAATTGCTTCGTCAAATTTTGAGTCATAAAGTAATTGATCCAGCTGCTCCGTAGCAGATTGTAAATTTTGAGCCTGCATCAAATTTACAGCGACCGTGAGGAGTCCGATAAGTAAGTTGCTGCGTATCATCAGAACCGATAGAAATAGCTTATAGTGGTAACCATAATCCGGGTTAGGCCGTCCGGGTTAACATCGCGTTGGGTGATTTTATGTCCGACTAAAAGACGCACACCGGTTTTTACATTAAAACTGTAGCCGGCTGTTACAATTCCCGAAAGGGCCATGCCTGTGGTGCCATCGGGTTTTATGCGTGTACCGGATGTTGGGGGTTCTTCGATTTCGTCTTTGGTAATTCTGAATATTGGCAGCAGTCCTGCTGTGAAATTAAATCGTGAGAAACGGAAGTTGCGTTCAATGCGTAGCATAACATCTGTTCCTCTTTTTAGTTTGTAGGCTTTGTCGTATTTATGAACATAATCCACTCCTTCACCATCTTTATAAACAGGATCCCAATCGGCCCACTGAAATGTGTTTCCGTTTTTATTAAACGGATGTTGAATGCCTGTAGCAAACAGCCATTTACGGCTAACCAATGAAATACCAGCAATGGCATCGTATGTGCCTAAGCTGGTTTGGTAGTACATCGGTAAGGGCAGATTAAATTTATCATCTTTCAGGTTAGAATTATTAGATGGTATTTTGCCCCCTACCGTAAAACTGATATCGAACTGTTCGGAAGAGAATAGATTACGGGTTATGCAATACGAAATATCGCCAAGCCCACCCGTGTTTCCGAAATTCCCGGTAACGGCCTGGTATGGAAGTTTTATTTGAAAGAAGGTCTTGCTGTCAATAATATTGAAACTCATGTCCAGGTTGGCGACATATACGATCGGTGAAAGCGTGGTGGTGCCTCGGTAAAAGCTTACTTCCATGGAGCGCAACTTAACGGGTACTTTTTTATTAAAAGGCTGGTCGGGTTTCATAGCACCCATGGTGCAAAAACCGGCATCGCTGCAACCTTGCGCAAGGGCATTACAGGTAGTGCCAGCCAATACAGCAAGCAGTAGTGCTAATCTCATGATAAAGAGGGTTACTACTTAACTGCATGAAATTACAAAATACACCTGAATTAAAAAGCCTGCATCTGTAGCAGGCTTCTTAGTAAGAACTTTAATAGTGAATTACATTCCCAGTGACTGGTTTTCGATGGAGGCCAGTTCGATGATTTTCTCGTATTCCGAAGGTGACAGATCATTGTAAAAGTAATGCACCGGGTTAATCAGTACGCCATTTAACAATACTTCATAATGCAGGTGCGGAGCCGTTGAGAGCCCCGTATTGCCTACGTATCCAATTAAATCACCGCGTTTAACTTTCTGTCCTTTGCGTACAGCAAAATCGTGCATGTGTGCGTACCGGGTCTGGTAGCCAAAACCATGATTGATGGTAATCATTTTGCCGTAGCCACTGAACCGGATATCCACTTCTTCCACAACACCATCGGCTGTAGCATAAATGGGTGTGCCGATGGGCGCGGCAAAGTCAATGCCGGTGTGCATTTTCTTTACCTTGTACACCGGGTGTATGCGCATGCCAAAACCTGAAGCCAGAGCAATGAGTTGCTTGTTAGCGATAGGTTGAATGGCCGGTGTGGCGGCAAATTGTTTTTCTTTATTTTCAGCCAGTTCAACCACTTCATCCTGTGACTTTGATTCGATGTACACTTTTCTGCGAAGCAAATCCACGCGTTTGCTTAGTTCAAGAATAAGATCTTTATGCTCAATGGGTTTATTGAGCAAGTCGCTGTACCGTTCAACACCGCCCACACCGGCATTACGTATTGCTTTATCAATAGGTTCGGAGCCTAATACCACCCGGTAAATGTTGTCATCGCGATGCTCCAACCCCTGCACGGTTTTTTCAAGTTCGTCAACCTGCTTTTTTAAGTTGGCATAATAGTACTCGAGTTCTTTCACTTCGTTTTTCAGGAAGAGCTCCTTTGGTGATTCGAAGTATGTGCTGAACATCAGGTAGATGCCGCTGGCCAGCAGAAGGGTGAGGAAGAAAAGCCCTAAGCCGTTTAGAACGATGTCGCTGGTTTTGGTACGTACCCGTTCGTATTTGCACGTTTCGGTATCGTAGTAGTATTTAATTTTCATAAAGCCTGCAATTATACAGAATGCGGCCTGAATGGCTTAATGACCTCTTCATTGCATTCGATGAACGGTCCTTCCAGCAGGTCAATGCAATAGGGGACCGCTGGGAAAACAGCATTCAGGCACTGCCGGATGGCTTTTGGCTTTCCCGGCAGGTTCAAAATTAATGATTTTCCGCGAATTCCGGCTGTTTGCCGGGAGAGGATGGCTGTCGGCACATATTTAAGGCTTTCCATACGCATCAGTTCGCCAAATCCGGGAAGCATTTTTTCACATACCTTTTCAGTAGCTTCTGGGGTCACATCGCGTTTAGCGGGGCCGGTTCCTCCGCAGGTTATTATCAGGCAGCACTGCTTCTGATCGGCCATTTCAATAAGGCATTGTTCAATCAGGTGTTGTTCATCAGGAATAACGGTATATTCTTTTTCCCAGGGGCTTTTTATGTATTCTGTAAGTGCAGCAACTATTTCCTTACCTGGAATATCTTCATAAATGCCTTGGCTGGCCCTGTCGGATACGTTGATGATGCCAATACGAATCATCATAAAACAGGGGTGCTTGAATTGGCATTTTGAAGGAGGTGTTGCGACCGGCCCTTTTTAAATACCTGGCGGCCTTTATTGATGCCCCTGCGGATTTCCTTTTGCTTTTCTTTTGGCAGCCTGATGATGGATTTGCATTCTTCGGAGCAGCATCCATCAAACTTCTCAGCGCAGGATTTACATTGGATGAACAACAAATGACAGCCATCGTTTTTACAATTGGTGTGGTCATCGCATGGGGCACCGCACTGGTGGCATGTACTGATGATGTCATCAGTGATCCGTTCACCCAGCCGCTCATCGAACACAAAGTTTTTCCCGATGAATTTGTTTTCAAGTCCCTGTGCTTTAACCTGCCGTGCGTACTCAATGATGCCGCCCTCCAGTTGGAAAACGTTTTTGAAACCCTTGTGCTTCATCCAGGCGCTGGCCTTTTCGCATCGGATACCGCCTGTGCAATACATCAACAGATTTTTATCCTTATGCTGTGCCATTAGATCTTCGGCTACCTGCAATTCTTCCCTAAAGGTGTCGACATCAGGGCAGATGGCATTTTTAAAATGACCCACCTCGCTTTCGTAATGGTTGCGCATGTCAATGATAATCGTGTTCGGATCATCCGCCAATTTATTAAACTCAGCCGCGGAAACATGTTTACCACAGTTGGTTACATCAAAGGTGGAATCATCCAGCCCATCGGCTACTATTTTTTTTCTGACCAGAATTTTCAGCTTGAAAAATGATTTTCCGTTGTCATCCACGGCAATATTTAGTCGTATCCCGTTCAAAAAAGAAATGGAGTAGAGTGCCCCGCAGAAGGCGCTAAGGTTGTTGGTTGGTACGCTCACCTGAGCGTTAATTCCTTCGGGCGCAACATAAATCCGGCCCAATACTCCCAGCCTGCTTAATAGTATGTATAATTCATCACGAAAAGCTTTCGGATCAGGCAAGTGGTGGTACTTGTAAAATGACAGTGTGGTGCGGTCAAGGCGTGGTGCCGAGTGAAGCTGCTCCTTGAGCAACCTTCCCTCAATTCGGTTATAAAGTGCCATTAGTGTTTTTTGCAGGAAAACCTAATTGGCTGTAAAGATACAATTTCTTAACCGGGTGCTAAAAACTCCGGTTACTTTGGTTCCAATTGCCCTTTGATGAGCAGGTTGTATTCGGCACAGGTAAGAAATCCGTGCTTGTCGCAATACGGGCACGTTTTGTATTGATTTTCGAAGGCACCTTTTTTTATCAGAACTGTGGTACCCTTGCAGACAGGGCAGGTAACTTTGCCTGCAGGGCCGCAGTCAATTTCGTATTCAGATGAAAGTACCTCTTTCACTTTAGCGGTGTTTCTGCTTTGCTCTTTCACAATTTCGGTTTCTGCTTGCTTGAGTAAACCCACGGCCTCTGCATAAAATTGGCCGGTTGATCCTTTTAGTTGGATATACTTATTCAGCCAGTCGATACTTTGTTTAAACTTATTAAGGTAGAATGAATTTTTACCAAAATAAAAGGTCAGGTCGGAGGGAATACTTTTAATGTTATTAAGCACATAAATCAGTTTTTGATCGGCAACTTCATAACGTCCTTCATCCATCATCGTAACGGCTGAATCCATAACCCGAAGTAAATCGGCACGTTTGCGTTGCTCCAGTTGAATCCGGTATTCTTCGGCTGCACTACGGTCTTGTGCAGGTGCCTCTGTAAAGAAAAGTGCAACAATAAAAACTAACGTGTAACGCGCAATCATAGTCATCAGTTAAACCGGTTTTGAGTTATTCCTAACCAGGTTAACGGGGCATTGCAAAAAATATCCTCCTTAACCGACTCATCAATGTTCATCTCTTCAATAAACCGGCCAATTTCCAGGTCGCCAAGCGGGAACGGGTAATCGGAACCTAGGGTAATGTGTTTGGAGCCCTGTAGTTTCAGTACATACTCAAGCATCATGGCATCGTGGGTAATGCAATCAACCCAGAATTTGCCTAAATAATTTCGCGGGTTTACGGGGTTGTCAATAGCTACCAGATCGGGGCGGCAGATAAAGCCGTGCTCAATCCGCCCGATGGTGCCCAAAAAAGATCCTCCCGCATGGGCAAAGTTTACCCGAAGCTTCGGCAATTTTTCAAAGATCCCTCCGAAGATCATCGAACAAATAGCGCGCGATGTTTCGGCCGGCATGCCCACCAGCCAGGGAAGCCAGTAGCGTTGCATGTTTTTCATGCCCATCATATTCCAGGGGTGTACCAGCACGGCCATGCTTAACTTTTCGCAGGCTTCAAAGATGGGAAAGAAACGTTCTTCGTTCAGGTTCAGGTCGTTGATGTTTGAGCCGATTTGAATACCCAGCAACCCGATTTTTTTACAACGTTCAAGTTCCTGAATGGCGAGGTCGGTGTCTTGCATCGGAATGGTACCCAGGCCAAGGTAATGCTTCGGGTATTTTTCGGTCAGGTCAGCGATGTGGTCGTTGAGAAATTTTGAAACGTCCAGGCAATCCATGGGCTTAGCCCAATACGAAAACATGACCGGAACAGTACATACTACCTGAACTTGAGTATTGAACTGAGCATATTCATCAATTCGTAGTTTCGGATTCCAGGCGTTTTCCTTTATCTCTCTGAAAAACTGGTTGCCGCGCATCATTTTGGCAAATCCTTTTTTGTGATGCTGTAAATAGATGAAATCGCCATACCCGAATTTCTCTGCCCAATTGGGCAACTTTTTAGGAATGATGTGCGTATGGGTGTCTATTTTCAGCATGGATTGACCGAACAATCCTGCAATATCGGTGATTTAGAAGATAATTCAGCGGTGGTTATAGGATTACAAGTTCCAGCCATTGCGGTATTCGCGTTTTACAAAACTGTTGGCTTCATCAAAGTTGGTAATCTTCATATTTTTCCAATCCCATAAAAGTTTCTTGCGTCCGGGATAGGTATTTTGTCCTTTATCATTTTTTACCCGCATCCCGTAACTGCGAATGGCCAGGTTACCCATAAGTATTGCTTCTGTGAACGGTCCTGCAAATTCAAATGGGGAACTGAGTTCAGCTTTTCCATATCCCTTCAGGCAGGCATTAACCCATTGAACGTAGTGCCCTTCTTTAACACGAGGAATAGATTCTTTAATGTTAAGATCTTTCATTAGTGTTGTTGGCAAGAGGCGGGGGTTAGCACCGTAGCAATCGAACATGAGTTTACCTTTAGTGCCCACCATGATCAGGCCGCCATCCCAGTTGCCCATCGGTTCATCAGGCAACAGTTCTTCGGGTCGTTCGGGCAGTACACCGCCATCCATCCAGGTTAATTTAATATCGGGCTTACCATGCTTTCCGGGAAATTTAAGGTGAACGATGGAAGAGGGCGGACAACTATCAGGAAAATAACCCTCCTGGAAAAACCCGGTCCACACCGTTCCCGTACTGCACTCTACTTCAGAAGGATAATCGATAGGCAAAATCCTGAAGGCAGGATCAAGAATGTGACATGCCATATCACCGAGGGCTCCCGTGCCAAAACTCCACCAGCCGCGCCAGTTAAACGGGTGATAGGCCGGGTTGTAATCAATTGGGTTGGCTGGTCCGAGCCAAAGATCCCAATCAAGTTCGCCAGGTATATCGTGTTTGCCTGAGGGCGTTGGTATTCCCTGGGGCCACACAGGTCGGTTTGTCCATGCATACACGCGGGTAACGTCACCAATCAAACCAGCTTGGTAAATCTCTTTTCCTTTTCGTACACCTTCGCCTGAGCCGCCCTGGTTGCCCATTTGCGTTACTACTTTGTATTTTTTTGCTGCTTCGGCCAGCGTTCGTGCTTCATGGATGCTCCAGGTAAGCGGTTTTTGTACATACACATGTTTACCACGTTGCATGGCATTCAGGGCCGCAACGGCATGGATATGGTCGGGTGTGGAGATGGTGAGTGCGTCAATATTTTTTTCTTCCTTATCAAGCATGATGCGGAAGTCCTTATAATACTTGGCTTGTGGAAAATTTTCTCTTGATTTCACCGCCTGGCGATCATCCACATCGCAGAGGAATACCACTTTTACATTCGGACTTTTAGCGCATTCCGTCAGGTCGGAGGTACCTTTGCCGCCTACTCCGATTCCGGCAAGGTAAAGGGTATCGCTAGGCGGAATAAATCCATTGCCACCCAGTACAAAACGCGGAACTATGGTAAAAGCTGCTGCTGCTCCCGCTTGCTGAATAAACTTTCTGCGTGACACCATAATCTTAAGAGTTAAATTTTACAGTTTCGTTAAGTTCGCGATCCGAATAGTTAAGTCCGTACTGATCGAGCACATCCTGGGGCACGCCATCCCATTGATTAGGACGGTTGCCGACATATCCAAGATCGTTCAGTCCGATTTCACTGGTAAAGAATCCGGTTGCGGTTAAATCCCGAAGCAGGTTGAAAAAGGTTACACCTTGCTTCATTTCGGGTTTAGCGGTTGATGGGTAAGCAATATCATCGATAATACTCAATTGATTTTGAGGTGAGCATTCGATAAATTTTTTATTGAACCGTTTGAAGCATTGAACGTCAAGCCACTTTAGTCCACCGCGAAGTGGCAGTTGATGACGCGGCATATCCTTTACAATGAACTCGATGAAGTCGTGAACACCGGCATCGGTGGCACTGCCACTGGTTTCGTCTTTAGGTATAATGATATCAATCAACACTTTGATGGTATTCATCTCATGAACATCAAAGAATTTCTCGGCTACCAGTTTTTCATCGCGCACCTGTTCGAATGGATGGCGGTCTATTCCTGCTGATTTTGGTAGTGTTGCTGCAGTTTCTTTTTTATCCGGGTCGCATGATTGTAGCAGAACTCCAGATGAAATGGCTGAAAGTGCGATAGCTTTTATTGAGTCTCTTCTTTTCATATGTTGGGGTGTTCAGGTTTTGATGTGTTAATGTGTTAGGGTGTTTGTGTGCTTTTGTTTCTATTCTTTAAATATCTGATAAAGGCAAGTGTTGTGTTTTTTGTCTCTTCTGCTTTTTCACGAATTTGAATAATCTTATCCATGGATAGGTACTCCAAATCCTCCAGAGCATAAGTGATGCTCTTCACTTCTATCGCAGAAGATTGCGAAAAATCCAAAAAACGAATAAATTCTTTGTTGCTATATCTTCCAAATCCTTCGGCAATATTATTCATTACGGAAAGTGCAGCGCTCTTAATTTGATCTCGTGTTTCAAAATCTTTTGAAAGCTTACCTTGATCACATGCCTGATACACTTGACGGACAAGTTCTCTGGATAACTGCCAGCATTTCAGGTCTTCAAATCTTGTAATTTTTGTCATATTTATTTGCCATTAGTACTTCCGCACATTAACACATTCAGCACTTATAAATTTTGAGTTTTAAACTGCTCAATAATATAATCGGATGCTCTCCAGGATAATGCGAGAATTGTCCACGTTGGATTTTTATCGGCCTGTGAAACAAACGGCCCGCCATCCACCACAAAAAGATTTTTGCAGTCGTGGGCCTGGTTGAATTTGTTTACTGCCGAGCGCTTTGGATCATTACCCATGCGGGTTGTTCCCACTTCGTGAATAATCCGTCCGGGAGTTTCAAGTCCGTAATTTGTTTCCGGCCCCGCAACTCCCCAGGTAATTACTGCTCCCATGTTGTGCATCAGTTCCTGAAAGGTTTCCTGCATGTGTTTGGCTTGCTTTATTTCGTGATCGCTCCATTTATAATGGAATCGCAGAACAGGGATACCGTATTTATCAACCACGCCATTCGGGTCAATCTCGCAATAGTTGCTTTCGAGGGCAATTGCTTCACCACGGCCGGCCATGCCTACCGAAGCGCCCCAGTAATAACGATAGTCATCTTTTAACGCTGCGCCATACCCGCCACCGGTTTTCTGATTTCCATTTCGGTCGGGAAAGCGACCGTTTAATCCCTGAATACCAAAACCGAAACCATAACCGGGCATACCCATTCCGCCCCAGTATTCAATGTGGTAGCCTCGCGGAAAATCCAGTTTCTTATTGTCGAGCCACCACGGTGTGTACACGTGCATGCCGCCCACACCGTCTTCATTGTATCGTTTACGGCCAAACAGTTGTGGCAGCACACCGCCAATAGCCGCACCGGTTGAGTCATGTAAATATTTTCCAACCACGTTGCTGGAGTTTGCCAGGCCGTTGGGGTGGGCTTTTGATTTTGAATTTAGCAGCAACCGGGCCGACTCACAAGCGCTCGCTGCCAACACCACTACTTTGGCTTTTACCTGGTATTCCTGCAAATCGTCTTTGGCTACGTACGAAACGCCTGTGGCTTTTCCGTTTTCATCGGTTAGCACTTCGCGCACCATGGCGTTTACGATAACATCAAGGTTGTTGGTTTTGGTGGCCGGCTTAATCAGGCAGGAGGATGAGGAGAAATCGCCATACACCGTGCAACCCCTATTGCATTGAGCGCAATAAAAGCATGCGCCACGATCGTCATTAATTTTTTTTGTGAGAATCGATAAGCGCGAGGGGATAACCGGAATGTTTTGCTTTTTTGCGCCCTCTTTAATGATAAGTTCATGGAGCCTGGGCTTTGGTGGAGGCAGAAATCTTCCATCGGGTTCGTTGGGTATGCCTTCCTTGCTTCCGAATACACCTATTAAATCATCTACTTTGTCGTAGTATGGGGCAACGTCATCATAACCGATGGGCCAATCATCGCCTAACCCATCATGACTTTTTCCTTTGAAATCTTTTGGTCCGAACCGAAGTGAAATTCTTCCCCAGTGGTTGGTCCTTCCACCCAGCATGCGCGATCGAAACCAGTCGAATTGTGTGCCGGGTACACGTGTGTACGGTTCTCCTTCCATTTCCCAGCCACCGTAGGCAGCATCAAAATCGCCAAACGGGCGGAAGGTGGTGCCCGCACCTCTGCGCAGCGATTCCCACGGCCACTTTAACTGGGTTACGTTTTTTGCCGGATCGTACCACGGCCCGGCTTCGAGTACACAAACTTTTAATCCGGCTTGGGTAAGTACATAAGCGGCCATACCACCACCTGCACCCGAACCTACAATGCATACATCGTAAACTTTGCTGTTTTCTTTAATTTGAAACGGCATGCTAAATTTTTATGAGTTCGTTAAATGTAGAATTTTCTTTTAAGTTTAAAAACCGGTTTTTGCCCGAAGGAAATTTTCATGAATAAGTTTTTGATAACTGCTACATTATTTCTCGGGTATGGTTGTTCACAGCCTTACCTAAAACCGTATGGAGCAATACCTACAGCAAGTCAACTAAATTGGCACGAACTGGAGTACTACATGTTTATTCATTTCGGCCCGAATACTTTTACCAATGTGGAGTGGGGGCATGGTAAGGAAGACCCAAAAGTTTTCAATCCCACTCAACTGGATTGCAGGCAGTGGGCAGCAACAGCAAAACAGGCAGGAATGAAAGGAATAATCATTACTGCCAAGCACCACGATGGATTTTGTTTGTGGCCGAGTAAATTCAGTACGCATACCGTTCGTGAAAGTTTATGGAAAAACGGAGAAGGTGATGTTTTATGCGAGCTTTCGGATGCCTGCCGTGAATATGGATTGAAGTTTGGTGTTTACCTGTCGCCATGGGATCGCAATCATCCTGCTTATGGTACGCCAGAATACAACCAGGTTTTTGTTAATATGATAGGGGAGGTGCTTACCAATTATGGTGAAGTGTTTGAGCAATGGTTTGATGGTGCAAACGGGGAGGGCCCAAACGGTAAGAAGCAGGAGTACGATTGGCCGTTATTTAATAGAACGGTTTATAAACATCAGCCTGATGCTATTATTTTCAGCGATGCCGGGCCGGGCTGCCGGTGGGTTGGTAATGAAAAAGGTTTTGCCGGGCTCACCAACTGGAACACGCTGAACGTAGAGAAAGTCTATCCCGGTTATCCGGATTACCACGAGCTTACCGAAGGCCATGAGGATGGCACGCACTGGGTGCCGGCCGAATGTGATGTATCCATTCGTCCGGGCTGGTTTTACAGTCCGGATACGGATGACAACGTGAAATCATTGGAACAGTTGATTGAGATTTACTACGGATCGGTTGGCCGTGGCTCAAACTTGCTGCTGAATGTGCCGGTTGACAGGAGAGGCTTGATTCCGTATGCTGATTCGGTACGGCTGATGGAATTGGCTGAGGTGATAAATGAAACTTTTAAAGAAAATTTAGCAACAAAAGCCATCGTGAGTGCATCCTCTTCTCTCATAAATTATACGGTGAGCAATCTAATTGATGATAATGTCCGTTCGTACTGGGCTTCTTCCGAAGTGTTATCCGAAATCGAAGTTGAGTTTAAAGAGCCGGTTACATTTAACAGGATCGTTCTTCAGGAGGGCATTGAGTTTGGGCAACGGGTGAAGGAATTTGCGGTGGATATCTGGAGAGATGGTCGTTATAAAGAACTTGACCGGCAGACAACCATAGGTTATAAGAGAATATTAAGCTTCGGTGATATTACCACAACCAAAGTCAGGATAAGAATCACCGAAGCAAAATCTCCGCCCGTGTTGGCTGGAGTTAAACTTTTTTTAGCGGAACAATAAGAATTATTCACCCTTTCTGCGTTTTACACGCCTGTCGGTTCGTTTTTGCTTGCGATCAATCCGGTCGCCCCGTCTTTCTACGCGGTCATCAACCCGGCCGTAACCATTGGGATTACGTTTTTCAATACGTTCCTGTCGTTTTTCATTTATGTTTTCACGTTTTTGCAAATTCTTCTGGCGAATGGTCTGGTCAGACTGAGCTATAACAATGTTCGCAGTCAATAAAAGAAGACTGAAAAGGCTGATTAAAATTCTGGTTTTCATTTTCGTTTTGGTTTTATGCTGTCTTTGATTGACCTCACCTGAAAAGGTTTAATCAGTGATGCGTTTTCTTCTTTGGAACCGGATCATAACCACTTGTTCCCCATGGATGGCATCGTGCTATACGCTTCATGCCCAGCCAGATACCGTTTAAAACGCCCCATTCCTGAATGGCTTCAATGGTGTATTGCGAACAGGTAGGCGTATGCCGGCAATGTGCACCTAACAACGGAGAAATGCTGAGTTGGTAAAAGCGGATGGGGAGGATGAAGATTTTCTTAAGCATTCTTTTAGTTGCGAGTTTCGAGCCGTGAGCTAAGAGTTTGCTGCAATGATATTCACAAAATCGCAACTCGTAACTCGAAGCTATTCAATAGTGTATGATATCTCCCCATCTTTCCCATCCATCAACTGTACCCCCAGGGCTTTCAAATCATCCCTGATTTTATCGGATAGGGCATAGTTCCGGTCGGTGCGGGCTTTTTTGCGGAGTTCAATCATTACCCGTATAACACCGTCCAGCAATTCCTGGTTCTGGCTGCCTTCTTCCTGTAAGCCCAATACGTCTTCCATAAATGTAATGTAGGCGGACTTGAATTTTTGGAAGGCATCCGCGTCAAGATCGGTTAATCTGTAATTACCTGATTTGATATCGTTGATTCGGGATGACATTTCAAACAATACGGCAAGCGTTTTTGCTGTATTGAAATCATCGCTCATGTTGCGATAAGCTTCATCAATCAGTTTTAACAACTCCTCATCTTGTTTGCCGGCACCACCGGGATGGTCAAGCTTTTTAATGGTACCCAAGGCGTTACTCAGTTTCTTATAGCCTTTCTCTGCGGCTTGCAGGGCTTCATTCGAAAAATCAAGGGTGCTCGAGTAATGCGATTGCAACATAAAGAACCGTACGGCCATTGGGCTGTAGGCTTTTGCCAGCAGGGGATGAGAGCCTGTGAACAGTTCGCGCGGTAAAAAGGAGTTGCCTTTTGATTTGCTCATCTTCTCACCATTTACAGTTAGCATGTTGGCGTGCATCCAGTACCGCACCGGTGCTTTGCCGTAGGCGCCTATGCTTTGCGCGATTTCGCATTCATGGTGTGGAAATTTCAAATCCATACCACCACCATGAATGTCAAATTGTTCACCAAGGTATTTTGTTCCCATGGCTGAACACTCCAAATGCCAACCGGGTATGCCTTCGCCCCAGGGCGATGGCCAACGTTGAATGTGATTTGGAGATACTGCTTTCCATATGGCAAAGTCAACGGCATGTCGTTTTTCATCCTGCCTGTCCAGTTCGCGTGTACCCTCCAGTAGTTCATCAATATTGCGGCCGCTCAGCTCACCGTACTTATATTTTTCCATGAACTTGCGCACATCAAAATATACCGAGCCGTTCACTTCGTACGCATAGCCGTTGGCTAAAATTTTCTTCACCATTTCAATCTGCTCTACAATGTGCCCCGTTGCGGTGGGCTCAATTGAGGGCGGTAGGATGTTGAATATCCGGCATACTTCATGGAAACTGAACGTGTACTTCTGAACGATTTCCATCGGCTCCAGTTGTTCCAGCTTGGCGCTTTCTTCAATACGGTCAACCCCTTCACCGGCATCGTTGGTCAGGTGGCCCGCATCGGTAATGTTGCGTACGTAACGAACTTTATAGCCGATGTGTGTGAGGTACCGATACACTACATCAAAAGCAGTGAAGGTGCGCAGGTTACCCAGGTGCACTTCATTGTACACAGTAGGTCCACACGAATACAATCCAACAAAAGGCGATTTTAGCGGAGTGAATAGTTCTTTTTTGCCTGAAAGCGAATTGGTTATTGAAACCGGGTATTTCTCAAATAAAGTCATAATACAAAAGTCGGAGCGAAACTACTAAAAAGTGAATAGTTGATGGTTGTTGGTTGTAGGTTTTTCGCAATAAAGTTTACTGGCCAACAAACTCCGGAACATTGATGGTCGTTCCCAGTTGTTCATTGATTTTCGGGATGAGATACCGGCACAGTTCAGGAGAGTGAAGTTCTTCGTGCTGGTGCATAAAAAAGTACATCGAATCAATACCCTGATCAGACCAGGATTTCATTCGATTGATCCAGTCATCACAGCGCGTGTAATCGGTTGGATGGAGGGCATTGCCGACAAAGCGGATAAATGCTGAAGGGGTTGTTAGCCGCATGTGCACGCAATCCCTTCGGCCGGAAGCATCGGTAATAATGGAGCCGGATTTATTCCGTTCGAGCATAGTGAAAACAGCATTGAAGGCTTCCGGGTCAGCAAACCAGCCTTTATTACGCAACTCGGTATAGAGTTCAATGTCTTTTGGAAGTGACTGGATAAAAGCCTCCAGTGTCTCCAGTGTTTTTGGCCCCATCCCGGGGTGCGGCATCAGAAAAACCGGACCAAGGTTTTGTTCAAAACCTGAGATGCCGTCTAAAAATCGATCAGTTAGTTCATCAACGTCCTTCAGGCGTTTGATGTGCGTAATCTGGTCAACAAACTTGGGGCAGAATTTAAAATTATCGCCCACTTTGCTTTTCCATCCGCTGGTTTGCTTGCGTGTGGGCATGCGGTAAAAGGTGGCATTCAGCTCGATACAGTTGAATTGTTGAGCATAGTGTTCGAGGAAATCACCAGCCTTAGTTCCTTTCGGATAAATTTTTCCAACCCAGTCGGGCCGGCCCCACTTGGCGCAGCCTACAAAAACTTTTGCATCGCCCTTATTCTTTTGCTTTCTAAGGATAGCCGTAGTTCCGGGATGGTCTGGAGGGAGAGCGAAGTCTATCTTATCCAGTTCATCAGCAGAAACGCGGCCGAATTCCATTTTACGAGTTAGTTCTTAGTTATTAAGTGTGCGTACAAATTACTAAACAACTATCAACTAACAATTTCAAGGCCTTTTCATCCTTTCCATTTCTTTCTTAATCTCTTTTTCTTCCCACTCATCACCAAACAAGATGTTTTTTCTAAACAAGCTCAGGCCATGAAAAAAAATCCCAATACCCCATCCAATCCATACCCAATGTACCCACCAGCGCCCTGGGTTGGAGTACCAGTTGATAAAGGTTAAAAACAAGCCAATAGTTATGTAGCTTAACAGGTGACTGTAAAATTCTTTCTTGCGCTTTACACGCTTGCGCGCTTCTTTGTATAATTTTTCTTCCTCGAGTGTCATAAAGTATGGGCTTTAAAGTTGTAGGAATTTAAGTTAGTCTAACTTTGTCAAGTTCATTTCAATAAATGGAAACCAGTTATTGCCATCCGGCGAATATTCGCCCTTTTCGATCCAGGATTTATCTGATGGGTTTAGAATGATATTGTAACGGATCTTTGCCTTTTGTGGGGTGTCAAAGCCCCATTCAAAATGATTTTCTTTCACGATTTTAAAATAGGCATTGGTCTGATTACCATTCATCACATGTGATTTCATTTGGAATTCTTTTTTCTGCAGATCGTAAGAAATAATCGCCAATGCATTAAAGGAGACTTTCCCCTCTTCAGGGTTGCGACCGGTACCTTCAATTAGCAGAATGGTTCCATCCAGTTTGAATTGGATGTCTTCTTCCTGATTTACTTTCAACAACGTTCCGTTGGGTTGGCGCATGGAGGCTTCGCCTTTCCATTTACCGGCCATGTAATCCAGTTTTTGCATTTCCTGTTTTAAACTTTCGGGTGCAGTTCCCTGGGCTTGTGCCAGCACGTTTCCCAAAAAAGTGATGACAATGATGATTAATGATTTCATTTGATAGTATTTATTTGTTGTTGATAAGAAACCTGTCCATCTGTTCAAAAAACCACTTCGGATCATCATACATAATGAAGTGTTTCGCAGTATCGGTTAATTGGATGTTTACATTTTTCACGTGTTGATATTGATCAGAGAAATTCTTTAATGTGCTTTCATGTGTTACGCCATAATCTTTGTAGGCTATCCATGCACCCAAAACTGTTACGGGTACTTTAATGGTGGCAACATCATTTCGCAAGTCGATGGTTTGAAGTTCATACATGGCCTGCGCCACGGTAGGCGCGTGCGATTCAATTCCCCAGCGGCCAATCAATTCAAGTTTATCGGGTGCTGATGCCATGGTGCTCAGGTAATATTGCTGACTTTTCTTTGTTTGTTCGGGTGTTGCGTTTTTCATCATGTCGCGCATACTGGCAGCCACAGGTTTCATTGACTCTACAGTGGCCGATGGATTCTGAATGGCCGGAAAGTAGGGGAGCGCATCAACGATGAAATTTGCACCAACTAAATCCGGTTCAACTGCACTAATCCACAGACTTAAGAAGCCACCCAGACTATGACCAACCAGAATTGGTTTCTTTAACTTGTTGTCTTTGATATACCCGATAAGTTCATCGCGCATGGTTTTCAGGTACTCAGCCGTTTCAATAGCCGGGGTTCCCGCAAAACCCGGAAGGGAAATCAAATGACAGGTATAATTCTTTTTGTAACGTTCTACAGTTTCATTCCAAACATCACCCGGGCAGGTCAGTCCGGGAATAAGAATAATGTGCTTTTTCCCTCTTCCAACTTTTTCAACTTTAAAAGATGGGCTGGCGGTTGCTTCTGATTGAAGCACATAGATGGCGAGAATACAAATAAGCAGGCCCGCTGCCAGAAGGATTTTTTTTGTGTTTGTTTTCATTTGTAAACTGGTTTATATTATTAACTAAATGAATAAAAAAATTATGGTTTAATGTATTGTTTCAGTGCATTCACATATTCTTCAAAAGCCTTCATTCCCTTTTTTGTTATGGTACACGTAGTGAGCGGTTTCTTTCCTTTGAACGATTTTTCAATGGTGATGTAACCTGCTTCCGAAAGTTTATCCAGTTGCACACTTAAGTTGCCAGCCGTTGCATTGGTTTTCTCTTTTAGAAATGTAAACTCTGCCGACTCCACACTCATGAGTAAAGACATCACCCCCAGGCGCAATTGCGAATGCAGCAGCGGATCAAGTTCTTTAAACATTTTTCTCCCGCTGATTTTTTAACATGTAACCCGGAATTAAATAGCCCAGCATAACAGCAAGGCCGCCAATCAGAATTTGTTCGGAGGGGGTGACCAGGTAACATGCAATACCGGCAAACCAGAATGTTATACCACCAAGTATGAGTGGCCTGAATCGAATAATTATTCCCGAAAGAAAAGTAGCCGAGCCAATAGGCATCATAACAATGGCGTTAATCATCCAGTTTAACTTGGCTCCAAAAAACCAAACTGGTAAAATACTGATGGCCATGGTAATCCATAGCCACTTATTTATTTCGTCAAGGTGTGTTGTAGCGCCTCTTTGCTTTTGTTGCTTATTGGCATGGATAAGGGTGATAATCCAAGCCGGTACAACAAGTAGCCATATGTAGGGTGCGTTGTGTGGAAAACTTGTAAATTTAAAAATCACATACATGCCGAAATTACAGAGGGCAATTACCCATCCCCACAACAAGAAGTAAAAGCTGCTGCGTCCGATGTTTCCCTTCGCTTGGTTAATCATGCTTTTAATCAGCTCCAGGCTTTCTTGCGGGTTCAGGTTGTCGTGTTTGGTTTTCATATTCCGGCTTTAACGGTACAAACATAAAATAGTTTATAATGTAAACCAAATATTGTATTTTTGTTTGATTTTAGGGCAAAATCGTTTGTTTCCGGTAACATAATTGCATTTGGTTGAGCTTCTAGAATACGTTACTTTCGGAAACGACATCTAAACCTGGCCTTACTATGATACGAATTTTTACCTTCCTTCTGCTATCCGCATCGTTGTTGGTTTACGCCCAACCCGAAATTCAGAAACTTGAAAAACTAAAGACTGAGGCAGTTGCAGAAGTTGAAAAGCTGGCTCCGCTTGGCCAGCAAATTAACGACATGCTTTTCAGTTTTGCCGAGCTTGGCTTTCAGGAATTTGAAACCTTTACGTACCTCACCACACTGCTGGAGAAAAACGGATTTAAAGTGCAGAAGGGAATAGCCGGTGTGCCCACAGCCTGGATTGCCACGTGGGGCTCGGGCAAACCGCTGATCGCGCTTGGTTCGGATGTAGACTGCATTCCCAAAGCCTCGCAGAAGCCCGGTGTTGCTTATCATGATCCTCTGGTAGAAGGTGCACCCGGCCATGGTGAAGGTCATAACTCAGGCCAGGCTGTTAACATTATTGCGGCATTGGCGCTCAAAAAAATTATGGAGCGCGAAAAAATTTCCGGTACGCTGATGTTGTGGCCCGGTATTGCCGAAGAACTTGTGGGTACAAAAGCGTATTACGTGCGTGCCGGCTATTTCAAGGATGTTGATGCCTGCATTTTTACCCACGTTGGCAACAACCTGGGCGTATCGTATGGCGATTCGGGTATGAACGGATTGGTTTCCGTTCGGTTTAATTTTGAAGGATCAGCAGCTCATGCCGCGGGCGCACCGTGGCGTGGACGAAGTGCTCTCGATGCAGTGGAGTTAATGAACATCGGCTGGAACTTCAGGCGTGAGCACCTTGAACTCACCCAACGATCGCACTATGTTATTTCCGATGGAGGTGACCAGCCTAATGTTGTTCCCTCTAAGGCATCGGTATGGTATTATTTCCGTGAGCGAACCTACCCGGATATCAAGAAATTATTCGATACCGGTTTAAAAATTGCCGAAGGCGCGGCCATGATGACCGACACCAAGTTCACTTATGAAATTCTTGGCTCGGCATGGCCCGGCCACTTTAACAAACCGCTTGCCGAAGCGATGTACGAAAACATAAAGAAAGTTGGGTTGCCCCAGTGGTCGGCCGAAGACCAGCTGTTGGCCAAAGCAGTGCAGTTGGAAATGAAAGCACCTAAAGTGGAAGGCCTGGCCGTAAAACTGGATACGCTTGGTCTTCCAAGTCCTACAGGGTCAATCAACGTTATGGGTCGCCAGCTTATGGCCATGGGCGGAGGCTCTGATGACATTGCCGACATCAGTTGGTCGCTGCCCACAATAGTTCTTCGTTATCCATCAAATATTCCCGGCCTGCCCGGTCACCATTGGAGCAACGCCATTACCATGGCCACACCCATTGCTCATAAGGGAATACTTTATGGAGCCAGGGCTGAAGCCATGACGTTGCTCGATATGTTATTGAAGCCCGAAATCCTTGTTAATGCATGGACTTATTATAAAAACGAACAAACCAAAGAAATACAGTACACACCACTGGTAGGCGAGAAAGATAATCCTGCTATTTACCTGAACCAGAAAATTATGGAGGAGTACAAACCCAAGCTCAAGCCGCTTTATTACAATCCGGCAAAATATAAAACCTATCTTGAGCAATTGGGTATTCAATATCCTACCTTGCGGCCTGATCAAAAGCAAGCAATTCAAAAGTTAGAGTCGAAGAAATAGAATGTTTACAGGAATTATTGAGGCCTTGGGTAAAGTTGAGCGTATTGTTACCGATCAGACCAACAAACATTTTTGTATCAGTAGTCCGATATCTCAGGAATTAAAAACTGATCAAAGTGTTTCGCACAACGGTGTGTGCCTTACGGTAACGAAGGCGGAAGGCGGTAAGCATTGGGTTACCGCAGTGGATGAGACATTAAAAAAATCAACACTGGATCGTTGGAAGGAGGGAAGTCAAATTAACCTTGAACGTTGCATGGCGGCCAATGGTCGCTTCGATGGCCACATTGTTCAGGGGCATGTTGACCAGGTGGGTACTTGCGTACGCGTTCAGGAAGTTGGTGGCAGTTGGTTGTTTGACTTTGAGTATGACCCCTCAGCCGGAAACATTACCGTTGAAAAAGGCTCTATTAGTGTTGATGGGATAAGCCTCACCTGCTTTAATATTAAGGAGAACGGCTTTACAGTCACTATTATTCCTTACACGTTCGAAAACACCAATTTTCAAAGCCTGCGGCCCGGTGACCGGGTGAACCTTGAGTTTGATATTATTGGTAAATACGTGCAGCGGCTATTAAAACAACGGGGATGACGCAACCTTTTGACTCCGGCAGTCGTCATTTGCTTATAACCCGCTAAATCATGATTAAAAAGTTTATTCTGACCTTATTCTACCTGCTCCCAGCACTTGTTTGGGCACAAAGGCAATCGGTTAATCTGGAAACTTTCAATGCTCTTGATGTATTTGGACCGTTTGATGTGGAACTGATTTACTCCGACAAAAACCGTGTTGAACTGGATTATAAAGGAGTTGATTCGAAAGACGTGGTGGCTGGTGTTAGCGGCAATACGTTAAAACTTAAAGTACGGAACCGCCATTATTTTAACGACTGGAGTTCCGATTCGAAGTGGGATGAGTACATCCGTGTGAAAGTTTATTACACCGATATTGACGAAATCAAAGCAAGCGCGGGTGCTGTGGTTACCACATCCGACAGGGTAAAATCAAAAAACCTGGCAATTGATTGCAGCATGGGCGCTGAAGTATCCATGGAGGTGCTGGCTAAGAATTTGTATCTTAAATCAAACATGGGTGCAGTAGCCCGTATAAATGGTCGTACCGAATACCTCGAAGTGAAATCAAGTATGGGTGGTGTTATTAAAGCCCGGCAACTGCAGAGTAAATCGGCTTATATAAAGGCGAGCATGGGCTCAGAAGTTTTTGTTTCTGTAACCGATGAGATTGAGGTTTCTGCCGGATTGGGTGCCGTGGTTGACTATGCAGGAAGTCCGGCAGTGCGCCACACCAACACCAACTTTGGTGCTGAGGTAAGGGGAAGAGACAATTAAGTTGGCGTTGATTGAGTGGGCTCTAAAAAACGCGTATATAGGTAATGGCTTAATAGTGCACAGCCCATGCCAACAAGTGCACCAACTACTATGTCACCAGGGAAATGTACTCCCAGGTAAATGCGTGTATAAGAAAGAAATCCGGCCCATATAAACAGAGTCCAAATCCACTTCCGCCTTTGTTTATACAATAGCCAAAACAACATGGCAACGCCAAAGCTGTTGGCAGCATGGCTGGAGGCAAATCCGTACAGTCCGCTTTTGAATCCATTAACCAGATGAATTAGACCGGTCAGTTCCGGATCACGCGATGGGCGAAGTCGTGCAAAAAATGGTTTCATCACGCTGCTGGTTAGTTGATCAGCAAGTACAATGGTTAATGTAATGGCCAGTAATACGCGCCAGCTTTCTTTTCGATAATCTTTAATAACAACATATAATAATAAACCAAATAAGGGTAACCAGGCGATGGTTTTAGTAAGCAAAAGCATTATCGGGTCCAGCCAGGGGGCGTGAAAACCATTTAACCAAAGCAGCAGTTGTTTATCAAGTTCCAACAAAGTATCCAGCATGGTATTAGGGTATAAGGATTAACAGTATGGCTGCTGTAAAATTAAGTTTATAATTGTAACTCCAATACCATGCATCAGGCTCCTGCTTCTGTTTTTATGATTCGCCCTGCCGCATTCGGATATAATCCGGATACAGCCGGTTCCAATATGTTTCAACAGCCATTAGAAAGTGTAGCCGAAGAATTTATCAGGCAAAAAGTGCTATTGGAATTTGATCGGATGGTTGATTTGTTGCGCTCGCACGACCTTGACGTGCATGTATTTGATGACACACCCCTGCCGGCAAAACCCGATGCCCAGTTTCCCAATAACTGGATTTCGCTCCACGATGATGGTACGCTTGTGCTTTATCCGATGATGGCACTAAACCGAAGGGCCGAACGCAGACAGGATATTGTGAGCCAGTTAAAGAGGGGCTTTGTTGTTAATACAGTGGTTGATATAACCGGTGAAGAAAAGCAAAACCGCTTTCTGGAAGGTACCGGCAGCCTCGTGTTTGATTACGTTAACCGGATAGCTTACGCAGCCCGCTCACCCAGAACACATGAAGCATTGGTTACTGCTGTGGCTAAAAAATTAGGGTTCACTTCATTGATTTTTAATGCGGTTGATGAGCAGGGGATTCCAGTTTACCATACCAACGTTATGATGTGCGTGGGTTCTAATTTTGCGGCCATCTGCCTCGATGCGGTCAGGGGTGATGAAGACCAGGAGCTTCTTTTAAAAAGCTTAGCCACAACCGGCCATAAAGTGGTAGCCATAAGCTATGCTCAGATGCGGGCATTTGCGGGGAATATGATTGAGGTCAGAAACCGAAATAATGAAACATACGTGCTGCTTTCTGAACAGGCCTTTAATTCGCTCTTACCAGGCCAGGTTGATGCCATCTCGCGTTATGCTGAAATGATCCCCATTGCTATACCCACCATTGAAAAATACGGAGGCGGCAGCGTTCGGTGTATGATAGCCGGTAATTTTTTGCCTTTGCGGGATCAGCATTGATGATTTAAACAAGTAACTTGGCAACCGGTCAAGTATAGTAAATGGCTTTTTTCGTATGGAAAAATTCGATTTGGTTGTTATTGGTGCCGGCCCCTCAGGCTATGCTGCGGCTATGCGGGCACTCGATTTCAAAAAGAAGGTTTTATTGATTGAACGTAACCGGGTTGGTGGTGCGGGTGTAACCAATGGTGCACTTTCATCAAAAACCTGGTGGGAGTTATCGCGCGAGGCGGCAAGTTTCCGTAAAAGCTTAAAACGCTACAACATTCAGGCTCCCAGCATCTCGTATAAAGAAATTCAGGCTGAGGTACGCAGGGCAGTAACCGAGCGAAAAACCTTGCTGGAGGAGCACATGCACCTACTGCAGGATTCGACCTACTCAAAGTTGCTGACCTTTAAAACCGGAACAGCCCGGTTGATAAGCCAACATGAAGTTGAAATCGTTAACGGAGCGCACAAAGAAGTAGTTAAAACCGATTACATCATTCTGGCCACCGGCAGCCGGCCGCGCTACTTGCCTGAGTTGCCTATTGATGAAAAAATTGTGATGACCAGTGAGGGAATTGAAAACATGGAAGACTTTCCCGAAAGCATGGTGATTGTCGGGGCAGGGGTTATCGGTTGTGAGTATGCCACTATTTTTTCCGGGTTCGGTAAAACAAAAGTGCACCTGATTGATAAAGGCGATCGGATACTTCCCTTTGAAGATGAAGATGTGGTGCGGGTGATTGAGCGGAACATGGAAAACAGCGGTGTGCTGATACACCGCAATTCCCGCCTGGTGCGAATGGAAATAAAGAATGGGCGTGTGGAGTATGAACTGGAATATACCGATGGAGGCAAAGAAATTTTTAATGTTGAAAAAGCCCTGGTAGCCGTAGGGCGAACACCTAATTATGAGGAGTTGTGGGATGAAAACCGGGTGGATATACACATCTCCAAACGGGGCATTGAAGATAACGACACACAAACCAACGTGTCGAATATTTATGCAGTTGGCGACATCACGGCCGATATTTCATTGGTAAACGTTGGCGAACTGGAAGGCCGCTACGCAGTTGAAAAGATTTTTGGAAAGCCAGAGCGTAAACTGGTATATGAGAACATCAGCACCATTATGTTTTTGAATCCCGAAGTGGCCGGTGTGGGACTCAATGAAACCCAGGCGCGTGAAAAGAGTATTGACTATAAAGTGGTTACCCTTGACTACAGTTGCATCCCGAGGGCCATAGCCAAGCGCAATACGCAGGGTTTCATTAAATTACTTGTTACCAATGATGCGCACATGAAAATTCTGGGTATGAAGGTGGTTGGCAACCATGCTTCCAGTGCCATCCAGGCGGTAGCCTTGTTAATTTCAATGGATAAAGGCATTGAAGAACTGGCTGAATGTGTTCATCCGCATCCATCCATTACTGAAGGTATTCAGGAGTGCGTACGGATGCTGCTGGGCAAATCCATGTTTAAACCAAGCGCATTAACCGGTAAACTTTCATGCCGTACTTCCACTCAGGGCGTTTACCAGGATTTGCATTTTTAACATGATTATTCGTATTACATGTTTATTCGTGCTGCTCAGTTTTCACTGCGGAGCTCAACTTTTCTCTTTCAAGGTGCCACAGAAAAAATCTGTTTATAAAATGGTTAATGCCGAAGAGATGATTAGGCGCTATATCGCACGAAATTTTGCTGAAACATCCATCGAAGGCATCTATTCAGTATCCTGCATCATCAAAAAAAAAGGACCAACGCTGCTTTCGCCTGTTGAACGCGAACGAACGTTGGTCCGAAAGGAAAACTACGCTACGATAGCCATTTTAAAGGACTGGCCCGAGTCAAAAAATGAATACATAGAAATTGCCATTACCGATAAAGATGGCGCTGACTATCCGGTGGTGGCCGAAATAAACGGTTTGTCGGAAGGAGGCGGGTTTATTTATAAACATTTTGAGCCCGATGGAGAGGTGATGACCTTTACCTTTGTTTATGATTTGATGAAGCCTGATATTCTGGAGGGCGTTTATTCATTTGTAAAAGGCAACCAAACTATTACCTACACATTGACTTATCTGAAAACGTACCCCAGGAACAATCGCTTAGTCAACGAAAATTAGTAGTACACCGCTATTTCTAATAGATGCTTCCGTTTTAAATCAGGTACGTAAGTTTCTTCAGTTGGGTAACCTACTGGTATTAAGAGAAAAGGTCTTTCGTTTTCAGGTCTGTTAAGAATCTTGGTAAGAAAATTCATCGGACTGGGCGTGTGCGTTAAGGCAACAAGTCCGGCATGGTGGATGGCAGCCAGTAAAAAGCCACACGCAAGGCCAACCGATTCGCTTACATAGTAATTGTTCCTTTTGGATCCGTCAGGGTTTAACTCGTAAAGTTTTTTGAAAACAACAATCAGGTACGGAGCTGTTTCCAGAAAGGGTTTATGCCAGTCGGTTTGCAGCGGCTTAATGGCATTAAGCCATTCCTCACTCATCCGGCCGGTGTAACTTTCGTACTCTTCTTGTTCGGCTGCCTGGCGGATTTTCTTCTTTAGTTCCGGACTCTCAACTACGCAAAATTTCCAAGGCTGCTTGTGTGCACCACTGGGTGCTGTTGAAGCCGTTAATATAAGGTTATTGATAACTTCCAGGGGAACCGGTCTATCAGAAAACTCGCGAACGGTTCTGCGCTGATTCATCCATTCGTAAAACCATTGACTGCGCAATGTTACTTCAGCTTCCGGATATTTTTCACGCACGTATCGGATAAACGGAAAGCCATTGATGGTTTTGGTTTCAGGTAGTTTCATTCACGAAGATAAAAATCAACCGCTATATTCTGTTGTTTTAGATTGTAAGCTGGTTGACAATTCTTCGGGTTATACTGAAAATCAGCGATGCCGCTCTTTCAGTACCTGCTCCACATCGGTAATTGTTTTATTCCGTGCAACCAATAATACCAGGTAGTGGTATAGTAAATCAGCCGCTTCGTTTAGAAATCGGGTGTCATCGGCATCTTTAGCTTCAATAACCAGCTCTACGGCTTCTTCACCAACCTTTTGGGCTATTTTATTAATGCCGGCCCGGAATAATGCCGCGGTGTATGATGTTTCTTCAGGATGTGCCTTTCTCGACAGAATAACTTCTTGAAGTACGCTAAGATTAAACACTTTATTTGGTTCACCAAAGCAGGTATCGTTACCGGTATGGCATACGGGTCCTGCTGGTTTTACTTTAATCAGCAGTGTATCCTTATCGCAATCAGTAATCATATCAACTACATCAAGAAAATTTCCGGAAGTCTCGCCCTTTGTCCAGAGCCTGTTTTTTGAACGACTAAAAAACGTTACCCGTTGTTCGGTTTGTGTTTTACGCCAGGCTTCTTCATTCATGTAACCCAGCATTAACACATGGTGTGTGCGATAATCCTGAATGATACAGGGTATTAATCCGTTGTTTTTAGAAAAATCGGGTTTCATAGGCGGACGGGAATTTGGTGGTTTTGCAGGAAAATTTTCAATTCGGGTATGCTGATTTCGCCAAAATGGAATACGCTGGCCGCCAGTGCGCCATCGGCCTTAGCCAATGCAAACACATCGGCAAAATGCCCCATCGTGCCGGCACCGCCTGAGGCGATTACCGGAATGGTAAGCAGGTGGTGAAGTTTTTCAAGCGGGTCAAGGGCAAACCCGTTTTTTGTGCCATCGTGGTCCATGCTGGTAAATAATATTTCACCGGCACCGCGTTCCTGCCCCTCTTTCGCCCAACTGAAAAGTCTTTTGTCAGTCGGGTTTTTACCGCCATGCGTATGAACTACCCAGGTATTATGAATTTTTCGTGCATCGATAGCCAGCACAATGCATTGCGAGCCGAAGTGGTTTGCCAATTCATTTATCAGGTTTGGATTACGTACGGCTGCTGAATTGATGCTTACCTTATCGGCTCCGGCCTCCAGGAGTGCAGCAACGTCATGCACGGCTGCAATACCTCCGCCAACGGTGAACGGAATGTTGATTTGGCGCGCAACATCCTTTACCCATTTGCTCATTGTTTTGCGCACTTCCTGCGTAGCCGAAATATCCAGAAAAACAAGTTCATCGGCTCCTTGGTTAGCATATAGAGCAGCTAATTCAACCGGGTCGCCTGCATTGCGCAGGTTGCTGAAGTTGATACCTTTAACGGTTTGACCACCCTTTACATCGAGGCAGGGGATTATGCGTTTAGTAAGCATTTACAATAAGTTTCGGTTTTTTAACTGTTCGGCTGTTATCTTTTTTTCATACAGGGCTTTTCCGATGATAGCGCCCTCCAGTTTCAGGTAATTCAGTTCCTCAACATCATCGGCCGTGCTGATTCCACCACTGGCGATGATACCCAGGTTAGGGAATTTTATTTTTAGCTTTTTATAAAGTGCAATGTTCGGTCCGTTTAACATGCCATCTGTGCTGATGTCGGTGCAGGTTACATGCCGCACAGTCTTGAATTTTCTGATCAGATCAAAAACCGAAATGCCGGCCTCTTCCTGCCAGCCTGAAACTTTTATCATTTCATGCTGAACGTCAGCGCTTAGGATAAAATTATCGGAGCCAAATTTATTCAGCCAGGTGGTAAACGTATCGGGTTGCCGAATGGCCAAACTTCCAATATTGATATACTCAACGCCTAAACCCATCAGTCGTTCAATTTCTTCTTCTGTATGCACACCACCGCCAAAATCGGTTTTTAGGGCAGTTTTACCGGCTATCTTCTCAATTACCTTCCAGTTTGTTATTCTGCCCAGCCGGGCACCGTCAAGGTCAACCAGGTGCAGGTATTCAAATCCGTCTTCTTCGAACTGACGGGCAACTTCAACAGGATCTTTGCTATACACAGTTACTTTGCTGAAGTTGCCCTGAACAAGGCGAACGCATTTTCCGTTGACGATATCAATTGCGGGTATGATTTTCATTTTCATAGCAATAACTAAAACGCGTGTAGAAAATAGCGCAAAATATGGTCACCGGTTTGAGCTGATTTTTCCGGATGGAACTGCACAGCTAAAAAGTTGTTCTTTCGCATCATGGCGCTGAAAGGCTGCCCGTAATGACACTGTGCGATGGTGTATTTATTTACAGGCACATAATAGCTATGAACAAAGTAAAAGTTTGCGGGCTGCATGAACGGGCCTATTTCGTTATTAGTGAATTCAACCTGATTCCAGCCCATGTGTGGTACGTTATGTTGCGCATTGGTCAGAAAACGCTTTACGGTTTCATCAAATATTCCCAGGCATTCTGTTGAGCCTTCTTCCGAGAACCGGCACATCAGTTGCATGCCGAGGCAAATGCCTAATACTGGCTGTTGAAGTGTACGGATTACTTCATCTAATTTCTGTTCACGTAAATACCGCATTGTAGTTTGCGCCTGGCCTACACCGGGGAAAATTACTTTATCAGCCGATGCAATTTCTTCCGGGTTGTCAGTTATACTAAACCTGACGTCAAGCCGTTCCAGCGCATAGGCTACCGACTGAATGTTGCCGGCATTATATTTTATTACAGCTATTCTCATTTATATTAAAATGTTCCTTTAGTGGTAGGCAAGTCATTTCCATTTCGTTTTACGGCCATGCGCAAAGCCTTTGCAAATGCTTTGAAAATGGCTTCTATTTTATGATGCTCATTTGTTCCTTCGGCCTTAATATTCAGGTTACACCTTGCTGTATCAGAAAATGATTTAAAAAAATGATAGAACATTTCCGTTGGCATCTCACCGATTTTCTCGCGCTTGAACGCTGCTTCCCAAATCAGCCAGGGCCTTCCGCCAAAGTCGATGGCTACTTGTGCTAGGCAATCGTCCATTGGTAAAACAAATCCGTATCGTTCAATACCAAGCTTGGTTCCCAGTGCTTTATAAAATGCTTCGCCCAGCACAAGGGCGGTGTCTTCAATGGTATGGTGTTCATCTACGTGCAGATCGCCCTGAACCTGAATTTGCAGGTCAATATTTCCATGTTTTGCCAGTTGTTCCAGCATGTGATCGAAAAAGCCTATGCCGGTGTGAATAGATGATTTGCCGCTGCCATCAATATTTAGTGTAACTGTAATTTCAGTTTCTCTGGTTTTGCGTGCAAGGGTTGCCGTGCGCAAGGGTTTTAAAAGAAATTCGTAAATAGTTTTCCAGTCGGTTGTAACTAATTGTGCTACGCTTGAATAGGGCGCTGCGTGAAGCTTCTGGCTCAGTGATCCGTTGTTTATCAGGATGGCCTTGCATCCCAGGTTAAAAGCGAGTTCAACATCCGTCAGCCGGTCGCCAATAACATACGAGTTGGCTATGTCATAATTTTCTGTCAGGAATTCCGTAAGCATGGCGGTTCCTGGCTTTCGGGTAGGTTTGTTCTCGTGCGCAAATGAGCGATCGATAAAAACTTTTGAGAACTTAATTCCTTCGCCTTCTAATGTCTTGATCATTTTATTGTGTGCCGGCCAGAATGCGGCTTCAGGGAACCGGTCAGTTCCCAAGCCGTCCTGGTTGGTAACCATCACCAACTCATAATCCGTCTCGTTCACAAGCTGACCGAGCCACCGGATAACGCCCGGATAGAATTCCAGCTTTTCCAGGCTGTCAATTTGCTCGTCAGGTGGTTCGATTATCAGGGTTCCATCGCGATCAATAAACAATACACGTTTCATAGCATTCTCAATGTTTCGATAAGTTTAGTATTTTCTTCAGGCGTGCCCACGGTTATCCGCAGGCAGCCTTCACATAATGCCACTGCTGATCGATCGCGTACAATGATGCTCCTCTTCAGAAGGTTATTATAAACATAGCCGGCATCTTTAAATTTTACCAACACAAAGTTGGCGTCTGATGGGTATGTTCTAATTACTTCTGAAACGGTTGCTAAGCGTTCGATAAGTTTTTTGCGTTCCCGGATGATTAAGTTTACCTGGCTGTTTTTAACTCCAGCAGAAGAGAGTTTTTCTAGTACTGTATTTTGAGTAAGTGAATTAATGTTGTACGGGTATTTTAATTTGTTTAGTGTGGCGATGATTACATTCGAAGCATACGCCAAACCCAACCTAAGGCCTGCTAAACCCCAGGCTTTCGAAAATGTTTGTAAAACGATCAGATTGGGGTAGTTGCTTAAAACCGGAAGGAAGCCTTCATCGGCAGCAAAATCGATGTACGCTTCATCAATAACCACAATACCATTAAAGGTATTGATCAAACTGTTTATCTTTTCTTTATTAAGTAAATTGCCTGATGGATTGTTGGGCGAGCAGAGAAAGATAATTTTAACAGACGCATCCAGCGTTTTATTTATAGCATCTACGTCTAGATCGAACCATGAATTAAGTAAAACCCGTTTAACAGGCACATTATTAATGCTGGCACAAACGGCATACATGCCGTACGTTGGTTCGGGAATAAGTATGGAATCGGCTGCCGGCTCACAAAAGGCACGGATAATCAGATCAATAGCTTCATCGCTTCCGTTACCTAGGAAAATATTTTCTACAGGGATATTTTTCAGCGCACTGATTTTCTCTTTAACCTTCCGTTGGTGTGGATCGGGATACCGGTTGTATTCCGAAGGAAAAGGATTTTCATTCGCGTCCAGGTACACTTCGGCTGTTCCCTCGTAGTCATCCCTGGCAGTGGAATAAGGTGTGAGTGCTTTTATATTTTCTCTGAGTAGCGATTGTATGTCCATGCTAGTAGGTTACAGATTACTGATTTTGCAGGTGCTTAAGCCTGATGCTGATAGCATTTTTGTGTGCGATTAATTCTTCAGCGTGGGCCATCGCTTCAACTACCGGACCAACCTGCCGGATACCCTCTTCTGTGATTTCCTGAAAGGTGATGTGCTTTAAAAAACTTTCGACAGACACACCGCCATAGGTAGCGGCATATCCGCTGGTTGGCAGGGTGTGATTTGTTCCCGAGGCATAATCACCGGCAGCCTCAGGTGAGTAGTTGCCGATAAATACCGAACCGGCATTGCGGATTTTTTCGGCCAGTTTATCGGCCTGGCCTTTGTTAATAATCAGGTGTTCCGGTGCATAGGAGTTTATAAAATCCAATGCTTCATCATCGTTATCAAAAATAAGCGCCCTACTGTTTTGCAGTGCCAGCCCGGCAATCTCCTTACGGGGCAATTGCGTTACCTGGCGGTCAACCTCATTAAAAACTTTTTCAGCAAGTAGTGAGTTGTTGGCAACCAGCATCACCTGACTGTCGGTACCATGTTCGGCTTGCGACAGGAGATCGGCAGCAACAAATTCCGGCACAGCTGAGTCATCTGCCCAAATCAGCACTTCACTTGGGCCGGCCGGCAGATCTATAGCCGTGCCTTGCTGGTTAACCAGTTGTTTGGCTTTGGTTACATACTGGTTACCAGGCCCGAAAATCTTATTCACTTTCGGAATGGTTTCCGTACCGTAGGCGAGGGCAGCAATGGCTTGAGCACCACCGACTTTGTAAATTTTTTTTATAGCCGTTAGCTGTGCAGCGTATAGAATGGCCGGATGGATTTGGCCCTGTTTATCCGGAGGAGTAACCAGCACAATATTGTTACAGCCCGCCAACGTAGCCGGAATGGCCAGCATGAGTACAGTTGAAAATAAAGGCGCAGTTCCACCGGGTATATAAATGCCAACTTTTTCAATCGGTACGCTTTTTCTCCAGCAGGTTACACCTGGCATTGTTTCGACTTTTATTACTGGCGGCAATTGTGCCTGATGAAATTTTTTAATGTTTGATGCAGCGGTTTCTATAGCAGCCTTTAGAGCCGGCTTAACCAGTGCAGCGGCATAATGTATTTCGTCAGGAGTTACGGTAAGTTCCTTCAGGTCCACATTATCGAACTTACCAGTGAGTTCTTTAAGAGCGTAGTCGCCACTTTGTTTAACTCGGGCCAGGATATTGTTTACCGAACTCTCCAGAAACCCCAGTTGCAGTTGCGGGCGTTCGCAAAGTTGTGGCCAGTCATCGCGGTGTGGATTGTTGTAGAGTTTCATGGGGTTGTTCGTTTTTGGTTACTTGTATTCGTAAGTCTCACTACTTAATACTATTTACTAACTACTAATTTCTACTTAATCATCTTCTCAATCGGCACTACCAAAATCCCTTCAGCGCCCAATTGTTTTAGCTGATCGATTTTTTCCCAGAAATCATTTTCGTTGACAACCGAATGCAAGGAACTCCAGCCTGGTTTACCTAGCGGCAAAATGGTTGGGCTTTTCATGCCCGGGATAATCTGCGTAATCGATTCAATGGCTTCGTTGGGACAATTAAGCAGGATGTATTTGTTGTTTCGTGCCTGCTGTACGGCTTCAATGCGGAATACCAGTTTTTCCAGAATTTTCTTTTTTTGCATACTAAGATCACCGGCAATCAATACCGCTTCCGACTGCATAACAAGCTCTACCTCTTTCAGGCCGTTGCTGAGCAGTGTGCTGCCGGTGCTGACGATATCGCATATGGCATCGGCCAAGCCGATACCGGGGGCAATTTCTACCGAGCCGCTGATTTCGTGGATGCCTGCCGTAATATTCTTCATCTTCAGGTAGTTGCCCACAATGTTTGGATAAGAAGTGGCGATATTTTTACCGTTAAACCAGGCTAAACCTGTATAGTTAGTTGTTCGTGGTACGGCAAGCGCCAGGCGGCATTTCGCAAAATCGAGCCGCTTCATGATTACCCCGTTTTTCTGCTTTTCAGTGAAAACGTTTTCGCCAATTATCCCGGCATCGGCCACACCGTCTTCAATGTATTGGGGGATGTCATCATCGCGCAGGAAAAGTACTTCAACAGGAAAATTGGATACCTGTGTTTTCAACTGATCTTTGCCGTTGCTGATGTTCAGTCCGCAGTCTTTAAGCAATTTCAGCGATCCTTCCTGTAGTCGTCCTGATTTTTGAATAGCAATTCGTACAACTTCGCTCATCTGTTTATGGGTATTCATGATTCGGTATAAAGCAAAAAAGGCCTGCCGGTATCGCGGCAAGCCTTTTAGTAAAGTCTTTAATGTTCAGTTAAAACATAAACCTGCCACGCAACATGGTGTTAACATGATGATGGTGATGATTGTTTATGCTTTTTCTATTGGTCATTGTGGTGTCAAAGCAACAAAACGGAAGTCAATTTTCAAAGCGGTCGGTTCATTTTCTTTCCGAACCTGAATAATACAATGGCGATTATGATAAACACAGCTCCGATGCCTCCAAAAACTGAAATGAATATCCAGCCTGTTTCCTCGTAGATAATGGTAGCAGTATCCGGGTTGGAAGGGTTAACGTAAACCGGTACTACCTGCCCGGCTTCAAAATCAGGAGGGGAGGCGTACACCTCGCTGTAATGCGTTTTGGTTTGCCCGTTCCATTCGTATTCAATAACGGGAGCGAAGCCATCGCCTCCACTTGGGCTGGGCCGGAGGTCAACTACGCGGCCCTGAACTTCAACGGCATCAGCCTCGATATAGTTAAACAGCAGGTATGTGCCGATGCCAATCAGTATAAACACCACACCAAAGAAGCCCAATCCGATACTGATTACCTTAATAACCACATTGCCGCAGCCTTTTGCTGTTTCAGCAACGGGCTTTAAGACCTCTTGCGTTTCGAGCCTAATTTCGTTTTCAACGGCCTGAACCAGCCGGTCGGCATCGGTGTTTGAAACGTTAAGTGTGTTTTGTAAATAGCGAACGGCTTCAAAACGCTTATTTTGGTTCAGGAGTCGTCTAACTTCAATTTCGTATTCCTGGTTAATGGCCATAAGGTGCTATGCAAGTAAAGAATTTTACATTAAAAATCCGCTGGGCCCCCAGGCAGTGTGCGCTTGTTATTTTGTTGGTGCTTGTGTTCGCTTCAGCTTGTGAGTCTGACCAGATACGCAAACAACGATTTCTTCTTGTCGGCAATGAGGCCCTTACTAAG
>JAKLJG010000005.1:0-19559 GCA_023151255.1 Cyclobacteriaceae bacterium | reverse complement strand
AAAGAATTTTAACGAGGCGCTCCGGTTAGACTCCTGCTATGCCGATGCGCTGAATAATCTGGGAACGGTGCAGTTCAGGCAAAAAAACTATGCCGAAGCATTGGAATATTATAACCGTGCATTGGGTTGTGCACCGGGCTTTCTAAACAGCTTGTTTAACCGGGCTAATACGTATTATGAAATGAATTTTATAAATAAGGCATTAGAGGATGTTAACAGGTTGGTGGAACTTAAGCCTGATTCGATGCCTGTTTACTTTTTACAGGGCTTGATTCATACCAAAAAGCGCGAGTATAACCGGGCGCAGGCTTCGTTCAGAAAAGCCCTTTCGCTTGATTCAAAGAACCCGGAGTTATGGATAAACCTGGGTACGGTGCACTTTTATGCCCGCCAGTACGACAGCGCCAAAATTGCCCTTGAAGAAGCACTAATCCTTAAAGCCGATATATCGGATGCGTATAATGCTTTGGCATTGGTTTATGCTGCCGAATCAGATTTGACAACCGCGGAAAAACACATTGCAAAGGCATTGCTTCTGGAACCCGGTGATTCATACTATCTGAATAACCGTGGCTATATTAAGCTGATGAGGGGCGAGTTACAGGCTGCTGTTGACGATATTAACCAGAGCATTGCCAGTGATCCGGCCAATGCCTGGGCTTATCGTAATAAAGGGATTTATTACCTGAAGATAAATGATGCACAGGCTGCAGTACGCTTACTTAAACAAGCAACTGAAATGGATCCGTTTGTTGACGATGTGTATGCATATTTGGCCGAGGCGTATTGGCTGGCAGGAAATATAGTTGAAGCTTGTAAGGCGTATAAGGAATCGCGTGATCGGAAGGAAAGCATAAACGTGTCCTCCATTCAGTGCAAATAAGTAAGGGGCCTAAGCCCCTTACTAAAATCTGATGTTAATTGTTCTCATCCCAATTGGTTTCGGAAGCCCTACGCGCTACCTGGGATATTAATTCAGTGCTTGATGGCGGGTCTCCTCTGTCATAGGTAAGGTCAACATGAGCAGCGTCTAACCGTCCGGTTCTCCGAAGGTCAATCCAGCGGTGACCAGCTTCAGCCCACAAGGAATATCTCCTCTGGAATAGTATTTCTTCAATGGTTTCATCAACGGTAGGAGTACCATCTGTGTAGTCGGCCAACCCCCAGGTATTGCGAACAACATTGATAGCTGCAAATGCTGCTGCAAAGTCAGGAGAGGCCTTTCTGGCTTCAGCTTCTGCTTTAATTAATATCAACTCTTCATTCCTGATGAAGGGAATTGGATCGGAGTTCGTTTCCCACCGATTGTCCTGGTATTCACCTGGAAATGGAATTGGCCCGTAATTTACAATATTGGTTCGTTGGAAGAATTTTTCAGCCCTTTCATCCCCTGGCAATAAATCGTCAATCATTGACGGATGCACAATTAATATAGTATTTGTTGGTGCATCTTTTATATAGAACAGCGGATTTTCAACATCCGGGCTGTTTCCATAAACGTGTACCGGCCCGATGTACATTTTTTCGCGTGTTCCCGGAGTTACAGCCATATCCATAAACGATTCATTTAATGCGGTCAAAGCTCCAGTGAAATCTTCGGCATACAATGCAGCGCGAGCGGCTATTGCCCGATTAACTTTTAAAAATTCCGCAGGAGATGAGAAACCCATTGTTAAGTTGAAATCAAATGAACTTCCGGCAGCCTGTAAATCAGTTTTAGCCTCATCAAGTAGTGAACGAATGGCAGCAAGCGCAGTACTGTAATCTACAATTGGTCCCGGATTAAGCGTTTGTTCTACGTCAATGCGGATACCGTTTTGATATTGCTGCATGAGGGGCCAAAGAAGCTGATACGCTTTCATGGTCTTTGCAAAGCCAATATAGCCTGCAGCTTCTTCAGCAGTTACAGCGGATGTATTGTTTACGGATTGAATTAGTATGTTAGCTTGTTTAACCGCAAGGTAGGGCGTTAGGTAAGTGCCATTTGATGCAAAGAAATCGGGGTAGGTGGTTGTTCCGTACCAATCGTTACCAAACCGTGGATCTGAAGCAAAGAACGGAGCCACTTCGCGGGCAAAACTTCCAAACATTTCGGTGGCATTTTCAAAGTACCCCCGGCTTCTGGCCTCCAGGCCTGTAACCAACACCCGCAATTGAGCTTTGGATGCATTGGTAAGAACACCAGCAAGTGTTGGGTTATCCGGGTCAACCACGGGTTCTATTTCGCAGGCGGTCTGTGTGAGTATCACCAGACTTATGGATAAGATTATAACTTTAATTTTCATAGTAATCATTGTTAATGGTTAAAAGTCAACACTTAGGTGGAAAAAATACCTTCTTGAACTAGGATATGGAGTAACCTCAACGTTTGAGTTAATGGGTTGTGCGCCAAAGTTGGAGACTTCAGGATCGTAGCTGCCATACTTGGTTGAAACAAGGATGTTATTAGCTGAAAAACCAACTTTTACATTATTGATTGCACCATTGAACCATCCTGATGTAATTGATTTTGGAACATTGTAGTAAAGTCCGATTTCACGAAGTTTTAAATAGCTGGCATCCTGAATGTAGGTTGCAGGTACCCGCCCTTGGCCGGTTCCTACCCAATCCAATAAGCGGCCTAATCCAAAAACAAGTCCATTACCATCCGGGTCATTCATATACCCTTGAGTTGATCCGCCATCGTCCCACAGCAGTGCTGATAGGTTAATATTGTCACCGCCTTTCTTATAATGAAGCAAGAATGAAAATTCAAAATTTTTAAGGAAGGTAACTGAATTGTACCATGACATATCAAAATCTGCCTGCCGGTCACCGATAACCTGCACTCCTGGAACGGGCGTTGGATTGTCAACATCTACGGGTGTTCCAACAATGGTTGTGGGCGAGTACCCTTCTGCTATGATGTATGTTCCAAGTGCAGTACCGAATCCGCCAAATGTGTACGCTGGAATTTTTAAATCAGTAATTTCTGCGCGGTTCCGCCACCAGGCAACGCGAGTAAACCAGTTTATTTTATTGGTGCTGATTGGAGTCGCTCCCAATGCAAGTTCAATACCCTTGTTTTGTAAGTCTGCACCGTTGGTGGCAATTGCTGTGATACCGGTTGATTCGGCTGGTACCAGGTCGATAATTAAGTCATTAACATTTTTAATATAGTAGCTGGCTTCAAGTGAGATTTTGTTATTTAAAAATCCGGCATCAATTCCAAATTCAAGCTCATTGGCAATTTCGGGTTTAAGGTTAGGGTCAACATCTCTTGTTCCAACCTGAAAACCTATTTCACCTCCGATTAGCTGGGAGTTCATCACTACAAATGTTCGGTTATATAGCGGCAGCCCACCCGACTGGCCAAATGCCATACGCAACTTCAGTTGATTAACTTGATCAATATTCCAGAATTCAAAATTGGATATGTTAGCAGCCAGTGAACCTTTGTAGAATGAGTAGAACTTATCCTGATCAAGGTTTAGTGTTGATTTATCTAGGCGTAGCCCGAGTGTTCCAATTAGCTTATCGCCCCAATTCACTTCCTGCTGTGCATATAATCCCACGTCTGATGTCCGCTGATTTATCTGCGACATATTAGAAACTACCTGTGCATACGCCAAATTGCTTTGACCACCGTTGAGTCCTTGTCCCCGGATAAGTTGGTACTTGGAATTTTGATCAAGCCGAACAGCCCCGACTTGAGTGGTAAAAGTCGTTGCACCTTGCGACAGATTAAATACAAGAAATCCCTGAATATTTGAGTTCAGGTCATTCTGGTTACCATAAATAACATCGCCCGGATTTGGTAATGCGCGCTGGTGCTGAAGAATTTCAGGCATATAGACTTTTGTATTGGCGCCCATATAATCAACACCGCCATTCAGAATAAATTTAAGATCGTAGTTTGGTTTTTGTAAGATGCCAACGCTCAGGTTTCCGGCAGTAATGAACCTGTTTACTGTCTGGTTATTTTCAGCTAAATCGCGTATCGCAAACGGATTATCATTAAAGTCGGGGTTATCCGGGTAGTTTCCATTTTCATCGGGTTTGAGGTTGCGATATGACCGTGTGTAAGCGATAGCGTAACCCAGACTGCCGCCCGTATTATTTTGGTTACCGGTAAATCCTCGTTGGTTGTCTGTTTTAACATAGTTTGTATTCACACCAAGTTTAATGCGGTCTGAAATACTATGGTCAATATTTGTTCTTATTGAATACCTTTTGAAACCGGTATGCTTGATTATTCCGTCTTCATCCTGAATACCTGCGGATACAAAGAATGATGTTTTTTCATTTCCACCCGAGGCGCTGATTTGAGTATTGGTTAGAAACCCGGTTTCTCCGTACATTTCTTTTTCTAAATCTAAATTTCTCCCCTCGGCAATGGCCTGATTAAGCGCGGCAACCTCAGCTGGTATGGCCCCAGGATTACCCAAATACTCAGTTTGATAGTATGTTACTTTATCCTCGTTCCACGGCTCGTAGAAATTTAGGTTTTGAGCTTTAGCAAAACCTAAGTCCTGATTAAAAGAAATTTTGGTTTTGCCTTGCTTTCCTTTTTTAGTGGTAATGATGACAACCCCCGCATTTGCGCGGGTACCATAAATTGCTGCCGCTGAAGGACCTTTTAATACCTCCACCCGCTCAACATCATCAGGGTTTAAATCGGCTAATCGGTTGGCAGCATCATCCTGATTGCTCGTGTTGGAACCGGACCCAGCCTGATTTGCTTCAGAGCGTCCATTACGAATGGCTGAATTATTCATGTACACGCCATCAATAATATACAAAGGTTGTGAGGATCCGGCACCTAATGTGGTTATCCCTCTGAAGTTAACGTTTACACCTCCGCCAGGAGCACCTCCATTGGAGTTCATATTTACCCCCGTCATTTTGCCATACAACGCATAATCTAATGTTTGCGGATTTGTGGTTCCCATCAACTCTTTCCCATCAACGCTGGCAACCGCATTTGCAAGGTTTGTTCGTTTTACTGTTGTTGCCAACCCTGATATAACAACTTCTTCCAGGCTGGTAACATCTTCTTCTAATGACGTACTAATGTTTGTTACCGATGTGCTTACTTGAACCTCGGTCGTCCTGTACCCGATAAATGAGATTTGAAGAGTGGCTGGACTAGTTGGTACATTGATGGTAAAAGCTCCGGTGTTGTCCGTGATTGTTCCCTGTGAAGAGCCTTTCACAACAACGTTCACTCCGGCCATTCCTTCACCCGTTCTTGCGTCCTTCACGGTTCCGGTAACCGTGTAGCTTTGTGCATAAACATACCCCGTTACTAAAACCAGCAGCAACAGGGCAGCACTTTTTAAGTGGTAAATTTTCTTCATATATTATTGGTTTAGATACGATTGTAGGTGGGATTATCCGCACCCTAATCAAATTTATAAGGATTTTTTTTTTAATACTTGCATTAATTTGAAAAGTTTATTCAGTACATATTCACATTGTCATGTACCTGGCCGATGACTATTTGCTAAAAACACTTACCAAACGTTTGGCGGGTAAACTACCCGGCCCTCTTGCTCACGAACCGTTACGGGCCAGGCCGATAGGTCAGGTCATTCCTCGGTTCGAACATAAAACTCCACCAAAGCCAGGCAGTGTATTAATCCTGCTATGCCCGCAAACCGATAGTTTTATTTTCCCGCTGATTAAACGTCCGGATTATTCGGGCCTCCACAGCGGCCAGGTTAGCCTGCCGGGCGGCAAGGCTGAAGCCGGTGAGACCCCAACAGAAACTGCATTACGTGAAGCACATGAAGAAATTGGTGTTAATCCGGATGCGGTTACCATACTGGGTAAATTAAGCGATTTTTTTGTGGTGCCCAGTAATTTTATGGTAACGCCTGTCGTGGGTTATACAACATCACCACCGGTATTCCGGCCCGATCACCATGAAGTTGTAAGGATTCTGCTGGGTAAATTGTCGGACATTATTGATGACAGCGCCATTAAATCAAAAGAGATACTGGTAGCCAACCGCTACACCATGCTGGCGCCTCATTTCGAAATTGATGGTGAAATCGTGTGGGGCGCTACCGCCATGATGCTCAATGAGTTCAGGCTGGTACTGCGCGATGTGCTGTAAATACTCAGGCCGGTTTGCCCGAAACCTTTGAAGCATACATTTCCAACTTGCCGATTTCCTGGTCTATCATCCACAAGCCAACCCCCTCTTCACCAATCAGATCGAACAGTTCGACTGCCCTGCGCGCAAGGGTTTCTTCTTCGCGCTGTTCCATTACATACCATTGCAGAAAATTAAATGTGGCAAAATCCTTAATCTTAAAGCAATGGTCAACAATGCTGTTGATGGATTTGGTCACTTCAAGCTCGTGGTTGAGTACTGTTTCAAAAACTTCGCGCAGGCTCTTAAAGGTATGCTTGATTTTTGTGATCTCCGGTTGCAGGCCGTGACCTCCGGCTGTGTTCACATAGTGAATGAGTTTGAGCATGTGCATCCGCTCTTCATCGGAGTGTTTGAACAGAAACTGCGAAGAGACTTCGTACCCTTTGGTTTCGCACCAGGAGCCCATCGACAAATAAGCTGCAGCCGATTTGCCTTCCATCATTATCTGTTTGTTCAGCAACGCTTCCGTTTCCTTGGTAAGCGATCGGGCCGGTGTAACAATTTGGTGTTTCATAATTTTGGCGGTTTACCGTTTCTTTTTCTTTCTGGTAACTTTCTTTGCTGCTTTCTTCGGCCTGGCAATTTTTGCTTTCTTTTTGGCAGCTGATTTCTTAACGGCTTTTCGCACAACTTTTTTTGCGGATTTCGCTTTAGCTGATTTCTTCTTAGCTGTTTTGCTGGCGGGTTTTTTCTCCGCTGCGGCAATTTGTTTAGCCATCAGGTTAAGGGCTGATCCCGCTTTAAACCACTCAATCTGCCCGGCATTGTAACTGTGGTTGGCCTTAATGGTGTGGCTGGTTCCGTCTTTATGCTTCAGTACCAATGTGAGGGGTCTATCCGGAGCGAAGGAAGTCAGGTCAATAATGTCTATGGTATCGTCTTCTTGGATTTTATCGTAGTCTGCTTCGTTGACAAAGGTGAGCGCCAGCATGCCTTGTTTTTTCAGGTTGGTTTCGTGAATACGTGCAAATGATTTAACCAGGATGACGCGGATACCCAAGTGCCGGGGTTGCATGGCTGCATGCTCGCGCGAGGAGCCCTCGCCATAGTTATGATCGCCTACAACGATGGTCGGGATGCCGGCTGCTTTGTATGCGCGCTGGGTAGCAGGAACAGGTCCGTACTCACCGGTTAATTGATTCTTTACGCTATCAGTCTTGTCGTTGAAGTAGTTAACAGCACCCGTTAAGGTGTTGTTGCTAATGTTGTCTAAATGTCCGCGGAACCGCAGCCACGGGCCGGCCATGGAAATATGGTCGGTGGTGCATTTGCCTTTGGCTTTTATAAGTAACTTCATGCCGGTCAGGTTCTTTCCATCCCATGGGGCAAAAGGGCTTAATGCCTGCAGGCGGTTTGATTTCGGATCGATCTTTACCTTTACTTTACTGCCGTCTTTGGCCGGAGCAATGTAGCCTGGGTCTTTCACATCAAAACCTTTTGGTGGAAACTCAACCCCTGTGGGTTCGTCCAGTTTAACGGGCTTGCCTTCTTCGTTAATTAGGGTATCCTCTAATGGATTAAAGGTTAAATCTCCCGCAATAGCAAAAGCAGTTGTTATTTCAGGTGATGCTACAAATGCGTGGGTGTTCGGGTTGCCATCGTTACGCTTGGCGAAGTTCCGGTTAAACGAGGTGATGATGGAATTTTTGCGGTTCGGATCGTTGGTGTGGCGTGCCCACTGCCCGATGCACGGGCCACAGGCGTTGGCAAGCACAACCCCGCCCATTTTTTCAAAAATGCCCAGGTAGCCGTCACGTTCAACGGTGTAGCGCACCTGTTCCGAACCGGGCGTGATGGTAAACTCCGCTTTTGCTTTCAGTTTTTTATCAACTGCCTGCTTGGCCAGTGAAGCGGACCGGGTGATATCTTCGTAGGATGAATTTGTGCATGAACCAATCAGGCCAACTTCCAGTTGTTGGGGCCAGCCGTTCTTGCGTACTTCATCCGCAAACTTCGAAACCGGTATGGCGCGGTCGGGAGTGAAGGGACCGTTTATGTGAGGTTCTAGTGTGGAAAGATCTATTTCAATTACCTGGTCAAAATACTTTTCGGGGTTGGCGTACACTTCCGGGTCGCCAGTTAAATGTTCTTTTACCTCGTTGGCCAGGTCGGCCACTTCTTTGCGGCCTGTTCCGCGCAGGTACTGCGCCATTTTTTCATCGTAACCGAAGGTTGAGGTGGTGGCGCCAATCTCAGCGCCCATATTGCAAATGGTTCCTTTGCCTGTGCACGACAACGTAAGTGCTCCCGGCCCGAAGTATTCAACAATGGCTCCGGTTCCGCCTTTTACGGTCAGAATGCCTGCCACTTTTAAAATCACATCTTTTGACGAAGTCCACCCGCTTAGTTTACCGGTAAGTTTAACGCCAATCAGTTTGGGCCACTTCAGTTCCCACGGCATGCCCGACATCACATCTACCGCATCAGCACCACCAACACCAATGGCTACCATGCCCAGCCCTCCGGCATTAACCGTGTGCGAATCGGTACCGATCATCATGCCGCCCGGAAAGGCATAGTTTTCCAAAACTACCTGGTGGATTATGCCGGCCCCAGGCTTCCAGAAACCGATGCCGTATTTATTGGATACGGATTCAAGGAAGTTAAATACTTCACCGCTGGCGGTAAGCGATTCTTTCAGATCCTGAGCGGCACCGTTTTTTGCCAAAATCAGGTGGTCGCAGTGCACGGTGGAAGGCACACGTACCTTGGGTATTCCGGCCGACATGAACTGGAGCAGGGCCATCTGGGCGGTGGCATCCTGCATGGCTACCCGGTCGGGCGAGAAGTTTACATACGATTTTCCCCGCACAAAATCTTCCAGTTTCTGGTCGCTGTGCAGGTGCGAAAACAGTATTTTTTCCGATAGGGTGAGGGGCCGGTTTACTGCCTTGCGGGCTTTGGCAATGCGGCCGGGCAGTTCCCGGTAAACGGTTTTAATCATGTCGAGGTCGAATACCATATGCGTAGTTTAATTAGACCCGCTAATCTACTAAGTAATTGGATTATTTGCGACCCGGCCGGTGCCAGTCAGGAATCTGAGCAAAATTATGTGAAGCGCTTACTTGCTATTAATGTAATTCAAAAACTCCCGCTTAATATTCTCATCATTAAACTTGCCGGAGAAGTAGGCTGTACCGGTGCGGCTGTTGGTATCGCCAACACCGCGGGATGCAACACACAAATGGGTGGCATCAATAACCACACCTACATCTTCGGTTTTTAGTACGCGCATCATCTCGCGGGCAATCTGTACGGTAAGGCGTTCTTGTACCTGAGGACGCTTGGAATAATACTGAACGATGCGGTTAATTTTCGAAAGCCCGATAACCTTGCCGCTGGAGAAGTAGGCTACGTGTGCTTTGCCATAAATGGGCACAAAGTGGTGTTCGCAATGCGAGTAGAAAGTTATTTCTTTTTCTACCAGCATTTGGTTGTAGTTGTATTTGTTTTCGAACAACCGGGCATGCGGACGGTTTTTCGGATTCAGGCCGCTGAACACTTCTTTTACATACATTTTGGCTACCCTGCGCGGTGTACCCTGCAGGCTGTCGTCTGTCAGGTCGAGGCCCAGAATGTGCATAATTTCCCGAAAATGCTTTTCAATCTTTTCAACTTTCTCGTCATCGGGTATATCGAAAGCATCGGCCCGAAGGGGCGTGTTGTATGAGGTACCTACATGGTCATCACCCTGATCGTCAAGATAGACGTCAGGATTAATTGGCCGGATATTCAACGAAATTTCTTTCTGTCTCATAAAGTGTGATTTTCAATTCCAGTGATTTATCAATTTTGCTTCGAAGAATATTCCAGATTACCATGGCAATATTTTCGGCAGTGGGGTTCAGGTTTTTAAAATGTTCAATATCAAGATTAAGATTTTTGTGGTCAAATTTTGATGTAACGTGTTCGCGCATCAGGTCGCTAAGTTCCTTCATATCATACACATAGCCCGTTTCACTATCCGGGATTCCTGTAAGGCTTACAATGATTTCATAATTATGACCGTGATAATTCGGGTTAGCACATTTACCAAATACCTTTCGGTTTTGTTCGTCAGTCCAGGCCGGGTTAAACAGGCGGTGGGCTGCGTTAAAATGCTCTTTGCGCGAAATCTTTACTTTCATTTGTGGCGTCTAAAGTTAAACAGGATTACGCTTAAAAGGTTCAGGAATTACCGGTTTGCCGATTAATATTTTTAATATTGGGCCCAGCTTTTATGACTTTCGAAGCCTTATCGGACCAGATTCACCGGTATCAATCAGCCGGTAAGAAATTGTTTACCAGTTCATCGTTCCAGTCGCACAGCCTGGTGTTGCTGCACATGCTGAGCCGGATAGACCGCACCATACCCGTTTACTTTATCAATACCGGCTACCACTTTCCTGAAACAATCCGTTTCCGTGATGAGGTGACTGCCTCGTTTGGTCTTAATACCATTGACTTAAAACCCGAAGTGCCCAAGTTTATGCAGCGCGATGCTGAAGGGAAGTTACTGTTTACCTCCGATCCGGACCATTGCTGTTACCTGAATAAAACCCAACCTATGGACGGGGTGCTGCGCGAATACGATGTTTGGATAAACGGAGTGCGGGCCGACCAGAGCTCGGTACGTGCCGCCATGAAGGTGGAGCAACCTGCACCGTATGGGAAGCTGCGGTTTCACCCCATGCTCGACTGGACAAGCAAAATGATTTGGACATACCAGAAGGAATTTAAACTGCCCCGGCATCCGCTGGAAGAGCAGGGCTATGTAAGCATTGGTTGTGAGCCATGCACCCGAAGGTTAGACCCCAACATGCAGGAACGTGAGGCGCGCTGGTATGGACTGAAGAAGGTGGAGTGCGGGCTGCATACAGAATTAGTTTCGAAGTAAATTGTTACTATAATGAATGTGCTTGTTACCGGAGGAGCCGGGTATATCGGAACAGAACTGGTTGAATTGCTGGCCCGCGATCCGGCTGTTGACCGGATTGTTATTTTTGATAACCTGAGCAGAAGTAACTTTAATTTATTTCTGGGCGGGAAGATTGAAGAACATAAAAAAATTCACTTTCAGAGAGGTGAGCTGCTTGATAGCCGCGGACTAAAGAAAGCATTGCAGGGGATAGATGTGGTGTATCACCTGGCGGCAAGAGTAACCACTCCGTTTGCTAATTCCGATGCTCATTTGTATGAGCAGGTAAATCACTGGGGTACGGCTGAACTGGTATATGCCGCTGAAGAGAGTAAGGTTAAACGCTTTATTTATACCAGCAGTGGAGGTGTATATGGTTCTTCGGATGATGAAATAGATGAGTCATGCAAACCTCATCCAACTACTTTCTACGCGATATCCAAACTTCGGGGCGAAGAGCACGTGCGCAGGCTGACCGACCGGATGGATACCTTTATCTTTCGGTGCGGCAATGTATATGGCTACAGCCGCAGCATGCGGTTTGATGCCGTTATCAACAAGTTTGTGTTTGAAGCCAATTTTGAAAAGCGCATTACCATTCATGGCGATGGCAACCAGGCGCGCGCGTTTATTCACATCAACCAGGTAGCACAGGCGCTGGCAGCAACCTTGCACACCAACCTGCCGGGCGGCACCTATAACCTGGTAAGCCGCAACCTGAAGGTGATTGACATTGTGGATGAATTAAAACAACTAATTCCCGATTTGGAATTTATTATGATTAATCAGCATATCAGGTATAGTCAGTTGAGTATAAAGGTTAATCGGTTAGTTAACCAGGCGCTGGATATAAGCAACGTTGAAGCACTGAACGCTGAGCTTCGTGTGTTTCTGGATAAATTCAGTTTCTAAAGCCGGCAGAATCTGCTAAACTCACTTAAATAACCCTCCTTCTGTTGTGTCGGGTGTTGAACGAATTCTCCACTCTTCCTCGCTCATTTCTACAAATTCAATAGGAAGTAAATGATCTATGTTGTGTACTGCAATATCGTCATCAGGCCAAAAGTGATTATATGCCTTGGCGAGAATAGGTTTTATTTCCTGTGGCGTAAATGGAATAGCGTGCAAAGAAAGTAAACCAGGGTGAACAAGCTTGGGGTTATTATACAGAAATGTTAAACCCGCCTTGAAGTAATACAGCGTATTGGGATTATTGTTTATTAAAGCGCCAAGCTTCTTTAAACTTTGTTCGAAGAGATAAGGATCTGCATAGTGGCGACCATCGGAAGAATTGTATATAAAGAGATTGTCATTGAAAATGATGCTCATGGCTTCCCTTATAAACTGGTTGCTAATCTTCATTAATTCACATTTTTATTTCTATTAGTGCTCTCAATGTAATAATTTTAGCGTTATATAAGTTTAAGTCATTAATTGTTCTTTTAAAAAAGTCAATTTAAGATGAATGTAACCGACCACGAGTATGCAGGGATTAGTTTTGGTGACTATAAAAGCGGGACGTACGGAGGATCGTTACCTCAATCGGTTCATCCTACTGTTTATCAGTACTGGTATCTTCATCAAATCCAATTGTCAGATAAGAGCGTTTATGACGAATTTCTGGTCAAGTTCGCTGATTTCTTAAGCAAGACAACTGTAAATGGAGTTATTTCAGTAGCAGAATTTCTTCAATTAATAGGAACAGATAATCAAAAAGAGCTGGGCAATGTGTACGCAAAGTTTACTTCGGAGATCTCCCGAGGAGATCATGTACATCCTCTGCCGGTGTTGATTTTCTATAAATCAGAATCGAAAGGCCCGGTAGAATTAGATCAGGATCAATGCCGCTTGGAAGGGGCCAGTGCTTATGCACTTTTTTCATTTGTCCGTAAACACGGAATTTACTTCAAATCAGAAACACCGGATTCCTTTATACAACAGCATTACAGTCGGTTTATCGAAAGGTAAACAAAGTGTTCAGAATCCTATTTGAGATTCTAAAAATCACTCAGTTCGAGCGTATCATGAAAGCTGAACAATCCCAGGTTAATACCTAATGTCAGGTCGTGGGTGGTAAAATTTGTGCCCACTGATTTGTTAGTTGGCAATTCAAACGTGTAACCGAATCGGTATTGTTTAAACTTGATTTGTGTAAGCAATCCATACGTATTGAAGTTGCGTGTGAACAGCCCCACAGCATAACGGTCTTCAATGTTCAGTTGGGCAATCAGGTCGGTGGAAAGAGGTGAGCCGGCAACTGCGCGCACCAGCGCAGCAGGTTTGAATCGTAGCCGATCGGAAACTAAAAACAGGTACGAGGCAAATCCGTAAAAATGCTGGGTATAGAGGTCAACTTCACCGGTGCCGGAAGTTGATTCAAAATCAGTTGTGGCTTTTAGTAGACGGGGCACGGCCAGGCCAACAAAATACTTATCACTCCGAAGCAGCACCCCTGCTCCAAATGTGGGCTTGGTGGTGTTTTGTACGCCCGAGAACAGCGGGTCAGTCGGGTCGTATGGATTTAGTTCGCTGTTATCGGTTCGGTAATTCATCATACCGGCCTGTAACCCGAACGACAGCAGGGTGCTTTGATTCAGGTTAATCTTGTAAGCATAAACAGCCTGTACAAGCGTGTTGGTGTTCTCACCGATTTTATCCTGCGATATGATCATGCCAAGGCCCATCCTGTTATCCGCAAGGCTGGTGTGCCCTGTGAGTGCCAGGGTAGTGGGGCTGCCATCAAAACCAGTCCACTGCTTTCGGAAACCTGCCATCACGTTCAGGTACTTGTTCATACCGGCATAAGCCGGGTTGATCAGGAACGGATTGTTCAGGTATTGGGCATAAAGCGGATCAACCTGTGCTTTTGCTGCAGAGTAAAAGAAAAACAGGACGAATGCAAGGTAGTGCAGTTTCATAACCTTAGCGTTTTAATGAAAGGAAGCCGGTTAATAACGGGCCACCGCTGACTTCAATTTTGTAAAAGTATGTTCCGGAGGGTAACTCTTTTCCAGACGAACTCATTCCTTCAAATCGTCTGGTCAGGTTATCATAATCATCAACACTAAAAACCAAATCGCCCCAGCGGTTGTAAATGCTAACCCGGTTTGCTGCTGACGGCAGGCCGTCAATACGAAGGTATTGATTGCCGGGCGCCCCAACTGGTGAAACGGCATTGTAGATAACTACAGATGAGGTGACCTCCACCGTAATAAAAATTTCCTGTTGCGAACAGGCTCCCAGGGCATCGCAGGCTTCTATAAGAACCGAGTCAATACCAATATAGTTGATGCCGGCATAGTCAATACGAAGCGATGCCGTAGTGGGCGTTTTAATCAATTCGGCAAAAGCTCCGCTAACCGGTTGGCGGATGATTTTGAGGGAGTCAATCACAAAGTTGTCTTCAGCATCGGTAATAATAGCCAGCAGGTCAAGGTCGATAAGTGTTTGCCCGCTGGTGGCCGATAAATTATCGGGGGTAATAACAGGTGGTGTATTGGCGATACACGGCACTTCAACTGTAACAGTGTAATAGCCGGGTGGCAGGTTGGCAATATCTTCATCGGGTGAAGTGAAGCCAAAGGGGCCGTTCCATATGTACGTTATACTTGGTGCAGCTGTAATAACAGTTAAATCAACAGCACCATTACCCGGGGTGCCGTTGCAATCGGTGCTGTTAAAAATCTGGCCAGTGAGGGAGATGGCCGGCAATGAATGATCGGCAACTTCCGGTCCCCCGTCTCCGGGGAAAAAAAAGCGCGAGCATCCGTTGGATTGGTCTGTAATACGCACGCCATAAATTCCTGGCGCAACGTTGATTAAATCTTCAGTACCGGCTATGGGATCCAACATTTCGTTGTACCACGTAACTGTAAAGGGCCCTACCCCAATGGGTGTTAGATTAATGGCGCCATTATTTACGGTACAGGATGTATTTGGTGTTACCACATAGGTTGCTGAAGGGGTAACAGCAGTATTTGCAACTGTATAGGTATTACTGGCCAAGTCGTTGGTGCAGCCGCTCACTAAATCGCTCACGTAAAGAAAATGGGAGCCAGCCGTAAGATTTGTAATGTCTTCAGTAAACAATACCCCCGAAGGAGTGAACCAGGTAAAGGTATATGATCCGCTTCCACCTGTTACATCAATGCTGATTGAGCCATTAGCAGGCGTGCAGGTGGATTGTGGCACAATGCTATTAGTGGTAACAGTAAGAAATGGGGCTGAACTATTAACAAATATTCCCTGCTGAATAATGCATCCGGTATCCAGATCGCGCACCTCGATAAGGTAGTAGCCGGGATTCAGGTTGCTGATGATAATATTGGTCGAATTTTCAAGTCTCGAATCTTCAAAGCCTGTATAGAAATTTTTCCACCGCACCTCAAAATTATGAGGAAGGGTGGCATCGAAGAGGTCAATGGTAATGGTTCCGTTGGGTGATACACACGAAGTATTGTTTGTACTGGAAGAACTGGTAAGGTAAAAGTCGGTAGCAATGAGGTCGGCTGATGCATTGTATGTACACGGTCCGGCTGCGGTAACTTCAAGTTCATAGCGACCAGGCGATAAATTGGTAAACAGCCGATTGAAGGTGGCGCCCACCGCTGTTCCATTATCCATGAGGATGTAGGAATTATTATATTGGTCATAGCGGTAGAGGTTGTACACGTAGGGTCCGGGCTCAAGTAACGTGGCGTTAATCTCACCATCAGCAGACTGGCAAGAACTTGGATCGGTTATGGTAACTTCAAGCAGACCGGAGCAAGTGTAGGGGCAAAAATACCCTACCGTAAAATTGGCTGAGGAGGAACAACCGGTGTTGTCAGTAACAGTAACGGAATAATTACCGGCAACAACGCCAATCAGATCTTCTGTGGTGGCAATCACCGTACCAACACCATCCGTCCACTCGTACGTATAAGGCGAAACTCCGCCATAGACACTGATATCGATTTCACCATCACTCCCAAATACACAGTTTTCATCCTGCACGGCCTCATTCTGGATAATGACTGAGCCATCGTCCAGTACGTTGAATGATTCTTTAACCTTTTTTGTCTGGGCCTTTACATTGACTGTGCCAGCGAATATAAAAAGCGATAGAGCCGTAAGTAGCCAAGCCTGCTTCATGAATATTAAATCCCCTGTTCCAGTTTCACTAAATTTTTGCTTTTGTGCAAGTAGTTGACTTGTTAATTTTAACAGTAACCATTTGGTAATCTATTAAAGATAATCCATTGAGTTGATTTTTTATACGCATTAGCGTTTTGAATAAAAAAAGCGACTCAATGGGTCGCTTTTTAAGGTAGTGTCTGCCGAATTAACAATACTCATCAAACACGGAAAAAAAATTTCATTCACCCACCATTACAAAAGCACCCCAATAATAGGGGGATTTGAATTTGGCTTTCATGGCTTGCTGTGCTTTGTGGAAAGCGGTGCGTTTGTCTTGCTTTTTCATAAGCAGGTTTTCATAGAACAGTGACATCATTTCCTGTGTAGCAGCATCGTCCACTTTCCATAGACTCATAACTATGCTTTTAGCTCCAGCTTGCTGTAAAGCGCGTTGCAGGCCGAATACACCTTCTCCGTTTCTTACCTCACCCAAACCCGTCTCGCAGGCCGAGAGCACTACCAGTTCCGTGTCGTCTAAATCCAACTCCATCGCCTCTTGTGCCGTCAATATGCCATTGTCTTTACCAGGAACCTCTTTTTCGTGCAAGGCCAATTCTGCATTGGCCAGCAGCAAACCTGCTCTTTGCAGGGGATTGTCAAAGCGTTTGTTCTCTGTGCTGAGATTCCTGTCTATCTCTTTGCTTTCTATAAAGAATCCATGCGTGGCTATGTGCAATACATCAGGTGATTGAACCGACTTGAGATTTTCTTCGCGTGCCTTCTCGGACAGGTATACCTCTGGATTTACTCCACTACTTTTTGCAAGGCTTTGAATGGTTTCTATTTCTTTTTTCGTGCCAGGCAGGTAGCTTACTGAGCCGCTGCTTTCCAGGAAACGTTGGTTGCGCCCAATCTTTTGTACCAAGGTTACATCTGCTATGGCCCGTTCCTCTCCGTTAAATGCTTTTCCTATATTCTTACCTGCAAAATCAGGGTAGCCAAATAAGGCTATGCGGTAGTTTTTATTGAATTCTTTCAGTTCCTTTTCGCTCAGCCGCAAGTAATCTCGTGTCGTGCTGATGAGTTGGATGTTCATCTCCTCGCTCAGGTATTTCTGAGACTTAGGATTGTATAGCGTGGCCAGATTGATTTGATGGTACACCCCATCGCTGCTAAAGTACACTTTTTGTACCTCTTGGCCCAAGGCCTGGCTGATGGGTGCAAAGAAAAATTGATACGACTGCTCGTCTGTGTTTTGAAATTGTATGGCGTTGCGGTAGTATTTTATATACCGCTTTTCCATGGAATTGCCTTCGGGTAGCACCACAATTTCTGGATATGTGCTGTTTTTCTTTACAATCAGGGCAATGTAAAGTACACTGTCTGTCCATTCCTTGTTATAGTACTCTATACGCGTCATTTCCACGAGCGCTTCATGGGGCTTTAGTTTTTGTTGTATTTCTTTCCAGGTATGCAGTTGAGGAGTGAGTTCAGCCTTGATGCCCGCCTTGGCCAGAAGGGCATATAACTGCTTTTCCTGCTCGTTTGCGCGTTTTTCTATTTCCTGAAGGTTGATGTTCTTTTCGCTGCGTTTCTGCTCGCCCATTTCATAGGCTTGGGAAAGCTCTCTTCGGGTGGCTAGCCACTGCGTGTATTTTTCTTTTAAAGTTTTATCGGTAGATTTTTCCAACGTACGCCTGAGTTGGTTTGTAGAGAAAAAGAGTAAGCCTTTCGTGATGAGGTTATTTTCTAGTAGCCAGGTATTAAGCTCAGGCTTCTGCGCTTTGAGGGAAAACGAATAATATGATTCAAAATTGTCTTTAAACGTTGATAAATATTGTTCTCTCTCTTTTTCGGAAAGCCCAGCAAAGTTCCGTTGAATGTTATTAATAAGCGTGTGAGAGGCTTCTTTATACAGCGGCTCAGCTTCTGTATATCGGCCCTGATATTCATACATAGTAGCCAAATTATTGCAGACACTAGCAAAAGTAGGGTGTTCATTTCCCAGTACTTTAGCCCAGATTTCTTTGGCTTCTTTCAACAACTGTTCAGCTCTGCTGTAAAGGCCTTGGGATTGATACAAAGCCGCTAAATTGTTACAGGAAGTGGCATAATCTGGGTGTTCTTTGCCTAGCACTTTAGCCCGTATTTCTTTGGCTTCCTTATACAAGGTCTCGGCTTCGCTGTAGCGGCCCTGATATTTATACAAATCGGCCAAATTATTACACAAAGAGGCATAATTAGGATGCTCTTTACCAAGAACTTTGGTAACTATCTCTTGGGATTCCTTATACAAGTGTTCAGCTTCGCTGTAGCGGCCCTGAGATTTATACAAAACTGCTAAATTGTTACAGGCAGTGGCGTAATCAGGGTGTTCCTTGCCCAGCACTTTAGCCCGGATTTCTTTTGCTTCCTTATACAAGGTTTCCGCTTCGCTGTAGCGGCCCTGGGATTTATACAAAGCCGCTAAATTGTTACAGGAAGTGGCGTAGACAGGATGTTCTTTGCCCGACACTCTGGTATATATTTCTTTAGCTTCTTTATACAACTGTTCGGCTTCGCTGTAGCGCCCCTGTTCTGCATACAAAAAGGCCAAATTGTTACAGGAGGTGGCGTAATCAGGGTGTTCTTTGCCTGACACTCTGGTGTATATTTCTTTTGCTTCCTCATACAACTGTTCAGCTTCGCTGTAACGGCCCTGGGATTCATACAAAGCCGCTAAATTATTACAAGAATTAGCATAATCAGGGTGTTCCTTGCCCAGCACTCTAGACCGGATTTCTTTTGCTTCTTTGAACAGCGGCTCAGCTTCATTGTAGCGGCCCTGTTCTGCATACAAATAAGCCAAATTGTTACAGGAGGTGGCGTAATCAGGGTGTTCCTTGCCCAACACTTTAGCCCGGATTTCTTTTGCTTCCATATACAACGGTTCGGCTTCGCTGTAGCGGCCTTGGTCGGCATACAAATTTGCTAAACTACCACAGGAATTGGCGTAATCAGGGTGTTCCTTGCCCAGCACTTTAGCCTGGATTTCTTTCGCTTCCTTATACAGCGGTTCAGCTTCGCTGAAGCGGCCCTGTTGTACATACAAATATGCTAAATTGTTACAAGAGGCGACATAATTAGGATGGTCCTTGCCAAGCACTTTGGCGCGGATTTCTTTGACTTCTTTGTACAACGGCTCGGCTTCGCTGTAGCGGCCCTGCTTTACAAACAAATAAGCTAAATTATTACAGGAGGTGGAGTAGCTAAGGTGTTCTTTGCCCAGCACTTTAATCCGGATCTCTTTTGCTTCCTTATGCAGCAGCTCTGCTTCGTTGTAGCGGCCCTGTTCTGCATACAATAGGGCTAAATTGTTACAGGATGTGGCGTAGTCGGGGTGTTCTTTGCCGAATTCTTTAT
>JAKLJG010000004.1 GCA_023151255.1 Cyclobacteriaceae bacterium | reverse complement strand
TAAAGGGCAGCAGGTCTTTAATATGCAGCACGCCCTCTACTTTATCGAGTGTTTCCCGATATACCGGCATCCGCGAAAAACCATAACCCCGGATATAGTCCACCAGTTCATGATAATTTTTCTCCATGTCAACTGCAGCAATATCAACCCGCGATTGCATAATTTGCTTAACGGTTATCGTACCAAAGTTTACAATGCCTTTCAGAATTTCTTTTTCTTCGCGGGTGGTTTCATCGGTGCTGGTGGCAATTTCAAGGGCCTGGTGCAGTTCTTCCACGGTAGCCTGGTAGCCCTTCTTTTCAAATCGTTTTTCAACAAGGTTGCTCATCTTCATAAGCGGTGTGGCCACAGGCTTAAACAAAGCAATTAAAATACGCCACAGCCCGGCCATCAGTTGTGCCATGCTGATGTTGTGCTTGGTAGCATATACTTTCGGGAGGATTTCACCGAAAAAGGTGATGGCAATGGTTACGGCCAGGGTTACGCCCAGCACAATCAATTCCTCGGGCCTGCGGGTGCCGGCCAGTTCCCACATCAGAAAAGTTGATATGGTTACGATCCCCACGTTTACCGTGTTGTTCATAATTAAAATGGTGGCCAACAACTGACGCGGATTATTTAATAAATCGATGATGGCGCGGTCGGATTTTGAGTTGCGGTCGCGGCACCGATCCAGGTCATCCGGCTTAAGTGAAAAAAAAGCCACTTCGGAGGCGGAAACCAGCCCCGAGATAATCAGCAGCAGAAAAATAACGGCCAGACTTATCACCACCATCGGGTTAATACCCGATAACACTTGTAACAAGGGTTGACTGGGAGGCTCGTCCAACGGTTTTTAGCGTTAAGGATTTACTTAAAAAGGCAAGTCGTCCGTACCACCCGTGTCGGCCGGGAGCGGCATGCTTTCGGTGCTGGTATTTTTGGGTGAAGCATAGCCTTGATTTTCAGAGGAAACAGCGGTATTGCTGCCGCGGGTTGAAAGCATCGTCATATTATCGGCCACAACCTCGGTTGTGTAGCGTGTTACACCATCCTTTTCCCATGAACGGGTTTTCAGTTTTCCTTCGATGTACACCAGGTCGCCTTTATGCAGGTATTTTTGTGCTACTTCAGCAAGCCCCCTCCACAACACAACATTGTGCCAATCCGTAATTTCCTTTTTCTCGCCTGTGGTTCTGTCACGGTATGTTTCTGAGGTAGCCACTGTAAAGTTTGCTACTGAAACGCCACTTTCTAAATTCCTCACTTCCGGATCTTTTCCGAGCCTACCAACAAGTATTACTTTATTTACTCCTGACATACGGGTATATTTTCATTTCGTGCTATAAAACAGAAGTCATTGCCCGGCATACGTGCCTGTGTGCCCTGCAATGACAACCAACTGGGCAGCAAAAATACCAATACGGGGGCAACTATAAAAGTTGAGCGTCCTTCAAAAATCGGCTGATAAGCACGGGTTTTGGCAGGTTTTCCACGGTTTTCAGACTGAATTTTCGCAGTCCGAGTTTTTTATCGGGAACTCCGTTAACCACCAGAAAACGGGCAAATATTTTTTGATGGCTGAGGTTGTGCCGGTACCACCGGGTTGCCCCGGGTTGTTTTACTTGCGTTAGCAGCGGAGCAAGTTCGGTATGGTGTTTTTTAAACCATGCCAAAGTTAGCTTTTGAGACCGCCCTTCAACAAGATAAAAATCATACAACGACTGCCAGATGTCACCGGCCGATCGCTTATTCATAAATAAAAAGTTTCCCTTACGAAAAACCACATATGTAAAGTACCGGTTACGTGCGGGTTTCTTTTTAATCTTCACCGGCAACTCAGTTTGCAGGATACCGGCATAGGCAACGCATTGTTTTTTAAATATGCAATCTGCACAAAGGGGATTTCGCGGTGTGCAGTGCAGCGCTCCGAATTCCATTATCGCCTGATTGAATAAAGCGGGCCGCTCTTTATCAATCAGTATATTGGCTAACTCATTAAAGCGTTGTTTACCTGAAACGGAATTAATCGGCTCATAAATACCAAACACCCGGGCCAATACGCGAAAAACGTTTCCATCCACCACGGCAACGGGTTCATTAAAACAAATGGAGGCAATGGCAGCGGCTGTGTAGTTTCCAATGCCCGGCAACGTAAGCAGGGCGGCATAATTGTCGGGAAATTTTCCGTTCAACTGCTGCGCAACGATGTGCGCGCACCGGTGCAGGTTACGGGCACGGGTGTAGTAGCCAAGCCCCTGCCACGCCCGCAATACCAGTTGTGCCGGTGCAGCGGCCAGCGCCTTTACCGTAGGGAATTTTTTGATAAACAAGCTGTAGTAAGGAAGGCCCTGTTCAACGCGGGTTTGTTGCAGAATTATTTCGGAAAGCCAGACTTTATACGGGTCGGTAGTGTTGCGCCAGGGTAGATTCCGTTTGTTTTTCAGGTACCATTCAACGACTTTTTGAGAGAAATAACGATTGTCCATCCTCCTGATTATCAATTTTTTCAATATTCATTTTTAAATCTGAAGCCACAAATTAACTTTGGCCTCCCGAAAAAGCAGAAATTAAAATTTACCACTGTGACCAAAGCAGATATTATTAACGAAATCGCTGAAAAGACCGGAGTAGATAAAGCTGATGTAACGGCTTCGGTAGAAGCCTTCTTCAGTGTTATTAAAAGCAACATGGCCAACGGCCACAACATTTACATTCGTGGGTTCGGCAGTTTCATTAATAAAAAAAGGAAGAAAAAAATTGCCCGGAACATTTCGCGTAACACAGCCCTGGTGATTGATGAACACTATGTGCCCAGTTTTAAGCCCGCCAAGATTTTTGTGAGCAAAATCAAAAACAGCGATAAAGTAAAACAGCTTGCTGAAAAGGCCTGACCACAGGCCCGCTGAACCCCCATGCTTAAAAACAGAATTATCCTTGTCGTGATCAGTGCCGCATTGATCGCTGCCTTATTTATGCTGCCCAAAGCAGTTGTTCGCAACGATGAACAAACTATTCAGTCCGACTCATCCGGTCAACCTACAGCTACCGATCCACACCAGGTACCGCAGCAATTGAAACAGACTATTGTCCAGGTAAGAAGGGCTTATCAGACCAGTACCGCAGAAAAAAATGCTATCTTTGCCGATTCGCTGGCAGCATTATACAGCAAAGCAGGCAGGTTTGATAGTGCTGCCTGGTTTGCTGAAAAGGCTGCAACGTTCTTTAATACACTGGAAAGCTGGGCAAAAGCCGGAAACGCCTATTACGAGGCCTATACCTTTGCTACGGACGAAAGCAGGCAAGGTGAACTGGCCCAAAAAGCACAGGAGTATTTTGCAAAAGTGTTGGCAGCGCAACCTGCTAACCTGGATGTAAAATCAAAACTGGCGATGACCTATATGTCATCGGCCAACCCCATGCAGGGCATTACCCTGCTGCGCGAAGTGCTGGCGGCCGATCCGAAAAACGAAACGGCCTTGTTCAACCTGGGCATGTTGTCCATCCAGTCGGGCCAGTATGACCGTGCCATAGAACGGTTAACGGAGCTTACTGTGGTAAACCCAAACCATGTGCAGGGGTTATTGTTGTTGGGGGTGGCTTACATGAACACAGGCGACAGGAGGAAAGCCCGTGAACAGTTTGAAAAAGTAAAACAACTGGATACCGATCCTGCAGTGCAGGCAACCGCAGATTCGTATCTGAACGACTTGAAATAAATTAAAAACCAACCCCTGCCACAGCGGGCATGGGTTAAAACATTAACAATTATGCCAAGCGGAAAAAAAAGAAAGAAGCACAAAATGGCTACACACAAGCGCAAAAAGCGCTTGAGAAAGAACAGACATAAGAAGAAGTAAGCCAGAGAGGCCACCCGCCCGGATGGCGGCTGGCTTATCCGAAATCTATACACATTTTAAATCCATTACGTTGTGAGCAATGAACTAATCATCAGCAATGCTCAGGACGGATGTCGTATAGCTCTTCTTCGGGATAAAACACTTGTTGAATTCCATCAGGAAACCGAGGGCAGCAAATTCACCGTAGGTGATATTTACCTGGGCACCGTTAAAAAGGTGGTTCAGGGTTTAAATGCAGCCTTCATTGATGTGGGGTACGATAAGGATGCATTCCTTCACTACCTCGACCTGGGACCGCAGTTCAGTTCGTTACAAAAGTATACCAAACTGGTGCGTGCCCGGAAAATTTTCGGCAAGCTGGAAAAATTTACGCTGGAACCGGATATTGACAAGCATGGTAAAATAGGCCAGCAACTGGCCAAAGGCCAGCTCATACCGGTACAAATTGTAAAGGAACCTATCTCGACCAAGGGCCCGCGACTGTCCTGTGAGCTTTCCCTGGCCGGGCGCTATCTGGTGCTTGTGCCCTTTTCCAACACGGTTAACGTGTCAAAAAAAATTACCAGTAGCGATGAACGCAAGCGTCTGCTGCGCCTTATTCAATCCATTAAACCCGAAAATTTTGGAGTGATCGTTCGCACGGTTGCCGAAGGCGTTGAAGTAGCCGATCTGGACCGCGACCTGCGCAACCTGGTTAAAACCTGGGAGGAAGGAATTACCCGGCTTCCTACGGCCCAACCCAACGACAAACTGATTGGCGAACTGAACAAAACATCTTCGCTGGTACGTGATTTATTAAATGAATCGTTCGACAACATTCATGTTGATGATAAAAAGATTTATGAGGAGATCCGTGCCTACATCCGCACCATTTCACCGGAGCAGGAAAAGATCGTAAAATTCTATACCGGCCGGGTTAAAATATTTGAACACTACGGCATTGAAAAACAGATCAAATCGGCTTTTGGCCAGACTGTAAGTTTAAAAGGCGGAGGTTACCTGATCATTGAGCACACCGAAGCTCTGCATGTAATTGATGTAAACAGCGGCAACAAATCGAACCGCGAAGAGAACCAAGAAAACACAGCCCTTTCGGTTAACATTGAGGCGGCCAAAGAAATTGCCCGTCAGCTTCGGTTACGCGATATGGGTGGCATTATCGTGGTGGATTTCATCGACATGAAGAACCACGACAACAAAAAGCAGATCCACAAGATTATGAAAGAGGAGATGGAGAAGGACAAAGCCAAATCCACAATCCTTCCGCTTTCAAAATTCGGATTAATGCAGATTACCCGCGAGCGCGTGAGGCCACAGGTAAATATTGCCACCAAAGAAGTTTGCCCGACCTGCAACGGCACCGGCAAAATTGGAGCATCAATACTGGTGTCCGACCAGATTGAGAAAACATTGGATTACCTGTTGGTGAAGCAAAACCAGCGGCAGTTGGTGTTGGCGTTGCATCCGTATTTATACGCCTATTTTACCAAAGGGATTTTTTCACAGCGGGTAAAGTGGTTTATTAAATACAAACGGTGGGTGCACCTTGAGGTTGACTCTTCGATGGGCATAACGGAGTTTAAATTCCTTAATAAGGAAGGAGAGGAGATTGAGCTAAACTCCTGAGCGAGTTATTCCGAATCATTGCGCGTTGAGTCTGCATTAATAAACGGTGAAGATTGCTGATGGAGCAGAATGGCTTTTTTAGAGAGAACCAGCGCTACAATCAACGAAATTATGGCACCAATCCAGATGCCGGGAACAAACGCGATAAACCAGAAGTAATCGTAGGCTCCGTGAAATGCCGTAGCAACCAATAAGGCAACTACCGAGTAGTAAAACTCCTTGCGGTGGGTGAATTTGGCTTTGCCCAGAAAATACCCCATCAATACCGCAAAACAGGCGTGTGCCGGCACGGCAGTAAACATCCTGAGAATTCCGGTGGGCACACCGTAATGAAATACATATAAAATGTTTTCGAACGTGGCGAACCCCATGCCCACCATGGTGGCATATACAATGCCATCGAACGGCTCATTGAAATTTTTGTTTGGATAGAGAATGAACCGGATAAAAATGAACTTGCTGAACTCTTCAACCAGCGCAACTTTAAAAAAGGCATTTGTAAACTGATCAGTGACGCTATCCTCTTTGATGGAAACCAGGAATTCCAACGGCCAGCTGATAGCGAAGGTCACCAGCGTGCTCACTGCGCCATAAAAAAAACTGGTTAGTAGTAACCCAATCGGCTCCCGCTCATGATGATCTTTAAGGTAGATATAGATCCCAATGGCGATACCGGGGGCTAAGGCAAGCGCAAGCAGGATAAGGATATCCATTCAATAACTATTCGAGAACTTTTTCTACTTCATCCATTTTTGAAACACTGTATTTACCGCTTGTGGCGTAAAGAATTTTACCTTCTTTATCCAGCACAAAAAAATACGGGATGTCTTTCTTCTCAAAATCAAGCGCATCTTTATAGGGCTTTAGTTCTCCTTTATAAAAAAGGATGTACGGCAGCAACTGCGGATCAACGTTTTTCATGGCCTTGCGCTTGGCCGTGCCCGTAGCGGCTGCATTAACCCCGGTAAACATGGGAATAAAATAAACATGAACATCATAACCGAACCCCTCAAACAGTCCCTTGTTCTTCTGAATAAACTTTTCAAAAACCGGCTGAAACCAGGTATTCAACTCATCTTCAGATTTTTTGGAATAGGCCAATCCAAGTAACGTGTACTTTCCTTTTACCGCTTCGGGCAAGGTCACTTTTTTATCTTCAACTGTTTCGGCTTCCATCAACGGAAAGGTAGTGCCGATTACCTGTGCCGGTACGGTTGCTAAAAACATTACCTCAAAGAGAATAATAAGAATGGGTCTTTTCATGGTGTTGAAGGTAGTGAAAAGATCAAAAATACTGTTGACCAGAACTCAGGGTATTCATAACGGGTTCTAAGCGAAACTATCTAAATTTGGGCCACATTTATAAGGTGAACCGGCTGTTTCAACAAAATTTCACAATTGGTATCCTAGGCGGTGGCCAGCTTGGCCGTATGCTTATCCAGTCGGGCATTGATTTTAATCTTTCCTTTCGCGTGCTCGATCCGGACAGCGAAGCACCCTGCAGCGGACTGGCTCCCTTTCTGCAAGGTAAGCTTACTGACTACCGTACCGTGATGAAATTTGGTGATGCTTGCGACATCATCACCATCGAAATAGAAAACGTTAACACCCGTGCGCTGAAGGAACTGGCAAAAAAAGGAAAAAAGGTTTACCCGCAGCCCGAAATCATTGAACTTATTCAGGACAAGCGCACTCAAAAAATTTTTTACCGCGAATGTGGCCTGCCTACTTCTCCCTTTCACCTTACTGAAAACCGGGCTGATGTAAAAAAGCACAAGGATTTTTTACCGGCCGTTCATAAACTTGGACGCGAAGGCTACGATGGGCGGGGTGTTCAGGTTATCCGCTCAACAAAAGATCTGCGTAAGGCGTTTGATGCCCCGGGTTTGCTTGAGCGGTTTGTTGATTTTGAAAAGGAGATATCAGTTATTGTTGCACGCAACGAGCAAGGCGAAATAAAAACCTATCCACCGGTAGAGATGGCCTTTCATCCGGAAAAGAACCTGGTTGAATACCTTTTTGCTCCGGCCCAACTTAGCCATGATGTTGCACTGGAAGCTGAAAACATAGCCCGCAAGGCAATTAACGAGCTGAAGATGGTAGGCTTGCTTGCCGTTGAAATGTTTGTAACCCGTACAGGCGAAATTCTGATTAACGAAATTGCCCCTCGCCCACACAACAGTGGTCATCACACCATCGAAGCAAACGCAACATCGCAGTACGAACAGCAACTGCGTGCAATACTCGGACTGCCGTTGGGCGAGACCCACCTGTTGTTACCAAGTGCGATGGTAAACTTGCTCGGAGAGCCCGGCTACACCGGCCAGGCCCGGTATAAAGGATTTGAAAAAGTGATCGGTACGCCCGGGGTACACGTCCATCTGTATGGGAAAAAGATAACTAAACCATTCCGTAAGATGGGCCACGTAACAATTGTAGATCCGGATATTGCCAGTTTGCGCGAGAAAGTGAACTTTGTAAAGCGAACTCTTAAAGTAATTGCATGAAAAAGCCAGCGGTGGGTATAATCATGGGCAGCCAGTCTGATTTGAAGGTGATGAAAGAGGCGGCTGAGGCACTTGACGAACTGGGAGTGCCTTACGAACTCACCGTAGTGTCGGCTCACCGTACACCCATGCGGATGGTTGAGTATGCAGCAAATGCCCGCAAAAAAGGTCTTAAAGTAATTATAGCCGGAGCTGGCGGTGCGGCTCATCTGCCCGGCATGGTAGCTTCTATCACCTCCCTGCCGGTAATTGGTGTGCCGGTTAAATCATCCAACTCCATTGATGGGTGGGATTCGGTATTATCCATCCTGCAAATGCCTTCGGGTGTGCCGGTTGCTACGGTGGCCTTAAATGGTGCGCGCAATGCGGGAATTTTGGCCGCGCAGATTATTGGCTCGGCTGATAAGACTGTAGCCGGTAAACTGGATGCGTTAAAGAAAAGTCTTCAAACCAAAGTTGAAACGTCAGCCCGCGATATTGAAAAGAAGGGATGGCGTAAACTCGCCTGATATTTGTTGTAGAAATTGGGTACCTTCACCTTGTTATGAAGCCAAGTAACAAAGGCTGGCTGAGCGAGTATCTTGATTTTAGAAAGGATCTGTTTAACGAACCTGCAGATTACCGCAAGGATTCCCACCCCGAGTATGCCCTGTATCGGATTATTCAACCCACCGGGTTAATGTATGGCCAATCGGTTGGCAATATCAACCATCCTGATGCTGCCTCTTGGGATGAGAAAGACCGGATGAAAGTGTTGCTGGCGGAGAGCCTTATCAGCAGTTCGATTTTATTTCATGGCAAATCCATTACAAGCCAACAGGAACTGGCCGGCTTGTTTACACGGGTGCTTGAAAACATAACGGCATTTTACAACACCATTTTTCCGGAGTTGGCCACACCCACTAAAACATTGTTTGGCAAAAAACGCTCAACTGTTGAGTTGGCTGAGCGCATATTGGAGAAACGCATTGATCGCACCTTTGAACACCGGGGAAATTTCTGGGTTTATTTTTTTCACAACAGTATTCTATTCCTTGACATTTTCATTTTCGGGCAGTGGATTCATACCAATGCAGATAAAATTGTTGCTGATTTTTTCCGGTACGAACGTGAAGAACTACGCTTTTCAGTTATAAAAGTAATTGCAGCAGCCGCACACTCCGATAACGTGCTTGATTTTGAAGAGCAAAAACTATTTGAATACTTTATCCAGGGCACTGAAATACCGGCCGAGCGAAGAAAGGAGGCGTTGAGCATTTTTAAATCGGGGGTGGCAGTGCAGGATATCAACCTGCCAGCCGATAATTCATGGATTCTCCGCAAATTTTATCTGGAAGTAGCCATCCTGACCATGTGGGCCGACCGCAGGGTGGAGGACAGTGAGCATGAGTTTCTGAAGCGATTGTGTACGCATATGGGTTTTACCGAGGATGACCTGGAAAACAGTCTGATCGCCATTGAAGGCTTTGTGCTGGAACACTGGGAGGAACTGGAATACCTGCAAGACAAGCAAAACTATGAACGGGTGAGTGAACATTTTATTTCTCGTGTGGCCCGCATAGCCGATAAAAACCGCGGCAGGCTCTTAAAAGAAATTCAGGATAATAAGTTGGTTATTAACCTGTTGCAGAAAGCGAAGGCTGAAGAGTTAACAGCCGATGAGAGTCAGGCCGTCCGGCTTCATCTTATCAGGGCGCTTAAAACAATACCTACCTTTGCAATCATTGCGTTGCCTGAGAACTTTTTAACATTGCCTGTGTTGCTGAAAATACTGCCAAAGAATTTATTTACCGGGCAATCGTAATCAAACAATTTTTGACTTACGCGGAATGATGACGGAGAAGATGATGGAGAGAGTTAATGTGGCAATGATTACCGAGAATGACAAATAAACGTTTATATCAATCTGGAAGATCTCCAGGATCATTTTTGCGCCTATAAAGAACAAAATAATAGAAAGCCCTTTTTGCAACAGGTAAAATTTATCAATGATTCCCGACAATAGAAAGAACATGGCGCGCAACCCCATCACGGCAAAAATATTGGAGGTGTAAATTAAAAACTCGTTTTGGGTGATGGCAAAGGCTGCCGGTATGGAGTCAACGGCAAAAATCAGGTCGGTTGTTTCAATTAACACGATAACGAGAAACAACGGAGTAAACCAAAGTTTACCATTTTCGAAAACCAAAAACTTACCATCTTTCGTATCGGTGGTAATTGGAAGATACTTCTTGCAAAAAATAAGTACAGGGTTCTTTTCCGGTTCAATTTTTTCATCACCGTCTTCAAAATAAATACGGATACCGGAGTAGATCAGAAATACGCCAAAGATGTAAAGTATCCAGTGAAACTTATGAATGAGGTAAGCGCCCACAAAAATGAAGATGGCACGCATGACAATGGCGCCCAGAATACCCCAGAAAAGTATTTTATGATAGTATGTTTCATCTACCTGAAAGTATTTCAGGATAAGCAGGATAACAAAGATGTTGTCAACCGACAGGGCTTTTTCAGTTAAGTAAGCTGAGAAATACTCCACAGCGCCAACAGCCCCACTCTCATCGTACACATAAATAAAGTACCCGAAAAGAGCCGAAACGGTTACCCAGAAAATGGATTGATATAAAGCCGATTTGGTAGAAACCTTGTGGGCCTGCTTATGAAAAAGGCCCAGGTCAAGCACCAGAAATAAAATGATAATAGCCCCGAATATTGCAAACAGGATTACCTCTCGTTCATTACCGCCAAACAGAGAGAATAATAGTATGTTGAGAGGGTTATCCAACTACGTTCGTCTTCAAAGGTTCTTTTGCCGGGTCTAAACCCTTCATTATCAAGGCACTCAGAGCCCCGGAGATTTCAAAAGTACAACTATTTTTCAAAGGCAAAAATCGGTATCGCGATTAATCAGGTATGAATGGTTAAGGAAACCTCTGTTTTTTAAATTCATGAACAATTTTCGCAAACGCCCTGAATGAGCAGGTTGAACTCTTCGGCTTTGTAACCCCGGGGGAGTTTTACCGAAGGGATATCCACACTCAGGCAGTTGGTTTGTCCGCATACGGTGCACTTAAAATGTACATGGTCGTGGTGATGACCGGCTGCTGAGCAGGCTGCCGAACATAACGCATACTTAATTCCACCTTCATCATCCAGCACTTTATGAATTAGGCCCTTGTCCAGAAAAGTTTTTAAAGTTCGGTAAACGGTTACCCGGTCAAAACTGCTGGGCACGGCCTTCTCAATATCGCCATGTGAGAGCGCAAAGTCCTTTTTAAGAAATAAACCAAGAATAGCCTGGCGGCTTGGGGTAAACCGAAGGTGGTAGTCTTTCAGAAGTTGTTTTGTACCGGTCATTGTTCGTGAAGTTGCAGCTTAAGCAGGTTTTTGTACAAGCCGTTATCCAACTTCGAAAGTTCACTATGCGAGCCCATTTCTGCAAGTTCGCCATGGTTAATAACAAAAATGCGGTCAACCTTTTTTATTGTGCTTAGCCGGTGCGCTATAATAATGGTTGTGCGGCCGGCCATAAGTTGCTCCAGGGCCTGTTGTACCAGTATTTCAGCGTGCGCATCCAGCGAACTGGTGGCTTCATCCAATATCAGGATGGCAGGGTCTTTTAGTATAGCCCGTGCAATGGCAATCCGTTGCCGCTGACCACCGGAAAGTTTTATGCCGCGCTCGCCCACCCGGGTTTCAAACTTTTCAGGGAAACTTTCAATAAACTCCAGGGCGTTGGCCTTGCGGGCTGCGTCACGAATCTCTTCATCTGTAGCCCCGGTTTTGCCGTAGGCAATATTTTCTTTTATGGTGCCGCCAAACAGAATTACTTCCTGGGGTACAATACCCAGGTTTCTGCGGTAAGCCGTAAGCGGATAGGTATTTATGTTTTTGCCATTCACACTTATCTCTCCGGAAGTAGCGTTATAAAAGCGCATCAACAGATTAATTATAGTTGATTTGCCGGAGCCACTTTTGCCAACCAGTGCAACTTTTTCGCCCGGCTGAATTTGGAAATTTAGTTTTTTGAGCACGGGAAAATCAGGCCGTGATGGATACGTAAATGATACATTACTGAATTGAATAGTGCCCCGTAAATGGAGCGGAGGCTGCTGAACCCCATCGGCTTCTCCCGGTTGTTCCATTAGCTCCAGTAGCCGCTCCGATGCACCAATCGATCGCTGCAATTGCGTATAGATATCGCCCAGCCCGGCAATGGAGCCACCAATGAATGAAGTATAAATGATAAACGAAAAAAGCATACCGACCGACAGCGTTCCGTTTTGAACCTGGGTGGCTCCAAACCAACCTACGGCAACAATGCCACCGAACAAAGCGAAAATGGAGAACGAAATAAATAATCCGCGGTACTTGGCTGTGCGCACGGCAACGGTTACCACTTCGCCCAATGATTTGCTGTAACGGATTATTTCGAACAACTCGTTGGTAAAGGCCTTTACAACCTGGATGGATTGCAGCGATTCTTCAACCACCACATTCGCCTCAGCCAACTTGTCTTGTGTTTTCTTTGAAAGCTTACGGATGTACCGGCCGAACAGCAGCGCAAGTACAACCAACACCGGAAAGGTAAGCAGCATAAATGCGGTAAGTGTTGGGGCCAGATAAAAAATAATCACGCCACCCAATATGAGTGTAAGCGATTGGCGGAGTAATTCGGCCAGCGTAAATGTAAATGTATCCTGCAACGTGCTTACGTCTGAAGTAATACGGCTCATTAATTCACCAACCCTCCGGTTGTCGAAGAAGCTTAAAGGCTGCCAGATGATGTTCTCGTAAACCCGCTTGCGCAAATCGGCCAGCGTACGCTCACTGGTAATACTGAAAGTATAAACCCGCGTAAACGAAAAAATGGCCTGTACAAACAGGATGAGCAGCAACACAACGGCTATCTGATTTATGCTGTTGAAGTATGGTACCGGTTTACCGGAGGCTACATCAAGCAACTGTCCTGCGAAATAAGGAAACGAAAGCAGTGTGGCGCTCGAAAGCACCAGGGAGATCAACCCCAGTATAAACAGCCATCGGTAAGGCCATACAAAGCGGAAAATTCCGAAAAGTTTTTTCAGGTTTGACGGATTGATCGCCCGCTTATCTTCTTTACTTAGTGGTTGGCGCTTGGTTCTTGCCATGATGGTATCGTTACAGTGCCTGTAAGCGTAAACTCAACGGGCTTTCCCAGGAACATTTCCTGCCCGCCTTCTATAGAGTAGTAAGTAAGGCTGATTTTATTGTTTACTTCCTGAAACTGCATCACCAGCATACGTGTGCCTTTCATTAAAGAACTTTCTTCGCGGTAAAGGGCCTCAAGGCCCCTGATATTCTCCAGATTATCCTGATACAATAATTTCAGCCAGGCTACCGGTAAACCGGTTGTTGCCGTATAGGTACAAACTGTGAGGTTACTCTCGCTATCGGGCTCAATGGTTACAGTATAATAACCCCTGAATACCGGTTTGTTGATGGCATTAAGTGTGGTAAAAATATCAAGTTCGTTTAGCCAGGCTGTTGAATCGGCTGGTGTAAAAGAGGTTTTTTCGTTAACACCATTAATTTGTGCCTGCTTGGTAAGCATGGCCTGCCACAATGCAAGTTGGTGTGCCTGGGCATGAATAAGGCTGTCAACCGGGTAATAGGTTGATGCTTCACCTCCGGTTTGCCTGCAGGATGAAGCAATCAGAATAGCCCCCGCATACATAAAAAAATTAATTTGCTTCAATAAGCACATGGCCGGTCATTTCTGTTGGAAGGGGTAATCCCATTAGCGTTAAAATGGTTGGTGCCAGATCGCCCAGTTTTCCATCCTTAATTTTTCCTGTATATGCCGGATCCACCAGGATACATGGCACTAGGCTGGTGGTGTGCGCGGTGTTGGGCGAGCCGTCATCATTAATCATACAGTCGGCATTACCATGATCAGCGATTATAAAAGTAGTGTACCCGTTCTTCAGTGCCGATTCGGTAACCTTGCCGGCACAGAAGTCAACCGTTTCGCAGGCTTTTACAGCCGCCTCAAACACACCGGTATGGCCTACCATATCCGGATTGGCAAAGTTGAGGCAAATAAAATCTGCTTCTTTTTTTTCAAGTTCCGGAATGATTTTGTCTTTAATATCATGGGCGCTCATCTCCGGCTTCAGATCATAGGTAGCCACCTTTGGCGAAGGGCAAAGTATGCGCGATTCGCCCGGAAAGATTTCTTCCCGGCCACCGGAGAAAAAGAAGGTAACATGCGGGTACTTTTCGGTTTCGGCAATGCGTATTTGTTTTTTGCCATGCAGCGCCAGCACTTCCCCAAGTGTATTCGTCAGATTATCTTTATCAAAAATGATTTTTACGTCCCTGAACGTGTCATCGTAGTTGGTCAGGGTAATGTAGTAAAGTTTCAGAGCAGCCATGTTTTGTTCATGGAAATCCTGCTGGGTTAATGCCATAGTTATCTGCCGTCCGCGGTCGGTGCGAAAGTTAAAGCACAACACTACATCACCTTCTTTAATTACGGCTACCGGTTTGCCCTGTTCAACAACTACAATGGGTTTGATGAATTCATCGGTAATGTTTTCGGAGTAGGATTGCTCCACCCCCCGAAGCGGATCAGCAACTGCTTTCCCCTGTCCGTGCACAAGCAAATCGTACGCAAGTTTAATACGCTCCCAGCGCCTGTCGCGGTCCATGGCATAGTAGCGTCCGATTATACTGGCAATTCTGCCCGATGTTTTGGCAAGGTGCTTTTGCAGATCGCTTAAAAAGCCAAGGCCACTTTTCGGATCGGTATCGCGGCCATCGGTAAACGCATGGATGAAAAGATTTTTAATGCCCTTGTTATGCGCAATAGTACAGAGGCCTTTGAGGTGATGAATATGCGAGTGCACGCCTCCATCAGAAACCAGGCCGATAAAGTGTACATTCTTATTATTTTTCAGGGCGTAGGTAAATGCCTCGTTTATTACCGGATTAGTATCAAGTTCCTTCTCATCAATGGCTTTGTTGATGCGTACCAAATCCTGGTAAACAACCCGGCCGGCCCCTATGTTCATGTGCCCCACTTCGGAATTGCCCATTTGCCCTTCGGGCAGGCCAACAGCAAGGCCGGAAGCTTTCAGCCGGCTGTTAGGGTATTTGGGATAAAGCGAATCCATAAACGGAGTATGGGCCTGGTCAATAGCCGATACTTTCTTATTAGCAGCTATACCCCACCCATCCAGTATCATCAGGAGTACCTTCTTATTCATTCCGAATTAATTAAAACCCAAATATACCGGTTATGCCCCACCAAAGGGGTTACCTGTGTTCTTTGTGAGCATGTATGCTTACGGGTCTGGTTCTTAACCAATTAATTCCGGTTAAGATTCCATTCGTTATGGCATAATTTTGGGTTAATTTGCATGTTATGTTAAGGGCATTGTCGATTTTAATTATCATGATGGTTATCGGTTCTACATCGGTTGCACAACCAGCAGATGTTATTGCCCAGATTACCGAAACCATTAAAGCGGGTAGCGCAAAGGAGCTTACTAAATTCTTAAATCCAACGGTGGATGTGACCATTGAAGGAAAGGTGGAGAATTACAGTAAGGCACAGGCGGAGTTTGTATTGCGTGATTTTTTTAAAGCGCACCCCCCCAGCGAATTTAGCATTATTCATCAGGGCCAGTCTAAAGGCGGCCAGCCGTTTGCCATTGGCCAATACAAAAGCCAGAGCGAAATCTACCGTGTTTGGATGAAGCTTAAAACAACCGATAATCAACAGGTCATCCAGGAAATTTCTTTTGTGAAGCAATAGCCTTCCTGCCCGGGGCCCTCTATTTTTGCGTAGTGCGGCCACCGTATATTACCGAACAGTTTCTTGCCCAGTTTGTACAAGCAGCCCTTGCCGAAGACGTTGGCAACGGAGATCATTCAACGCTTGCCGCAGTTGATGCCGGCAAGCAAACCACCGCTCGCCTGTTGATAAAAGAGCCGGGTATTCTGGCCGGGGTGGATGTGGCAAAAGAAATCTTTTCACGGTATGATTCATCCTTATCCCTTACCATGCTCCACCAGGATGGTGACCGCGTGCAGCCCGGAGATATAGCTTTTACTGTAAGCGGACGTGCGCGGTCCATCCTTACTACCGAGCGGCTGGTGCTTAACTGCATGCAGCGCATGAGCGGTATTGCTACGGCAACCCGAAAGCTGGCTGACAGTATTGAAGGCACACACGCCCGTGTGCTGGATACACGAAAAACAACGCCCAACTTCCGCCTGCTGGAAAAATGGGCGGTTACCATTGGCGGGGGGCACAACCATCGCATCGGGCTATACGATATGGTTATGCTTAAAGACAACCACATTGATATGGCCGGGGGCGTGGGGGAGGCGATCAATCGGGCAAAAACGTATCTTCGCGCCCGTAATCTCAACTTAAAAATTGAAGTGGAGGTTCGAAACCTGGATGAAGTGAAACAAGTGCTGGCGAGTGGCGGTGTGGACATCATTATGTTGGATAACATGAGCATTGCCGATATGAAACAGGCTGTTAGCTTGGTTAACGGTCAATGCCTTACGGAAGCCAGCGGAGGCATTACCGAGCAATCGATCCGTGCGGTGGCAGCGTGTGGTGTTGATTTTATCTCGGTGGGAAGCCTTACCCATTCAGCAAAAAGCCTTGATATGAGTTTGAAGGTATATTCGTAACCGATGTGGATTAGATGATATGATTGTTAAAACAAAAAATTATAAACTCGAAAAGAAAACCTACATCCGCCTGGCGCTAAAAAGTGTACTGAAGCAACAAGGTTGGATTGCCGTGTTGGCTGCCGCAGCTATCAGCGCCTGCTACTTCTGGATACCGAGCATCTGGTGGTTTATTGTGGCCATTATCGGGTTGGGGCTTTATGTTCTATTTTGGTGGATACAGTTTTTTGGCGTAACTCAACTGGAGCAGGGCAAAATGCTCTTTGAAAAGTTCTCATACGAAATAACCAGCCAGCAACTTGTTATGAAACTTAACCCGCGCGAAGGCATGCCGCTAAAGTGGGATCAGATAAAGCGAGCCGCCATCGGCAAGGATTATTTTGTGCTTTTTGTTAGTAAAGCTCAGCTTATTTACCTGCCGTTTAAAATTTTCAACACCGAAAACGAGCGCAAATTTCTGGCGAGCATCCTGAAAACAAAGGGATACATTAAATAAAGAATCAGGTTGCTTTTGGCAGCATGAAGGATAGTACATTCGAGGAAGCCAAAAAGAAAATTTACAGGTATTGTGCCTACCAAGAACGTTGCCACCAGGAAGTAAAAAATAAGTTGTATGAGTTGGGCCTGCGTTCAGCCCAGGTTGATGAATTGATCGCTCACCTGATCACCGAAGGCTTTATCAATGAAGAGCGTTTTGCCAAAGCGTTTGCCGGAGGTAAATTCCGTTTAAAGAAATGGGGCCGACTGAAAATTATGCATGAACTGGAAGCCCGCGGCCTTACCGCTACGTGCATCCGTATTGGGTTGAAAGAGATTGATGATCAGGAATACGGCCAGACGTTGGTAAGGCTGATTAGAAAGAAAATAAGAGAGACAGCCGAAGGTAATCCATACAGGCTGCGCGATAAAGTGGCTAAATCGCTCATCGCAAAGGGATATGAGCCTGACCTGGTGTGGAAGGAAATAAAAACTCAGTTCCACGGATAATTGTCTTTGTAATCTCTGCGACATTTTGGTGCCCGAATTGTCTCCATTTTTGCTGGCTAAAACGGAAATAGTATGAAGGTATCATTAATTGTTTTGCTTTTGTTAACAGTTGGTGTTGGTTACTCGCAAAGCGATGATAAGCGAGTAAAGCAATTTAACCTGAAAAATGATCTGGCAGTGCAAGGATACGATCCTGTTAGCTATTTCACAGGTAAACCTCAACAAGGCAGGGAGGATATACAACACCGCTACAAGGGAGTGACCTATCGGTTCATTTCACAGGCCAATCTGGAAAAATTCAAGGCTGATCCCGAGAAATATGAGCCTGCTTATGGCGGCTGGTGCGCCTATGCCATGGGCGAAAGCGGGGAAAAAGTAAAAATTGACCCGGAGACATTTAAAATCATTGACGGCAAGGTTTACCTGTTCTATAATTTCTGGACAAACAATACCCTTACTACCTGGAACAAAAATGAAAAGCAGTTGAAAGAAGCGGCCGACCGGAATTGGGCTAAAATCATCCGTTAGCAGAAAAAAATATGTCCGGGTAAATCCTTTTATTTTGAGTTTGCTTTTACGTTATCTTTGTAGAATCTACATACACCTATGAAGCTTACTACCGCCTGCTGCAACATATTGGAGCAGCTTACGGGTCTGGTTGAACAGATTACCCCGCAGGATTTTTCGAAACCTGTTACAACACTCGGCAACAGTACGATCGGGCAGCACCTCAGGCATACACTTGAATTTTTTATTTGCCTTGAAAACGGGTACGAAAAGGGAGTTGTAAATTATGATAAGCGGCAACACGATAAGCTGATCGAAAGCGATAAGTATATTGCATTATCAACACTTAACCGGATCAAGGATTTCGTAGCAACTCAGCAACCCGACAAGCCCCTGCAACTTGAAGTGGGCTACGATCTGAAAAACGATGAAGCCACTGTTGTGCAAACTAACTTTGCCCGCGAGCTGGTGTATAACATCGAACATGCCGTGCACCACATGGCCATCATGAAAATCGGTATTCGCGAAGTAGCCCCCTATGTTACCTTGCCGGCTGAATTTGGTATTGCCGCTTCCACCATTCGGTACCAGGAAAAAACCGCTCTGGCTTCATCCTGAATGCGCCTCTTCCGAAGCATCCTGAACAGCAATTTTTTTATCCGATTAAAAAGCTGGGAATACTGGCCATTCGAAATTTTTCAGTTTCCGGTAATGCTGTACTGGCTTTGGTTATCGGCCAAGGCCCGGTCGTTCATGTTTTTTGCGGCATCCAATCCGGGTATTCCCATGGGGGGTATGTTTGGTGAGTCTAAATATGATATTCTGTTGAAAATACCCGCGCATCTGCGGCCCAACATGCTGCTGATGAAATCCCCGGTTTCGCCCGAACAGGTGTTGCGGCAACTTGAACAAAACGGACTCAAATTTCCACTGGTTTTTAAACCTGATGTCGGTGAGCGCGGCTTTATGGTGGAGCGCATTTTTTCTGCCGATGATGTAAAGGCTTACTGTAAAAAGATCAAAGTTGATTTTATTATCCAGGAGTTGGTTGACCTGCCTGTTGAGTGTGGCGTGTTTTACATACGTATACCAACGGAAACAACCGGGCGGATAACCTCGCTTAACCTGAAGGAGATGCTAACCGTTACAGGCGATGGCAGGCGAACGTTACGTGACCTGATTCTTGACAATGACCGGTCAAAATTGCAGTGGGAACGCTTACGCGTGAAATACCAAGATAACCTGGAAACCATCCTTGCGCCCGGTGAAACCTGGGAAATCAACTCCATCGGCAACCATTGCCTTGGCACAAAATTTATTAACGGAGTGCACCACATTACGCCCGAACTGGAACGCAGTTTTGATAATATCAGTAAGCAAATTGATGGATTTTATTTCGGCCGGTTTGATTTGCGCTGCGAAAACCTGGAAGCGCTTTATCAGGGGCGTATAAAAATCCTTGAATTAAATGGTTGCGGGGCTGAGCCGGCCCACATCTACGAACCTGGCTTTTCCTTAATCGAAGCCTGGCGGACCATCTTTCGACATTGGGACGAGATGTACAACATAAGTGTACATCATGCAAAGCACGGAATTAAATACCCCAGCCTTAGAGAGGGATTGGCTGTTTACCGGAAGTATAAGGCGGCTGTTGCTTAGGGCTGCTTAAAAACTTAGTTTACCGGAAGGACTATTTCTCATCAGCCGCAAACTGCGCACTTTATCGCCAACGGTAACATGTACCAGGTTCGACTGGTCATCGTAGGTTTCGGTAATAACACTGTTCATTACCTCAATGGTTTTCCACTTTTTTACACCGCGCACCTGGATAAAGCAAAGCAAGGCATCATCTTCTTGCTGCGTGCCTAAAAAATTCAGTATTTGTTTTTTGCCATCCAACGAAACTGCAAATCGCTCCAGCACATACTGTTTAACCAGCTCATCGGTTGTTGATTGGACCGGGTTTAACAAATCAAGCTCCGGATTATTCTTAAGGGCACGGATGGACGTCTCCAGGTCATCGGTAAAAATCCGCATGATGATTTCAAGTTCGCGCTCCTTCTCATCGTGCACAATATCCGTTACTGATACGTGTATCGGATGCAAAGCAACCAACCAGGATAAAATGACAGACAGAACCATCGCTCAATATTACAACAAAAGGCAATCCAAATTCGATGGCCAGCCACCTGCACAGGCATTTTCATTTAATCCGTATGTTTGCTGGCTGAAAAATCAATCGCATGAGCGAATTTGAACTTTACTTTGGTTTAGGCAAAGATCACATCCTGGATTATAGAAACGGCTACGACCATATTTTGTTTGTGGTGGCTTTATGTGTGCTGTATACCTGGCGCGACTGGAAGCAGGTTTTAATTTTGGTTACGGCCTTCACCATCGGGCATTCCATAACCCTGGCGTTGGCAACACTTAATGTTGTTACAGTAAATGCCGATTTAATAGAGTTTCTGATCCCATTAACCATCTTTATAACCGCCATATCAAACCTGTTCAAAAATGAGCAACGCTTGTCTGACCGTGCACTTTGGTTGAGCTATGGTTATGCGCTATTCTTCGGCCTGATTCACGGCCTGGGTTTTAGCAATTACCTGCGCAGTATTTTAGGGAAGGACCGCAGCATTGTATCCCAGCTATTTGCCTTTAATGTAGGTCTTGAGTTCGGCCAGATAATAATTGTTATCGTGTTTCTTACCACAGCGTTTATTGTGGTTGATTTGTTTACGGTAAACCGCAGAGACTGGAAACTGGTGGTTTCATCGTTAATAGCCGGCATGGCGTTGGTATTGTTGAAGGATAAAATTTTCTGGTAAGTACTAATAAAAAAACAAGGAGATGAGAAGATTAGGTATCGTAATGATGACAGTGTTTGCTTGTACAGCCTGGGCACAGGAACCGGCCAAATGGCAAGGCAAATTTGAACAGTTGGAACACCTGCTGCCAACACCCAATGAATACCGCACCGGTTCCGGCTCACCGGGCCCAAAATACTGGCAGCAAAAAGCCGATTATGAAATTGCCGTTGAGCTCAATGACAATAACCAATCCATAACAGGCAAGGAAACCATTACCTACCATAATAACTCACCCGAAACACTGAAGTACCTCTGGCTGCAACTGGATCAGAACATCCTGGCCAAAGGCAACATGACCGAAAAATCATCGGTAACGCGCATACGCGATTCTGTTGCTGCCAAATCGGTGGCCGGCTCGCTGGCCCTGTACGATTTTGATGGCGGGCATAAAATAAAATCAGTAACCGATGCTACAGGAAGAGCACTTCCGTTTTTTATAAATAACACCATGATGCGCGTGGATCTGCCCCAACCGTTGGCGACCGGTTCGCGGTATCAGTTTTCCATTGAATGGTCGTACAACATTGGCGACCGGATGCGCGACAACCAGCGCAGCGGCCTGGAATATTTTCCGGAAGACGGCAACTATGTGTACACCATTGCCCAGTTTTTCCCGCGCATGTGCGTGTTCGATGATGTAAATGGCTGGCAGAATAAACAGTTTCTAGGCCAGGGCGAGTTTGCCCTTCCGTTTGGCGATTATACCGTGAAGATTACCGTGCCGTCTGATCACATTGTGGCTGCAACCGGCTCGCTGCAAAACCCGCAGCAGGTACTTAGCAGAACTGAACAGGAGCGTTTTGAGAAAGCTAAAACTTCGTTCGACAAGCCAATTATTATTGTTACGCAGGAGGAGGCAACCAAAAAAGAAAAAACCCGGGCTTCCGATAAGAAAACCTGGGAGTTTCGTGCCACCAACGTGCGCGACTTTGCCTTTGCCACTTCGCGCAAATTTATCTGGGATGCCCAGGCAGTAAAAATTGGTAATAACACACCGCTGGCCATGTCGTTTTACCCGAAAGAAGGCAATCCGTTGTGGGAAAAGGAATCAACGCTTGCGGTTAAAAATACGCTGGAAGTGTATTCACGCATGACCATTGATTATCCGTACCCGGTTGCCATTTCCGTGCATGCCGCTTCCATCGGCATGGAATATCCGATGATATGCTTCAACTTCGGCAGACCGAAAAAAGATGGCAGTTACTCGAATTCAGACCGCCAGCGGATGATTGGCGTTATTGTGCACGAGGTAGGCCACAACTTCTTCCCGATGATCATCAATAACGATGAACGCCAGTGGACGTGGATGGACGAAGGCATTAACAGTTTTGTTCAGTTGGTTACCGAAATGGAACGCTACCCGAATGACGACTGGAGCCGCGGTAAACCGGAAGCACTGGTTAATTATATGAAAGGCGACCGCAGTTACCAGCGCCCGCTTATGACCAACTCCGAACAGGTACTGCAGTTTGGTGCCGAGCAATACCAGAAGGCCGCAACCGGTTTGTACATCCTGCGTGAAACCGTGATGGGCAAAGATCTTTTTGATAAAGCGTTTAAGGAATATTCGCAACGTTGGGCATTCAAACACCCGATGCCGGCCGATTTCTTCCGCACCATGGAAGATGCCTCGGCTGTTGATCTGGACTGGTTCTGGCGCGGGTGGTTTTATACAACCGATAATGTAGATCAGTCAGTGGATTATGTGAAGTGGTATAAACTCAAAAACGAGCAGACCAGTCCGGAGAAGAATGTTTCGGCAAAGAAAAGCAGCGTTTCTGGTTCAACAGGCACAAAAACCTTCACCGATTTTGCAGCTGGCCCTGAGCCGCTAACCGTGCTGCCAACCGATGAACGGTTTTACACCGAGTTTCGCAGCCGGCTTGATGATAAGGCCATTATCAATAAACTGCAGAATAAAAATATTTATGAAATCAAACTCTCGAACAAAGGCGGCCTGATGATGCCCGTCATCATTGAGTGGACCTACAAGGATGGCAGCAAAGAAATTGAACGGATACCCGCTGAAATCTGGCGCACCAATGAACAAACGGTAACCAAAGTTTTTGTTAAGGAAAAGGAAGTTGTATCGGTTGTGCTCGATCCGTTTAAGGAAATAACCGATGTGAATATCGGTGACAATGTGTTTCCGAAGCGAAGTGAGCCATCGAAGTTTGATGCCTTTAAAAAGGGTAACTAAACCACAGCGTTACGAATTAAATTTGTTTAACGTTATCAATCGGCTGAAAATGAAATACGTATTAGTTATGCTTGGAGTAATCGCTGGTGCAGCACAGGCGCAACAGTGGAAGGGAAAATTTGAACAGCTCGATCAGTTATTGCCCACTCCCAATAGTTACCGTACTGCTTCCGGTTCGCCCGGCCCGGCCTACTGGCAGCAGCGGGCTGATTACGTAATTGATGTCGAAATCAATGACGATACCCAGGTGCTTTCCGGAAGGGAAACCATCACCTATTTTAATAATTCGCCCGAAACGCTAACCTACCTTTGGCTGCAACTCGATCAGAACATCAACTCACCTGAAAATTCGCTGGCTAAAACCCGTTCATCGGTTATTCGTGACTCCATACCCACCCGGTTTATTGCCGGGGTTCTCAACCTCCACGATTATACAGGCGGCTATACCATCAGCAAAGTAACCGATGCTTCGGGCAAATCCCTGTCTTACGTCATCAACAACACCATGATGCGCATTGACCTGCCGCAACCGCTGAAAACCGGTGAGCAATTTTCCTTTTCGGTTGAGTGGAGATACAACATCAACGACATGATGAAAGTGAGCGGCCGCAGCGGTATGGAGTATTTTCCTGATGATGGCAACTATATTTATTTCATTGCCCAGTGGTTTCCGCGTATGTGCGTGTTCGATGATTATGAAGGCTGGCAGAACAAACAATTTCTGGGAGCAGGCGAGTTTGCATTGGTGTTTGGCAATTACAAAGTGCGTATTACCGTGCCGTCTGATCACATCGTAGGCGCTACAGGTTGGTTGCAAAATCCAAAGGAAGTATTGACAAAAGAACAGTTTGATCGCTTTGAAAAAGCACGCAAAACCTTCGATAAACCGGTGTTTATCGTAACCGAAGAGGAGGCCAGGAAAAAGGAAAAAGAACGCTCAAAGAAAAAATCAACCTGGGAGTTTCATGCCGAAAATGTGCGCGACTTTGCTTTTGCCTCATCGCGCAAGTTCATCTGGGATGCCATGGCCGTAAAGAACGGCAACAACACTCCGCTGGCGCAATCGCTTTACCCGAAAGAAGGCAACCCGCTGTGGGCGCAGGAATCTACCCTGGCTATTAAGAATACACTGGATGTTTACTCTGCCCGAACCATCGACTACCCGTATCCCACAGCCTATTCCATCAACTGGGTGGGCGGGGGTATGGAGTACCCGATGGTTTCTTTTAATGGGGGAAGACCCGCAAAAGACGGTACCATATCAGAGCGTACCCGCGTGCGCATGGTGTACATTATTGTGCACGAGGTGGGGCACAATTATTTCCCGATGATCATCAACTCAGATGAACGGCAATGCACCTGGATGGACGAAGGGCTTAACTCTTTTCTTGAAAAAGAAACCATGCGCGAACGCTACCCACACCTGAACTACAACGAGAACACGCCCAAAGCCATTGTTAATTTTATGAGAGGAGATAAAAGCGTCATGCGACCGGTGATGGCCGCCTCTGATAACCAAGGCGCCAGCTTCGGCAACAACGGCTACTCCAAACCAGCAGCGGCACTAACGGTATTGCGCGAAACCGTGATGGGCCCTGAACTTTTCGATAAAGCATTTAAAGAATACGCACAGCGCTGGGCCTTCAAACATCCCAAGCCGGCTGATTTCTTTCGCACCATGGAAGATGCATCAGCAATTGACCTGGACTGGTTCTGGCGCGGATGGTTTTTCACTACCGACCATGTGGATGTTACGCTGGATGAAGTAAAGTGGTTCCGGCTGAAAACCGAAACGACTGATCCGGAAAATAAAACCAAAAAAGCAAAGCAGGGCGAGCTGACAGCCGGAGCAAAGAACACCGGAAAGCCTACGGATTTCAGCAATGGCCCGCAGGAGTTGACTGTTCTTAACACACCCGATGATGCGTACCGGGAATTCCGCAACCGCATTGACGACAATGCCGTACGCCAAAAACTGGCTGGCAAAAATATTTACGAACTCAAGTTTAAAAATACCGGGGGCTTGGTAACCCCGCTGGTTATTGAGTGGACATACAAAGACGGTAGCAAAGAAATTGAGCGCATACCGGCCGAAATCTGGCGCACTAACGAGAACGAGGTAACCAAAGTATTCATCAAGGAAAAGGAAGTGACCAACATTGTAATAGATCCGAATTTCGAAACAGCCGATGTGAACACGGCCGACAACGTATTCCCGAAGCGCCAGACTGAATCTAAGTTTGATCAGTTTAAGAAGGGGACGAATTAAAGAGTGACTATTTCCCTTGCTCGCTCATTAACTTACACGCCCGCTCCAAATCCACATTACCACCGGAAAGGATAATGCCCACCCTTTTGCCGGCAAATTTTTCCTTCGCTTTCAACACCGCAGCAAAGGGGACTGCGCACGAGGGCTCAACAATAATTTTCAGGCGTTCCCAGATCAGCCGCATGGCGGCAACGATTTCGGCATCGGTAACGGTAATGATTTCCTTTACGTGATCGCGTATAATCGGAAAGGTTTTGTCGCCCAGCGATGTAAGCAGGCCGTCAGCAATGGTATTGGATTGGGCTGTTTCTATTTTACCGCTTTGAAGCGACCGGTACGCATCGTCTGACCCGGCCGGCTCCCCGGCAATGACTATTGTTTCTGGTGAGAAATATTTTACAGCGAGCAGTGTACCACTTAGCAATCCGCCACCACCCACAGGTGCAAGCATCACATCCAGTTTTTCGTTTATGTCTTCAATTAGTTCCTTAGCTGCTGTTGCCTGGCCGGTAATCACAGCGTAGTTGTTAAACGGGTGCACTTCGGTTGCCCCGGTATTGCGGATAACCTGGGCCAGCGTGCTTTCGCGCGACTCAACGGTTGGTTCGCATTCAAAAATCTGTCCGCCATAGCCGCGAACGCCCCGCTTTTTTATTTCGGGCGCTGTTTTAGGCATAACAATGTAAGAGGGCACGCCAACAATTTTTGCTGCCCGGGCTACAGCCTGCGCATGATTACCGGACGAATGTGTGGCAATACCTTTTGCCCGTTGCTCAGGGGTTAGCGAAAGGATGGCATTCATTGCCCCGCGCGCTTTGAAGGCGCCAATCTTCTGGAAGTTCTCGCACTTGAAGTACAGCGAACAGCCGGCCAGTTCATTTAAACCCGATGAGGTCATCACCGGTGTGCGATGAATGTAGGGTTTTATTCGTTCGTGTGCCTGTTGAATTGTTTCTTTCGCTATCATACCTGGCAAGTAACAACTTTGTAAGTTACATCTTTGTAAGTTTGGTTTAGGGTCATCAACGGATTTTGGAGTCCGCTGTCAGCAAAAAGCGCTTAATGCGCCTCCAGCCAGTTTTTACCGATGCCCACCTCTACTTCCATGGGCACTTCCAGTTGAACGGCATTTTTCATCAGTTTCACCACATTTTCTTTTACCACATCCACTTCTTCCTTATGCAGGTCGAACACCAGTTCATCGTGCACCTGCATGATCATTTTGGTTTTCAGCTTTTCTTTTTGCAACCAGCGGTGAATGTTCACCATGGCCACTTTAATAATGTCGGCCGCGCTGCCCTGGATGGGCGCGTTGATGGCGTTGCGCTCGGCAAAGCCGCGTGTAGCGATGTTGCGCGAGTTAATATCACGCAGGTAGCGTCTGCGGCCCAGGATGGTTTCCACATACTCCTGTTCGCGAGCTTTCAGAATGGCGTTGTCCATGTATTGTTTGATGGCCGGAAATTCTTTGAAGTATGACTGGATGATTTCGCTGGCTTCCGAGCGCGGAATGTTCAGGTTCTGCGAAAGGCCGAAGGCCGTGCTTCCATACAAAATCCCGAAGTTCACTTCTTTCGCTTTGCGCCTCATATCAGGAGTAACGCTTTCAATGGGCACTTTAAAAACTTTTGCTGCAGTAGTGGTATGGATATCGCGTTTGTTCCGGAAAGCATCAATCATGGTTTGGTCTTTCGCAAACGAGGCGGCAATGCGCAGTTCAATCTGCGAATAGTCGGCCGACATGAACAGGTAATTTTTGTTGCGCGGGATAAAGGCCTTGCGGATTTGCCTTCCTTTTTCGGTGCGTATGGGAATGTTTTGCAGGTTGGGATTATTTGAACTGAGCCTGCCGGTGGCTGCTACGGCCTGCCGGTAATCGGTGTGAAGGCGCCCGTCACGCGGGCTGATGAGTTTAGGCAGGGCATCTACATACGTTGAGCGGAGTTTTTCATACTCACGAAAGTCGAGTATCTTTTTTACGATGTCGTGTTCACCGGCCAATTTAAGCAGCACATCCTCACCGGTTGCATACTGACCGGTTTTGGTTTTTTTTGGTTTATCGCCAAGTTTAAGTTTTTCAAACAGCAGTTCTCCTAACTGCTTTGGTGAGTTGATATTGAATTCGCCACCGGCCAGCTTGTAAATTTGCTGTTGCAATATTTCGCTTGCATTGCGCAACTCTTCCGACATCAAAGCCAGTGCTTCGGTATCCAGGTTAACGCCTTCATATTCCATTGATGCCAGCACTTCAAGCAAGGGCATTTCAACCTCCTCCATCAGTTTAGTATGGCCACGTGCTTTCAGGTCGGATTCCAGTTTGCTTTTAAGTTGCAATACGATGTCGGCCCTTTCGGCAGCTTTTTGTTTGTCTGTTAACTGCGATTGGTCATGAAGTTGAGTCTTGAGATAGAAGGCTGCAAGTGTAGATAAATCGTGTGCAGATTCGGGTTCAATAAGGTAATGGGCTATCAATGTATCGAATAGGGGGCCCGTTATATTTTTTCCGACTGCTTTAAGTGCCAATACGGTGGCCTTTAAATTATGGCCATGTTTCAACAAGGCTGAATCATTAAGCGCTGACTCCAGCGTAGCGAGTGTTTTCTCAGAATCACCAGGCACAATCACCGCTTTCCCGTGCTGCCATGAAAATGCAAGGGCTTGTAATCCATCTTCGTTGGTCACTGCTTCAACGGAAAAGGCTTTTGATCTTTTTAAGGCATTCACAACGGCATTTGCATCACTCGATTCTTCCGTGATTGTTGAGATGACTGAGCCTGCTGTTGTAAAGGCCGGCTCGTGTATGGTTGGTTGCTCAGCGGTATCATCGGTTTCGGCTGGTGCTGCCTTGCCACCAAACATCGAAAGTTGCGCGCCCACCGGCTTAACAGGCGTTGAAGTTGGCTCATTAAATACCCTTGCCATGATGGTTTTAAACTCCAGTTCCTGAAAAATCGGTTTCAGTATTTCCGGATTAGGCCCGGTATATTCCAATTCGTTCGGGTTGAACTGCACGGGGACATCGGTTATGATGGTGGCAAGTTTTTTCGAGAGCAGGGCCTGTTCGCCATACTGTTCGAATAGTTCTTTTTGTCGGCCTTTCAACTCGTGCGTGTGCTTCAGAATATTTTCAATGCTGCCATATTGTTTAAGAAGCACTGATGCCGTTTTTGGCCCAACTCCGGGAATACCCGGAATATTATCTGAACTGTCGCCCTGCATGCCCAACATATCAACAACCTGAGAAACATCACTAATGTCCCATTTCTCGCAAACTTCTTTCGGTCCCAGCACGTCCACCGCATTGCCCATGTAGGCAGGTTTGTACAATTTTATTTTATCGGTAACCAACTGGCCGAAATCCTTGTCGGGTGTCATCATATACACCTCAAAGCCTTTTTTGGCGGCTTGTTTGGCCAGGGTGCCGATGATGTCATCAGCTTCGTAACCGTCAAGTTCAAGGATGGGGATGTTGAATCCCTTGATGATCTCTTTTACTTTCGGAAGCCCGTACCGGATGTCCTCGGGAGTTTCCTGCCGGGTGGCTTTATAGTCTTCAAAAATTTCATCGCGGAAAGTAGGGGCTGCCGTATCGAACGCAACGCCAATGTGTGTTGGTTTTTGCTTTTGGATGACTTCCAGCAATGTGTTGGTAAAACCAAACGGAACTGAGGTGTTTATTCCTTTTGAATTAATGCGCGGTGTTTTGGTAAAAGCAAAATGGGCGCGGTAAATAAGGGCGTAAGCATCCAGCAGGAATAGTTTTTTCGTCTCGGCCATGAGGGCAACTTAGGAAACCCCGGCCATAATAGGAAGGGTTCAGTTAAGTTTGGTTGAACCCCTGCTCACCTCGAGTGTTTTTTCAAGTCGTTCGCGCTTATCGGGCTGGCGAAGTGTTTCCATAAAATAGTATTCTGCTTTGGCTTTATCCGGTTTGAGGGTTAGAAGAAGGTACCCGTGATCGCGGTCGTTGAGGTATTTTATATGCGGATTATTGGCCAGCATAACCTTCTCCATCATCTTCACCGTATCGGTGCTTTTATATTCATTATCGTTAGCTGAGGTTACGCTGGTAGCGCCAAACTCTACCGCAAAAGCACCTGCTGAGGTTTTGGGATTATAGGTTTTACTTACATCGGTAGCCACCTCTATACCCCAGGCGGCATGCGTATCGCCTGTCACAAAGACGATGTCCTTAATTTTATTGGTAAGAATAAAATTCTTGATTTGTTCTTTTTCCGTCAGGTAGCCGTCCCACGAGTCAAGATTACGCGGCATTTTCGGATAAACTGCGCGCAAGTCGAGGTCTGAAAAAATTACCTGGTTGCCGATTACTTTCCATTGGGCATTGGTTTTCAGGTTGTCCTGCAGCCACTGTAATTGCTCTTCGCCCAGCATGGATCGCTGTTGTTGTGCTTCTTCGGGTGTTGCCGGAGGTTCATCGCGGCCCTCCAGGCGTTCATCAAGCATAATCAAGCTAGCCAGCTGACCGAATGCAAACGACCGGTAGTGTTTATCGCTTTCGCGGATGGGTATCCATTCGTAATACGCTTTGCGGGCCGCATCTCTTCGTGCAAAAAAGTCACCTTCTTTATCGGGCTGGTGATTCTGCGCTCCGGACTTATACGTGTTATTAGCCACTTCATGGTCATCCCAGATGGCGATGAGCGGATGGGCTGCACTCATGGCGCGCAGGCCGGCATCAAGCCGGTAAAGCGAATGGCGGGTGCGGTAATCCTGCAGTGAAACAATCTCATAGGGGGGAAGATTAAACCTGCCGATGGTGGTATCACCATAACGGCCAACGCCATATTCATAAATGTAATCGCCCAGGTGTAAAACAGCATCCACATTTTTGTCGGCAATACTGGCGTAAGCGTTGAAGTAGCCCCACTCCCAGTTGCTGCAGCTTACCACAGCAAACACAAGGCTGTCGCGTGTGCCCGTTGGCGTGGTTTTGGTTCGCCCGGTTGGTGAGGTGGCATTTAATGCTTTAAAGCGATAGTAGTAATACCTATCCGGGTTCAAGCCGGTTACATCAACTTTTACGGTATAATCGCGGGCAGGTGTGGTGCTAAGGGTATCCGATTTAACAATGGACGCAAATTCCTTGTCGGTGGATATTTCCCAGGTGACTGAAATTTTTGGTAATGAATCCGGTGGTGTAACGCGTGTCCAGATTACTACCCGATCGGATAGCGGGTCACCTGACGCCACCCCGTGATAGAAGGGGGCCAACGCGGAATCATACAAGCCCGATACGGATTCGTTCAATACGGGATAGGTTTCTTTTTTTGGTGAGCATCCAAAAATGAAAATAAAAACGACCAAGCTGATGAGGTTACGCATAGCAATTAATTTTCCGAAAGCTAAAGGTGCAAGGTTGCCATAATACTATGAACTGATTAAAACTTAATTAAATTCTATAGCTGTTACCGCAGTAAAAGAACACCATTGAAATTCTGGATTTCGGGCTTCCCGTTATCCAGCCTAAAACTCAGGTAGTCAATAATCAGCCGGTGGCCGGTTGCTTCGTCTGTGCAGTAGAGCTCGCCCAAAGGCACCTTGATGGAGCGGACTTCACCATAGGCCTTGTTCATCACTTGCTCCGCTATTGAATTCAAATCAAAAGTTGCCTTAAAAGATTGTCCGTTGATGCTGAACACGGTTTTGTAAACATTCCAGGTATAGGGGGCATCGGAATAGTAAAGAGGATATTGTACCTTAACCAGATATCGGTATCCGGTAATGGAAAGGCTGTCGCCAATAGTGGTTTCGGCTGAGTAGTATTGAATCTCTTGGGCCGTTTCATAACTGTATTGGAGGTTTAGGTAACGTCTAAGCAGTTCGAAGCGTTCGTACTCCCGCGCATAGCGGTATTTCAATGTATCGGCCGAACGGGTAAGCGAATCAGGATTAAGAAGTAAATAGCCACTCAGCACACCGGGGCCGTGCCGGTTAACAAGGTAACGCAGTATTTCAGTCGCTTCTCCGCTTCCCGCTGTATTGGTAAGTGGAACAAGTTTACCATTGTTGACTGAATTTTTTTGTTCAAAAAATGTAAACAACCGCTTCAGTTGCGATTGCCTGGAAACAGCCGATGCACTTTGTGGTCCCCAAACAGCCAATAAGGCTACTACGCACAGGCTAACGGGTATAACCTTGATGTTTTGCAACCGGCTGGAAAGAAAGTAGATGGTGATGCCGGTAAGCCACAGGCTAAGAACGATAAGAACATAGCGGCTTTCGGTTACACCGTATTGATTAACCCGAAGATATACGGCAGAGCCTAAAAGAATAATCAGCGGTATAAGCAGGAGGTAAAAGAATTTTGAAAAAGTCATTATCCAGCGGTTGCCCTGGTCAAACCGCACCGGATGTACCAGCAGGATGGACAGCATACCGTACACGGCATAACCCAATACAAGTGTGGCAACTAAACCTTTCGGCAAAGACCACTCGATAATCAGTTTACCTTCGTAAGCAAGTAAAATACCCAGGTATATGGTGGCCAGTGGAATGAGCACATACTGGGTAAAAATTTTTAATCCTTTCGGATAAGGCTGCGGGTCCTCCAGGTTTTTCCAGTCGGAGGGCAAGCCGGCAAGAAAAAAAGTTGTATTAAAAAGTCCGAATATAAGGGCAAATAAATGGCCGTAAATTTCGGATTGGATTTTAAGATCAAACAAGGCATCAGCACTAAGTAAAGCTATTGCTAAACCGGCATAAAGCACGGTGCTATACAGGCCTGCTGTAAGAATACGCAGGAAAATCCGCATGTTGTATTCCCAGAACCCCTCCATGGAGCCCCGATAGATAAATGGGGCGAATGAAACCAGCAGATGAAAGGCTGCGGCCAGAAATACAAACCGGAAGATGTTGGTTTCATCTGAAATCGGATCCAACGAAAAGAATATGATAATCATGAGCACAACACCGGCCATCTTTAAGGCAAATCGACCGGCTGGAGCAAGTTGACGGGATTCTGTAAAAACAGAGATCGATAGAAATAATGTGAGTGCCAAGTTACTGCATAACAACAGCAGGATGAGTTGTTCTTCATTTTCAGGATAAGCTTCTTCAAAAAGCAACATGGCGCAAACCGTGCCTGCCAGCGCGGCAGTCAATTCAAGAGGAAATCGTTTGGCAACGTTTAATGAACCGGCTACCAGGGCTTGTATGGAGGGAAGTTTCATGAAGGGAAGGTAATAAAAAACCCCGCACCAGGTGGCGGGGTTTTTAGTAATTCAGTGGAGTAAATTAATCAGGCATTCTTCCATTTAATGGTGCAGCCGATGGCTTTGGTTTTGTTGGTAGTTATTGTGCCGCCATTGGAAATGGCATCGATGGCTTCCTCAACATATTTTTTGGAAACAGCCGAAGCGTCCTTGGCATTATCGTCAATTGCCCCGATGTAAACTACTTTAAAATCGGTGCCCTCTTTTTTTAACAGAAAAACATGGGGTGTATTGGTAGCTCCAAAGGTTTTGGAAACAACTTGTGTTTCATCAAACAGGTACGGGAAATCATACCCTTTCTTCTCAGCCAGTTTTTTCATTTCATCAAATGAATCACCGGGTGAGATAGTCGGGTCGTTGGGTTGAATGGCCACTACCGGAAAGCCTTGACCTGCGTATTTTTTGTTTAAGGCTATGATGCGCTCATTGTAGGCCTTCGAATACGGACAGGTGTTGCAATCAAAAATTACGATAACGCCTTTTGCGTTTTTGTAATCGGATAGCGCCACCATCTTTCCATCCACATTTTTAAGTTTAAAGTCGGCTACCTTGTCGCCAACATCATATCCCGATTTAACCGGGACCCCGGCTGTTAACAGGACTATACAAGCAACGGCAGTAAGCAATGTTCTAATCATATTTAGTTGGTTTTTGGTTTAACGTTTTATTCTAGTTCGGCAATAAGTTTTTCAAGTTCTCCTTCGTGAAGCTCCTTTTCAACAAATTTTCTTTTACCGGTTCGGCTGTTAATAATGAGGGTAGCCGGAATGGCACCTGACCAGTTTTTGTCAATCTGGTTGATGTAGATGTTCGGGTCTTTTTCGTCCAGTATCACCACTTCCGACTGCAGTTTTTTACGTGCGATAAACCGGTAAACTTTTTCGGGGTTTGGATCCAGGTCCAAATCCATGCTCACGAGGGTAATCTTAACATCGGGGCGCTCCTGCCCCAGTTTTTCAAACAGGGGAATTTCTTTCACACACGGGGCACACCAGGTAGCCCAAAAGTTAATAACCTTAATATGGTCGGCCTTCTGGGCCATCATTTGCTGCAACTGGGGCAACTTAATGATACTCGCGTTTTGTGCATAGGTTGCCAGCGAACAGGCAATCAAAATGGGCAACAATATGTATTTCATCAGCTTTGAGTAACGGCTAAGGTGCAAAACTTGTTCCCAATTTATAACTGCCCATAGCCCTGTTCAAACAAGGAAAGACAACATATTTGATAAACGGCAAAATGTCTAAAATTCAGGCACTTAGAAAATGGGCTAAAATCTGCAAAAAAGAAATCCACAAAAAAGCACAGTTGTCCACATTACCGGAATGTTTACAGTTAAACAATTGATATACAGTTAATTGCGCAAGATAAGATCAATCGTTTCTTTGTGGAAAACTAAATCCGGGTATTGTATGGTACCTATTTAAAATAAGATTCAGATATTCAGAACGATAGAACTTCATTTCAGGCGGTATTTGGTATTTTCAGCAGTAATGGAACGATACAATAACCGGATTACACAGTTGTTTGATATTGATGTACCCGTAATTCAGGCCGGCATGGTATGGACCAGCGGGTGGAGGCTGGCTTCGGCCGTCAGCAATGCCGGAGGGCTCGGCTTGCTTGGTGCAGGATCGATGTACCCCGAGGTGCTTCGTGAGCACATACAAAAATGTAAACGGGCAACTGCCAAACCGTTTGGCGTAAACGTACCCCTGCTTTATCCTGATATTGATAAATTGATGTCCATCATTTTAGAGGAGGGGGTTCGGATAGTTTTCACTTCTGCCGGAAATCCCTCTGCGTGGACGCCCTACCTGAAAGATAAAGGTGTTACCGTAGTTCATGTAGTTTCCAGCGTAAAGTTTGCCAAAAAGGCTCAGCAGGCTGGCGTTGATGCCGTAGTGGCCGAAGGCTTCGAAGCGGGCGGACATAATGGAAGGGAAGAGACAACCACGTTTGTTTTGATACCGCTTGTACGCGATGCGGTTTCAATACCCCTGCTGGCTGCAGGAGGCATTGCCAGTGGCCGCGGCATACTGGCTGCTGAGGCGCTGGGTGCCGAGGGCGTTCAGGTGGGCAGCCGGTTTGCCGCCAGTGTGGAAGCGTCTATTCACGAAAACTTTAAACAGAGAATTGTTGAGGCCGGTGAAGGCGACACCATCCTCACCTTAAAGCAATTAACTCCTGTACGGCTAATAAAAAATAAATTTTACCAGCAGGTAGCCGAAGCTGAACAACGGGGTGCATCGGCTGATGAATTGAAAAAACTTTTAGGTCGAGCCCGGGCAAAAAAGGGCATGTTTGAGGGCGACCTGAATGAAGGTGAGCTGGAAATCGGCCAGGTGGCCGCAGCAATTAACGAGATTAGGCCGGCAGCCGAAATTTTGAACGCCATGTGGACCGAGTACCTCGCACTAAAAAATGCCTTGTGCAATCCGGCCCGCCAATGAATTTTAAGCAGATAAAAGAAACGTGCCTGTATGTTGTTAACCTGGAGCGGGCTAAACACTTCTATCAGTCGGTGCTTCAACTTCCGTTGATTGCTTATGTGCCCGGAAAGCACGCCTTTTTTAAAGCCGGCACTTCGGTATTGTTGCTGTTCAATCCCGCTGATTCAAAATTAAAATCCAGCCCGCCACCGCATTACGGTGTAGGCAAACAACATGTGGCGTTTGAAGTAAGCGAACAGGATTATGAACACGCCAAAGCATGGATTACTTCAAAAGGAATAGCAATTACCGACAAGGTAGTGTGGCAAAGCGGCAAGGAGTCGTTCTATTTTGAAGATTCTGAAGGCAATGTATTGGAGATAGTTCCTGATAAGGGCATCTGGCCCGCTTAAGCTTTATCAAAGGCAAGGTTTACCCCAATGCGTTCAGCCGTTTGCAGGCTCAGGCTTTCGGCAGGGGCAACCGAACGCTTATACACCGCATAAAACCACTGTTCATAGTCTTTGTACTGAACACAGTTTTCAACGGTCTTGTTGTTGATGAGGATTTTGATACGCTCCGGAAAATCAGGCGAACTCTTTAAAAGGATTTGCTGGCTGGCAGGAAGATCGTCAAGACACACAAATTCAATTCCGCGATACGATTGAGGGCCAACTTTCATAAACGTTAATTACAGAATTACAAAGATAGTAACCAAAGTATGTAGAGTGAGCAGAGGGCAAATGGTTTAATCAGGGTTCTCCATTAACTTTCCGTGAAATTCCTTAGCAATGGAGGCTGGCGCCAGAAGGTTTTTTGATACACCGGTTGAATACCTGAAAGGTGTTGGCCCGCAGCGTGCGGCTTTGCTTAACAAAGAGCTTTCCATTTTTACCTTTGGCGATTTACTTCAACATTACCCGTTCCGGTACGAGGATCGAACTCGCTTTTACAAAATTGCAGAACTCACGGAAGAGATGCCATCCGTACAGGTGGTTATCACTCTTACCGGAAAGGAACTTGTGGGCGCAGGAAGTAAACGCAGGCTGGTAGCTTATGCGGAAGATGAAACCGGAAAAATGGAGTTGGTTTGGTTTCAGGGAATTCGATGGGTGCAGGATAAGCTTAAAGCGGGTGTACCGTATGTGGTATTTGGTTCACCCGTGCGGTACGGAAAAAAATTCAGTATGGCTCATCCCGAATTTGAGCCGCAAACAGAAGCTAACACAAAAACCGGATACCTTCAACCTGTTTATCCGCTAACCGAAAAACTGCGGGCAAAATACATCGACAGCAAGGTTATCTCAAAATTGCAGCGCGAGCTCTTGCTGCTGGCCAACGATAAAATACGCGAAACGCTGCCCGATTACCTGCTTAAGCAACACCACCTGATTGATAAGCGTATCGCACTATTTAATATCCACTTTCCAAAAGATCATGAGTTGCTAACTAAAGCCAGTCAGCGCCTTAAGTTTGAAGAGTTATTTTACATTCAGTTACGGCTGCTGATGCTCAAGCTGGTCAGGCAGGAGAAATCGCAGGGCTATGTGTTTAATGATGCTGCGTTGCTCACGAAGTTTTATAATGAATTTCTTCCCTTCCCGTTAACAGGCGCCCAAAAAAAAGTAATCCGCGAAATCTACACTGACATGCGATCAGGAAAGCAGATGAACCGCTTGCTCCAGGGCGATGTAGGCAGTGGTAAAACCATTGTGGCGTTTGTGTGCATGCTCCTTGCCATTGGCGGTGGTGTGCAGTGTGCATTAATGGCACCAACGGAAATTCTTGCCCAACAGCACTACAATAACCTGAAGCGTTATGCTGATCAAATGAAGATAACAATCGCTTTGTTAACAGGCTCAACTAAAAAATCCGATCGCAACTCCATTCATGCCGGTCTTCAGAATGGAACATTGAAAATACTCATTGGCACCCATGCGCTCATTGAAGAAGAAGTAAAGTTCAATAAACTCGGACTGGCTATTGTAGATGAACAACATCGGTTTGGTGTAGCGCAGCGGTCAAAACTCTGGGGTAAAAATTCGGAAGTTCTTCCGCATGTACTGGTGATGACGGCCACCCCAATCCCGCGAACCCTGGCCATGACCTTGTATGGCGATCTGGATGTTTCAGTTATTGATGAACTGCCTGCGGGAAGAAAGCCCATCAAAACCATTCATCGGTACGATTCACACCGGCTGCAGGTAAACGGATTTTTGAAAGAGCAAATGGATCAGGGCAGACAAGTTTACATCGTTTATCCGCTGATAGACGAGTCTGAAAAACTTGACTTAAAACACCTGATGGACGGCTATGAAAGTGTTTGCCGTGCTTTTCCGGATGTTGCCGTTAGTATTGTGCACGGCAAAATGAAACCGGAAGCCAAGGATTATGAGATGAGGCGGTTTGTAAAAGGTGAAACAAAAATTATGGTAGCCACTACAGTGATTGAGGTGGGTGTGGATGTACCCAATGCTTCGGTGATGGTTATTGAAAATGCCGAGCGGTTTGGTCTTTCACAATTACATCAATTGCGCGGGCGCGTGGGAAGAGGGGCTGATCAATCGTATTGCCTGTTGATGACTGATTTTAAACTTTCGGCCGAGTCGAAAAAACGAATTGACACCATGGTGCGCACCAACAACGGCTTTGAAATAGCCGAGGTTGATTTACAGCTGCGTGGACCGGGCGATTTAATGGGCACGCAGCAAAGCGGCATACTTGATTTGCTGATTGCTGATTTAAGCAAAGATGGTAAGGTGCTGCAAAAGGCACGCGAAGCCGCACTGAGCATCTTAGCCGATGACCCTACGTTAAGCAAACCTGAAAACAAAGTAATCCGTGATCAGGTTGAACTGTTTAGAAACTCAGCAATGAACTGGAGCCGCATAGCCTAATCAGAGAATTTTTAACTTTGATATCCGGTATGGATAAGCGATGGATTTTTTGGTTAGGCCTGTTTGTGTCGTTAGCCGCGCATGCACAAACCGGCAGCTATTTTCTTTCGCACTTCTCTCCTGACCAGGATAGAAGCAATACGGTTTGCTACGACATCGTGCAGGATAAGCGTGGCCTGTTTTATTTTGCCACGCAGCGCGGGGTGCTCCGCTTTGATGGCCGGAGTTGGGATCAGATTCGTATCAACGGGGCAGCTTACTCACTCGCTCTTGTTAACGATGACCTGCTTTACGTTGCGGGGTCCAAAGGATTTGGCCGTATAAAACTTAATCACTACGGTTTAGAAACCTATCAGCCAATTTATGAAGAACCCCGGGCGGCTTTCTCTTTTCAGACTAAGACGGTGGATGAGACAGTATATTTTTTAAATGATCGTAATATTTTTCGATACCAGAATGACTCTGTAACCCATGTTGCTTCAACCAAGGAGGGTTGGATTGCCCTTAATGAAGTGTTCGGCCAGGTATTGGTAAGCTCGGATGCCGAAACAACCGCTACGTTGGTAGATAACCGGATAGTACCCCGTACGATTTTTAAAACCGATAGCCTTACACTGATTTTTGCCAAACAATTTGGCGATACGTATTTGCTCGGTACATCCGATAGCCGCATTTATCTGTGCGGGAAAAACCTTAAACCACGTGAGATTCCTTTGGCCGATTCTGCATACGCCTCGGCCAGTGTAATTGTAAATGCAACCTGGGTAACTGCTGAGTTGGTTGCATTGGGCACGTTGCGTGGCGGAGTACTGTTTATCAACCCCAAAACCGGAGTAACCGAGCAAATTATCAATTATTCAACAGGCTTACCCGATAATGAAATTTACGCCATTGCCTGCGACAAAAACCAGAACATTTGGGTGGCGCATGCTTATGGGTTTACGCGCATCGCACCGTTTCTTCCGTTCCGATCATTCCGGTATTATCAGGGTTTGCAGGGTAATTTGTTGTGCGCCAAAAGTGTTAGCGGAAAAGTATATGTCGGTACTTCAATCGGATTATACAGTCTGGAGCGGGAAGATTTTTATGAGGAATTGATCTACTATGTAGATGTGCCGGTTAAGCAGACAGGCAAACCGGTGGCGATAAAAACAACTTCTGCTCCCGTTGAAGTAAAGCAGCAGCCGAAAGAAAAGGGTGGACTGTTTGGGTTTCTACGAAAGAAGAAAACACAGCCTGAAACCGTACAGCAGCCAGCTGATCAGAAAAGACCGATTATTTCACCCACGGTTCGATATAAAAGGGAAAAGCGCGTAAAACGCATTCTGCGGGCTTCGCATTATCAGTATAAGCGCGTTGAAGGCATCGACTCTAAAGTTACCGGGCTTACGGTGTGGAAGGGAAGGCTTATTGCTTCAGGGCTTAGCGGGGCTTTTGAAGTTAACGGCAAATCGGCCCGCCCGATCATTGAAGACCCGGTTCGGTATCTTTTTGCATCCGATAACCTTGCTTCGCTGATAGTTTCTACTTACGATGACAAACTGCACTGCATTGGCCTTGATAAGAACACATGGAAAGAAGACAGTTTAATCAACGATATTGATAATCCGGTAAGCTACATTTTTGAAGAACCCGGTAAGGCCTTGTGGTTCTGTGGCATTGACCGGATTTATCGTGTTTCACTTTCAGAAAAGCTCCAACCGTTGGCCCTTGATTTCGGATTGATCGCTTATGATTGGGTGCTGGGCAACGTAAGTCAGGAGCAGGTTGTGTTTGCCACATCCGCAGGCTTTTACCGTTTTGACGAGGAAGGCCGACAACTGGTTCGCATTGACTCGCTGGAGCGTCCGTTGGTAAGCTTCGCAGCCCGCAGCAAACTTTGGTTCCGCGATGAGCACAATTGGTACGTGCTGGGCAGTGCCGACCAGCAAAAAATAAGGCTGCTCAACCTGCTTCAGGATATCCGGTACATGACTACCGATGCTTACGGAGAAAACCTGTGGTTAATTACCGGCAATAACGAATTGGTTTACTTTAACACAAGCCGCATTTTGCCGGTTGAAACGACCTATCCGCTGTTGCTGAAGTGGATTGAACAAAACAACACTTCGTTTACACGTGCCAGTTTTTTAAGGCTTGATCAGGACAATAATTCCGTTCGGGTGGAGGTGGTTAAGCCGGACTATATTGGCGGACATGCCGTGGAATACCGCTACCAGATGAGTGGCCTTAACGATAACTGGTCGGGCTGGTCGGTTTCAAACAACCGGATTGATTTTCCGTACCTCCCTCCGGGCGATTATTCGCTGGCTGTTCAATCGAAAGACATGTTTGGAAGGGTTAACGACATGGAGCCGGTACGCATCCGCGTACTCCCGCCCTACTGGAAACGCCCCTGGTTTTATGCATTAGAGTTTGCCGTGTTTACCCTGCTGGTGTTTGCGTCTTTCCGGCTAAGCAACCGCTACCGGTTTGTAAGCCGCGTACTCTCGCTGCTTTCCATTATTATCCTTATCGAGTTTATTCAAACCATTGCCGGGTCAACCTTTGCTACCGGTGGCGGGCCTGTTGTTGAATTCGTTATTCAGGTAGGCATTGCGTTTGTTATTCTTCCGGTAGAAGGTTTTCTGCGGAGGTTTATGCTGCGATCAATTGAGAAGAGAATAGCTGAATAACCTATCGGACAATGGAGTTTTTGCATAATTTCCGGCATGAAAACTTCACCCGACCCGGCAACGCTGCCTCCATTTTACCAGGGCTATGTAGCGAATGTCAGCAACATGGACATGATGGACGCCCTGCGTACCACGATTGCTGCCACCGATAAACTCATCCGCTCGATACCCGAAACAAAAGGCGAATACCGGTATGCACCGGGTAAGTGGAGCGTTAAGGAATTGCTTTGTCATATGCTTGATGCCGAACGGATATTTGCTTACCGTGCGCTGCGCTTTGCCCGAAACGATCAAACCGAGTTACCAGGCTTTGATGAGCAGGCATATGCTCCTCATGCCAATGCGCACAGCCGCACCCTAAGCCAGTTGGCTGATGAGTTTAAGCGATTGCGTTCTTCCACTGTTGATCTGTTTGAAAGTTTTACGCCCGACATGCTGGTACGCTCCGGCATGGCCAACAACAACCTGATATCCGTTATCAACCTGGGGTATGTTATTGCCGGCCATGAAGTACACCACCGGAATATTCTTATTGAACGCTACCTGAAATGAGAGTGCCCATCATCGTTATTGCTGCACTGGCACTGGTTTCCGGCTGTTCGCCTGTATCCAAAAAATACCTGAAAAAAAACTTCCTGGGAATTGAGCAAAAATTTCAACACCATACAGGGTTTCTGTTGTATGATCCGGCCGAAAAGAAAACGCTGTTTGCTTATAACAGCGAGCGGTATTTCACCCCCGCTTCCAATACCAAAATTTTTACGCTGTATGCCGCCCTCTCAATATTGGCCGATTCGGTGCCCGGTTTGCGGTATCTTGAGCGAGGGGATTCTTTAATAGTATCAGGCACGGGCGATCCTTCATTTCTCTATCCCTATACGTTCTCGAATTCCGTTGCCTTCGATTTTCTGAAAAATGCACCACATGATATTTACTATTCGGAGAGCATCTTCAACACTTCACCACTTGGCCCCGGCTGGGCATGGAGTGATTACCTGTACAGCTATTCGGTTGAGCGTTCACCCTTTCCGGTGTATGGCAATTTTTTTGTAGTTAGTCGCGATGCCGAAAAAAAACTTTTGGTATCTCCGGCTTATTTTAAAAAATACTTCTGGTTATCCGACAGTACCCAGCGATCAGAAATTTTGCGTGAGATCGGCTCGAACCGGATAGAATATTTTCCAGGCAAAAATCCACGCGCTAACGAAAAATGGGAAATTCCTTTTAAACCCAATGCGGTATTGGTAGCAGATTTATTAAGCGATACTTTGAAGCGGCAAGTTCGAATTCTTTCAAAACCGTACACAGGCGAAATGAAAACCCTGTTGTCGGTGCCTACCGATAGTTTGCTGAAAACGATGATGCAGGAAAGCGATAACTTCATTGCTGAACAACTGTTGCTGATGTGCTCGATGATATTGAGCGATACCCTTCAGCCGGAGATAGCCATTCGCTATATGAAGGAGAATCGGCTGACGGACTTGCCTGATAAACCGGTATGGGTGGATGGTTCGGGCTTATCACGCTATAATTTGTTTACACCACGAAGCATCGTAAAGCTTTGGGAAAAGATTTATTCGAATGTTGAACGGGATCGCCTTTTTAGTTTACTGGCCGCTGGCGGAAAAAGCGGAACCCTGCGGAATTGGTATAAGGCCGATGTACCATACATTTACGGAAAAACCGGAACGCTGAGCAACAACCACTCGCTAAGCGGTTATCTCATTACAAAAAAGGGGCGCACGCTTATTTTCAGTTTTATGAACAATAACTTTACGGCACCTGTTGCCGAGTTGCGCAGAGAAATGGAAAACATGCTTAAAACCATTCGTGATAATTACTAAAATGAAAAACCGGTTAATCATTTTGCTCATTCTAATCAGCAACGGGGTGTATGCACAAGACAGCCTCGATATCAAAATCGGACAGATGATTTTAACCGGGTTTCCTAAAGCCGAGGTCGATCCGGCTCTTCTTGAAGCGGTACGAAATGGAAAAGTTGGCTCCGTCATCATCTTTGAGAAAAACATACCGGTAAAAAATTCTTATCTGAATCTGAAGAAAATTACCTGGGCCTATCAACAGGCAGCGCCTATACCGTTATTTATTGCTATTGATCAGGAGGGTGGGCGTGTTAACCGGCTGAAAGAGAAATACGGTTTTCCGCGATCGGTATCAGCGGCAACGCTGGGCAAATCAACACTCGATTCGGTAAAGTTTTATGGTGAGCTTACTGCCGCTACGCTGGCCGCCCTGGGCATAAACATAAATTTTGCACCGGTAGTGGATATAGCATCCAATCCCGATAACCCCATCATCGCCAAAGTTGAACGCGCGTATTCGAAAAATGCCGACTCCGTTGCCTTGTATGCCGAAGCTTTTATCAGCGAACACCGGAAGTTGGGCGTGTTCACCGCACTCAAGCACTTTCCCGGCCACGGCAGTTCAAAAACCGATACCCATTTGGACATGACCGACATTACCAATACCTGGACTGAGCAGGAGTTGACACCGTACATCAAACTTATTCAGAATGGTTTGGTTGATGCCGTGATGACTGCTCATATTGTTAATGGCCGGTTGGATCAGGACAAACTTCCGGCTACGCTGTCGCCAAAAATCATTAACGGATTGCTTCGCAGAGGACTTCGGTTTGATGGCGTGGTATTTTCAGACGACATGCAAATGCACGCAATTTCCAAACATTATTCACTTGAGGAATCCATCAAACTGGCCATCCTTGCCGGAGTGGATATTCTGTGCTTTACCAACAACATCCAGGGAAGCCAGGAACGCACGGTTGACAAAGTGCATGCAATAATTCGTAATTTCGTTCAGGATGGCACCATACCGGTTTCGCGGATTGATGAGTCATTTGGGCGGATTATGGCGCTGAAGCGCAGGTTGGGGGCACAGGCTGAACGCTATTATCAGGATGAGCTAACGAGTTTACGCGAACAACTCGCAGAAAAGGACAGTCTTTTGCAACGTAATGATGAGAAGGTGAGGCAGCTTGAAGCAGCAATGACCAGCGATACAGACAAGAAAAAAAATAAAAAGAAGAAAAGGTGAACGAGGAAATCACGGGTATTCAGCTACGGAAGGCGCGTATATTGGCCATTGTCTTTGGCCTTTTAACCATATTTTCGTTACTGACTCTGGTTTATACTTTCATCAAAAAATCTGAAGTTGATTCCCTGCAAAGCAAAGTGATTCATTTGGAGAAGCAACTTGAGTTATTGAAAAAAAAGGCAGCCATGCAGAGAGCTATTGCCGAAGCCGAACACCAGCGGGCTGAAGAAAATTACAAAAGGGTAATGGAAATGCTTAAGGAGGCGGAGACAAAAAAGTTGAAATAAGAATTGTTATGAAAGATAAAATCCGGGCTATTGTGATGTTTTTGATTGCGGGGTTGTGCATTTACTATGGGTATTCGCAGCGCCATGAAGCAGAAGTACAGCGGGCAAAAGTGGAAGACCTGTACCGGCAAATTAAAACACTGCAGCAGGAAACTGAAGCTGCCCGCATGGAGGCAGCCAAACTAAGGGCAGCGCTTGAAAAGGAAAAGGAAAATGCACAACGGGCTTATGAAGAAGCCCAAAAGAAATTAACAAAGAAATAATACACGTATGAACTCAAAATTTGTCACCACCATTCTGGCAGGGGTTACCATCCTTTCGCTTGCCTTCGGCATGTACAGCTACAGCAAGGCCAGCAAACTTGAGCGTGAAACTGAGGAATGGAAAGCGAAATACGAAGAAGCGATTGTGGATGCCGAAGAGGCGGGCGAGCGCATTGAAAAAATGAAGGAAGAGTTGGAAGCAGCGTTGAAAGAAGCACAACTTCAGCGGGAAGAGGCGCTCAAAGCCTTGGCAGAAGCCCAGAAAAAAAAGCCCGGCAGATAACCATGAGTTCTTACCAGGTTATTGCACCCGCATCCGGGCATGTGCCTATTGTGCTTAGTGTGCCGCACTGCGGAACGGCATTTCCGGATGAATTAAAAAGTGAATTCAACCAAAAACTTGCTTCCGCCCCTGACGACACCGATTGGTTTGTTCACCGGCTGTATGATTTTGCCCCGGCTATGGGAATTACCCTGATGCATGCTGTATATAGCCGGTGGGTGATTGATTTAAACCGTGATCCGAACGATAAACCACTTTACACTGACGGGCGAATTATTACAGCGTTGTGTCCAACGACTACATTCTTTGGTGAACCAATTTATGGCGATAAGCGGAAGATTGTTGAAGAGACTGAAGTGAAAAGGCGGATACAGGCCTATTATCATCCCTATCACGCTAAGCTACACGAATTACTCAACCGGTTAAAAAAGGAATTCGGAAAAGTGCTGTTGTGGGATTGCCACTCTATTCGCCAGCAGGTGCCCACTATTCAAAAAGAAAAATTTCCTGATCTGATACTGGGTGATGCCGATGGAACTTCCGCTTCGCCCGGACTGATTGAAACAGCCATTAAAAACCTGGAGGGCAAGGGTTATTCAGTAAGCCATAACTATCCATTTAAAGGGGGGTACATTACCCGTTTTTTCGGCAAACCTTCAGATGATCAGCATGCCCTTCAACTGGAGATGAGCAAAGTGAATTACATGGATGATGCCGAAAAAAAGTATGATGAGTTACGCGCAAACAGAATGAGGAGGGTGCTGATGAAGACGCTGGAGGATTTGGCTGAACAGGTAAGCAAATAGGATGGATAAGGAACTATTCATCGCAAGGCGGATCAAGTAAAGTATGATGAAGAACGCACTTCTTATTTGAATAACTTTGGAATTGAGGTAGTAAGGTTTTCGAATGAAGAGGTAGTCAATCAAACACAAGAGGTATTGGGAAAAATTTCAAAGAGATTAAAAGAGCGGGTTAGCCCCTCACCCCTGCCCCTCTCCCAGGAGAGAGGGGTGCCCGAAGGGCGGGGTGAGGGGAAATTCTTCCGCTTCAACGCCCTCCTCCAATCTTCCGGCTGGCTAAGCCCCGCCTATGTGGGAGTTGATCAATCCGGGCATATCTTTTACCTGTCATCGCAGCCACCGCCAACTCCGGCAGCCATTGAAGCAGTTAATGGAATTGCGTTGCCCGGATTTCAAAATGCACACTCGCATGCTTTTCAGTATGCTATGGCCGGCCTTGCCGAAAGCCATCCTGCAGGAACGGATGACGACTTCTGGACCTGGCGCGAAGAAATGTATAAATGCGCACTGCTGGTAAACCCGGAACAGGTGCAGGCAATTGCCGCGATGCTTTATGCCGAAATGGTAAGGCACGGCTATACCCATGTTGCCGAGTTTCATTACCTCCACCATGATAAAGATGGTAAACCCTATGCAAACCTTGCCGAGATGGGTGAGCGGATGGTGGAGGCCGCTTCAGTAGCCGGAATTAAAATCACGTTGATTCCTGTTTTTTATCAAAAGGGCGGGTTCGGGCTTGAGCCACAGCCGCGGCAGAAGCGGTTCATCTCAAAAACCATTGATGATTATTTTCATTTGCTGGATGATAGTGCCGCTGCGATAAAAAATTTTCAACATGCCTGGCTGGGTTTTAGTGTGCACTCGTTACGGGCAGTTGATCTGAACGATATTATCAAAACCTATCAGCAAGGCCCACCCACCATTCCGTTTCACCTGCATGTAGCTGAACAAAAAAAAGAAGTAGATGATTGCCAGACTTTTTGTAACAAGCGACCCATGCAATGGGTGCTTGATAACCTGCCGGTGAGTGAGCGGTTTAATCTGGTGCACTCCACCCATCTGAATGATGATGAGTTGAAAAGACTGGCCGCCTCAGAAGCCAATGTGGTGCTGTGCCCGTCAACTGAAGGCAATCTGGGTGATGGTATTTTCAGAATGAAGGAGTATGTAAACATGGGCGGGCACTGGTGCATTGGTACCGACAGCCACATCGGGTTAAACCCGTTTGAAGAACTCCGGATGATAGACTACCGGCAGCGCCTTATAACCAACAAGCGCAACACGGTAAGCGGTAACGCTGCTCATTATTTTATATCCGAGTCCATCATGCGTGGGCGGCTGGCGATGGGCTGCAACACCTCTGGTCATTTCGAAGTTGGGCAGCCGTTTGATGCGCTGATCATCAATGCCGGCAGTCATCTTTTTGCCGATACCTCAATGGAAAACCTGCTTCCTACAATACTGTACACGTCCGATTCAAGCCGTAACCTGGGCACCATTATAAACGGTAAGTGGGTGGTAAAAAATCAGCATCATCAAAATGGGCATGCCATTAAAACGGCTTTTTCCAAAGTCATGAAAGAGTTAAAAAACCGTTGATCATTTTCTGTTAGCAAGGGTAAAAGTTAATTGGCGAACCGGAAAAAATTTCCGTACTTCTGAACTTCTAAATCCAATCCTATGAAAAAGATCATTATTCTTTTGGTGTGCATGTTCATCTTGTTGCCGCTGATAAACATTGCGCAGAAATCAAAAACTTCTGCCCCTGCTGCGGCCCCGGCATTCAATGCCGAACTACATAAGGGCCTGAAATGGCGCAACATCGGGCCCTTTCGGGGCGGCCGCTCGAATGCCGTTTCAGGCGTGATAGGCAACGACCAGGTTTACTTTACTGGCTACACCGGAGGAGGCATTTGGAAGACCGAGGATGCCGGCATTACCTGGCGTAATATTTCCGATGGTTTTTTTAAGACCGGTTCGGTAGGCGATATCGCGGTGAGCGAAGCTGATCCGAATGTGATTTACGTGGGCATGGGCGAGCATGCCGTGCGCGGTGTGATGACCTCGTATGGTGACGGTGTGTATAAATCGGTGGACGGAGGAAAAACTTGGAAGAATATGGGCCTGGAAAAAACACGCCACATTTCCGATGTTATAATTCATCCCACCAATCCGGATGTTGTATTTGTAGCAGCGCAGGGCCCTGTTCACGGGGCCAGTCCCGATCGTGGTATTTACAAATCGACCGATGGTGGTGCCACCTGGAAAAAAGTATTGTATGTGGATGAGAACACGGGCGCCTCATCGCTGTCGATGGATAAAACCAATCCGCGCATTTTGTATGCCGCCACCTGGCAGCACCGCAGGTATCCGTGGAAAGTGGAAAGCGGGGGTGCAGGCTGCTCCATTTGGAAATCAACCGATGGGGGCGATACCTGGACGAAGATCAATGAAGGCTTGCCGAAGCTGATGGGAAAAATCGGGGTATCGATCTCACCGGCCAATCCAAACAGGGTATATGCCATTGTGGAGGCAGAAAAGGGAAAAGACGGCTTGTATCGTTCGGATGATGGCGGAAAAAAATGGAACCACCTCTCCAGCGATCAAAACATTACCTCACGCTCGTGGTATTACATGGAAGTTTTTGCCGATCCGCAAAATGCCGATGTGGTGTATGTACTCAATGCGCCCATGATGAAATCCATTGATGGCGGAAGAACCTTTCAGAATGTTCGCGTGGGTCATGGTGATACGCATGATTTATGGATTAATCCCAACAACAACCAGAATATGATTTTGGGTGACGATGGCGGTGGAGAAATAACCTTTAACGGAGGAAGAAGCTGGTCGCCATTAAACAACCAACCAACCGCCCAGTTTTACCGCGTTAATGTGGATAATCTTTTTCCGTTCCGCGTGTATGGCGGGCAGCAGGATAATACCTCCATGGTCATTAAAAGCCGCAACAACAGTTTTGGTATTACCGAGCAGGACTGGTTTGAAGGGCCCGGCTGCGAAAGTGCTTATATCGCCTTCGATCCGAACAACCCCGTGCTGATGTATGGCGGCTGCTACCAAGGTAATATCGATGTGCTGGATACCCGCACCAACGAGCGCAAGGATATTATGCAGTATCCATCCACAAACCTCGCCTACCGCGCTAAAGACATGAAATACCGGTTCAACTGGAATGCACCTTTAATTGCTTCACCGCACGATCCGAATACAATTTACCACGCAGCCAACGTGGTGTTTAAAACAACTAATGGTGGAATAAACTGGGAGGTAATCAGCCCTGACCTTACCCGCAACGATACCACCAAACAACAGCAGGGGGGCGGGCCCATTACCAATGAAGGTGCGGGCGGTGAAAACTACAACACGATTTACTATCTCATTGAATCTGTACACGAAAAAGGTGTGCTGTATGCCGGCAGCGATTGTGGCCTGGTACACATTACCAAGGATGGAGGAAAGAGCTGGCAGAATATTACGCCTGCTGGTTTGCCCGAGGGCATGATTCATTCCATTGAGGTATCGCCTCACGATAAAGCAACCGCCTACATCTCGGCATCACGCTACAAGTTCAACGATTATTCCAATATGACCTACAAAACAACCGACTATGGGAAGTCGTGGACAAAAATCAGCAACGGTGTAGATGCCGATGATTTTATTAAAGTGATACGCGAAGACAAAAAAGTAAAAGATTTGCTTTATGCGGGCGCTGAACGCGGCTTCTATGTTTCGTTTAATGGCGGAGCCAACTGGAACAAACTACAACTCAATCTCCCGGTGGTTCCGGTAACCGATCTGATTATCCAGGGTAATGATTTAGTTGCTTCTACAGCCGGGCGATCATTTTGGATTCTGGACGATCTCAGCGCCATCCAGCAATCGAAAGGAAATTTTGGAAGCGGTGCCGTAAAACTCTACCAGCCGAAGCCTACGGTTCGGTATCCGTCCATCACCATTCCGGAGTGGATGGGCAATATTCCGGGCCTGGGCATGAACCCGATGGATGGTGTGGTGTTGGATTACTACCTGAAAGAAAAGGCCGATACAAACACCGTTCGGCTGGAGATTTTGGATGCCGGTGGAAAAAAGATCCGCAGCTACACCAACAAAAAAGATGAGGCCTTTAAACGCTTTGCCGGTGGCCCGCCCGAACCGCAGGTAATTCCATCCGAAGCCGGAGTGAACCGCTTTGCCTGGGATTTCAGAACGGAAACACTGCCGGCCATTGATAACGCCTATGTGTATGGCGATTATCGCGGCCACCGTGTTGCACCCGGTAAGTACAAAGCGCGAATTACCTACAAAGGTGAAACCTCTGAAACGGAGTTTGAAATTACGCAGGACCCCAACCTGAAAGTTACCCCGGCCGACTGGACAGCCCAACAGCAGTTTATGGAGCAGGTAGAAAACCGGTTAGCCGAAATCAGCGCAGCTGTTAACACCATGCGCAAAGTGAAGAAGCAGATTGAAAACTACAACGACCTGCTGAAAGACCGTGCCGATGCGAAAGATGTTGTGACGTCTGGAAAAGAATTGATAAAAAAGATTGACCGGTGGGAAGAAAACGTAGTACAAACCAAACAGAAAAACTTTCAGGATGTAATTAATTTCCCGAGCAAGCTCAACACCGAATTCTTTGCCGTGCGCGCTGTTGCGGATGTGCATGACCCGCGAATAACCCAGGGCGCCCGCGACCGGTTTGCAGATTTGGAAAAACAGTGGAATACTTATAAAGAACAAATGAACCGGTTAGTAAACACCGATATTGCTAATTATAACAAACAGTACAAGGAATTTAATATCCCGGCTGTTATAACGAATTAAATACAGAAGCAATAAATATCTGATAATGGAGGGATTCCGTGAGGGGTCCTTCCATATTTTTACCCGCCATTACCAATACAATTAATCCAGTTCCCAAACGTGCGCTATATAGTTCTCACTTTCTTCATACTGGCCGCACAACCCACCATTGGTCAGCATTCATTTAATGTAGTACGCGAGGAGATTAGCATTCCGATGCGTGATGGAATTAAACTGGGGGCCATTGTTTACCGACCGGATCAAAATCAAAAGTTTCCGGCCATTGTGTACCGGACACCTTATGGATCTTTGAATTACGATGGCTATGCCGAATTTCCGTTAAAGGCGGCAAAGCAAGGTTATGTTGTTTTCCTGGTGGATGTTCGGGGGAGGTATTCCAGCGAAGGAGAATTTGTAGCTTATAAAAATGAAAAACAAGACGGTTACGATGTAATTGAGTGGGTTGCCCGATATGAATTTTGTAACGGCAGGGTGGGCACGTATGGCGGTTCTTATCCGGGCATTGTGCAGTGGCAGGCGCTTTCGCTGGCGCCACCCTCGTTAAAGGCAGCTGCCCCTGAAATGACACCCATCGGCAGTCATCATTTCTTTTACTATGGTGGCGCTTTCTCGTTTCCCTGGCTTGATTGGTTTGTTACCTCCATTCTCCCGGATAAGCGCCAGCGTGCCAACGATACATCGGGAACGTGGAGTGATGATGTTGCCGAAGAGGAATGGCAACAGGTGAAGCAAAAGTGGTACAGCTACCGCCCGCTGACGGAGTTGCCTATTTTAAAAAAATATGCACCGGAATACTATGAATGGCTGACTCACCCGGATTCATCTGCGTGGTGGTCGTTTGTAGAGATTCAGAACGATTTCAAAAAAATTCAGGCACCAATTTTTTTACTCAGCGGTTGGTATGATGCTGCCTATGGACCGGAGGGAGCTATACGCGCATATAATAAAATCATGAAAGAAAGCGAACGTACAGCCGTCCGCGAGCACACTAAACTAATTTTAGGACCGTGGAATCACACCACCGTTACAACCCGCAAAACACGCTTCGGTGAAATTGAATTTGGCCCTTCGGCCGGCTTCGATTACAACCAGGCCTTGTTGGAGTGGTATGACATTATATTGAAGGATAAGACAAACCTAAATGCCCTGTCTCCTGTAAATATCTTTGTTATGGGTGAAAACAAATGGCGGCATGAACAACAGTGGCCCTTGAACGGAGTGAAACCAGTTGCCTATTATTTGCACAGTCAGGGTAATGCCGGAGCAGATAAATCGGGTGGCCGGTTGAACCTTGTACCACCCGGAAAAGAAAAAAATGACGAGTACCTCTTTGATCCGGCTAATCCATTGTGGGATAAGTCGTATGAGAAGTCTTACCCATACGATCAACGCGAAATAGAATCGCGCAAGGATGTACTCGTCTATACATCCGAACCGTTAACCGAAGACCTTGAGGTTATCGGTGAAGTTGTTGCCGAGTTGTTCGTTAGCTCATCAGCCCGCGATACAGATTTTTCCATTACGCTGTGTGATGTATATCCCGATGGCCGTTCAATTAATCTATCCGGACTGGATGCCGGTTATCTGCGCATGCGCTACCGCAACGGATACGGTAAACAGGAATTAATGGAGCCGGGAAAAATTTACCCGATTAAAATAGGCTCGCTATACACGGCTAATGTTTTTAAGAAAGGACACCGGATCCGGTTGCAGATTACCAGCAGCAAAGCACCTCATTACGACCCTAATCCCAACACCGGAGCGGAAATAGCCACGGAGAAGAATCTTCAACTGGCTCAGCAAAAAATATTTCACGAAAAGAATTTTCCTTCGCGGTTAGTGTTGCCGGTTGTATCAAAGTAATTTAAACGACTACTTCAGGTTTTCTTCAAACAATTTTAAAATCCGCTTGTACTCATCCGTCCAACTACTGGGTTCAACAAAGCCATGGTCTTCAAGCGGATACACGGCCAGTTCCCAGTTATCTTTTCCAAGTTCAATAAGCCGCTGTGATAGCCGCACTACATCCTGAAAGTGAACGTTCACATCAATCATGCCATGGCAGATCAGCAACGCGCCTTTTAACCCTTCGGCATGGTAGATGGGCGAACTTTTCGCGTAAGCAAGGCTGTCGGTGTAAGGCAGATTAAGGATGTTAGAGGTATAACCGTGGTTGTAATGCGCCCAATCGGTTACCGGGCGCAGGGCGGCTCCGGCTGCAAATACATCGGGTGTGGTGAACATGGCCATTAGCGTTATAAACCCGCCATATGATCCGCCATAAATGCCGATTCGTTTTGGATCAATGCCGTGTTCGTTCACCAGCCACGCAGCGCCATCTACATGATCGGTCAAATCTTTTCCGCCCATAAACTGGTAAATGCCGGTGCGCCAGTCGCGGCCATAGCCCGCACTGGCGCGGTAATCCATATCGAGTACGGTATATCCCTTATCAGCAAGCAGGTTGTGGAACATGTATTCGCGGAAGTAGCTGCTCCACCACTTGTGAGCATTTTGCAGGTAGCCCGCACCATGAACAAAAATTACGGCAGCGCCATTGGGTTTGGCCGGTTTGTACAACCGGGTATGCACCTGGGCGCCATCGCGCGCTTTGAACGTGGTTACCACCGGATCACGCCACGGATAGGATTTGAACTCATCGGTTAACGAGTTGGTAATTTGCTGCGGCTTTGCATCAATTTTATTTTCCTGTATGAATAGCTCCCATGGCTTATTGCTGTACGAGTAGCGGAAGGCAATCATTTTTTCATCCGGAGATAGTTCAACTTCGTGGGCGCCCGTCATGGTGGTAAGCCGTTCCGCCTTGCCGCCCGTGGCCGGCATTCTGTAAAAGTGTTTTTCACCGGGATGGGCTTCGTTGGTGATGATATAGAAGTATTTTTTATCGCGCGAAAGCTGGGCCGCCTGTACTTCGTACGAACCGGAAGTAAGTGCCTGCTTTTTGCCGGTCGTCACATCAACCATATACAAGTGCGAATACCCCGATTCTTCCGAATGAAACCACACGCTCTTGTTATCAGCCAGCCAGCCGATGCCGGCACCACCGAAACCTCCGGTACCCGGGCCACCAATCCAGGCGTCATCATGCTGCCTGTCGAGCAGCGTAAGTTTTTGTGTTGCCGGGTTAAGCAGCATAATCCACCGGTCTTTGTTGTCGGCAGCGCGCAGTTGCATTACAGCATAGGCGCCATCGGCCGACCAGATCGGACCAGAAAATGTTACCGGCCGGGGTAGCGGTTTTCTCTCCTTGCCTTCATCTTTTTTTGCTGTGCTCGTCAGGTAAGCCGGCTGATCAAAAATGCCGGGCACCTCATCGGTTTTAACCTGCAGTACGGTATCGCGCTTTACATCGTAAACAAAAAGCTCGGATGTGCTTAACGGGGCGCCCACTTTGGTGCGGGTGCTGATGTCTTCGGTAAAACCTGATTCGGTTACGTAATTCGGAACGATGGCAGTTTTGGCTGAAGTAATTTTGGTGAGCATAAAGATTACAAAGTTGCCATCGGGGCTCAGGCGTACCTGGCTCAGATTGCGGTCGTCCAGGTAAATTTCCTTCGGGCGTTTGGGCTCTTCGGCTTTTTGTTTTTTCTGGGTGGCATCGCGTTTTTCTTTGCGCTCGCGCAACACCTGGATATAGGCAAGCTGGTCGGTCTTCAGCCACTTTTCCTGGTCGGTTGCCGGTGGTGTACCGGGTTTTTTGCCGCGCCTGAAATCGGTAAACTGGGTTACATTACCGGTGGTTATTTCCCAGCCATACAGGTTTTGTTCGTAAGTAAAGATGATGCGTTTTTCATCACCTGAAAAATAGGCGTTGCTCTCTCGACCCGAAGTATTGGTAATCTGTATCGATCGGCCGGCCGGCACATCAAGCAGGTAGATGTCGCCATTTTTTTCATAGGTAAATTTTGTGAAGACCTTGTTGTACGTTCCGTTACCGGAAGGCAGGTTCAGCCGTTCGGCCTTTGTAACTTTTTGTGGTACGCGGTTGGTGAGCGTGATTTTATAGAGCGAGTCGCCCGGTGCTTTTTCGGGGTTCCAGTTGAAGTACACCGTTTTGCTGTCGGGCGACCAGCGGATGTTTGATGGTGCGGTGCCTATCCATTTTGGATCGCGCATGATTTTTTCAACGGTAAGTTCGGTGAGAGGCTGAGCAGTTGTTGTTGTAGCAAGCAGAAGAAAATAAAAGGCCAGGCGCATAGAATTTAGTTTTGCTGCCAAGTTAAGTTAAATTGGCAAGGACTGACCAGCATTTACACGAATGACCATCAGGCCAATAAGAAAGGAAGACAACCCACAGGTGGCTGCCATCATCCGCACGGTGATGCCGGAGTTTGGCGCCAGTGGAGAAGGGTTTGCGATCCACGACAGAGAAGTAGATGATATGTTCAGCGCTTATTCCAAGCCGCGCTGTGCCTATTTTGTATGCGAGGAAAACGGAAGGATTATCGGGGGTGGGGGCGTGGCACCGCTGGAAGAGGGCGATGAGAATACCTGCGAGTTGAAGAAAATGTACTTTTTACCCGAAGGTCGCGGAAAGGGTTTGGGGCAACAGGTACTCAACAGGTGCCTGGAGGCAGCCAGGAATATCGGCTATGAATACTGCTACCTCGAAACCTTTAACACCATGAAGCAGGCCATGAAACTGTATGAGAAAAATGACTTTGTAAAAATTCCGGGCCCGTGCGGCAACACGGGGCATTTTGCCTGCGATACGTTTTACCGGAAAAAACTTGTTATTTAAGTGCAATCCGGCAAACGTGATGGAGCGGTAAGGAGATGGCGCAACCAGCGGCAAGCACGATAAGCAGGGGCCATGCAACAAAATTCGAGGCCATCCACAGTATGAAGATATAATTTACCGGAACTACGGTTATGCCCACAGCAAACCGAAACGTGCCGGTGAAAACCGGATCGGTTATTCTTTTCTTCAGCCACTTCCAAACAATTATTGGCACAACATTAACCAAACCACTTAACCAATACAGCGGGTATAGTGCGTAGCGAAGGGGTGATTTGGAAGATATCTTTCCAATAGGTGCATTCACAGGTTTGCCTTGTTCAATCTGCCTGATGCTGCGGTTGGTTTCGAAAGGGTTCAGGTAGTCGGGCGAGGTTTGTTTCAATACGCTAATTACATTCGAATATGTTGTTTCATTTTCAACATGGATAGTGAGTAATTTCAATTTTTCTTCTATCACACTGCGCAATAGCAGCAGATCATTTTTATATGCATGGGCGCTTACCGCCTCTCCATAATAAATGCTTACAGATCCCCTGAAGCCGGTATGGTCGGTGTAATTTATGCCCACAGGAATGATTTGTAAATCCAACAACGGATTAGCCATCAGGGCTTCATCAATAATACGGGTAAAGCCTTTGCTAAGCGGCCGTACTCTTCGCAGTAAACTGTGATTGCCTTCCGGGAAAAATAACAGGCATTCATTTCGCAACAATACGTTGCTGGCCCAGGTAAATGTGTTTTTGTTGTTGGGTATAGATTTAATGCCATCGCGCAGGCGGTACACAGGCCGCATGTTCAGCAACGAAAGAAGTTTTGCGGCAAAACGGTTTTTAAAAACATCGGCCCGGGCGATGAAATAACAATAGCGCGGGGCGGTAATAGCGATCACCAGGGCGTCCAGCAAGGCATTTTGATGGTTGGCCAGAAACAACACAGGTTTATTGGGAGGGATGTTATTGATGCCGTTGGTAATAATTTTTTTAAAGTAGAAGTGCAAGGCATACCACACATAAATGCGGAGGAAGTGATACAGTACGTTGTTCATAGAGCCGGGGCCGGGTTGCGCGACCAATAATACGACAGCCCCAGACCGGACACAATGTGCCAGATGCCCCACCAGCCGGCCACGATGGCCATCTCGCCCAACCCATTAAAGAAAGAAAAGATTAACACCAGGCCAAGGCCGGAGTTTTGAATACCGGTTTCGATGGCGATAGTCCGCTGATCGTTCCAGGCCGCACGACCAATGCGGGCAACCCAATAACCGGTAGTGAAGGCCAGTGCGTTGTGAATAAGCACAATAAAAAATATCAGGTGGATATACTTCAGAAAGGCATCGGTATTTTGCGAGAACGCCACAATTACAAATCCAATAAACACGATGATGGATGCGGGCTTCAGCCAGCGGCTAAGTTGTTTAGCCAGTTGCGGATACCGGTAATTAACCAGCATGCCGAGCATCAGCGGGATGCCGGCAATCAGAAAAATAGTGATAAAAACATCCTGCAGGCTAACCTTCACCTCGCGCAACAACGCAGAGGCCGGTGCATATAAACTGCCCCACCACTGCAGGTTAAGCGGTGTTAAAAAAACCGAAAGAAAAGAACCGGCTGCCGTAAGGCCCACCGAAAGCGCCACATTGCCACCGGCCAGGCTTGACATGAAGTTGGAAATGTTGCCACCCGGGCAAACCGAAACCAGGATGAGTCCAAGCGCCATGGCAGGCGATGGATGTATAACCATCACCAATAAATACGTTATGGCGGGCAGCGCAATAAATTGTGCCACCAAGCCGGCCATTGCGGTGCCGGGCGTTTTGCTTAACCGTTTGAAATCATCGATCTTCAATTCAAGCGCCACACCGAACATGATTATGGCCAGGCAGAAATTAAGCACCCAGGTATTACCGGCCGTAAAGTGCAGCTGAATGGGCTGGTCCATGTAGTTGCTATGTACTAAAAAATAATGATAACCGGTATAAAGCATATCAACGAATGGTTAATTAAGTATCAGGCTGATGCGAAGGCTTTTTATTGGCTAACCCGTTAAGCATTGTACTTTTGAGAAAGCAAATCCTATGACCACCGAACTCTTCCTCCGTTATGTTCACTTCATCAGCATTTTTACGATTGTCGCCACGCTGGCTTCTGAGCTCCTGTTGCTGAAGAAAACACTCACGCGAAGCGAACTCACCCGGTTGGCAAAAATTGATGCCGTATATGGCGTTGCGGCCCTGGTATTGCTCACTGCCGGATTAACGCTGTGGCTGGGCGGTGTGGGCAAGCCCGCGGTGGTTTACACCAACAACTGGATTTTTCATCTCAAGCTAACCCTGTTCATCACCATTGGTTTACTGTCAATCTATCCCACGGTTTTCTTTTTAAAAAACAGGAAGGGCAATCCTCAGGAAGAAGTAAAAATACCCTCCGCTATTTTCTGGATGTTGCGGCTGGAATTGGCGCTGCTTTTCATCATACCGCTCTTGGCCGGGCTGATGGCCAGGGGGGTGGGGTATTTTGGATAGACCCACTGCACCTTGTCTGTACGCCCCATGAATCTAACCCAGCGTGGCCACTGTGTTCATTTTCACTGTTACTATTGCCATTCTCTCATCGGCAGTCTCATAGTACGAGTGTCCTCTGATTGCGGATAAGATTTTTTCATCGTCTACTATTCTTTTAGTGGCTTGTTTTAAATAGCCAAGTACATCTGGCTCGGCTGTACTGATTTGTTGAACCGGCAAATAACACCGTCTTCATGGGTTTGCCTGAATCCTTTTGCGATAAGTTCTTCACGAAGGTGCTCCAGCTTTGCGTTCACCCAATGCCCGGGCAATTTTTAATGTTGCCTGTCGGTTGATGAAGCTGTTCTTCAGCATATGCGTTTACGGAGGATATCCAGTGCCAGATTTTTTTCGCGCACTTTTCCAACACGTACAGCATCAACAAGGGAAAGCAGTTCATAGAGTTGGGCATCCAGTTCAACAGCCTGCATTACCGTGTTGAACAATGGTTGAATACCATGCCTGCGCACGGTGCCTTTTGCATATGGCCAAACATAGTGTTCGGTGCTTTCAATCAATTTTTTTAGGGGTGCAGCACTGTGGGCTGTTGGTACTCCCCGAACCACGTTGCCAGGTTGTTGCGGAAACACAAAGGGCACACCGTATTGCAGTAAATCCATGAGCGACTGGCTCAGTACCTCCAGCTCTTCAAATCCGCCCCTTTAGGCGCACTGGTTTCAATCCGTTTTAATATTTTAGGCAAATACATGGTGTTGTAGCGCAACCGCGAAATGTAGTTCGGATTATCATGGTCGCCATTCCAGCAGTGTTCGGCCCGATCGCCATAGTCAACCTCGCCTCCATAAAACGGATTTTTTGTTTTCTTCAAAAACTCTTCCATCAGGTACACGGCATTGTTTAAGTAATAATTATCCATGTCGCCACAATAGATGTGAATTTTGCCCTGCACCTTTGGGCCGAGTGTGGCCCAATCGCGCTGCAGGATGTAGCGCAGATCATAGTGCTCTCGCCAGTATTCAGCCACGGTGTGATCAATCTCACCGGTCACTTTATCCCAAAGGCGTTTGGGGTAGCCGTCTTCGCCCTGCGGTGAATATACGGCTTCCCAGATGTCCCACTGCTGGCCTGAGCGTGATTTGGTGCCGAGGGCAAGCTCGCGGTGGTTCATTTCGCGCAGGGTGGCCGTAACCTGGCCGAGGTAATTGCGGAAGCCGGGGCGTTCCAGTTTCTTGAAATCGCTTTCGTAGTAATAGGCATTTTTGTCTTTATAAATATCCACCAGGCAGTAGGCGCGGAAGTCGATCGGGTCGGGGCAGGCGGCAAAGCAACCGTTCAGTTCATCGGGGTAAAACAGTTGCACGGCCAGCGCTTCCCAGCCACCGGTTGAGCCTCCGTAAGTAAAACGCGCCCAACCCTGCCCGATGCCGCGGAATTGTTTTTCAATCTCCGGAATGAGTTCGTACATAATGGCATCGCCATACGGCCCCAGGTTGGCTGAGTTCACGGCATACGAATCATCGTAGTACGGATTGGCATGTTGTATTTCTATAATGAGAAAGCGCGGAAAGTTTTTGCTCGTCCATTGCTTGTAAAAGTTGTAGGCCTCCTGCGCCTGAATTTTCCGGTAGCCGTAAATGTTAAACCGGGTGCTGTAATCGGTAGTGTCCATGTTCGGGTCAGGCGGAGTTTCACTAAAGCCGCCAAAGTCGCTCGGAAAATGGCCGTGATAAATCATGAGCGGATACCGCGCTTCAGGATGGTCATCAAATCCTTCGGGCACGAGCACGTGGGCGCCCAAAAACATGGGTCTTCCCCAAAACTCGGTGAGCAGTTTACTTTGAATTTTTATGTGGCGAATGTACTTCGTGTTTATTGGTTCGGTAACAGGGGGTATTTTTTGATCCATCACAACCCGGATTGTTCCTTCCTGTGACGGATCAACTGCAACTTTAACCGGTTTGCTGTAAAAATTGCCGGGTTTGCTGTTCCACTGCTGGCCTTCACCCTGGTCGGGCGGGAGTTTTACCGTGTGCCCGGTTTTCAGCGTAAAGGTCTCGTAGCGGTTAAGCAGCGCCTGGACGTAGTAGTCACCGGCCGGCACATCCTTTAAACTTTGTATCGGGTAACCGAAGGCTGCGGCATCTATAGTTATTTCATCACCAGGCTTCATGCCTTCCACATCTACACCGAATATAAGTTGCGTGGATAGCCCATCAACAATCTGGTGGCGGGGTTCCGACTTATCGTTGTTGGCCAGCATGAGGAGCAGCCGGCCATCCTGCGCCTGGTCACTCATTTCAGCAGTGAACGAAATGGAGAATTTCAGTTTTGCTGTATCCTGTCCGGGAGGCGTGGTACATCGGACACTGAACAACAATAGCACGGCAACAAGAGGGGTGATTTTTTTCATGGCAATAATTTTTCAATAAGGTAAATTACAATCATCAAGAATTAAAACCCCCGGTTTTTACATGAAATCAACCAAATTTTTGATTTTTTTTGCCATGTCAGCCAAGCGATTCTTTATTATATTGCACGTCAGAATTTAGTTGGCCTATCCCTATGACCATTCACATCATCGAAGACGATGAGATTTACGCTGAGTTTATTCAGCGGGCGCTGGCGCAGGATCCGAACCTTAAAATAAAGAGTTTCAAGTCGGCCGAAGAATGCCTGCAAGCCATGAATGGCGGCCCCTTACCGGATGCCTTTATTGTGGATTACAAACTGCCCGGTAAAACCGGAATTGATTTTTACGAGGCAATTAAAGCCAAGATGAAAGATCAGAACAAACTCATTATGATGAGCGCTATTGACGATGGCAACCTGGTGCTGAGCTTTATCCGGAAGGGGGTTCGTGATTACGTTATTAAAGACGACAGCGTGATTGAATCTATCAGGGCCATCCTTGAGGGAAAGGATGAGGACTATTACCTTTTCAATTAATCTTTTTTATTGTGTTATGTTGAGTCTCGCTGAAGGCGTGATGAAACATCGTCTGTTTCGAGATTAGAGAAAGAGGTTCTTCGTCCGCTTGGGCGTGCCCGTGTTGAGCGTGGCTCAGAACGGCAATCGTGCCGGAAAGGTTAACCGGAACACGGAGCCGATACCTTCGGTTGTCAGACATTCAATATGCCCGTTTATTTTTTGCATCATGGCCTGGGCAATGTACAGACCAAGGCCCGTACTGCTTTCCCCTCCGGTTGGGCGACTTGAAAACCTGCTGAATTTTCTGAATAACTGCGCATGTTCAGCCGGCAAAAAACCCCGGGCTTCGTCTTCAACTTCAACAACAACAATTGCATCGGTATGTACTGTGCGAACGGTAACAGATTTTGACGGAAAGGAAAATTTGAGTGCATTGGAAAGCAAATTATCGAATGCACGTTGCAAACAGTGGCGATCGGTGTACAATTCGCAATCGTTAACAGTACCCACTATAAGTTTAAGTTGCTTCTTTTGTGCCACACCATCAATAGCCTTTAACGAACTGTGGATAAACTCACGAAGGCTAAACGGGGCCGGCATCAGTTCAAGGCCCTGAAATTCCAGGTTGCGGTAATCAATCAGGTTGCGGATCATGGCCATGCCATCGGCAATAACGATGTGCATTTTTTCGAGGTAATTTTTCTGCTCATCGGTTAAGTTTGAGGCATTCAGTTGCAGCAACTGCAGCAAGGCGTGCATGCGGTTAAAAGGCGACTTCACATCGTGGGAGGCGATGGTGAGCAGGTGGCGCTGGCTTTGCGTAAGTTCTTCAATTTTCTGAAGGAGTGTTTCAACCTGCTTAGAGTTGTCCATGGGTAAATCTTTCATGAAAATCGTAGTAATGAAGTTACGCAATTGCGTTCAGATGCGCACCCGGATTTCATCTTCATAATCAACCGGAATAGTTACCGGAATACTCTTATAGGTCAGCCGTATTGAGCCTCGGTAACGGACTTTCAGCTTGTTGCCGCCTAAGAGGGTTCGAACGGTATCAAAAAAGCCTAATTCTCTCAGGTTTACGCGTACCTCCAGTGGTACAGTAAATTCAGCTCGGGCCGGTACTCTTGTTTTTAATTGCTGGTCGATACGGGCGGCCCGCTTCCCGTTTACAAAAACCTCCATGTCAATTTTGCGCAACGTCATGCTGATTTTGTTTGGATTGTACAGCACCGCATTGGCCCGGAGCAGTGGTTCGGTGTTAACCTCAATAACTACATCTTTTATTCTTCGCAACTCCACTTTTTCTTTAGGGGCACAGGAGGCAAGAAAAAGAAGGGCTAATAGTATACACACCCCCCTCAAGGGGGAAATAAGGGGGGTGTGCTCGAGTGGGGAGTGGGGAGTGTTAAAGAATGTACATCCACGTATCTTCATTGCGGTAAGTATAGACAATCTCGTGCTAACTTTGTTACATGAATCTCCTCTTCGATAGTATAGCAACAGGTTTGGCCGAGCAGGAGTTTGCCATTGCCGACCAATTTTTAAGCCAACCTGAAGTGAATAAGATCCTCGACCTTCCTGTATTTCAATCCAGGGAAGCTTTTAAAAAAGCGGGCATCAGCAAACAGGTGCAGGTAAAAGAGGAAATCAGGGGTGATTATATTCAATGGATTGATAAAACCACCGCATCCGGTGCCGTAAAAATTTACCTGCATCGGCTGGATGAACTGGTTCGGTATCTTAACCGGAATCTTTTTTTAAGTCTTAAGGACTACGAAGTACATTTTACTTTTTACCCGGCCGGCACATTTTACAAACGCCACCTTGACCAGTTTAAACAAGACGATCACCGGAAGCTTTCGGTTATCTGCTACTTAAATGCCGATTGGAAGCCTGAGCATGGAGGTGAATTGCGGATGTACCTGCCCGGCCGCACCCGCGATGTGCTGCCCGAAGCCGGCCGGTTGGTTTGCTTTCGCAGCGACTGTATTGAGCACGAAGTGCTGCCCGCAACCCGTGAGCGACTGAGCATTACCGGATGGATTTTGGATAAGGAGAAATTCCTGATTTAGGTGTAGTTAACTGAATGAGTGCGAATCCACGTCAGCACGAAGGCAATTCCTCTTAATATAATTGCCTCACAAACTCCGCAGGATTATTGCCGAAGGCGCTTTTTTCAGTTTCTCTTCCTAATTTTATAGCAAGTGCCAATGAAACCCTACTTTTTAAAACTGTACCAATACAACGAATGGGCAAATAACCGTGTAGTGAATGCATTGAAGTCTCAGCAGGTAACAGATTCAAAAATTCTTGAAATCATGGGCCACGTGGTAGCCGCCCAACTGCTGTGGCTGCACCGGGTAAAGCATTGGCCTGCACCCGCTGTAAAATTGTGGGGAGCATATTCACTGGAAGAGATTAGCTCCATGAGTGAATCGGCCTGTAAACAGTGGTTGCAATATGTGGCCGAACACGATACCTTTAATGAAGAGTTGAGTTATCTGAACTACAAGGGTGAGCCGTACACCAACAACATAGAAACCATTATGATTCACCTGGTCAATCATTCATCCTATCATCGCGGACAAGTGGCGTTGCTGATGCGGCAAAAGGGGTACGAACCGGTGAACACAGATTTTATTACTTACGATCGCATCCTTCGCGGACAATGGAAAGATTAAAATTTACCGATATGAAAAAGATTTTTTTACAGGCAGTTATTTTATGTAGCGCTATTGTCGTTTTTGCCCAGGATGGCATTACCGTGTGCCATACTCCGGCAACTGAAAAATTTGCGTTATTTGCATCAAACAAGGAATTTAATATGGCTCATGCCGACCCGCTGCCCTATTCGCACCAGAGCCAGGTGGGCAAACTGATCACCTTTAAAACCCCCAGCGGGCCCGATGCCAACGGCTACCTGCTGGAAGCGAAAAAGAAAACAAACAACTGGATTTTTGTCTTCCAGGAGTGGTGGGGATTAAACGACCACATCAAGCGCGAAGCAGAACAACTTTATCATGCGCTTGGTAATGTAAACGTACTAGCCATTGACATGTACGATGGCCAGGTAACCGATAAACGCGAAGAGGCCGGCAAACTGATGGGCGCGTTTAAGCAAGAACGCGGCAACGCCATTGTACAGGGCGCTTTGGCCTATGCCGGCAAGAATGCAAAAATCGGTACAGTAGGCTGGTGCTTTGGCGGAGGGCAATCGCTGCAGGCGGCCTTAACTGCAGGTCCGCAGGCCGCAGCATGTGTAATGTACTACGGCATGCCGGAAGAAAATGTGGACAGGCTTAAAACACTAAACTGCGATGTGCTCAACATCTGGCCCACACAGGACCAGTGGATTAACAAAGCCGTGATGGATAAGTTCGAAGCAAACATGAAAGCAGCCGGCAAAAACCTGACAATAAAAGCCTACGAAGCCGACCACGCCTTTGCCAACCCCAGTAATCCGAAACACAACAAGGAGTTTACCGAAGATGCTTTTAAAAACACGGTGGAATTTTTCAAGGCGAGGTTGAAATAAACAGAAAGCGGCAAGTTAATTACATCAGTTCCTCCAGCATAAACTTGATCACATCGGTAGTGGTAACAATGCCCACCAGTTTGCTTTCGTCTTTCTTATCCACTACAGGCAAGGCATGAAACTCTTCGGATGATAAAATTTCGGCAACCTGTTTGATGCTATCGGTTTCTTTTACCACACGCGGCTTGTGCGACATCACCTGTGAGATGTTGAGCATTTCAAAAACAGCCTCATCCGCCTCCCCTTCACCGGCAAACAAACTGCTGAAGGTAAGCCGGTTCAGATCGGTTTTGCTGATGATGCCCACCAACTGTTTTCCGTGCAGTACCGGCACGTGGCGGATGTGATGTTTGCGCACCAGTTCATGCACATCGGCTAACTTATCATCCAACTGAACAGTAAGAACATTTTTTGTCATGATGGTGCTTACGGGCGTGTTCTTTTTCATGGCTCCGGTAGTTTTGTTCGACTTCAAAATACCCACGAGCCCGGAGTTCAGGTGTGATTAAAGTCAGAACGCCTCAATGATCTTCATCACTCCCACACCACCAGGCCCTCCTGGTGAAACCATTTCGGGTAGCTGGGCAGGTGAATTTTTTCAACTTCATTTCGTTTTACTTTGAGCGTAGGTGTCAGCAATCCGTTATCCACCGTCCAGTCGGTTTTCATGATTACGGCCGTTTCGAGTTTTTCATATGCCTCAACCTTTTTGTTTACATCAGCTATGGTTTGGCTTAGGCTTGCCGTAATGGCTTCTTTGGTTTTGGCTTTGCCTGCAGCCGAGAGCACCACCAGCGCCATGGGTTGGGGTACACCCATGCCCACCACGCACACCTGTTCTATATCGGTGTTTTTCGAAAGCATCAGTTCAATGGGTGCAGGCGATATGTATTTTCCTTTGTCGGTTTTGAATTGATCTTTTACGCGCCCGGTAATTTTCAGGTAACCATCTGCATCATACTCGGCCATGTCGCCCGTTTTCAGGTAGCCTTCTTCATCAAAAACTTCGGCAGTGAGTTCCGGCTCTTTGTAGTAGCCTTTCATCAGGGCGTTGCTGCGAATGCGTAGTTCCCCTTCAGGCGAGATTTTGGTTTCAGCGCCCGGCAGTGGTTTGCCTACAGTGCCCACTTTGTTTTGGCCGATGAGGTTAAAATGCGAAAGCACGCAATCTTCGGTCATGCCGTAGTTCTGGTAAATGGTGATGCCAAGAGATTGAAACCAGTTCATGATCGGAACGGATAGCGGGGCCGCACCCGAGCAGATATAAATAGCCTTGGCCAGGCCGAGTTCTTTTTTCAATTTGCTCTTTAGCAGCGAACTCACTAATGGAATAGAAAGAAGCCGATCGAGTTTTTTCTGTGGAATTTTGGATAGAATTTTTTCCTGGATCTTAGCCCATATCCGCGGCACAGCAAAGAATATGGCCGGTTGTGTGTCTTTAAGGTCCTGCGCGAAGGTATCCAGAGATTCGGCAAATGAAATGGTGGCTCCTTTATAAACACCCAGCAGTTCAATGCCCAGGCGTTCGGCAACATGGCTCAGCGGCAGGTAAGAAAACATGCGCAGGCCGTCAGGCAATTGCGGAAGAATTTGCTTTACAATACCGAGCACGTGGTTGAAATTACCAACGGTGTGCATTACCCCTTTGGGTTTGCCTGTAGTACCCGATGTGTAGATAATGGTCATCAGATCATCGGCTTGCGGAGTGACTGGTTTTTTAATTAGCGTACCTGATTCAATTATTTTTTCCCAGCTTTTTCCTTCGTGATGTCCGTAAACTTCCAGGCTTATCCGCAGCAGCGATGCCGGGATGCCGGCTTGTTGATTTTTGTAGTCATCGAGTTTTCCAATAAAAATTGCGGCCGATTCGCTGTGTTCCAGTATCGGGCGGATGGCATCGGCACTTAAGGTCGGATAGATGGGAACAGAAACGTGCCCGCTCATCATAATGGCCAGGTCGGCCATAATCCAATGTGCGCAGTTTTTAGAAAGGATGGCGACTTTGGATTTTGGAGGCAGCGCTTCGAGGGCTCCTGCAATTTTCCGGATCTCTTCACCGGCCTGACGGTAACTCCACGTTTTCCACTGGCGGTTAAACGGCTGCCGAAGAAAAATGGCATCGGGTCGGGTAGCTTCCCAATCCAGAAAATGTTGCAACGGAGACATGGCCATGCTTTTGGTTTATGGGTTTAGTTCAGGAATGTAGTAACTATTGCTGGCGGATGCAATGTATATTTGCGCGATTCGTTTGAGAACTATGCAAAAAGCATCGTGGTATTTGCTTGTGGTTGCCGCGCTTCTGGTATTCGGTTGTGGTGGCGATGAAGAGAAGTGTGCGTTTATCCCGGCTCCTGAAAAGCAGGTATCCGTTCAATTCTTATCATTAGCCGATTCCCTGCCGGCCATCATGTCCAAAACAGAGCTGGTTAACCTGTTAACCCGATACCCGGTTTTGCGTGATTATTTTTTTCACCGAAGCAGCTATCCGAATGATTCGGTGTTTATTAATGAACTGTTCAGAAGATTTACTAATCCTTATATCGATACCCTGTTGCTCGAAGTAAAACGTGTGTTTGGCGATGAGCAGGCGTTAAAAAAAGAATTTGATCAGGCGTACACCAACCTGCTTTATTACTACCCCGATGCAAGGGTGCCTAAAGTTATAACAGCCATCAGCGGGCTCGATACCGACATGGTTGTAACCGATTCGCTGATCATCATCGGCCTGGATTTTTACCTCGGCCAGGGCGCCCGTTACCGGCCCAACATGTACGAATACCTTTTACGGCAGTACACCCCTCACACTATTGTGCCATCGGTAATGCTGCTTAATGGAATAAGCGATCAATACAACGCTACTGATCCAACCGATAAAACTATTTTGGCCGACATGATTGCCTACGGCAAGTCGTTTTATTTTGCCAAACACATGCTGCCCTGTGTGCCCGACAGCATTTTTATCTGGTACACGCACGAGGAGATGGCAGGTGCGAGGGCCAACCAGGATTTGATTTGGCTAAGGCTGATTGAAGATCGGGTATTGTATGAAACCAGCCACCTTGTTAAACAACGGTACCTGGGCGATCGGCCGAAAACCCTTGAAGTAGGCGACAAGTGCCCGGGCCGCATCGGGCAGTGGGTGGGATGGGAAATTGTAAAAAGTTACATGAAGGCACATCCTGAAACTTCCCTGCCGCAACTAATGCAGTTAAGCAGTGCCGATAAGCTGTTTAAGGAATCGAAATACCGGCCAGAAAAAAAATAATCACTGCGTTAAGGCTCGCCCGTTATTCATGATTCGAAGCCTATGACCGACCTGTTAAGGTTGCACTTTGTTTATCTTTGTGAACCTTAAGAGCCTATTATGCGACAAAAAATTGTAGCCGGAAACTGGAAAATGAACAAGACATATGAGGAGGCCCTTCAACTGGCTTCTGCCTTGTTATCGACATTTGAGCAACATGATACTCCTTTGCCAAAAATCATTCTTTGTCCCCCGTTTCCGTACCTGGCTGATATGGTCAATCTCACAAAAAATAATAGCCGGTTTTCGGTAGGCGCACAAAACTGCAGCGAGCACCAATGGGGAGCATACACCGGTGAAGTGTCCGCACCAATGTTAAAATCAATAGGCGTTAAATATGTTATCCTGGGGCACAGCGAACGAAGGCAATATTTTGGCGAAGAAGGCCCCTTGCTGGCGCAGAAAGTGGATGCTGCCCTGGCCAACAACCTCACCCCGATTTTTTGTTGTGGCGAATCATTGATTGTACGCGAAGACAACAAACAAAACGATTTGGTAAAATCGCAGGTAGAAGAAGCATTGTTTCACCTGCCTGCTGAAGGAATAAAAAAAATTGTTATTGCCTATGAACCCGTATGGGCCATCGGTACCGGTAAAACCGCCACGGCACAACAAGCTCAGGAAATGCATGCCGTTATCCGCAAACACATTGCCGGCCGGTATGGAAAAGAAACAGCCGAAAGTATTTCTGTTTTATATGGCGGCAGCGTGAATGCGGCTAATGCTAAAGAACTGTTCGCTTGTGCCGATGTGGATGGCGGACTCGTTGGCGGGGCCTCGCTTAAACCAAACGAGTTTGTTGAAATTATCAGAGCAGGTTCCAACTAAGCTGAGAATGTATTACACCCGCCTGCAGGTTATTTGCTCACCGGAGTTTTCCGAAATACTCATGGCCGAAGTGGCCGAAACAGGCTTTGATACCTTCATGGAGACCGAAAGGGGATTTGAGGCATATGTTGAAAAAAATCAATACGATAAGGATAATCTGCAACAGGTTAAAGAGAAATACACCGCATTAACTCCGGTTGTCTTTTACCTGGATCGCGTTGAAAAGAAAAACTGGAATGAAGAATGGGAAAAAAATTATGAACCTATTCTTATTGAAGATAAATGCCTGATCCGCGCCTCATTTCATCAGCCGGAGAAGACGTATCCATACGAGATCATCATTACTCCAAAAATGTCGTTCGGTACGGGGCACCATCAAACCACTTACCTGATGATTAAAGCCCAACTTGAAATGGATCATACAAACAAAGTCGTGATGGATGCCGGCACCGGAACGGGCGTGTTGTCCATTATGGCATCAAAGCTTGGAGCAAGCCGGGTAGAGGCATTTGATATTGACGAGTGGAGCATCCTGAACAGTAAGGAAAATGCGGATTTAAATGGTTGTCCGAACATTTCCATTCGCCAGGGCAAGATAAGTGAACTCACCTTTGAGGGTGATTTTGACATCATCCTGGCTAACATCAACAAAAATATTTTACTCGAAGAACTGCATCAATATGCAGCTTACCTGAAACCGGGCGGACGGCTGCTGCTAAGTGGCTTTTATGAAAAAGATATTCCCGATTTACTTACGGAATCGCAGCGCTATGCGTTACAGTTTGTACAAACCGATGCGCGCGACAATTGGGCCAGCCTGATGCTGACCCATCCGTAGTGCAGGCCGGTTTGGGGGTGCGACTATTATTTCCGAATTTCAAGGGTTTTTACCGTTGTGAAGGCATTTTTTCAATATTCTCTGCTTCTTTTAGCAATCGGTGTGCTGGCACAAAATCGAAAGGAACCGGTAACCCTTACCAGTTTTCCCGACAGCGTCCGCGTTGTGTTGGAAAATACCCGCAATACCGAAGCCATGGTTATTGGCGGTGGCCTCACCACAGCCTGGAATAACCTTGGTCAGGATCAGCAATTTCGCATTCAGAACCAATTTTACCGGATGAAGCGCAAGAGGTATAACCTGCGCCCGCACTTTGTTGAGTACTTCGGCTGCATTGTTAATGCAGTTAGTGTTGAAGGAGCCGATATGGCCACGCTGAACCAGTTTTTGAATGTGGTTGATAAAGTAGTTGAGAACTACAAGCCGGATAAGGCGTTGAAGTTCCTTTCTTCATCAAAGCAATTCTTCCTCCATCACGCCCTGTATTATGATAAAACATACCGGCTGTATGCCCGTGATGATGACTACCAGTTTGAGTACATGGAATACATTCCTCCTCCGGTGGACACCACAGCAATTGAAGAAACCAACTGGGATGACTGGCAGGATGAGCCCCTGGACACCACACCGCAGATCGTTGAGCCGTACTGGATGACCCCCGCACCACAGCCGGTTGTTGAAGGACCGGTAATTCGGTTTAACCGGGTGTCGTTAAATTTTGTTACCCCTTCGGATTCCGCATGGCTCAGTAACACTAAAGGTATTTTTTCGCTCACCGATAACCTGTTTGTAGGAGAGGAGGGAAAATTTAACTGGGCGTCAGCCGGGCTGAGTGCCGATTCAGTGTACTGCGACTTTACGGTATATAACTTTAAAGTAAACAAGCCCGAACTGCGAGCCGACCTGGTAAAGTTTAATTACACCGGTAAAACACCCGGCCTGATTTACGGCAAGTTTGAGTTTAAGTCACAGCCACGTAAGCCGGGCACAACATCATCGTGGCCGCAGTTTACTTCGTACGAGAACACGCTGGCCATTCAGGGCTTTGGCAACGAGCGCATGAAATACCGGGGCGGATTTTCGCTGCACGGAACCCGGATAAAAAGCACCAATGTTAACAACGACTACGCTATCCTGGATGTACTCGACAGCCTGGGCAGCATACAGTTTCAGGCTAAGTCGCGCGCGTTTGTATTTACCGATTCTACGGTAACCTCCGACCGCACAGCTTTTACCATTTACCAGGAAAACGATTCGCTGGCACACCACTCGGTGCAGATGAACTACAATTTTCCAAAGAATACAGTCGTCATCACAAGCGAAAAGGGCCCTTTAAAAAATACGCCATTCACAGCATCATTTTTCGGCCTGGATTTTTCGGCTAACCTTATTCGCTGGAATTTGAAAGCCGATAGCCTGGACATCTCCACCGTTGGCGGGCGTTCTACGGTACCCTTGATTTTGGAATCACGCGATTATTATGACCCCGAAGACTTTCATCAATTGCACGGCACCGGATTTAATTTTCATCCGCTGGCTGTTGTAGCAAAATATTGTATTGACTTTAACACGCGTGAAGTGCACAGCGGAGACCTTGCCCAGGTTTACGGCATTAAAATTTTTGATGCGCAAAAAGCACTCGAGTTTCTGGCTATTAAGGGATTGATTGAATACTGGCCCGAAAAAGACCTGGCTGTTGTTAAAGAAAAGGCCATCACCCAATACCTGGCCTACAAAGGCGAGGTGGATTATGACAACATGAAGATCCATTCGGTTATGGGCTCTTACGTGATGACTGATTTGAAAAAGCCTGTGCACGCCAACGCAACACTGAGCTTTAAAAACCGCAACCTGGTGGTACGGGGTGTAGAAGAATTCAGTTTGAGTGATTCGTTGAACGTGGTGATTAAACCCGACAGCAGCGTGATTACCGTGTTGCAAAACCGCGACATTAAGTTTGACGGCACCATCACGGCCGGAAACTTTGAAATAACGGGCAGGGATTTTACGCTCAAGTATGATAGCTTTTTTATTAACCTGAATAAGATTGACTCCATCAATTTTTATGCGATGGAAAAAAATACACGTGGCCAGATGGTGCGCAGAAAGATCAACAACTCGATGGTAGGCGCTGACTCCACCGCGGCAGCCGAGGGCGGGCTGGGCGACATTTCGAAATCATCAGGCACCCTGTACATCAGCCGCCCCGATAACAAATCCGGCAAGAAAAAAATACCCAATTACCCAAGGCTGGACGCCACCACTGGTGGTGTGATTTATTTTGACAGGCCCGAGGTACTTAATGGCGTGTATGACCGATCTGTATTTTTTGTGGTTCCTCCTTTTAAACTTGATAGCTTAAATGATGCTGACCCTACCTCCATAAACTTTGAAGGCACCTTTGTTTCGAGCGGCATGTTTCCAAGTTTTAAAGAGAAGCTACACACCATGCCAGATAAGTCGCTGGGCTTTGAACACATCATCCCGCGTGGCGGATACCAACTCTTTAAAGGCGATGGCAAGTTTGAGGGCGTTATTACACTCGATAACCGGGGCATCCGCTCAACCGGAACCCTCACCTACCTGGCAGCCACGGTTAAGTCGCCTGATTTTGTGTTTTATCCCGATAGTGTTATTGCCAAAGGCCAGCGCGCACGCCTGGATGAAAAACAATTTGGTGCTGTAAACTTTCCACAGGCATCCCTGCCTGATTTTCAGATGAAGTGGTACCCCAAACGCGATCAGATGCGACTTAAAAATCAATCGGTGCCATTTAATCTCTATGACTCAACTGCACAACTGAATGGGATTCTGACCGTTTCGCGCAACGGAGTTACTGCCGCAGGAAAACTCGAAACCCGCGGGTCGGAACTACTTTCGCGCGAGCTGAGTTTTTCGGCAAAAGATTTTAGCGCGCGGCATTCCCGCTTCCGCGCTAAATCGGCCGACCCCTCCAAGCCGTTGATCGATGGTACGGATGTACGAGTAAAGTTTAACCTGGCACAAAACTATGCCGACATAAGCCCCGAGATTGAAGGTGAGGCTGCGATAAACTTTCCGTACGCCCAATTTAAAACCTCCATACCCAACGCGCGCTGGGATTTGACCACACAAAAAATCTCCATGACCAAAAGCCCCAACGTGCCGCTTGAAAACTCGTATTTCTACACCACCCGCAAAGAACTTGACTCGCTCAACTTCATGGCCGAAAAGGCGGAGTACGACCTGAAAACTCAGCAGCTTAAAGTAAGCGGCATCCCATATATTATTGTTGCTGATGCCAGAATCACACCCGAAAACAACGAGGTGCTCGTTCTTGAAGATGCCCGCATCGGCACACTGAAAAATACCGTAATTGTATTGGACACATTAAACGGTTACCACCGGTTAACCGATGGGGTAGTAGACATTATTTCCCGTAAGGAATTTACCGGCCATGCCACCTATCAGTATGTAAACTTCCTGAAGGACACCTTCGCCATTAAGATGACCGATTTCAGGCTTGAGCCTGTAACTACAGTGGTATCATCCAAGCGAGCCACCCGCAAAAGTTCAACAGCCTCTTTGCAAACCGTAGCTACCGGCTCCGTAACCGAGCAAATGCACCTGGTGCTGGGGGCCGGCATGTTTTACAAAGGCGATATGACCATGTATGCTACCCGTCCTGCCTTACAATTAAGTGGCTCCGTTAAGTTGGACATAAAGAATATTAAAGACTACAACACCTGGATACGCTACGAACAATCGGGTGAAGAAACCGAGGTATTGATTGACTTTGATAATGCCCTTACGGAAGGTGGTCGCAGGGTTACAGCCGGGTTGCACCTCTCGGCCTTTGATAACAACCTCTACATTTCATTTTTAAACGAAAAGCGCGATGAAGATGAAGACTTCTTCCTGCCCAGCGGCACCTTGTTTTACGATGTTGCCAGCAAGGAGTATAAAATTGAAGACAGGGAAAAGGCGGCCGGCAATAAACTAAGCGGAAAAGTCTTTGCCTATAACGATGAAACTCAATTGGTACGCTTTGAAGGACCGGTAAACCTGTTCAGCGGCAGCAAGGATTTTAACATTACGGCTACCGCCATCGGGCAGGGCAACATGCAAAACAACGACATCCAGATGAACGGGCTGGTTATTATTAACACGTCAGCTGCCCCGGCTGCGTTTGATGCCATGGCTGCTGATATTGCTGCGGTTGTTAAAAATGAATCAGTTGAGGAAGGATTGGGCGATCGCACCGACCTGCTTTATAAAATTGCCGACATTGTTGGCGAGCGCGTTGCACGGGATTACGAAAAACGAAGTACGCAGGGCTATGTGTCGCTGGCCACACTTGCTGAAACAGCTAAACCGCTTACGTTTGCCAACGTTAATTTTAAGTGGTCGCCAAAGTACAAAGCCTTTTACAGTGAAGGAAGCCTGGGGCTATCCAACATCAACCGAACCGACATCAACGGAAGTTTTGAAGGCTTTATGGAAGTAAGAAAAAATGAAGACGGCTCCCCGGTGTTTAATGTTTTTATCAAGGCCTCGCCTGATTCATGGTATTACTTTGGCTATGAAGACAACCGGTTGTTAATGTATTCGTCTAATGAGGCATTCAATACCACGGTGGCCAAACGCACCAATTCAGGGAAAGCGAAAGTGGGTGAAATGATTTTTATTCCAGGTACGGAGGAAGAAACCCTGGCGTTTGTTAACCGGTTCCGCAAGGAGTATTATGGCATTGACGTTCCCTATAACCTGAGTGGCGGCAGCGCCAAAAAGAAGCAGGAGAAAAAAGATGAGGACGATGGATTCTGAAAATACCTGCTAATTTCACACCGAAACAAGTTGTTTACGTTCATGGTAAGAGAACATATCCAATCCAATAAAGAACGCTACTTAAGCGAGTTGTTCGACTGGCTTCGTATTCCTTCGGTTAGTGCCGACAGCAAACATAAAAATGATGTTCGGAGAGCTGCCGAGTTTTTAAAAGAGAAATTTATAGCAGCCGGAGCAGATAAAGTTGAATTGTGTGAAACCAGCGGCCACCCGATAGTGTATGCAGAGAAAATCATAAGCCCATCCCTGCCAACTGTTCTGGTGTATGGCCACTACGATGTTCAGCCGCCCGATCCGCTCAACCTGTGGACCTCACCGCCATTTGAACCGGTAATAAAAGATGATAAGATTTATGCCCGCGGGGCATGCGATGACAAAGGCCAGGTGTACATGCACGTAAAGGCTTTTGAAATTATGATGAAGCAGAACCTGCTGCCCTGCAATGTGAAGTTTATGGTTGAAGGTGAAGAGGAGGTTGGCTCGGAAAACCTGGCAACATTTGTTAAAGAAAATAAAGCAAAACTGAAAGCCGACATAATTTTGATTTCCGATACAGCAATTATCTCCCTTGACCATCCTTCGATTACTGTTGGTCTGCGCGGGCTCAGCTATGTTGAGGTGGAAGTAACCGGCCCGAACCGCGATTTGCATTCAGGGGTGTACGGGGGCGCAGTAGCCAACCCCATCAACGTGCTGGCTAAAATGATTGCCTCGCTGCACGATGAAAACGGCCGCGTAACCATACCCGGCTTTTACGATAAGGTGGTTGAACTTAGTGCGGCTGACAGGGAAGCATTGAATAAAGCACCTTTCGATCTGACGCAGTACAAAAAAGAGCTGGCCATCGATGAGGTACAGGGCGAAAATGGCTACACCACGCTGGAGCGCACCGGCATCAGGCCCACTTTGGATGTAAACGGCATCTGGGGAGGGTATACCGGTGAAGGCGCAAAGACTGTGCTTCCGTCAAAAGCGTTTGCAAAAATTTCCATGCGCCTGGTTCCCAACCAGGAGAATCACGAAATCACCGAATTGTTTACAAAGCATTTTTTGTCAATTGCACCTAAATCGGTAAAAGTAAAAGTAACACCGCTGCATGGCGGGCAGGCTGCCGTAACACCAACCGACTCAAAAGCATTTAAAGCGGCCAGCACAGCGTTTGAAGAAGTATGGGGGAAACGCCCCATACCCACCCGCGATGGCGGCAGCATCCCGATTGTCGCCCTGTTTAAAAAAGAACTTGGCCTTGATACGGTGCTTATGGGCTTCGGCCTGGATTCGGATGCCATTCACTCGCCCAACGAGCATTATGGGGTAAAGAATTTTTTACTCGGCATTGAAACCATCATCGCCTTTTATAACCACTATGCCCGTGCGTAACCGTCAACTTTTTTGGTCAGCGTAACGTTATGTTTCGTATTTGATATTTCTTTATGGCAGGCAGAATACTGATAGCGCTTTTGCTTGGCACAGGTTCTGTGCTTCAGGCGCAAATTCTTAAACCCACAACGTGGTCGTGGCGGGCAGAAAAAAATTCGGTAAAGTCCGGTGAGGAACTGGATTTGATTTTTACGGTAACTACCGACAAAAACTGGTACGTGTATGCCAACGACTTCGATCCCGATTGCGGACCGATGCTTACCACCGTTACGTTTGAGAAGAACAATTCATTTGAACTGGTGGGCGGCCTGAAGGCCATCAACCCAATAGCCAAGCACGATGAAATATTTGGTTGCGATGTAAAGATATTTAAGAACACAGGCGAATTCAGGCAACGAATAAAAGTGTTGACGGCTAATCTTAAACTAGCCGGGGTTATTGAAGGGCAAACCTGTACAGAGGTGGATGGCAAATGCATTCCGTTTGAAAGTGATTTTGTAATTACCGGCATTACTGTTTCGGGCGCTGATGTACAGAAACCACAACCCGAAACAATTACCGATAAACCCGAAAGCACCCCCGATGAAATAACCGGCAACAACCCCCAACCACAAATTACCTATAGCGGAGTTAAGGGACCGATATTGGATAAATCCATTCTGGATGGAACCGATAGCCTGAACGATGAATCGTTTTTTGGATACCTGGTATTCGCTTTTGTATTAGGGCTGATTTCACTGATTACTCCCTGCGTGTTCCCTATGGTGCCGATGACGGTTACATTTTTTCTGCGCGATAACCAATCGAAGAAACAAGGTGTCCGTAATGCCATCATTTTTGGTATTTCGATAATTACCATTTACACGCTGGCCGGAACGCTCTTTGCCGTGCTGTTGGGCGCGGAAGGGCTTAATGCATTGGCAACACACTGGGCTCCAAACCTTTTTGTATTTGCCATCTTCATTGTGTTTGCGCTTTCATTTCTAGGCCTGTTCGAGATAACAGCGCCACACCAACTGGTAAATAAGGCTGATCAAAAAGCGGAAAAAGGCGGCCTGGCCGGAATCTTCTTTATGGCGGCAACGCTGGTGCTTGTTTCCTTTTCGTGCACCATACCCATTGTCGGCAATGTGGTAGTGCTGGCGGCTGGTGGTCAGATTTTAAAACCAATCCTGGCCATGTTTTCCTATTCGCTGGCCTTTGCCATTCCGTTTACCCTTTTCGCCATTTTCCCTGAATGGATGAAAGGCCTGCCGAAATCAGGCGGCTGGCTAAACGCGGTAAAAGTTGTGCTGGGCTTTCTCGAACTGGCTCTTGCATTGAAATTTTTCAGCATTGCCGATCAGGCCTATCATTGGGGGCTGCTCGATCGCGATACCAACATCGCCTTATGGATTGTTATTTTTTCCCTGCTTGGCTTTTATCTGCTCGGTAAAATCCGCATGCCACACGATAGCCCCGTTGAAAAGGTTTCGGTACCGCGGTTGTTATTGGCCACACTGGTTTTCTCATTTGTTATTTACCTGGTGCCCGGCTTGTGGGGTGCACCGCTCAAAGCGCTGGCCGGCTACCTGCCTCCGCAGCACACACACGATTTTGACCTGATAGCCATGACACGCAGTACCCGTGCCAATGAAATTTGCGATGCACCGAAACATGCCGATTTTTTACACCTGCCTCACGGACTGCAGGGTTATTTCGATTACGAGCAGGCGCTTAATTGTGCACGACAGCAAAACAAACCATTGTTTATCGACTTTACAGGCCACGGCTGCACCAACTGCCGCGAGATGGAAGCCGTGGTGTGGAGCGACCCGCTGGTACTTGAGCGACTAAAAAATGATTTTGTTATCGTAGCGCTGTATGTTGACGATAAAACTCCTTTGCCCGAAAGCGAATGGATAACATCAACGTATGATAATAAAGTAAAGAAGACCATTGGTAAGAAAAATGCCGATTTGCAGATAACAAACCTGGATAACAACGCCCAGCCGTTTTATGTGCTGGTAGGCAAGGATGAGCGCGTTTTGGCTTGGCCTTATGGGTACGATCGAAGTGTTGAAAAATTTGCCGCCTTTCTGGACAGCGGCAAGAAGAAGTTTACCGAATTATACAACTAAGGCAGCCGGCTTTTACCGTAAACCATTTCAAAAAAGTTTTATCTTTACACAACTCATTTTTTAAACTTATCCGGAATTTTTTGAACAACTGCTGAGCTTAGTTTACGGAAATGCAGAAAGTAATTGTTGGATTGTTTTGTGGCTTCCTGTTACTCGGGCTGTTTGGCATTACGTATGATGAACATGTAACAATACCCGTAACCGATGCTACTTTTCCCGTAACCTTACCCCATAAGCCGGTTATCCGATACGGGGTGCCCATAGATAATCACCTCGTGGTTGAAAATACCATCAGGCCAAATCAATTCCTTTCGGATGTGTGGAGGGAATTCAATGTACCGGCCAGACTGATTAGCGAATTAGCAACACTTCCCCGATCGGTTTTTGATGTACGCAAAGTAGCCCCTGATAAGAAATATACATTCATTTGTTCAGCCGACTCGCTGCGAACGCCAAAAGCGTTTATTTACGAGCCGAATCCGGTTGATTACATCGTGTTTAAGTTTGATGAATCGCTTTGGGTTGATGTTTGCCAGCGTGAGGTACAGGTAGTTGAGAAAGAAATCAGCGGAGTAATTGAGACAACGTTATTCCATACAATTGCACAACTGGGCATCTCGTATGAACTCACCAACAAGTTTGTCGATATTTTTGCCTGGCAGGTCGATTTTCAGCGGCTGCAGCGTGGCGATGAGTTTAAACTGATTTACGAGGAACTTCAGGTGGAGGGCCAGCCGATAGCTATCCGGAAAATCAGCGGCATTTATTTTAATCATTTCGGAAATACCTATTATGCTATCCCTTTTGATCAGGGCGAAGGACTTGATTACTTCGATGAGAGAGGAAATAGTTTGCGTAAAGCATTACTCAAATACCCAATTGAATTTACGCGCATCAGTTCGCGCTATTCGGGTAACCGGTTCCATCCCGTGCTGAAAATTAACCGGCCGCACCTGGGTACCGACTTTGCCGCACCAACCGGTACGCCCATTCGTTCGGTTGGAGATGGTATTGTTGAAGAAGCCGGGTACACGGCCAATAACGGAAACTATGTAAAGATCAGGCATAACAGCACGTACACCACACAATACCTGCACATGTCGAAAATTGCATCGGGCATTCAGCGAGGCGCGCGCGTTAAACAGGCACAATGGATAGGCAATGTAGGCAGCACGGGCCTGGCTACCGGTCCGCATCTGTGCTATCGGTTTTGGAAAAACGGCAGACAGGTAGATGCCCTTAAGGTAGAGCTTCCCCCGTCAAAACCTGTTCTGGCTGCCAATCGTGAACAATTTGATGAAGTTAAGACCAAGGTCATGATCCGGTTACAGGCAATTCCTTCAGCCAGCCAGGTAATTCTGGCTTCGGCACTTTAATCCCAAAAAATTAAATTTTTGCGCACTTTACGGGGCAGGTTTTCGTATAAGTTTACAACATGAGCCGGCACCCACAGCTTATCGGATTGATAATTGGCTTTTTGATTACCCAGGTCGCTTTTGCGCAAAAAGTAGGCTTAGTGTTAAGTGGCGGTGCGGCAAAAGGTATTGCCCACATTGGTGTATTAAAAGCCCTTGAAGAGCATCACATACCAATTGATTATATCGTGGGCACTTCCATGGGGGGCATTGTTGGCGGCTTTTATGCAGCCGGCTACAGCCCGGAAGAAATCGAGAAGCTTGTCTTGTCCGATGATTTTTTACGATGGATACGCGGTTTGCCCGAGCGTGGCTATAACTACCATTATTACAGTCATGATGATTCACCGGATTTTGTTACGCTGAATCTGTCGCTTGATTCGGCCCTCGCGTTTCAGTTAAACACCAGTATAGCCAGCGATGTATCGTTGAACTTTATGCTGCAGGAAAGACTGGCGCAAGCCTCGGCCATTGCCCGCGAAAATTTTGATAGTCTGTTTGTGCCGTTTCGGGCGGTAGCAGCCGAAGTATTTACGCAAAGTCAGGTTATACTTAAAAGCGGGTCCTTGGCTAATGCGCTGCGGGCAACACAAACAGTACCCTTTTTTTACACGCCCATCCGGGTTGATGGTAAGTACCTGTTCGATGGGGGCATTTACAACAACTTCCCGGTAGATGTGGCCAGCCGTGAGTTTAACCCCGATGTGATTATTGGCAGCAATGTGTCGTCAAAGATCTATAAAGAGTATCCGGCCACAGAAGATGAAAAACTCATTGCCCGTTCATTACTATATATGTTACTCGATAATTCCGATCCGGCTGATTTGGATAGTTTGGGCATTTACATTGAACCCAATGTAAGTGGTTATACATCTTTTGATTTTGATAAAGCCCGCGCACTGATTGACAGTGGCTATCGGCAAACTCTTCGGATGTTGCCTGAAATAAAAACCCGGACTCAGGTACTGCGTAAACCCGGGCAGGTAGCAGAAGCCCGCCAGAGATTTCGTGAAACCGAAATTGAAATGCGGTATGGTGCCTTAACTTTTAAATCATTTAATACGAAGCAACGCAGGTACATCAGGAGAATTTTTAATGACCGTCCTGACAAAAAGCCACTTAGTTTAAACGATATTAAGCAAGGCTATTTTAAGTTGGTGTCTGAAACTTATTTCAATAATGTGTATCCCAGTATTTACTACGACACCACCGCATCGGTATTTCGGCTACAGCTGTCACGCAGGCCGCAAAAAAATTTCAGAGTTGATTTTGGCGGAGTGGTTGCAACACGGAACGTAAGCAACATTTACCTGGGTTTAAACTACTATTATTTCAACCGGGCATTGAGTCATTTTTATACAGCATTTCAAACCGGCAGTTTCTATCAATCGGTACGGGCCAGTGCCCGTCTTGATTTCCCATTCTTTGGTCGATTCTATGTTCAACCCGAAGTGATGTACAACGGATATGATTATCTTGAGAGTAATGATTTACTGAAGAAAACTTCGCCCACCGTGCTGAAACGGTTCGACCGGCAAGCCACCTTAAACATGGGTTGGCCCATTGATCGGACAATTAAAAGCAGTGTTAGTTTTACAGGCTTCAATAACGAGGACCGGTATTCTAATTATAAATCGTTTAGCAGTACCGATACACTCGATAGGCTTGAACTAACAGGGATTAAAACCGGACTAACATTTACTTCCAATACACTTGATCGAAAGCAGTATGCATCGGCCGGCAGCGCATTTTCGCTTACGTTTGCCTATTTTAATGTAACTGAAAAGTATATTGCCGGTACCACAGCTGACCCCAGCATTCAGAACAGCCCAAACCGGAATCTCCAGTGGTTTCAGTTGCGGCTAACGGCCCAGCAGTTTTATAGTAAGGGGTGGTTCCGCCCTGGTTATTATGCTGAGGCAGTATTCTCCAATCAACCCGTGTTTCGGAATTACTTTGGTACGGTTGTTAACGCACCGGCATTTTTGCCCCTGCAGGATAGTCGCACAATGATACTCGAAAACTTCAGGGCGTTTAATTACCTGGCTTTTGGTTTGCGCCATGCTATTATTATCAAACCACGAACGCTTGACTGGCGAGTGGATGGCTACCTCTTTAAGCCTATTGAATACATTCGGCAAGGGGCCAACCAGGAAGCGGTCATCGACAGCGAGCTCACCAAGGTGTTCCTGGCGGCCACCACAGGGCCGGTATATCATTCACCCATCGGGCCGGTTAGCCTTAGCCTGAACTATTACGATGATGCTGAAAACCGACTGGCAGTTATGCTTCATGTAGGTTTTTTGCTGTTTAATAAGCATACCATGGAATAAAGAGGCCCGGAAAGCTTATTTATTTGCACTTTTTATGCATGGGCATAAACCGGGGCAGGCGGTTAATTCATGTACCATTTCGGAGGTTTTTTAAAATTTAGCTATGTTTAAACCTTGAATTAACCCGCCTTAGCATTCATGAAGAAATTTGTACTTCCCCTTCTCCTTTACCTTCTAGTATTTATTCATGCCCCTGGTCAGGTTGTACAGTGGGCCTCCAAAGTTGTTGGTTTTTCCTCCGAATTGACCCCGGTTCAGTATTCAGCCCAGCAGGCGCTGGGTAAGCCTAACGTGTTGCCGGCCGGAGGGCAAAACCCAAATGCCTGGGCACCGGATAAGCCCAACCGCAAAGAGTTTTTAACACTGGGCTTCGATAACCCCATTAACATTCAACAAATCGCCATCGCTGAATCGCACAATCCCAGCGCCCTCTTTAAAGTGCTGTTATATGACGAAAGCGGAAAAGAGTATGAAGTAAGCACACTTAATCCACAAGCCGTGCCCCTGAAGGGCCGGATGTTGAATTTGTTCGTTGAGAAGACTCCGTATAAAGTTGCTGCGGTAAAATTGGAGTTTGATGGAGCGGCTGTACCGGATTATTATGGTATTGATGCGGTAGCCATCAGCGACTCAAACTATCCGATCATCGCATTTATTCCAAAGCCATCCCTGCTGGCCTCCGGAATCATTATCGAACAACTGGATGAAAAGGTAAACAGCGAGTATGCCGAACTGAATCCTATCCTGTCGCCCGATGGAAAGACCTTGTACTTCAGCAGGAGGAATCATCCGGAAAATATTGGCGGAGTGAACGATAAGGAAGACATCTGGTATTCGGAATTGGGCGAAGACGGCAAATGGCAACTGGCCAAGAACATGGGCCCGCAGTTTAACAACGAACACCCGAATTTTATTAACTCGATAAATTCAGTCACACCCGATGGCCGCACAGCCGTTATGCTGCTGGGCAATAAATATTTACCGAAAGGCAAAATGCTTGCCGGTGTTTCAGTAAGCTCTAACGTAGGTGGCCGGTGGACAGAACCCGTGCCGTTGAACATAACTAACGATTATAACTTCAACGAGAAAGCCAACTACTTTCTTACCAATAACCGAAAGACCCTAATCATGTCGGTTGAACGCGAAGACTCGCAAGGCGACCGTGATTTGTATGTTTCATTTATGAAAGATGATAGCCTTTGGACGGAGCCGCTGAACCTGGGTAATGTTGTGAACTCAGCCGGTGAAGAGTCAGCCCCCTTTCTCGCTGCAGATGATAAAACGTTGTATTTCTCTTCCAACGGCTTCAGCGGTTATGGAGGCACCGATATTTATGTTTCAAAACGGTTGGATGATACCTGGACAAGCTGGTCGGAACCCGAGAACCTTGGCCCGGAAATAAACTCACCGCTGGAAGATTTGTTTTTCAATATACCGGCAGAAAGTGAGTATGCATACTATTCCCGTGGTGTAACGGAAACCAACACCGATATTTTCAGGGTAAAGTTGCCCATCATGCGCAGCCCCGAGCCATGGGTTACTGTTAAGGGTAAACTGGTTGACGGTGAAACAGGAAAACCCATTGGCGCTAAAATTATTTATGAGCGCCTGCCCGATGGTACCGAGTTAGGCATTGCGCAATCCAACCCGGAAACCGGAGAGTATGAGATTAAACTGCCGGCTGGCCATTTATACGGCATACGGGCCGAAGCCAAAGATCATATTTCTGAAAGCCAGAACCTGGATTTGCGGAATATTACTTCGGATATGGTTATTCAGAATAAAGACTTCAATCTGCAGCCCATCCGCGTAGCCCGCATTGATGAAAACGCAACAATCACGCTGAATAACATTTTCTTTGATTTTGATAGAGCGACACTGAGGCCGGAATCCTTCCCCGAACTGGACAGGCTTGTTTCGTTAATGAAAGAGCGACCGGCCATGCAGGTTGAAATTGACGGGCATACCTGCGATATCGGAGATGAGCAATACAATTTGGGTCTTTCCGAACGCAGGGCTAAGTCGGTACAGAAGTACATTATCGGCAAAGGTATTGAGGCCTCACGCGTAGCCGTTCAGTTTTTTGGTGAAACCAAGCCCGCTGTTGAAAATACCAACCGTGAAACACGCAGAAAGAACAGACGGGTGGAGTTTAAGATCATTAAACTATAATTGCCCATGAAAGCTAGATGGATTGTTGTTCTTCTTTCCTGTTTTAATGTAGCAAGCCTGGTAGCTCAGGATGAAAATACTGTAGTTGCTTCCGGCCGGGTACTTAATGCCGATACAAAAGAACCCCTGGTCGCTCGCATAACCTACCAGAGTTTGCCTTATGGCAACCGCATGGGGGTTATCAACAACAGCACGTTTAGTTTCCCGTTGTTTGATGGCGAGCGGTACTCCATAACGGTTGAGGCTACCGGCTATGCTTCAGCTAAGTATATGATTGACCCGGCCGAAGCAACCGATGGTAAAATTGTAAAAGACATTGAACTGCACCACACCACCGGAAATGTGAGCAAGAAGCACTCGGCCGGCACAGTGATCCGTTTAGATAACCTGATATTTGAACAGGCTAAATCCAAAATTGATCCGTCATCCTACCAGGAACTTGACCTGCTGGTGGCCATGATGAACGAGCACAAAAGCATGGTCATTCAATTAGAAGGGCATACTGACTATGCCGGTGACCCGGCAAAAAACCTTAAGCTATCCGAGCAGCGTGTTGAAGAAGTAAAGGGGTACCTTGTTAAACGAGGGATAAAGAAAGACCGCGTTAAGACCAAGGCATTTGGCGGTAGCATGCCGCTTTCACACGACAATACTCCGGAAGCCCGCAGATTAAACCGCAGGGTAGAGGTACGCATTCTCCAGAATTGACAACTAAAATTCAGGGTTGCAGGGCAGCTACTACAGGCATTGCCCGGTAGCGGATTGCTTGTAGCTTTCTTTTCACTTTCGATTTCTCGTGGGCATCCAGATTGCTTTCGTGCACGGTAATTAGTAATAAGCGGGCCATTTCTTCAATGCGCGGTGATGAATACCGTGCAATAGCTTCCCCCAGAAAGAAAACAGCCTGCGTTAATTGTTGATTGTTATAGGCTTCAATAGCCTGGTTGTAATAAAGCAGGCCTGCTAATTCATCGATGGTCACGGCATTGTACATATCGAAAGAAAATTCGTAACGCATTAAATCACTATCCGCACTGGTAATTGACGGAGGTGCTGCTTTGTATGAGTTTATGCGCGTAGCTATTTCGTTGGGGGTGGCAACTAAACCGTTTATCGGATCGGTTGCTTCCAGCAATAGTGTGCCGGTGTCTGAATGAACCAAAATAAAAATGTGATAATTGGTTTCGATAACCTGGTGATGGATGTTAAAATCAGACAAAATCAATGAATAAAGAATTGTTCCCGTAAGGCAATTGTAGGTTCCATCTTTAAACAATAGGCCGAAGTTGGCCTGCGCATTGAAATGCTTTAAAAATTTTTTGTGCGTGCTTGCGAAAATGTGCCGTATAAACTCTGATTCCGAACGAAATTTGTGGCGCTTACCCTGCAGGTGGTCCAGGTGCCGGATGAACTGCTCATGATCAACTTCGTTTCCACTAGTTGCCAAAAAAGCGGCCAAATAGCGCTCCGTTGCCGGATTAACTGGTTTTGACCACCCGCCAACTGCTGAGAACACCATGAAAACTAACACCAGGAACATCATTATTACCCAAATGTTAAATTAATGTTAACAAAGTTAATTATAGATTAATAAAATACAAGCTTAGCATAACAATTAATTAACATTTGGGAGGTTCGCAGAATTCGCCAACTTTCGTTTTTTATGAAAACTGTTGCTGACGAGTCAACGGCCACCCACAGGATTAGCGATGTCTTTAACCGGCAAAAAAGGTCTGCAGAGGTTTTGCGTACCGAACCCTTTTCCATACGCAAGCAGCGATTAAAAGCGCTTGCAGCCTGGGTTAAAACAAACCGCAAACTGATTCAGCAGGCTATTTATGCCGACTTCAGAAAACCTGAAGTAGAGACTGATGCAACTGAGATTTTTGCCGTGCTTACCGAAATCGACCATGCCTTGGCCCACCTGGACCGTTGGACGAAACCGATAAAAGTTGATGCACCGGTAACCATGCTGGGCACGCGGTCGGCCATTGTATATGAACCCAAAGGTGTTTGCCTGATTATCGCTCCGTGGAATTACCCCTTTAATCTTTCAATCGGCCCTTTAGTTTCTGCACTGGCGGCAGGCAATTGCGCAATTATTAAGCCATCCGAACTCACCCCAAATACATCTGCTGTCGTTGCCAAACTTTGCTCCGACCTGTTTGACGAGTCGGTAGTTTCTGTTTTCGAAGGTGGCGTTGAGGTATCGCAGCAATTGCTGGAGCTGCCGTTTGATCATATTTTCTTTACTGGCAGTCCGGCCATCGGAAAGGTAGTCATGCAAGCTGCGGCTAAGCACCTTACCTCAGTTACGCTTGAATTAGGCGGCAAGTCGCCCGTAATCGTTACCCCTTCGGTGCGAATGCGCGATGCTGCCCGCAGGATTGCCGTGGCCAAGTTTATTAACAACGGGCAAACCTGTATTGCCCCTGATTATGTGCTGGTGCACGAATCGGTCATGAAAAATTTCATTGACGCTTTGCGTGAAGAAACGTTAAAACGCTTTGCTGTCGATGGAACACTTGCGCATTCACCTTTTTATGCCCGTATCGTTAACGAAAAACATTTTAACCGTGTTCACGAGCTTGTGCAGGATGCCATCAACAAAGGCGCCCGGGCTGAAATGAGCGGACCGGTTGATGCGTCCACCCGGCTGATGCATCCGGTTATTCTCACACAGGTACCGGAGCAGGCGCGGATACTGGAAGAAGAAATTTTTGGCCCGGTCTTGCCGATTATCCCGTACCACTCCAGTAAAGATGCCATCCGGTTTATCAATAAAAAACCCAAACCGCTTGCGCTGTATATTTTCGGTACAGATAAGAAAGAACAACATGAAATACTTATCAATACTTCATCGGGAGCAGTTTGCATAAACGATTGTGCCATTCATTTTCTTCATCCTAACCTGCCTTTTGGCGGGGTAAACAACAGCGGTATCGGCAAATCGCACGGGTATTATGGATTTTTGGCGTTCTCCAATGAGAAACCCGTATTACGGCAGCGAAGCGGTTTCACATCCGTACAACTTTTTTACCCGCCCTACACCAGGCGCGCAAAAAAAATAATGGATTGGCTTATTCGTTGGATGTAAACCGGCACCCCATTTGCGCAAAACTTAACCGGCATTTGCCCGGCCGGTTTCGTACTTTTACAGTCCCGTTAAACCTGAAGCTTTATGTTTAAAAAGATTGCCATCGGATTGTTGATTTTTGTGATTGTGCTGGTAGCCGCTGCGTTCGTATTGCCCATCGTTTTTAAAGATGACATCAAAGCCGCCATTGACCGCGAGCTTGCCAAATCGGTAAATGCCGATGTAGTTTTTGATGCCGACAAATTCAGCCTCACCCTGTTTCGGAATTTCCCAAGCATCACGGTTGAAATGCGCGATTTTGGCGTGATCAACCGCGAGCCCTTTTCCGGTGAAGTGCTGTTTGCTACTGAAAAACTGGAAGTAGAAGTAAACCTGAAAGACATTTTGTTTGGCGATAAGCTAAAGATTAAAGGAATAACCCTGGTCAGGCCCATCATCAATGTACGCGTACTGGAAGACGGCCGCGCCAATTACGACATTGCTATTCCTTCGGGCGATACGACTGCAACATCCGAAGAGGCCGGTGAATTTTCGTTTGGCATTGATCACTGGCAGGTGGTTGATGGAGATGTGACGTATGACGATAAGTCCATTCCGTTTTTGCTCGAGCTGAAAAACATGAACCACAAAGGAAGTGGTGATTTTTCACAAGCTTCGTTTGACCTGAAAACTTCAACGATGGTGGATACGGTAAATGTGGGCTATGCCGGTGACATGTACCTGGCCAACAAGCGTGCCCGGATTGATGCCGTTATTTCGATCAGTGAAGAGTACACCAAATACACGTTTAAAGAAAATACTGCCAAGATTAATGACTTCGCTATGAGTTTTGACGGCTGGCTGAAAATGAACGAAGATAATTTCGATATGGACATTTCATTTAAAAGTCCAGAAAACACATTCAAGAGTTTGCTCTCGCTGGTTCCCGGCATGTACTCCGAAAGCTTTAAAGATATCCAAACCGATGGCGAACTGGCCTTCGATGGTTTTGTGAAAGGTATTTACAGCGAAAAGCAAATGCCTGCATTCAAGGTGAACCTGAAGGTAAGCGATGCCATGTTTAAATACCCCGATCTGCCAACGCCAATTAATAACATTAACCTCGATATGGTGGTAGACAATAAGGATGGCGTAATCGATAACACCGTGATTGATGTGAAGAAATTTCACATGGATTTTGGCGCTAACCCGTTTGATGCCCGCGCCCTTATCAGCAAACTTTATCCTACCCAGGTCGATGCCAATTTGCAGGCTAAACTGAACCTGGCCGAAGTAAGCAAGATGTTCCCGGTGCAGGGGCTTGAATTAAAAGGAAGCTATGCAGTAAACCTGAAGGCAAATGGTGTTTACGACAGCTTGAAAAAAACCATACCTTCCATTGACGCAGCCATGTCGCTGGCAAACGGATATGTTAGATCCTCAGAATTTCCCCTGCCGCTTCAGGACATGGCCTTCAACGCCAGCATAAAAAACAATTCAGGCAAAATGGCTGAAACTACCATCGCGGTGAAAAACTTCGCCATGGTAATGGATAATGAAAAATTCACTGCCGACCTGCTCATTCAAAATCTGGAAGATTACACCTGGGATGTAAAAGCCAATGGGGGTATCGACCTTGAAAAGATTACGAAAATTTTTCCGCTTGAAGGCATAACCCTGGTCGGGAAAGTGAAGGCCGATTTACAAACCAGGGGCAAAATGAGTGACCTGGAGGCCGAGCGTTACGATAAACTTCCTACCAGCGGTAGTGCATCGCTGAAGGATTTCAAGTATACATCAAAAGATCTGCCCTATGCGGTAACCCTTTCACAAGCTGAAATGGCTTTCGATCCGAAGAAGATAGAAATGAAGCAGGTTACGGGAACCATCGGGCGCAGTGACTTTAATATAACAGGAGCCGTATCGAATTACATCGGCTACCTTTTTGGTAAAAATGAATTACTCAAGGGCAGCATGTCGTTCAGTTCAAACCTGCTCGACCTGAATGAATTCATGACAGATACAGGAGAAGAGACCCCTGCTGCCGATACGGCATCGTATGGCGTAATCCCTGTTCCAAAAAATATTGACTTCGTGCTCAAGTCAAGCATACGCACCGTACGCATGATGGACTTTACCATTACCAATGCGGCTGGCGACATTGTTGTAAAGGACGGCATCGCCAACCTGAGCGGACTATCCTTTAATATGCTGGGCGGGGCCTTTACCGTAAACGGCACCTACAACCCCACCGACCTGGCGCATCCGAAATATGACTTTGGGTTGAAGATTGAAAATCTTTCCATTGCCCAGTCGGCCGCTTCTTTCTCGCTGGTGCGCAGCTATGCTCCGGTGGCCGGCCTGGTTAACGGCAACTTTTCGACCGACTTTAAAATCAGCGGTGAACTGTTGCAAAATATGATGCCTAACCTGAAAACAGTAAATGGCGATGGACTGGTGAAGATTGCGCAGGCGGCATTGAAGGAATCCAAACTTATTTCCGGAATCACCTCGCTCACCAAACTCGATAACACCAATGAGGTAACAATGAAAGATGTGCTCATGTCGGCCTCAATAAAGAACGGCCGATTGAGCGTAAAGCCGTTTGAGGTAAAATTTGGCAACTACAAAACTACTGTTGCAGGAAGCACGGGCATAGATGGTTCCATTGATTATGCCTTGAAAATGGATGTGCCGGCCGGCAAACTGGGTACGCAGTTTAACAGTTTTGTGAGCCAGTACACGGGCGGCAAAACCGATCCGAATGCGATGATCCCGCTCAATATCGGTTTAGGAGGATCTTTCCTGAATCCACAACCCAAATTGCTGATGACCGAACAGAAGCAACAAGTGCAGCAAGCCGTAACCACAGCCGTTACCCAGGAAGCCGAGAAGAAAGCCAATGAACTTGTTTCAGGCTTACTCAACAAAAACCAGCCTAAAGCAGATACGGCTAAAAAGGACAGCATCGCCAAACCGGAAGATCCGAAAAAGAAAGCAGTGGATGAAGGCGTTAAGGCTATTCAGAATTTATTGAAAAAGAAAAAGAATTAATTGGTTGCAGGGATTAGCAACTTGGCTATGGGGTTGTTCAGAATTATTGCTGTTGTAATCTTTAACCTGGCTGCCCTGAGTACACTCGTTTACTTTTCAGGCTGTTGTTGGAAAACGCCCGAAGACAAATCGTACTGGTGGCCGCTCCGCTTAAATCAGCCCCCAATAAACTGAAAGACGGAGCATTCGTACTGAAAGTTATTACCAGAGATGCACTTGAATACCTGTTGTCAGGGGCGGGTGTACTCCTTCGTTCGGAGCAGGCTCTTTCGTTTAATGATTCGCGAGAACTGGTCTGTGTTAGTGATGAACCGTTTAGATTTTGTCAGTCAATAATTGAATTCAATGGAGTACCGTTTAACTATGTGACAGGAGTAAGGTTGACAAAGACACACAATCAGAATTTTTCATTTCTGAATTGTTATTTCGGCAACTCAGGGCTGCTGGGTGTACGGCAAATCATTTACAACAACAACCACCCTGTTGATACGCTTAATTACTACCGGGCTGATTAATCTTTACACGGGCGGCTATGGCAGCATTGGCAGAATACCGTATACTTATCAAAAAATTAAATCCATGAGGTCGTTATTGCTTTTCCTTTTACTGGTTTCGTTTGCTACACAGGCGCAGAAAGCCGACACCACGCTGATTCCTAAAATCAAAGATGAAGGTTTTAATCGTTCACAGGTGATGAGCATTTTGGGCATGCTTACCGATGTACACGGCCCGCGGCTTACCAACTCGCCCGGTTACAAAAAAGCGGCAGAATACGCCAAATCAACCCTTGAGTCATGGGGCTTGCAAAACGTTCACTTCGACTACTGGGGCGAAGAGTTTGGCCGCGGCTGGCAACTGAAAAAATTCAGTTTGTCGGCAACCTCACCGGTTTACTTTCCGGTCATCGCGTATCCCAAAGCCTGGTCGCCCGGAGTAAAAGGCACCATCGCCACCGATGCCGTTTACCTAGACATTAAAAATGAAAGCGATATTGAGAAGTATAAAGGAAAGCTGAAAGGCAAGATTGTGATGTTCAGTTTGCCTACGCCTGTAAAGCCGGGCTTTGAACCGGATGCACGAAGATTAGATGAGAAAGACTTGCTTGAGTTGGCCAACTCTGGTGCCAGTGAAGCATTTACCGGCCGCAGGTTCCAGGCGCCCACTGAGCCGCAACGGTTAGCCTGGCTGAAGTGGGATCTCTGCATGAAAGAAGGAGCCGTTGCCGTTATTGAAGCCAGCCCGAACTTCAGGCTTGAAGACGGAACCGTAATGGCAGCAGCCGCCACCGTACCCTATCCGCCCGAAACACCTTTTGAGGGCAGATTGTCTTCGCGCAGCGCTAATGCTCCTAAAATTTTACCGCAGGTTGTGGTGGCAGCCGAACACTATAACCGCATGGTTCGCCAGATTCAACAGGGGCTTCCTGTAAAGTTGGAACTTACACTTGAAACTGAATTTTACCCGGCCGAACAGGGCTTTAACGTGATTGCCGAGATACCGGGCACCGACCTGAAAGATGAAGTGGTGATGATTGGCGCCCACCTCGACTCGTGGCACAGCGGTACGGGTACAACCGACAATGCCTGCGGCTCGGCCGTGATGATGGAGGCGATGCGCATTATTAAATCACTGGGTGTTAGTCCGCGAAGAACCATCCGTATCGGCCTGTGGGGTGGCGAAGAGCAGGGATTGCTTGGTTCACGATCGTATGTAAAACGCGTTTATGGCGAGCGCCTTGACCGGAGTTTTCCGTACGATTCCATCAGGCTTACACCGGCTGCAGAAAAGTTTTCGGTGTACTTCAATATGGATAACGGATCAGGCAAATACCGGGGCGTGTACATGCAGGGTAATGAAAACGCGCGGCCTGTTTTTCGCGAATGGATTAAATCGTTCGAAAAACTGGGCGCTTCCACCTTAACGTTAAGAAATACGGGCGGTACGGATCACCTGTCGTTCGATGCGCTTGGTTTGCCCGGCTTCCAGTTCATCCAGGACCCGATTGAGTACGGCACACGCACACACCACACCAGCATGGACCTGTATGACAAAGCCGTAGAGGCCGACATGAAACACAATGCCGTGATGACGGCCGCGTTTGCCTGGCTGGCTGCCAATGCCGATCAGAAATTTCCGAGGAAGTAGGTGTTAGTTGATGGTTGTTGGTTATTCTTTATTGACGAACAACCAACTACAACTATCTGTTAACCTGGTCGTATCGCCAGCAATCGATTAAATGGTCGTTCACCAGTCCGCAGGCTTGCATGTGGGCGTACATTACGGTACTGCCCACGAACTTAAATCCGCGTTTGATGAGGTCTTTACTCAGCGCATCCGATTCTTTGGTAGTTGCCGGAACCTGCTTCAATGTTTTCCATTTATTTACGATGGGTCTGTTGTTAACAAATTGCCAGATGTAGGCATCAAAACTGCCGAACTCTTTTTGTACTTCCAGGAACCGCTTGGCATTATTTACTGCGGCAAACACCTTAAGCCGGTTCCGAACGATGCCCGGATCAAGTAAAATTTTTTCCAGTTTCTTTTCGGTAAAGCGGGCCACTTTCTGCGGGTCAAAACCGGCAAAAGCCTTTCGGTAGCCTTCGCGCTTTTTCAAAATGGTTGACCAGCTTAACCCGGCCTGAGCGCCTTCCAGAATCAAAAACTCAAAATGGGTGTGATCGTTATGAACAGGCACGCCCCACTCCGTATCGTGGTAACGGATGTAATCATCAAATTTCAGGCACCAGGCGCACCGGTTTTTTTCTTTTACAGGCATAGTTGTTGATGTTAACAGAACAAGCTAAGTTTATAAGGCTGACAGCGCAGTGTCAGCACCAACTTAATCAATCTGTAAAACTTAATTGTATTATCATGAAACAATTCCTGTTTATACTTCTGCTAATCTCACCCTTAATGATGTTGGCGCAAGATCCGGAGGCCAAACTCAAGGAAATGAAAATAGAATTGTTCACACCCCCGGCTCCTATGGCCAACTATGTGCGCGCGGTGCGCACGGGTAACCTCATTTTCCTGGCCGGCCACGGACCAACCAAAGCCGATGGCACCAACATTCAGGGCAAAGTAGGTAAAGATCTTTCGGTGGAAGAAGGCTACATGGCCGCCCGGCAGGTGGGCATTGCCATGCTCTCCACACTCAAAGCCGAAATCGGTGATCTGAAAAGAGTAAAGCGCATTGTAAAAGTGCTGGGTATGGTAAACTGCACCGATGGGTTTACCGATCAGCCCAAAGTGATCAACGGCTTTTCCGACCTGATGGTGGCCGTATTCGGCACAAAAGGCATGCACGCCCGTTCGGCTGTGGGTATGGTATCACTGCCCTCCAACATTGCCGTAGAGGTCGAGATGATTGTAGAGGTAGAGTAGTGTGATTCACACACCACACGTATGAGCACCCGCAGAACCGTTCTCAAATCCCTTGCCCTCTCCTCACTGGCGCTGCCGGTGATGAATGCTTTTGGTGAGTCTGTGCCGAAACTTCCAATTGGAAACGACCCCGACTACTGGAAAAAAATCCGTGACGCCTTTATGCTGTCGAAGGACAAAGTGTTCTTCAATACGGGCACCGTTGGCGCTATGCCGAAAGTAGTGGTGCAAAAAGTGGCAGAGCATTTTGAAAAACTGGCTACTGATGTGGCCGACTGGGATTACAAGGTTGACATCGGATGGATAAGCGGGTACTACCCAATGCCCGACCTTAGGAAAAAGATTGCTCAACTTATTAATGCTGATGCACCGAGCATCGCCCTGACTGATAATGTAACCAGCGCCATGAGTTACATCGCTATGGGGCTCGAACTCAACCCGGGCGATGAAGTACTCACCAGCAACCAGGAGCACGGTGGCGGAAGAAGTTCGTGGATTGTGCGTGAAAAACGGGAGGGCATAAAATACCGTGAAATGGTGTTGCCAAAGCCCATTAAAAACAACGATGAAGTACTGTCCATCATTCGCAAAGCCATTGCACCCGAAACGAAAGTGCTCATGCTGTCGCACATGATTACCGGCAGCGGGGCTATACTTCCTGTAAAAGAAATTTGTGCAGAAGCCAAGGCAAAAGGAATTATTACCGTACTGGATGGCGCGCAGACCATCGGACAAATTAAAATAGATGTTGCCGACATTGGCTGCGATGCATACGTGGGCTGCTTCCACAAATGGATTGGCGCACCGCCCGGCACGGGCTTTATGTGGGTGCGGCCGGAGTTGCTCAAAACGTTGTGGACAACCGTAAGCAGCTACCAGTGGAACAACCGTAACGATGAGGGCTTTCGGTTTACGCAGCGGGGAACGGGAAATTATTCCGTGATGATTGGGATGGATGCCGCATTGGATTTTCACAACGAAATCGGGCCACAACGCGTGTACGACCGCATTAAGTTTTTGGGTAATTACCTGCGCGAAGGATTACGCAGGATACCGAAAGTCAAAATTTTCTCACCGGCCGATGAGGCCATGTGCGCGGGCATTACCGTGTACAACGTAGCCGGCCTTACGGGGGCGAAACTACAGGATGAATTCTGGAACCGTGCCCGCATGCGCCCCCGCTCGCAGGGCGATGAATTTGGCGTACGCCACTGCACGCATATTTATAACAACGAGCAGGAACTGGATAAGGCATTGGAAATAGTGAAGGCGCTGGCAGGGTAGCGTGTTGTGTTTAAGGAGTTGAGGGCTAAGAGGGCTTAGCAATGCAGCGCAGCGGAATGCTAAGACCGACCTGCTGCAAAATTGTCCCCCGTGACCGAACTGTGTTTGAAACATAGATTGCAATTTAACACTACACCCCGCAATTGCATAAACTTTTTGTTGCCAGCCGTATTTTTTACTCGAATCTTATATTGAAAACGGTCATGTTGTATTCAAACTTTGTCCCCTTAACCATTTGTCTGTCGCCTAATGTTGAGTTGTCACAGTTAACCAAATTAATGACTTCAATTGTTAATAAGCAGCTTTCCTTTTTCTTTCTCTTGTCTGCAATTCGTCCGGTAACAAAACAATGCTTTTCGCTGTCCAAGGAGGTGTCTCTTTGACCTAAATACGCTAAACTAAAAGTTTCACGTGTTGCCCACGATTTTGAAAACGAAATTTTCACAGTGTCACCAGTGTTAAGGGTCTTAAATTTCTTAATTCTCTCCTTAGTCCAGATTTCGTTTTTCTTTTTGTACTCATTGTATTCGTTTACCTGCCCTTCAAAGTCAATGTCTTTATTGTTAAGACGTCTATGAAATGATGTCAAGATGATAGATGAAATGTCTTCGGGGTGTTTGATTCCTCGTGAGCTGAATTGTCTGTAAAGTGAGTTTTTCCCTTTCCATAAGTCCCACCTATTTCGAATCCCTTGTCCAGCGGCAAAATGTGCGTCTGCAACTGCATCACTTTCAGTCTTATTTTTAAATTCTTCTTTCTCCTTGTCTGTCCATACGCAGTCCATATAGCTTAATGCGTCATTTAGATTCTTTGGAATGTATTCATTAGGATACTTACCACAGTTATTCTGTGAATATGCAGTCCCAATTGTCAGCAAGAATGTTAGTAGGTAGAATAGTCTCATTGAAAATATGGCCGGCAACGTTTGTATAAATGCATTGTTGATATTTCAATTATATAGCTGAATCAATATCTCTAACAATATCCTCCAGATCTTCTATCCCCACCGAGAGCCGCACCAGCTTATCTGAAATGCCCACCTTTTTTCGCTCGGCCGGTGTAAGTTTGGCGTGCGAGGTTTTATGCGGCTGGTTAATGGTGGATTCAACACCGCCTAAACTCACGGCTGGTTTTATCAGCTCCAGCTTTGCAATGAACTTATCCGCATCGCCTTTCAGTTCGAACGAGAGCATGCCGCCAAAACCTCCCGGCATCTGCTTTTTGGCAATGGCATAGCCGGGGTGGTTTTTTAATCCCGGGTAAAAAACCTTGGCAATTTTTTTATTGGCGCTTAGCCACGTGGCAAGTTGCAAAGCGTTTTCATTTTGCTGGCGTACGCGCAGCACAATGGTTTTTAAACTGCGCTCCACCAGCCAGCAGGTGTTGGCATCGGCATTACCGCCAAAGTGCAGCGCGCTTTGCCTGATGGGATCGATAAACTTTTTTGATGCGGCCACTACACCGCACATCAGGTCGCTGTGGCCGCCAATGTACTTGGTGCCGCTGTGCAGTATAATATCAATGCCCAGGTCGGCCGGATTCTGATTTACCGGTGAGGCAAAGGTGTTGTCAATGAGTGTATTCAGTTTATACTTCTTTGCTATCCGCACTACACCGGCCAGGTCGGTAATTTTAAGTAACGGGTTAGAGGGGGTTTCCACATAAATGGCACGCGTATTTTTGCGGATGGCGTTCTCAACATTCTTCAAGTCGCTCGCATCCACCATGGTGTAGGCAATGCCATAGCGGTTCAGTTCATTCACCACCGCGTGGTGCGTACCGCCATACAAGTCGTTTTGGAAAACCAGGTGGTCACCGGCTTTTACCTGCGCCATGATGGCTGTAAAGATTGCCGCCATACCCGAACTGAACACCAGCGCATCTTCGGTGTTTTCGAGGGCGGCTATTTTTTCGGCCGCTGCCCGGTGATTGGGTGTGTTGAAATAACGGGGGTATCGCACGCCCCCATGGTAATCGTAGGCCGCAGCCGGAAACAGCGGAGTAACTAAACCGCCAAATTGGGTATCGCCCGGTGAACCGGCATGTACACTAAGGGTACTCTTGGACTGGGATGGATTTTTCATGAATTAAAGATAAGTGAAGTAGATATTACAGTGCGGTTAAGCCACCGGTTTTAGGGTACCGGAAAGGGCTCTTTATATTCCTGGTGGGCGGTTAACCGACCGTTACTTTTTCATTATCAATAGGTTACAGCAAACTTTTTTGGGGCATAAACGTTATCTTTACAGTATCAACCACTACAACCATGACCACAGCCACACAAAAGCTGCAGATCCTGGAATCGCTCAATGCATTGGACCAATCGCAAACCGAGAAGGTGCTGGCCTACATTAAGAACATGCTGGTAACTTCACGCGATGAGATGCAGTACAGGCGGTTTAAGCGCGAAGCCATGAAGGAAATTCGGCAGGCGCTGAAAACGGATCGGAGTCTGAAATCCCGGGCGTAACGCCAGCCGGATTTTGTTTTCGCTGGCATTTCTTACAGTGCCGGGTACTTTATTTTCACCCCTTAATTAATAAAAGCATTCGCCATACTAAAACGCAGCGAAGAATCTTTTTTAGGCTAACTGAATTCTTTTGCTGTTCCCTGCCCTACCCGGCTGGCAGGTTTTGATAGAATGACGAGCCCCTTTCTTTATTGAACAGGTTTAGGCTTGTGAGCCTCAGTTATGCTGCACATACTTTTCCCATTTCTCCAGCACCGATTTGAAGTCATCGGGTAAATCAGAATCGAATTTCATCTTTTGTCCGGTAACCGGATGAATGAAGCCCAACGTTTTTGCATGTAAGGCCTGGCGTGGCATCAGCTTAAAACAATTCTGAACAAATTGTTTGTATTTGGTAAACACGGTTCCCTTCAGTACCTGATCACCGCCATAGGTGGCGTCATTAAAGAGTGGATGCCCGATGTATTTCATGTGTGCCCGAATCTGGTGGGTGCGGCCGGTCTCCAGCCGGCATTCAATCAGTGAAACATAGCGCAATTGCTTTAGCGTTTTGTAATGTGTAACGGCATGTTTGCCGATATCACCCTCGGGGAAGGCGGCAATCACGCGCCTGTCTTTGAGGCTGCGGCCTACGTTTACGGCAATCGTTCCCTCCGCAGGATTGGGTTCGCCCCATACCAGTGCCCAGTAAGTTCGTTCGATGGTGTGATCAAAAAACTGTTTGGCCAGGCCGGTCATTACCGGTTCAGATTTAGCGATGACCAACAAGCCCGAAGTATCTTTATCAATGCGGTGAACCAGGCCGGGCTTTCCTTCATTTCCCGGAAGTTGCGGCAGGTTTTTGAAATGATAGGCTAACGCGTTTACCAATGTTCCGTTCCAGTTCTGGTAGGCCGGGTGCACCACCATGCCTGCTGGCTTGTTAATTACAAGCAAGTGTTCGTCCTCAAATACTATGTTAAGCGGAATGTTTTCTGGAATGATGTCAGTATCGCGCGGGGGCTCGGGCAGGGAGATAACAATCACATCGCTTGGATGTACTTTGTAATTTGACTTTACAGGCTTTCCGTTAACGGTAACAAAGCCTTCGTCAATGCCCTTCTGGATTTTAGTGCGCGTAATGTTCGGCAGCCGGTCATTCAGAAATTTGTCAATGCGCAACAAACTTTGTCCTGGATCAGCTACTATGCGGTGGTGCTCGAACAAAAGTTCATCTTCGCTGTCGTCTGGCTGCAGGTCTTCATTCAGCATGGTGCAAACCTACCAAAATAGATCGTAACCCGGTCATACTGCTTATGGCTTGACTTGGAGAACATCCTGTTTATATTCGCACATCTTTTTTTAAATGGATGAGATTATCAGCTATTCTTCTGCCGGCCATTTTGCTTGTCGGTTGCAGCACCCCACCGGCAACCCCTGTCAATGAAAAACTTTTTGAGCCAGGCATAAGTTTGGGTCAACTGGCCGATAGGGCCATTAATGAAGCTTCGGGTATTGCGGCCAGCACCGTTAACCCCGGCATGTTATGGACGCACAACGACAGTGGCGATAAGGCGCGGATATTTTTGATTGACTCGCTGGGGCGTACCATGATGGTAGTGAATCTGGCAGGCATAAAAAACCGCGACTGGGAAGATATCGCTGTCGGGCCCGGTCCTGACTCCACAAAAACTTATGTGTACATTGGTGAAATCGGTGATAACGATGCGCGGTATGAATTAAAATACATTTACCGGATTGAAGAACCTGTTTTCAGGGGGTCCGATACAACTATTGCACAGGTCGATTCAATTAAATTTGGTTACCCCGATGGCAACCGTGATGCCGAAACGGTGCTGGTGGATCCGCTTACACGCGATTTGTTTATCGTTTCGAAGCGCGAAAAACGGGTAAATCTTTATCGCCTGCCGTTTCCCCAATCAACAACAGCGGTAATTACTGCCGAACTGGCGGCACCTGAACTTGACTTTAACCGGTTGGGTGAGGAAAAGGGCTACCATCCGCGTTACTTCAACCAAATTGTGGGCGGGGATATCTCGCCCGATGGTTCCGAAATTCTGATTAAAGACTACAGCTCGGTTTATTACTGGAAGCGGAATCGGAACGAAACACTTGCCGATGCTTTAAAACGAACACCCGAAGTGCTTCCCTATGCTCCGGAGGCACGCGGTGAGGGGATCGCATTCAGCATGAAAGGCGATGGGTATTACACCCTAAGCGAAGAAGTTGACGGCCACATACCGCACTTGGTTTTTTATCGCAGAAAAAAGTAATTGTTTATTCAAACCGCACCGCTGTGCCGCAGGCGGTAACCATCAGCATACTGGAGCCGGAGCCAACGGTTTCATAATCCAGGTCAACCCCGATTATGGCATTGGCGCCTTTGGCCTGCGCCTGTTGTACCATTTCGGCCAGCGCGCTCTCTTTAGCTTCTTTCAATACACGCTCGTAAGCGCCCGACCGTCCGCCCACGATATCTGTAATGCCGGCAAAAAAATCTTTAACCAGGTTTGCTCCGATAATGGTTTCTCCGGAGACAAGCCCGTAATACTGATTGATTCTTTTACCTTCAATGGTATGTGTGGTAGTAATTAACATGATTTAATTTTTAATGGAGTAACTGACAAGATCTGTATCGATAAGTCCGAATTCGTCAGAAATCCGAATAAGACCAACTCCACGTGCATAGTGGTAATACAAAACATAGGGCTCTGTGGCCCCTTCAGTCAGCGAAGAGACCTCAACAACAATTACCTCATCAAATGTTTCGCTGCCAACGGTAATGGTTTCATCAGTTTCGACAATAAAGAGCAAATCAGAGGTTTCTACACCCTCCTCATCGTAGCTTAGCTCAGTCCAGAATGTTCCTTCGGGCGCATCCTTCAGGAAGATGTACTCACCATCATCGTATTGACCGGAATACACCTCCCGGTTTATGTAGGCGTTACCTTCTTTCCGGGCATACGTCTTGAATGTAGGGAATCCTTCAATTTCTATTTTGTATTCGAAATACTTCTTGCCATCAATTATGCGACCACTATTGGTGGCGGTTTGTTTGAAATCGAAGGTCGAAGAATATGTCCAGGTAGATCCTACCGTGTTTGGCTGGTAGTCATCGTTGGTTCTATCAATCTGAAAGGCTTCGTCATCAGAACAGGCTGATAACAGTATTCCCAAAAATGTAAGCGCCAGTAAATTCTTCATAATCATTGATATTTTTTTACGCAATAAAAAAGCCCTGATAAGGGCTTTTATATACGGACAGGACGCGGCTGGGGTTACAACACCCCTTGTGCCTTCATGGCATTGGCCACTTTTAAGAAACCGGCAATGTTAGCGCCCACCATATAATTACCCGGTTTTCCATATTCGTTGGCCGCTGCCAGGCAGGTATCGTGAATGTTTTTCATAATGCCCTGCAGTTTGGCATCTACTTCTTCGCGCGTCCAGTTGCTACCCATGTAATTCTGGGTCATCTCAAGTCCGGAGGTAGCTACACCACCTGCATTACTTGCTTTGCCGGGCGAATACATGATGCCATTGTCGATCAATACGTTAATACCCTCAATGGTTACAGGCATATTAGCTCCTTCACCGACCAGTTTAACACCGTTCTTCACTAAGTTTTTGGCATCGTTGCCGTTTACCTCGTTTTGGGTGGCACACGGAAATGCACAATCGGCTTTAATGTTCCAGAGCGGATTGCTGACCGCTTTTGCATCAATAGGGGTATATACTACGCCTTTAAATTTTTCAGCATATTCTTTAATGCGGCCACGCCTGTTGTTTTTCAGGTCTTTTATAAACTCCAGCTTGGCCAGTGTTATGCCTTCGGCATCGTAGATGAACCCATCGGAGTCGGACGCAGTAACCGGTTTGCCTCCGAGTTGAATTATTTTTTCGATGGCATATTGCGCCACATTGCCGGAGCCTGAAACTATACAGGTTTTGCCTTTGATGGATTCGTTTTTCGTGTGCAGCATGTTTTCGGCAAAGTAGATTAGGCCGTAACCGGTAGCCTCTGTACGGATAAGACTGCCGCCCCAGCCGATGCCTTTGCCGGTGAACACACCGGTAAATTCATTTTTAATTTTTTTGTATGCGCCAAACATGTAGCCCACTTCACGGCCGCCTACACCAATATCGCCTGCAGGCACATCCAGGCGATGACCGATGTGACGGGTAAGTTCGCCCATAAAGGCCTGGCAGAATTTCATGATTTCATTTTCGCTCTTTCCTTTCGGATCGAAATCGGAACCACCCTTGCCGCCACCCATGGGAATGCCGGTGAGCGCATTCTTGAAAATCTGTTCGAAAGCCAAAAACTTCAATACACTGGGGTTTACCGAAGGATGAAAGCGAAGCCCGCCCTTGTATGGGCCAATAGCGCTGTTCATCTGTACGCGGTACCCCCTGTTCAGTTGTACCTCACCTTTGTCATCCAGCCAGGTTACGCGGAAGGAAATAAGCCGCTCGGGCTCCAGCATACGCTCCAGTATTTTCAATTTGCGGAACTCCGGATGTTTTTCCAGTACAGGTAAAACCGACAGGATTACTTCTTCTGCGGCTTGAATAAATTCAGGTTCATTCGGATTTCTTTTTTTAACAAAGTCAAGTATTTCGGCTTGCATAGCGATGAAAATTTTTGCCAAGTTAGCAGAAGTATCAGGATTGCAAACGTTTTAACCAACCCCCTTTTAACAACCGGCATATCAGCACCGATTCTTTATTAATTTGCTTATCATGAGAGCAGAGTTATCAGCCGGAGGCCCCGCTTTATCAAGGATTGTTGCCGGGGCCTGGCGGTGGAAGTTGGAAACAAAGGAAATTGAACGCCTTATTTACGCGGCCCTCGAGGCCGGTATCTCTTCGTTTGACCATGCCGATATCTATGGTGATTACGAAAACGAAAAGAAGTTTGGAAGCGTACTGAAGGGGAATTCGGCTCTGCGAGGCAGGCTTGAGCTGATCACCAAGTGCGGCATACGGTTAGTATCAGCTGCCCACCCGGAACATCGCATCAAGCATTACGATACTTCGAAGGAGCACATAATCCGATCGGTTGAGAATTCATTACTTAATCTTTCAACTGATCGGCTGGATGTGCTGCTGCTTCACCGCCCCGATCCGCTGATGCACCCGGAAGAAATTGCCGGGGCTTTTCAGTTGCTGAAGGAACATGGCAAAGTATTGTGGTTTGGCGTTTCCAACTTCAGCGCAACCCAATTCGAAATGCTACAGGCCTATGTTCCCTTTCCGCTGATTACCAACCAGGTTGAGATTTCGTTGTTCAATTCTGTTAAGCTTTTTGATGGGACGGTGGATACGCTGATGAAACACCGGGTTTCGCCCATGGCCTGGTCGCCTTTGGGCGGAGGTAAGTACTTCACCGCATCCGGACAGGCCGAAACCATTGAGATGAAGTTGGAGGGTTTTGCTTCGAAATACAACTGCACCATCAGCCAATTGCTGTTAGCCTGGTTGCTGCGTCATCCGGCCAACATTTTCCCCATTCTGGGCACGACCAATCCGGATAGAATAAAGGACGGGGCTGGGGCTCTTCGTGTTGAACTCGACCGGCAGGATTGGTTTGCCATGCTAAAATCCGTTACCGGTAAAGACGTTGCCTAATTATATATCAGTGTAACCGCGAAATTATTTTCCTGTTGCCTGAGAACAATTAGCCGACCACCTTTGTAGTTTGTGCTATGGCCATCCCTGCAGCAAAGAAACAACAAGTTGAACAAACCAGTATCGAACAGGTTGAGGTTATCGGAGCCCGGGAGCACAACCTTAAAAATATTTCGGTAACCTTTCCGCGAAACAAACTGGTTGTGGTAACGGGCATCAGCGGCAGCGGCAAGTCATCGCTGGCGTTCGACACGATTTATGCCGAGGGGCAGCGCAGGTACATGGAAAGTTTTTCAGCCTATGCCCGCAGTTTTATCGGCAACCTGGAGCGCCCCGATGTGGACAAGATTAACGGATTAAGCCCGGTTATTTCCATCGAACAAAAAACCACTTCCCGCAATCCGCGTTCCACGGTGGGCACTGTTACCGAGATTTACGACTTTATGCGCCTGCTCTATGCGCGTACGGCCGAAGCCTTTTCGTATCTGACAGGCGAAAAAATGGTGCGCCAATCCGAAGATCAGATTCTGGATGCCGTGTTGCAAAATTTTAAAGGGAAGAAACTCACCCTGCTGGCTCCGGTAGTTAAAGGAAGAAAAGGCCATTACCGCGAATTGTTTGTGCAAATCAGAAAGCAGGGGTACACCAAAGTGCGTGTGGATGGCGAGGTTAAAGAGCTTGTTGCCAAAATGCAGGTTGACCGCTACAAAATACACGACATTGAGATTGTAATTGACCGGATTGTGGCCGATATGAAGGAGCGATTCCGGATCGGCCAATCCATCAGCAAGGCGCTCAAGGAAGGAAAGGGGGTAATTATGGTTTTAGACGAAAGCGGAAAGGTGCACCACTTCTCCAGGTTTCTGATGGATCCGGCTACCGGGCTCTCATACGATGAACCGGCACCCAACACGTTCTCATTCAACTCACCGTATGGCGCATGCCCCGTGTGCAATGGGCTGGGGCAGATTGAAGAGATAACCGAAGAGTCGGTAATACCCGATAAACGACTGAGTATAAGCCGGGGCGGTATTCTGCCGTTGGGCGAGTATCGCGACATCTGGATTTTTAAAAAAATTGAAGCCATACTAAAACGGTACAAATGTTCGCTCAGCACACCCATTAAGGAAATACCAGCGGATGTACTAAAAATATTGTTATATGGCGATGATGTGCCGGTGGCTGTGCCCTCAGTTAAATATCCCGGAACGGAGTGGAACACACGCTTTGAAGGCATCGTAAATTTTCTTCAAAAACAACGCGATGAAGGAACCGAAAATGTAAAACGCTGGGTAGAAGACTTTACCATCATTAAAACCTGCCCCGAATGCAACGGTGCGCGGCTAAAAAAAGAATCGCTCCATTTTAAAATTGACGGAAGAAATATTGCCGAACTTGCCGAACTGGATATTGGCAGCCTGAAGCGATGGTTCACCGCGTTGGAAAACCGGCTCAACGACAAACAAAAAATAATTGCCACCGAGATTTTAAAGGAGATACGAAAGCGCATCGGCTTTTTACTGGATGTTGGTTTAGACTACCTGCACCTGAACCGGCCCTTGCGTACATTAAGTGGCGGAGAGGCGCAACGCATCAGGCTGGCTACGCAAATCGGTACTCAGCTGGTTGGTGTGATGTACATCCTGGATGAGCCGAGCATCGGCCTGCACGCCCGCGATAACGTTAAACTGATTAAAGCGCTGAAAGACCTGCGTGACCTGGGCAACACCGTGGTGGTAGTTGAGCATGATAAAGAAATGATGATCGAGTCGGATTACATCATTGACATTGGCCCGGGTGCCGGCCGACATGGCGGCCAGGTGGTTGCCGAAGGTGATCCGGTTTCTTTTTTAACGAGTGCCAGTACTACCGCGAAGTATTTGAAAGGCGATATTCGCATTGATTGCCGGCATGAAAGGCGTAAGGGTAACGGAAAAAAACTGGTGTTGAGCGAGGCCTCTGGCAATAACCTTAAAAAGGTTACCCTTAATCTCCCGCTTGGAACATTTACCTGCATCACGGGCGTTTCGGGCAGCGGTAAATCAACATTGATTCACGAAACCCTGTTTCCGATTTTAAACAAACACTTTTTCAATTCCCGCACTGAGCCTCTTCCTTATAAAACCATTCAAGGCCTTGAATTTATTGATAAGGTGATAGAGGTTGACCAATCGCCCATAGGCCGTACGCCACGCTCAAATCCGGCAACCTATACGGGGGTGTTCACCGATATCCGCGATTTGTTTGCGCAGTTGCCCGAAGCAAAAATCAGAGGGTACAAACCCGGCCGTTTTTCATTCAATGTAAAAGGCGGGCGTTGTGAAACATGCGAAGGTGCCGGCCTTCGGTTAATTGAAATGGAATTTTTACCCGATGTGTATGTGCACTGCGAAACCTGCAAAGGCAAACGGTACAACCGCGAGACCCTTGAAGTGCGGTTCAAAGGCAAGTCCATCAGCGATGTACTTGACATGACGGTGGAAGAAGCCATTCCGTTCTTTGAAAACCAGCCGAAAATTCTGCGTAAAATACAAACCCTTGGCGAAGTAGGGTTGGGGTATATTTCGCTTGGCCAGCATGCCACCACCTTATCGGGCGGAGAAGCCCAACGGGTTAAATTGGCTACAGAACTCTCCAAGCGCGACACCGGCAAAACGCTTTACATTCTGGATGAGCCCACCACCGGCCTGCATTTTCAGGATATTTCGCATTTATTGAACGTGCTGCAAAAACTGGTTGATAAAGGAAATACCGTGCTGGTTATTGAACATAATATGGATGTAATCAAATCAGCCGATTATATAATAGACCTTGGCCCCGAGGGCGGTGAACAGGGTGGACGCATTGTGGCTCAAGGAACACCCGAAGAGGTATCAAAAAACCCGGCCAGTTACACGGGTCGGTTTTTAAAAACCGAATTAGCCTGATTTTTTCTTTTCTTTGCCTACCGTATGAACGCCCATATCCGGCAATATTTGTTTGGTGGCATTTTTATCGCTTTTGGATTGTACCAACTTTACATTAGCGATTACCTGGAGTTCTGGCTTTACGCCCTTGCCGGATCGGCTTTTATAGTGAATGCTTTAACCAATGAGCCCCGGCTGGAACAGTTAAAAAAGCCGCTGGTAATTTTCACCTGGATGCTGATCATTGCTACCGCCATCCTGTTCATCTACCTTCTCCGCTACAAATTCTTCTAAGCGCACCGCTCATGTAATGAACCCGGTACAACCTGGCAAATGCGTAATTTTGCAGCGCCATGGTTGATAATAAGCGAAGGCTTTACTGGATACTCCAATTGAGTACATGGACGGTGTATGCGTTGTTGCAGATCATCTTTTTCAGCATGCAGTCGCAACAAACCATTAGCAGTCGCAGGATTATTTTCTTTGTGGCCGAGGCTGTGATCTGCCTTTTGGTAACTCATTTTTTCAGGCACGTGCTCAACCGGTGGAGGTGGCTTAGTTTGCCAGTGCCGGCTATGATACCCCGCGTAGTTGTTAGTGTGGTGGTGCTGGGTATTGGTATTTATTTTCTGCGAATACCGGTTGCCTTCTGGCTAAACATAGCCGGTGTGCGGTCGCAGGCCTTTCAGCTTGACCAGATTCTGGGCTATGCCGCCTTTTACATCTTTCTATTATTCCTCTGGTCGGTGTTTTATTTCACCTATCATTATGTTGAGCGCTACAACAAGTCGCTTAAATACGAAGCCTCCCGGATTGAGAGCGAGTTGAATAACCTGAAGGCTCAGCTAAACCCTCACTTTATCTTTAATGCCCTCAACAGCATACGGGCGTTGGTTGATGAAAATCCCGAAAAATCAAAGCTGGCCATAAATCAGTTGTCCAACATTTTACGCAACTCCCTTACGTTTGATAAAAAAGGGCTTACCCGGTTTGGCGATGAGTTGAAAATCGTACGCGATTACCTGAGCCTTGAGAGTATTCGCTTCGAAGAAAGGTTGAAAACTGATTTTGACATCCACCCGGATTCGTATCAATATTTTGTTCCCCCGTTCATGATTCAAACCCTGGTTGAAAATGGTGTTAAACACGGAGTGTCAAAGCTTAAAGCCGGTGGTGTTGTACAGGTAAAAACACTTGTTGATAACGGAAAACTTAAAATACAAATCCGCAACAGTGGTCATCTGCATAATGGTGCAAGACGAAGTAACTCGGGTGTCGGCTTGCAAAACACCATACACCGCCTGCGCCTCCTGTATGGCGATGACGCTTCTTTTAAGATTGTAAACGAAATGAATAATTTTGTACTCACCGAAATAGTTATTCCACAAATTACTGAACAATGAAAGCGTTGATTGTAGATGATGAGCGCCTGGCGCGGAAAGAATTAATGAAATTACTGGAGGCGCATCCGTCCATCGAAGTTGTGGGGGAAGCCGCCAATGCCGATGAGGCCGTGCACCTGATAAACGAACTTAACCCGGATTTGCTCTTCCTGGATATTCAAATGCCGGATAAAACGGGCTTTCAACTTTTGGAGGAGTTGGACTCGGTGCCCCTGGTGGTATTTACCACCGCGTATGATGAGTTTGCATTAAAGGCGTTTGAGGTTAACGCCCTTGATTATCTGCTAAAGCCTATACAGCCCGAACGATTGGCCGAAACTATTTCAAAAATAGCCGAGAAAGAGCGAAGCAGGCGTACAGCCGAACAGGTTGCAGCCGACAAAAAACTGGGTTTAAACGACCAGGTGTTTGTGAAAGATGGCGACCGCTGCTGGTTTGTAAGCCTGGCCAACATTCGCTTGTTCGAGTCAGACGGTAACTATATCAAGGTGTATTTTGATACCAACCGCCCCATGATCCACAAATCGCTTAATGCATTAGATGAAAAACTGGACGACCGGGCTTTTTTCCGGGCCAGCCGCAAACACATTATTAACCTGAGTTGGGTAGAGGGCATTGAACCCTGGTTTAATGGCGGCCTGATGGTGAAACTAAAGGGGGGCGATAAGGTTGAAGTTAGCCGCAGGCAGGCGGCAAAGTTTAAGGATATGATGAGTTTGTAGGCTCTACTTCAACACCAGTTCAATCAACTCTTTCTGCACGTTCCAGTCTTTCGCCAGTTTTAACATGGCGGTTGCTTCCATTTCGGTAACGTAACCTTTCAGGTTGTTAGCCTGCCAAACCATATTAATCAGTTCAACCCGTTTTTCTTTGGGGTAATCAGCTATGGTATCGTTTAAAAAATCGCGGGCACGCTCAAAAGCAGTGAGGTAATCCTGTGCAACAAACTCGGTAGCCCATTTGTATTCTTCGTGGGCATCAAGTTCAAGGGCCGTTTTTTCCAGGTCTTTGCGCTCCTCTTCATCCAACCCGTGGTAATGAAAGATAACGCTCTTCAGGAGCATATACACCCGCTTTTCTTCCGAAGTTTTTGACATAACAGCATGTAAATTACAAAAGTTATTTGAGCTGATGCTAACCGGTATACCGAACAGCATGGAGTTTACGAAGGCACTTCAAAAAAATCAGCAGCTATTTTATCGGCAAGCAGTTTACCCGAACGGGTTAAACGAATGACTCCATTGGTTAATTCGGCAAGGCGGTTATGGGTTAAGCAGGTTAGCAGGGCTTTGTTTTTTTGAATGAGGTCAAAATCAAAATCTGCTTTAAGTTTTGCCGTATCCAACCCCCACCGGGTGCGCAGCGTGGTAAGTATGTATTCGTTAATTTTTTCCTCGCGGGTCAGGTACTCTGTTTCTGCCGGAATTTTACCGGCAAAAACAGATTTTACATACCGGTAATTGTTTGAGATGTTGGCTTGCCGGCTGGTACGGTTGTAAGAATGCGCCCCCGGCCCGATACCCAGGTAGGTCACCTGTTTCCAGTAGCTGCTGTTGTGCTGTGAATAATAACCGGGTTTGGCAAAATTTGAGATTTCATATTGTTCATACCCGCTGGCTTCAAGAGCATCCATCAAAAGCTCTAAATAATCTGCTGCCTGTTCGTCAGCTACCGGTTGCAGCATGTTTTTTTTAAGCCAATGCCCGAAAGCCGTACGCTCTTCAATGGTTAAACAATAGGCTGACAGGTGCTCCGGATTTAATGAGAGAACCTGTTCTATATCTTTTTTGAAACCGTTTAAAGTTTGACCGGGGATTGCATACATCAAGTCGACACTGATATTGGAAAAACCGGCAGCGCGTGCCTGTTCAAAGCCGGCCAGGGCTTGCGTGCTGTTGTGCGCGCGATTAAGATAACGCAGCAGGGAATCATCAAATGTTTGCACGCCCAAGCTGAGCCTGTTGATGCCAACATTTTTAATCATCAACAACTTTTCCTTTGTCAGATCGTCCGGATTAGCCTCAAGGGTAATTTCAGCAACCGAGGTTACCGTAAAGAGGTGGTTAATCTTGCTGAAGATGCGTTCAAGCGACTGAATGTTTAGTATGGAGGGGGTTCCACCACCAAGGTAAATGGTGTCAATCTCTTCGTTGCCAATATACTCGCTGCGTAGTTCCATCTCCCTTTCAAAGGCTGTAATCATGTCCGACTCGATCTGCCGGTTGGTTGAAAAGTGAAAGTCGCAGTAATGGCAGGCCTGCCGGCAAAAGGGTATGTGAATGTAAATGCCCGCCATAGTAAATGGTTAGGCAAAAATACGGGTTTATGAAGTGTTGGTTAATTTAGCCGTCAAATCGCAGGATGCTGAAAGCACTTTTTAGGATAGTATTTATTCTTCACCTGGTAATACCACCGGTATTTGGGCAGCACCACGTGGTTAAAAGCGATCTGAAAAAAGAATGGCTTATTTATTCAGCGGGTGGTTTTTCGGCATTCAATGGGGAAGCGGTAAGAGCAATCTATTTCGCAATTGATCCCTCCAAATTCACCGGGGATTACCTCGTGTTAACCAGTAAAAAGCCGTTTGCCGTTTTTCTTAATAACAAACTTGTGGTTGACCGTGAAGATGATGTGCGGCTTCCGGTTGACGGTCTTGCCCAACAGGCTGGTACCAGCCTGTTGTTCGTAGCCATTTACCAGGAGCCTCATATTCGGTCCGACATGGTAACGCAACTGGTATCCGAAATGAAAATTCCAGGAGCGGAGACAACCGAAACGGTTGTTTGGCTTGACAGCGGCTTACATGATTTTCTGATAGCCGCAGCTCTATTTCTATTTCTTTTTCTACTGATAATCTTCAGGTATAACCCGAAACTGGTTTCGGATTACTTTGCTTTAACAACATTTTTTTCGTTTCGCGAAAGTGATGATCACCCCATGTTTAACCGCATGTGGAATACCACTAACATGCTTGCCTATCTATACGCGGGTTTATTAATATCCCTCTCTTTGGTATTGATGCCTGTAGGAATAAGCCAAAGGTTGTCTCAGCCCCATCAGTTTTCCGATTGGGTGCTCAATTGGCTATTGGCCAGCGCTGCAGTGCTCTTTTTGCTGTTTAGTAAAGCCTTTTTCATTTTGATGTTCTCCGTGTTGTTTAATATAAAGGAGTTAGCTGGTTTTCAGTTCTTCAATTTTGTCCGTTACATCTTGTTGTTATTTGGTTTGTTGATTGTTATGATGCTGGTTCAATTCTTCATAACCGGTTCACATTCTGTTAACACACCTATTGCAGTTGAGGTTGTGCACTTACTGCTGCTGGGGTGGATTGTCTTGTTATTTTTTAAGCTGGTGAATAAGGCCGGCCACAGCGTGATTCATTTATTTTTGTACATTTGTGCCACTGAAATAATACCCTTTCTCATCCTTATCAAGGTTTATAAGTAGGTGACCCTGTTACGTGTTGATATGAGCGAAAAAGTGAACGACAGGATGCGTAAAGTAAAAAGCATTCTGGTTACGCAAGAGGCCCCCACAGATCCGAATTCGCCCTATTTTAAGCTGGCTGAAAAATTTAATCTGAAAATTGATTTCAGGCCGTTCATTCAGGTTGAGCCTGTACCGGTAAAAGAGTTCAGAAAACAGAAGGTTGATATCCTGAATCACACGGCCATTATTTTTACCAGCCGTCATGCCGTTGATCACTTCTTTCACATTTGCAACGAACTTAAAATTGAAATGCCGGCCGATATGAAATACTTCTGTATTTCTGATCAGACCTCCAACTACCTGCAGAAGTATATTGTTATCCGGAAGCGCAAAATATTTACCGGCCTTAAAACGGCCCAAGATCTACAGGAAATTCTTAAGAAGCATAAAAACGAAAAGTACCTGTTTCCATGTTCAGACATCCGGAAAAACGATATTCCGGATTTTTTGCGTGAAAACGGATTCAACTTTACCGAGGCCATCATGTACCAGACGGTTGCCAGCGATCTGTCAGACCTGAAGGAAGTATATTATGACATTCTCGCCTTTTTCAGCCCGTCCGGTATATCCTCTTTATTTGCCAACTTCCCCGACTTTAAACAAAATAATACCCGTATCGCAGCGTTTGGTCCTGCAACGGCCAGGGCCGTCCAGGATGCCGGGCTTATATTGGATATTGAAGCGCCCCTCCCCAATGCACCCTCGATGACCGGGGCCATTGAGTTGTATATCAAGCAGGTTAACGGAGCTAAATAACCTCTTCATTCATTGGATTTTACAAACTGATGTTTTTTATTACACTTTAATTACCTGGCGGTTGAAAGTGTGCAGAAAAAGCGTTTACTTTAAATCCTGCATTTTTGTGCATCATGCTTAAGAAAGGTCTTTATACCACTTTTTGCCTTCTGTTAATATCTGCCGGAACAGCATCTGCCCAGCAAGATGCCCACTTTACTCAATTTATGTTTAATACGCTTTACCTCACTCCTGCGGCAGCTGGCGTGGATGGCGTAACGGAAGCAACAATCATTCATCGAAGCCAATGGCTTGGCTATGAATCATCATTTGGCGATGGCACCGCACCAACCAGCCAGATTTTATCATTTAACTCACCCATCTATAAGCTCAAAAGTGGTTTTGGCGCGTATGTTTTGAATGATAAGCTCGGCCCGCAAAACAACCTCGAGATCCAGGCCATGTATGCCTACCACCTCGGCATACGGGAGAATAAACTTAGTTTTGGAATTAAGCTGGGCATGTACTCTCAAACGCTGGATTTTGATAAATACCGGGCCATTCAGCCAAACGATCCGTTGCTGACAATTTACGATCCGATTAGTGGCACCTATATACCCCGCACTGGCAGGGAATCGCAAATACGCCCCGACTTGGGCGTTGGTATTTTATACCGCAGCGAAAAATACTTTGCAGCCATTGGCATGAATCACCTGCTGAAGTCCGAGTTTGATTTCGGAGTGAGCCAGCGCAATGCCCTCGAAAATCATATGAATATTGTGGGTGGCTATTTTTATGATGTGAATTTCGACCTGCAGATTAATCCAACCATCCTGATAAAAACCGATTTTAACGAATTTTCGATGGACCTGGCCGTATTAGCAACCCTTCGCAATACGATGTGGGGCGGACTGTCGTTTCGATCGGGGGAGGCCGCCAATCTCCTACTGGGATATAGCTTTTTAAAAGATAAATCGTTGCGGATTGGTTACTCGATTGACTTTGTGGTGAAAGACAGGGCAGCAAAAGAAAATTTTTCGCATGAGTTTATGCTAACGTACCAGTTACCGGTAAGTGTAGGGGTCGGTAAAAAGGTTGTAAGAACACCCCGGTACAGGCATTAACAGTAAATTATTTTGGTTTTAAGCAGATTTTATAGAATTTGTTAATCAATTGTTTTAAAAAATAAGACTTTAAGCGGTATTTTCGAAACTCAAAAAAGCAAACTGAATGAGTACTATGGATAAGGCGGCTTCATCAAAATATGCAATAGTTCTTCTTGGGCTGGCAGCCAGCGCGTGTGGTCTTTTAGGCCTTGGTGGAGGTAAAGGCGGAGATGGTGGTGAACTTGTGGGTGTTGCCGGCAGGCAAGGTTGGGTAATGACCAGGCCCTTTGGTATGGTGCCAATTCCGGCAGGGACCTTTCATATGGGTCAGGCCGATGAGGATCCGGCATCAACACAAATCAACTATAACAAACAGGTTACCATTGGCTCGTTCTTTATGGACGATACCGAAATAACCAATAATGAGTACCGGCAATTTACCAATTACCACCTGGTTGAAAACGGGAGCATCGAAGGTTTCGAAACAGTTGATCAGGAAACATTCAAACAAAAATACTATCCGGATACAACCGTTTGGGTTCGTGACTTTGCCCATCATATGGGCGACCCTATTCAGGACTACTATTACTGGCACCCAGGTTACGATGATTACCCTGTGGTAGGTATTAACTGGGATGCAGCCGTATTCTTTGCCAACTGGCGCACTGCGTATTGGAACGACTACCGCAAAAGTGTTGGCGAGTTCCCGATGCCGAGTTTCCGCCTGCCTTCGGAGGCCGAGTGGGAATATGCGGCCCGTGGCGGCCGTGATATGGCTAAGTACCCGTGGGGTAACCCGTACATCCGTAACTCAAAAGGCTGTATGCTAGCTAATTTCAAGCCGGGCCGCGGTAACTTTTACGATGACGGCTTTGCCTATACCTCACCAGTAATGGCATACTTCCCGAATGATTACGGACTTTATGATATGGCCGGTAATGTAAGCGAATGGTGTTTGGATGACTTCAACCCGGCTTCAGTTCCCACAGTATGGGATTTAAATCCGCAGTTTATCGACCCAAGAACCAATCCGGAAGATTCAAGGTACAATGCTAAAATCGCTCCCAAGAAAGTAGTTCGGGGAGGATCGTGGAAAGATGTGGCCTATTATCTTGAAACCGGCACAAGAACATACGAATTTAAAGATTCAACCCGCGCCTACATCGGATTCAGGTGTGCACTTACACACTTGGGGCGGTCTTCCGGCAGGGAATTTTAACAAACCGAAACTCTCGTTATCTTTAACCCATATCCAAAAAGACAAACACTTAAACCCATACTACAATGAGCAAGAAAAAAGGCGGATTTGCTGAGCTACTCTTTAAAACCATAATGCCAAAAGTTTATGGTATTGGTGCGGCAGTTGTAATTGTTGGTGCGCTGTTTAAAATTCTGCACCTCACCGGAGCCGATCAAATGCTGATGGTTGGTCTGTTAACTGAGGCAGCCATTTTCTTTTTAAGTGCATTTGAACCACCGGCAAAAGAAACTGACTGGACCAAGGTGTATCCTGAACTTGCGGAGGACTATGAGCCTTCGGTAACTTCCCCTACGGTTCGTAAACCTGGCCATTCTACCGAGTCACCGCTCCTTAAGATTGATGAAATGCTGAAGACTGCCAAAGTTGACCAAAACCTCTTGGATAATCTAGGCAAAGGTTTAACCAATCTGGCTGAATCTGCTAAGCAAATGAACAACCTGTCTAACGCTGCGGTAGCCACAAACGAGTATGCAACCAATGTAAAAACAGCTTCGAAAGCATTGTCGGATATGAATGCATCATACAAAACGGCTATTGAGGCTGTGGGTTCTATGGCCAATGCCTCAAAAGATGCCGGTGAGTACCATTCACAGGTACAGAAGGTGACTAAAAACCTCGCTGCTTTGAATTCGGTTTATGAAATGGAACTGAAAGATGCCGACAGCCATGTGAAGAACATGAATAAGTTTTACGATAGCCTGACCGGTGCAATGCAAGGACTGACCAAAGTTGGAGAGAATACTGCCAAGTTTACCAGCGAGCTTGGTAAGCTTACCGATAACTTAACTGCATTGAATAAAGTGTACGGAAGTATGCTTACCGCCATGAAAGGCGGAGGCCAAGGATAATTTTAATAGTGTAATCAGGGTTTAAGTTTCATTTATTTTAAACAGTACAACAAATGGCAGGTAAAAAAGAAACCCCGCGGCAGAAGATGATCGGTATGATGTACCTGGTACTTACCGCACTTCTGGCCCTTCAGGTGAGCAATGCAGTGTTGGAAAAGTTCGCCATCATTAATGGAACCCTTAACCAGCTTATTGAAGACACGGAAAAGTCCAACCAGCAGCAGTTAAACAAAATTATTGAAGAGGGAGGAAAGAGTGAGGTAGCAAAAATTAAGAGTGCTGTTGAGCGGGCGCAGAAGGTGCGTGAATTGACACAGGCCACTTCGGCCTGGATTGAAACACTGAAAAAGAAAATGCTGGAGGTATCCGGTTCCGACAAAGTGGATGAAAAGGTAATCAACAACCATGGTTCAGCAGTGGCAACCATGATGATCGATAAAAAATCACCTTGGGGTAGAGATTTTGAGGCTAAGTTGAATGATTACGTGAAGCAACTCAACGAACTTACCGGTGAAAAATTTGGCACGTTGGCCAGGGCTCCTAAAGATATACCCGAATTTGCCAACGACCCCGATCATGTTCGTAAGGACTTCTTAACTTTTACTTTCGAGAACACCCCGGTGATTGCCGCGCTTGCCTCGGTAACACAAATTCAGTCTGAAGTACTTGAATATGAGTCAGCCGCTTTGCGCAAACTGGCCGAAGAGGCTGGTGCAGCTACCGTTCGTTTCGAAACAGTTATCCCTATGGTTCGGCCTAAATCTTCCGTTGTTGCTGCCGGAGCCACTTACGAAGCCGATATGTTTATTTCTGCTTCTTCATCGGCTCTGAGCCCTGAAATGTTCTATAACGGAACAGCCATCCCGGTAGCTGTGGATCCGGCTACTGGCATCAAAATGGGTAAGGTAAAATTCACTGCCCGTGGAGGAAATTATGATGCCAAAGGACAATCTAAGCAATCGTTTAAAGCAGAGATAAAACTGAATGATCAGGTTTATCCGCAAACCATCGAATATATAGTTGCAAAGCCCACCATTCGGGTAACAACCGGGGTAGCCCCCACCCTGTATATGGGTTGTGGTAACCTGGTGAATATTGAGGTACCTGCTCTGGGTACGGATTATAACCCTTCATTCTCTGCTACGGGCGCAGAAATTATTCGCGGTGAAAAAATTGGTCAGGTTACCATCATACCAAACCAGCGCAAAGTTACCGTTGCAGTAAACAACTCCGGAACCTTTATCGGCAATGAAGAATTTGCCGTGAAGAATGTGCCACGCCCCCGCATTGTGGCAAAGGATAATAACGGCCGGGATATTGATTTAAAGAATGGTGTGAAAGCCGGACAAATTGCTGGTCTTCGGATCAATGCCGAAGCGGATGAAAACTTTAAGAACGAAGTACCAAAAGATGCCAACTACCGGATAAGAAATATGTCGGTTATTCTGGCGCGTGGCACCCAGCGCGTTCAGGAAATGACAGCCACGAGCGAACTGGTGGATTTAGGCGCATGGCGGGCTATAATGCGTCCGGGCGACAGGATTCTGGTAGAACCTAAAAATGTGGTGCGAATGACCTACAAGGGCAACCCTGAACCGGTTGCCGTAGGAGGCAGTGATATTATTAATATTCCAGTACAATAAGAACGATTATGAATATGTTTAAGAATGGGATCGTATTACTATTTGCGGCATTGATGCCCCAGGGTATCTATGCACAGGTAGAACTACCCCAATACAACCCGAATTCCATTGATCCGATACCGCGGTATGAACACCTGTACAAACTGCGTGTATGGAGAAAGATTGATATGAAGGAGAAGCAGAATAAGGGTTTCTTCTCAAACAATGGTGAAATTTCAAAACTGATTATTGATGCAGTACGAAGTGGAGAGATACCGGCTGTTTATAACAGCGATTCGCTCACTTCGGTGATGACCAAAGAAGATTTTGAATCGAAGATGGTGATAACTCAGGGCGAAACACTGCAGGCCTGGGATCCAGCCATGACATACTACCTGAGCGATGCGGTATCATTTAACGGTAAAAATTACGAGTCAGCAATAGATAACAACACGGGTATAAATCCCAGCGCGGCACCTAACGGTGAGTGGGTGCTAACGCAACGGGGTAAACCGGTAACCGTATTGCCCCGCGATATTTATATGCTTACACTAATGGAAGACGTAATTTTTGATAAGCGCAGGTCGCGTTTGTATTACGATATCCAGGCTATTAAACTCGAGGCCTTTGATTTAAACACCGGTACATTCAAATCCTTAGGCTGGTTTAAATACAAAGATTTGGAAAAAGTTTTCCGCAATAATCCGGCAAAAGCAGTTTGGTTTAACCGCCAGAATACTGCTGAAAACAAGAATTTTGCTGATGCCTTTTTGTTAAGACTCTTTAAAGGAACAATAGATAAAATTGAAAACCCGGATGACCAGACCATTGAAGATGTGTATCGTGCAAACCAAAGACCGTATTACGAAAGTGTTTGGGCGCGCGAATGGGCCGAAATGATGCTGATGGAGAAGGAACACAATCTTTGGGAGTTCTGATCAGTCCCTAACAGTATAACAAAGCCCCTGCTATCCGGCAGGGGCTTTTTTGTTTGCATCAATAACCAGTTTTGCTTTACTTTTTCCGATAATTTGTTCGAGTTCCTTAAAAGATGCTTCCCTGATTTTCCGGACCGATTTAAAATGCCTAAGCAGTTTTTCAATAGTGGTTTTGCCAATACCCGCTATGTCGTCAAGGCTTGATTGTAAATTTGTTTCGCTTCGCTTTTGCCGGTGAAAGGTTATCGCAAACCGGTGGGCCTCATTTCGTATTTGTTGAATAAGTTTTAATCCGGGTGATTTTTTACTGATAAGCAGGGGCATGGAATCTTCCGGCAGGTAAATTTCTTCCAGCCTTTTGGCGATACCTGCAATGGCTACTTGGCCATGCAGATTAATTTCCTTTAAAGCTTCACAAGCGCTTGAAAGCTGGCCTTTTCCGCCATCGATCAGAATAAGATCCGGTAAAGGAGACTGGTCGTTGAGCAATTTCCGGTAGCGCCTGCCCACCACTTCTTTCATTGAAGCAAAATCGTTAGGCCCTGTAACGGTTTTTATATTGAAGTGCCGATAATTTTTTTTATCCGGTTTGCCGTTAACAAAACGTACCATAGACGCTACCGGATTTGTGCCCTGCAGGTTACTGTTATCAAAGCACTCAATGGTTATGGGTAAGGTGCTGAGTTGAAGTTCGTAACGTAAGGCCTCAAGTGCCGGATTATTCTTCGAAGGCCGTTCGGCACGCAGTAATTCTTTTTCACGCTTCAATTCTAAAGCATTTTTTAACGATAGCGCAACCAGTTTACGTTTGTCGCCTATTTTAGGCACGGTGTTATTCAGGTTATTTGCTATCGTAAGCACGGGCAGATTGCTTAAGACTTCTGTATTTGTGCTGTTGGCCTGTTGCCGTAATTCAACAAGCGCAAGGCTAAGCAACTCCTCATTTTGTTCACCAAGTTTTTTTTGTATTTCAACGGACCGGGAGTAGACAATTGCTCCTTCCTTAATTAACAGGTAGTTGATATAAGCGTATTTTTCAGTGCCCGTTACAGTGATTACGTCAATATCGGTTAAGGCTTTGTTAACAACCAGCGATTTGCTTTGAAATTTTTCGAGCGTAATAAGCCGTTCCTTGTAATGCTGTGCACGTTCGTAATCCAATCGATTTGCTGCAGCTTGCATTTGTTTTTCAAAGACAGCTTTAACCAAATTGATGTTTCCTTTCAGAATGTAGCGGGCATGTTCAATATCATCACGGTAATCTTCTTCGGACTGTAAGCCTTCGCAAGGACCTTTGCAGTTGCCGATGTGGTACTCCAGGCAGATCTTAAATTTTCTTTGTTTGATATTGCTTTCTGTTAATGGCAGATTGCAGGTTCGTATGGTGTACAGTTTGCGAATTAGTTCCAGTACATTTTTCATGGCCACAACACTGGAATACGGACCGAAATATTCACCTTGATCAGGCAGGTATTTTCGGGTGGAAATAATGCGCGGAAACCGTTCCCTCAGAATGCACAGGTAAGGATAAGTTTTATCATCCTTAAGTAAAATGTTATAGCGGGGTTGAAATTGTTTAATCAGATTGTTTTCTAACAACAGGGCATCAAATTCACTTTCGGCAACAGTATACTCGATGCGGTTGGTTTCATGAACGAGCCTCAGGGTTTTCCGACTTAGATTTTGTTTGGCTCCAAAGTAGCTAAGTACCCGCTTCTTCAGATTTTTGGCTTTACCTACGTATATTAGTTGGTTGGCAGTGTTGTAAAACCGATAAACTCCCGGCTCTTCAGGTAAGCGCAGCACGTAGCTTTTAAGTCCGCCACGGTTCATAAACTAAGTCAGTTGAAATCGTCCCAGGGTTTTTCGTCAACCGGAATGGAGTCGGCCGGTACAATGTATTGATCGCAATTGAGGGTTACGTCCAGGCCTGTCTTGGGTTGTTTGAATTTACCCTTTTTATATTCGATGGCCGGATCGAGATAGATTTTACGCATATATTTTTCCCAAATGGGCCGTGCCGTACGGGATCCTTGCCCCATATCCCAATTGCGGTAATGAATGCTCCGTTCGTCTCCACCCACCCATACTCCTGTAACCAGGTTATGGGTAACGCCTATGTACCACCCATCGGACGCGTTGTTGGTGGTTCCGGTTTTACCGCCAATTTCATTTTCTTCTTTAAGGTCGTAGCCTAATCCACCTGAGGTGCCACCGCTTTCTTCAACACCACCCCGCAGCATGTAAACCATTTTATAAGCGGTTTGTTCGCTTATGGCTTCGCGGGTTTTGGGCACAAAGTTTTCAATGACGTTACCGTTTTTATCTTCAATACGGGTAATGTAATACGGCTCGGTGTAAATTCCGCTGTTAACGAACGTACCGTATGCTCCTACCAGTTCATAAAGCGATACATCGCTAACACCTAGACATAATGAAGGCACAGCGTCAAGCGGACTGGTGATGCCCACGCGATGGGCAAACTTTACAACATTTTCAGGATGCACTTTTTGCAGAATTTGTGCTGTAATGGAGTTAATAGAACGGGCCATAGCCTGCCGGAGGTTCATTTTTTCACCAGTACCGTATTTGCCATCTGAATTGGGCGGATACCAGGTTGTGCCTGATACGGTGAAACTTGGTGAAATATCATACAACTCAAAGCAGGGGTGATAGCCTATTTCCAGTGCCGCCCCATAAACAAAAGGTTTGAAGGTTGATCCAGGCTGGCGTTTGCCCTGGCGCACGTGGTCGTACTTAAAATATTTGTGGTTGATGCCGCCCACCCATGCTTTAATGGCCCCGGTGTTGGCATCCATCGAAACCAGTCCGGCATGCAGAAAGCGTTTGTAATAATTGAGTGAGTCCATCGAACTGAATAAGGTGTCGCGCTCACCTTTCCAGGTAAAAATGGTCATGGGCTTCTTCAGGTTCAGCATAATTTTTACCGAGTCGGAGTTTTCGCCATAACGCGCCACCAGGTTTTTGTATGTATCAGTTTGTTTTATACGTGACTGCAAAAAACCCTTTATCTCTTTCCACTCATCGTCAATCCAGGGATTACGGCCCTTCCAATGCTCATCGAACAATTGCTGCTGGTATTGCATGTGTTCATTAAGGGCCTGCTCAGCATAAAGCTGCATCCGGCTATCAATAGTGGTGTATATTTTTAACCCGGATTCCCATAAATCGTAACCGTGTTCGTTGCACCAGTTCATAAGGTCAGTACGGATTACGTTTCGGAAGTAGGTGGCAAGTCCTTCATTCTGGTTTTGAACCTTATACTTTAATTCAATGGGTAACTGTTTTATTGAATCATAGGCTTCCCGCGTCAGGTAACCGTGTGTAACCAGCTTGTAAAGCACTTCATTTCTTTTTTTCAGCGAGTTTTCGGGATTATAAACGGGACTGAATTTAGTTATAGCCTGCAGCATGCCTACCAGTACGGCCGATTCCTGCAGGTTCAGGCTGTCAGGTGGTTTATTAAAATAGGTTTCGGCTGCCACCCTTATACCATATGCATTACTGCCAAACGAGGTGGTGTTGAGGTACATGGCAATAATTTCTTCTTTGGTGAAATTTTTCTCCAGGTAGTATGAAATAATCCATTCTTTGGTTTTTTGAATAAGCCGTTTCGGATAGCGTCCCAGCTGGGCGATTTTACCATCCAGGCTCATGTCGGGGTTCATGGTGTAAAGATTTTTTGCTAATTGTTGTGTAATGGTGCTGCCTCCACCCTTAGGGTTTAGGGTAATAAGGCCCCACAACACCCGCATGTAAGCAATAAAGTCCATACCGGAGTGTTGATAAAACCGGTGGTCTTCCGAAAGAATTAATGTATTAACAAGGTCCTTTGAAAGTTCATCATAGCTCACCTGGCTCCGGTTGTACCGAAAGTACCGACCCAATGAAACGCCATCCGCAGAGATTAGTTCAGAGGAAAGATCATTCTCGGGATTTTCAATGGCTTTAAGGCTGGGCATGCCGCCATATAAACCAAACAGATCGATGCTTACCGTATAAATGAATACCGGAAAGAGCAGGATAACACAAAAGAAACTAATCCAGATAATCTTGATGGCCCTTTTAATCCATGGCCGCTCAATGGCCAGCAGGTTACGGATTTTCTGTACGGTAGTTTTTTTCAAAGAATCGAAGGTATTCATCAAGGCCTTTGGTGCGATAAAAGATATTGAAATTGTCTTTGGTAATTACAAAGCTATTGAATTTACGGTTTTTAAGTCCGGTAAGTGATTGAAGTTTTTCGGTGAATGTTTTGTAATACTCCAGCGCACTGCTGATGCGGGGCAGGTCAGACGCCATGGTAAGGGTGTATTCATCATTTAAAATGAGATTGCTCACTTTGAGGTTAAGATCGTTAAAGTATAAGCCATTAAATGTATTGAGTGTTTCCACCACTACATTTTCTAACTTCTCTGCCGCAGGATATACTACAATAAAATAATGGGGTTGCTCAAAAGAGCGTTGGTATTCAATGCCTTTATCTTTCTCTTTTTTTGTCTGAAACTCTTTTGAGACCTGCAATAAGGTTTTAGCATAGGCTGCCTGTTCAGTATCAGGATAGCCCTTAATGAATTCTTCCAATTGAAACTGATAAACCGAAAGAGGTTCGGTTTTGCCGGTAATAAGTATTCTTAGCAAAAGCAACTGAGGTGTAAAGGGGGTGGTTTCAAGTTTAAGCGCCTGGTTGAGTAGTTCGGTGGAGGCAGTATAGTTGCCTGCCAAAAAGTATTCATAAGCTTCCTTGTAAATCGCTTTCTGCTTATCTGCCGTAAGGCTTGATTCAAGCAGGTAATCCGGGTTAACAAGAATACGGGCGAAATCACTTTCGGGGTACTCGGCCTTTAAGCTGGACGCAAATGCGTCCGCGCGTTTTGGATCGGTATCCTTATGGATGAGATAAAGTTGGTACAGTGCTTCCGGTTTATGAAGAGTTTGCGGAAAGCGCTCGAGCAATTTTTCAAAAGAGACGATGGCATTATTTTTTTCATTGAGTTTGAAGTAATAAATATTGCCGAGTGCAAAATAAGCTTCTTCAATTTTACGTAAGGATTCCTTTTTCTGTTCGTCAGTAAGCGGCAGCTGTTTCAGCAGTGTTTGATAGGCTTCCTCTGCCGGGTCTTGTTTGCTAATGGGTTTAATTACTTCAGCATCCGCAACATTGGCGGTAACTACCGGATTAAGACGCTCAGAAGGCGGAATGGCGCGGGTTGATCTTCTCCAGTTGTCTTCCAGAGGTATCTTTCCCCAAATGCGAACAAATTCAATCTGACCTAAACCGACAGCCGAAGGATTTCCGAAATACCAATCACCCGTTTGCGTATTACCGGAACCTTCATTAGCCGGAAGATTTTGTACAATGTCAGTCCGTTTTCGTTTTTTGCTTTTCCCCTTTTCCACGGGTGTACTAATTGCAACAGCCTGCTTGACAAGCAATCGAATTGCGGAAGTATCCATGCCGGATAGTACCAGGAGGCTGTCTTGCCACGATATTGTTTTTAGGTGCGTGACAAACTCGCTAAGTACTTCCTGCCGTAACTTAATGGCACCATAGCCCGGTCGTTGTGCCGATATGCTTGATACGGCACTGTCGTAATAGGCTTGGGCGAGTTCGTATTTTTTTAGTGTATCGTAATACAACTCACCCAGCCGCAGATAAGCTTCTCCGTCAACCAGTTTATTGTTGCCCAGGCGGATGGCCTGATTGTAATTAGTAATTGCTTCAGTAATGTTGTTTTGTTTTTCTTCGAATACACCTATCTCATAATAAATTTTATCCCGAAATTCCTTGTTTTTACTATCCTTAAGTAACCTTCTAAATGATTTACGGGCATTAGCCACATTACGGGCTTTCGAAATCTCGGCTACCTGGGCCATGTACAGCCGGGCATAAAAGTCAACCTCATATTCAGGATGGGTGGCAATACACTGTCGGTAAAAGTTATAGGCTTCAGCCTCAAACCCCAGGGTTTGGTACACCTGGCCAATAATGAAATAAATTCTTCCGGGTTTATCTTTCTTGGTTAACAGAGGTACTGCTTCAGAAAGACTACGAATCATTTTATCCAAATCATTACGCACCTGGTAGTAAAAAGCTTTTTCCAACAAAAAATTTTTCCTGTTGGTTTTGTTTAGCGGCTCTTTTTGCAGGTAGTCGAACACTGCTTCAACATTATTGTATTCTTTATGCTCGGTAAAGGTGCGGATTAAATAAATCAATGCCCGGTGACGGGTGTGGATGTCTTTGGTAACTTTTGGATTGTTTACATACTTAAACGTTTGGATGGCATTGCCCCAGTCAAAACTATATAGCCTCGCCTTGCCCACCAGGATGTAGGCATCATCAACCCACTTGCTGTTGGGGTGGCGCTGAATGGCGATGGAGGCCATCTTAACGGCTTCCTGAACTGACTTGTCGTAGCTTTTAGCAAACATCGAATCAAGTCTTGGGAACAACCAAAGAATTTGGTTATAGTCGTCCCGGTGGTTGCGCTGAATGGATTGCTCGATTTTAGTGACTTCTTCAAGTGCGTAATAGTAGCCGTTATAATGAGCCGTGGTGTTGTGAAATGCTTTGCTCATCCAGGTGTTTGATTCAGACGAGCAAGCTGCCGCCAACAGGAGGGCCGGTAAGAAGTATGAAAGCCTGATTTTCAAAGTGTTATCGGTTCCTTAAGAAACGTAAAAAAGGCAATTTCCATATTAAAATCGTGCGGAATATCTAACTTTGTCGGCTAAAATTTGCCTTTTGAAGCAGAAAAAGACATTATCCAACTGGCTAACCAACCGGTACCAACTCATTATCCGTAACGAGGAGAACTTTGCCGAAAAGACCAGTTTTGGTTTTACCTATTCGAAGGTAATCTTTTTTTTGGGCGTTATGTTCGCCATGATTTTTGTGGTAAGCCTGTTTCTGGCGCAAACCTTGTTGGCTAAGTGGTTTGATCCGCGGTTTGAGCAGATGGTGTTGAATCGGGAGCTGATTGACCTGGCTACCAAAGTTGATTCACTTTCTATGGAGGTAGATCGCAAAGATCAGTTCATCCTCAACTTTCAGAGAGTACTTCGTGGTGATACGTCAGACTTTAAAAGTGCTGCTGAGATTTTAAAGGTTGATGGAAAGCCCGCGATAAAACCTACTGAATTAAAGCTGGCTCCGGCCGATTCGCAGTTCAGAAGGGATTTTGAAAAATCCGATCTGGCCCTGATTACATTTACCAGTGTGAAATACCGTGAATTACAAGAAACATTTTTCTTTTCTCCGATTACCGGCTTTGTCTCCGACCGGTTTGACCTGAAGCGTGGCCATTATGGCGTGGACATCGTTACCAAAACCAATGAACCGGTTAAAAACATTGCCGATGGAACCGTAGTGTTTGCTTCGTGGACACAGGACTCCGGTTATGTAATGATGATACAGCATAAGGGAAGCCTGATTTCGGTATATAAGCACAATGCTGAACTATATAAAAAAGTTGGTACATTTGTTAATGCAGGCGAGATTATCTCTATAGTTGGCAACAGCGGTGAATTAACCAATGGTCCGCATCTTCATTTTGAGTTGTGGTACAACGGGAACCCGCTTAATCCGGAAGAATTTGTAACGTTTTAACGAGTAACCAAACATGTTTACAACAAAAGAAGAAAAACGTGCCGCTGAAGAGATCAGCAACTCCAGCAACACCATTGGTAAAGGCACTTACCTGGAAGGTAATATCGAAACCTACGGCAATATTCGCATTGAAGGTAAAGTAACGGGCCACATTAAATCAAAATCAAAAGTTGCGTTAGGAAATTCTTCGCAGGTGCATGGCAACATTACCGCCCAGAATGCCGATATAGAAGGGGAGGTAAAAGGAAGGATTGAAATTGCCGAGTTGCTGGTATTGAAGGCAACGGCTGTGATTAATGGCGATATTATTACAGGCAAACTGGTTGTAGAACCTGGCGCAGTTTTTAATGGCTCTTGCAAAATGGGGGCAGCCATAAAAGAGATTAAGATTGGCGATACAAATGGAATCGGGGCAACACGAACCTTCACCCGAACCGAAGAAGCCAAGTCCGTTTAACGCCTACCTGCGCTACAGCGGGCTTGCCCTTCAGTTGCTTTTAACAATTGGTGTATTTGGATGGCTCGGTTATAAGCTTGATAGCTATCTGAGACTTTCTTTTCCGGTTTTTATGTTGTTATTCGGAGTACTGGCTCTGGCCGGCATGTTATACCAGGTGTATCGATCCCTGAATTCGTGAAATTACTGGCTTCTTTTTTACTGACGCTGGTATTGATTTCCTCAGGCATCATCCTGGCGTACAATCAATTTACAGCCGTTTGGCCATCGCACTTCTACCATATCCTGTTCTTCCTGTTCATCAGTACGGCAGGCTTGTTTTATTATCTGCAGCGGACGAAGGAGAAGCGCCCTGAATTCTTTGTTCAGTTTTATTTACTAACAATGGCCATTAAACTGATAGCCTATGCCGGATTCATGATTTTTGTCATATCCCGAAACCGGGATGGAGCAACGGCTAATGTTGTTTTTTTTATGATTGGTTACCTGCTTTTTACGGTTGCTGAGGTGGCATTTCTGTACCGGAGAGTTAATCAATAAACCCATCGCCACAAGGTCAAAAAACCTACAAAAAATTTCATTCTGAAGCGTTAATTTTTACCTTTGCGGTCGGATTTTTAAAACCCCGTCAGCAGCGTCCAATGAGCGTTTTTCTGTTAAAATTAACCCGGTTTCTTGCGCTGATATTTTTTGCTGTTCTTGGCTCATTTACAATATCGTCTGCTGCTGAAACGGCCGACAGTACAAAAGCTTTTAACGCCAGCGAGGTTATACTCCATCACGTGATGGACGATCATGTTTGGCATTTCTGGGACGGGCACTATGGCACACTTTATTTGCCGATAATCGTGTATTCGCAGGAGAAAGGTTTGGAAATTTTTTCATCGCGAAATTTTTATGATGAACATCACAGCCTGGTAGAATATAATGGGTATAAGCTTGAACATAACCACATTTACCTGGCTGATAGCGGAAAAGCGGTACTCGATATTTCCATCACCAAGAATGTTGCCATGTTGTTTATCAATGCTGCGCTGTTATTGCTGGTTTTTTTAACGGTAGCTGGTCGTTACCAAAAAAATTCTGGAAAGGCCCCGTCCGGCATCCAATCGTTTTTTGAGCCCATTATTGTATTTGTGCGTGATGAGATTGTTAAACCCAACATTGGTCATCATTACGAAAAGTACCTGCCTTATTTGTTAACTCTTTTCTTCTTTATATTGTTTGGTAACCTTCTTGGCCTATTGCCGGGAGCAGGAAACATGACCGGCAACATTGCGGTTACTCTTACGCTTGCCGTATTTACTTTCATCATCACCAACGTCAGCGGGAATAAAAGTTACTGGGGACACATTTTCTGGACTCCCGGTGTTCCACTGCCGCTTCGCATCGTTATTCTTCCGGTTGAGATCATCGGCTTATTTACCAAGCCGTTTTCTCTCACCATTCGTTTATTTGTGGCCATTACGGCCGGGCACATTGTTATATTAAGTTTAATTTGTTTAACGTTCATCTTCGGCAGCATCTACGTTGGGCTGGCATCCACGCTGATGGTGTTGTTTATTAATCTGATTGAATTGTTGGTGGCGGGAATTCAGGCGTATGTATTTACGTTGTTCACCTCGCTGTACATTGGGATGGCCACAGCCGAGCATGAACATCATTAACAGCTTTAAGGTATCCCCGGCAAAATGCCGGGGTTGTTTCACATAAATACTTAACACTATGTTATTATCACTTTTGTTAGACATGAGTTTTGCAATCATGGGCGCTGGCATTGGTGCCGGGCTGGCAGCGATTGGCGCTGGCATTGGTATCGGCCGCATTGGTGGCTCAGCGATGGAAGGTATGGCCCGCCAGCCAGAAGCTTCCGGCAAAATTCAAGGTGCAATGCTGGTAATTGCCGCCCTTATTGAGGTGGCAGCCCTGTTTGCACTGGTTATTTGCCTGATGGTAGCATTAGGCTAACCGTTGAGGAGTTTGCCCGGCAATAGGCTGGAAACTCCTCTTCGTTTTTAATTGAAAACAACGCATAACCAATACTATGGATCTTTTAACTCCCGGAACCGGATTGATACTGTGGCAGGCCATTGTATTCATTCTGCTGTTCATCCTCTTGTCTAAACTGGCGTGGAAGCCCATTCTTAATTCATTAAAAGAGCGGGAAACGTCAATACAAAACGCTCTTGACACAGCAGACAAGGCACGGGCAGAGATGAGCCAACTTAAAGCAGATAACGAAAAGTTATTGAAAGAAGCCCGCGAAGAGCGCGATAAGATTTTAAAAGAAGCCCGCGAAGCGTCAAACCGCATGAAAGAAGAAGCCCGGCTGGAAGCCAAAAAATCAGCCGATAAAATCATTGATGATGCCCGGCAGGCCATCCAGCTTGAAAAGCAGGCTGCATTAAAAGACGTGAAGATACAGGTGGCCCTGTTCTCGCTTCAAATTGCCGAAAAGCTGATGAAGAAAAACCTGGCCGATGATAAAGCACAAAAGGAATTGGTTGAAAGCTACCTGAAAGATTTGAAGATTAACTAACCATGGCCGACTCACGGGTTGCATATCGCTATGTAAAATCACTGCTCCATCTGGCTGTTGACCAGCATGCACTGGATGAAGTGCATAACGACATGATACTGTTCAACCAGGTGTGCGAACGCAACCGGGCTTTCACCCTGATGCTACGCAACCCGGTTATTAAACATGATAAGAAAAAAGAAATTCTTGACACTGTCTTTAAAGGAAAGGTACACAAACTAACCTTAGCCATATTTGATATTATTACCCGCAAGAACCGCGAGCCTTTGTTGCCTGAAATTGCCCGGCAATTTCATAATGCCTACAACGAATATAAAGGCATCGTACAGGCGACAGTAGCCTCTGCTGTACCACTTGATAAAAAACTGCGCGAAGAATTTGAAGCCATCGTGAAGAAAATAAGTGATAAGAAGAAAGTTGAAGTGGTTGAGAAGGTGGACCGGGAAATGATTGGCGGGTTTGTGCTTACGGTTGATGATAAGCAGATTGATGCCTCCATCCAGAACCAATTAAAAGCATTGCAAAGAGAGTTTAGTCAGAATCCTTATATAAAGGAATTTTAGAAATTAAAGTTTGAACGAATAAGCTAATTGATATGGCAGAAATCAGACCTGAAGAAGTATCGGCAATCCTCCGCGAACAACTTGCACAGGCACGTACCGATGCGCAACTGGAAGAAGTAGGCACCGTACTTACCGTAGGTGATGGCGTGGCCCGCATTTATGGGTTAACCCAGGCCCAGTCGGGCGAATTGCTCGAGTTCGAAAACGGCCTGCGTGCCATGGTGCTTAACCTGGAAGAAGACAACGTAGGAGCCGTATTGTTTGGCGATTCAAAAGGTGTGCACGAAGGTGATACCGTTAAGCGTACCGGTAAAATTGCTTCGGTAATGGTTGGCGATGGCATGTTGGGCCGCGTAGTGGATACCCTCGGTGAGCCCGTAGATGGCAAAGGCCCGCTGAAAGGCGACTTGTTCGAAATGCCGATGGAGCGCAAGGCCCCCGGTGTAATCTACCGTCAGCCGGTAAATGAACCGCTGCAAACCGGCATTAAGGCAATTGACTCCATGATCCCGATTGGCCGCGGCCAGCGCGAGCTAATCATCGGTGACCGCCAAACCGGGAAAACAGCAGTAGCGATTGACACGATTATCAATCAAAAAGAATTTTACGAAAACGGAAAGCCCGTTTACTGCATTTATGTTGCCATTGGCCAAAAAGGATCAACAGTTGCCCAAGTGGCTGCTGCCCTGGAAAAAGCCGGTGCACTTCCGTACACCATTATTGTATCAGCCACGGCTTCCGATCCGGCACCGATGCAATTCTTTGCTCCGTTTACCGGGGCGGCTATTGGCGAATACTTCCGCGACACCGGTCGCCCGGCATTGGTAATTTACGATGACCTCTCCAAACAGGCGGTTGCTTACCGCGAGGTGTCGCTGCTGTTAAGAAGGCCCCCCGGACGTGAAGCGTACCCTGGCGATATTTTCTACCTGCACTCACGCCTGCTTGAGCGTGCGGCCAAAATCATTAATGACGACAGCGTAGCTAAAAATATGAATGATCTTCCTCCGTCCCTGAAATCGAAAGTGAAAGGCGGAGGCTCGTTAACAGCTTTGCCTATTATTGAAACTCAAGCGGGTGACGTTTCGGCTTATATTCCCACAAACGTAATCTCCATTACGGATGGACAGATATTTTTGGAAACCAACCTGTTCAACTCGGGTATCCGTCCGGCTATTAACGTTGGTATTTCTGTGTCGCGGGTGGGTGGTGCCGCCCAGATTAAATCCATGAAAAAGGTTGCCGGCACGTTGAAGCTTGATCAGGCACAGTTTCGCGAACTCGAAGCCTTTGCCAAATTCGGTTCCGATTTGGATGCCGCTACAAAACTGACAATTGAGCGCGGAAGAAGAAACACCGAAGTGTTGAAGCAGGATCAGTATGCGCCTGTTCCGGTTGAAGAACAAGTTGCCATAATCGCAGCATCAACCCGCGGTTACTTGGATAAGGTGCCGGTAAATAAGGTGCGCCAGTTTGAAAAGGAATTCCTTGATCTGATGCGTTCCACTTACCGCAATGTACTGGATAACCTGCGTGCCGGAAAACTGGAGGATTCGGATTTGGAAACAATTAAAAAAACCGCCCTGGAACTGGCTGCCAAATATTAATCAGGCTTTTTTGATTTCAGAAGGAACATGCCCAGCTTAAAAGAAGTTAAAACACGCATCAGTTCGGTGGTCTCTACCCAGCAGATCACCAAAGCCATGAAAATGGTGGCTGCCGCAAAACTCCGCAGATCACAGGATCGGATTTTGCAAATGCGCCCTTTTGCACAAAAATTAGCCGTAATCCTTCAAAATCTTTCTGCAGCACAATCCAACGAACCGGCTGACAATTGGTATAGTAAAGTTAGGCCTGAGAATAATGTGCTGATTATTGCCATTAGCTCCGATCGCGGCCTGTGTGGCTCCTTCAACACCAATGTTTACAAGGGCGTTCAGCGTGTGATCGAAGAAAAGTATGCTGCACAGTTTAAGCAAGGCGGAGTAAGCATTTTGCCTATCGGCAAAAAAGCCAATGAGTATTTCACTAAACGCAAATACCAGGTGGTGAGTGATTATGCAGGCCTTTTTGGCCAACTCTCGTTTGAATCAGTTGCTGTCCTTGCTGATTATCTGATGGATAATTTTCGCTCCGGCAAGTATGATAAAATTGAAATCGTTTACAACGAGTTTAAAAATGTAGCCACTCAAATCCTGCGTACCGAGCAGTACCTGCCGGTGGCTCAGCAGGCTTCAGCATCAACTCAAACAACAGACTATATCTACCAACCTAACAATACGGAAGTTCTTGAAGGGCTCATCCCCAAATCGCTCAAGGTTCAGTTATTCAAGGCCGTGCTGGATTCCAATGCAGCTGAAAACGGTGCGCGTATGACAGCCATGGATAAGGCCACCGAAAATGCAGGTGAGATTCTGAAAGAACTTCGCCTAAGCTACAACCGTACCCGACAGGCTGCCATTACTAAAGAAATACTCGAAATTGTTGGCGGTGCCGAAGCGTTAAAGGCTTCCTGACCGGTATGGATTTAGTAAAAAGTACACCAACGGTTAGAAGTTTTTGACCCGTCACTGAGAAACTTTCAGAATTTTATTCGCTTGTTGTTGCCTTTTGCTTGCAGAATATACGGTATAATCTATATTGCATCCCTGAAAAATTAGTCCACCCTCTCCGGATAGACTTTTAACTAAACCTAACTACAGGTTCTTCATGCAGGAACTTTCTCCCGGTTTTCCGGCTGTATTTTTTACCTGTGCCGTCCGTGCTGATGGCTCGGCAAAATTGTTATCAGTAACAGATAACTGTGAAGGTGTATTAGGTGTTAGGGCGCACGAACTACTCGAAACTTATTCGGTCTGCGAAAAAATTATTTTTGCCGATGACCTTGAAAATTTTAAAACAAGAATTTCAGAGGCCTTAAGCAACTCCAGCCCGTGGAGTTGGATTGGAAGAATTCAGATTAAAGGGTCTACTCGTTGGATAGAAATACGTACAGCTCCGCCTGTACAATCAAACGAACTACGGTACCAGGGCCTAATCCTTGATATAACAGAACGTAAGTGGCAGGAAGAAGAACGGTTGAAAAAAAATGAAGCCCTGTTTACCAAGTTATTCAATACGGTGCCACTGGCTGTGGTTATGCTGGATGTTAACGGCAAAGTTCTGTTGGTGAACCGCGGCTTTAATGAAATGTTTGGTTACGAATTAATTGAGCTGCGGGGCAAGAACCTGAACGACTTTATTGTTCCCGAAAAACTTCAAAGCGAAGGCATTGATCTGAATAACCTGATCGCATCGAACAATCTTATAAGCGTTGAAACCACCCGCAGGCATAAATCGGGCAGGCCGGTTGATGTTATACTGTATGGTGTTCCGGTTACCCTTGACGAAAAGGCTATCGGTATTTATGGCGTTTATGTGGATATATCAGAACGAAAGAAGATCGAAGAAGAACTAAAAACCCGTAACACCGAGCTCGATAACTTTGTGTATAAAGTTTCGCACGATTTACGAGCTCCGTTGTCATCAATTCTCGGGTTGATAAACCTTTCAAAATTACCCGGAAACACCGATGACCTCCGGACCTATTTCCAGGTAATTGAAAAGAAAGTACACGATTTAGATCATTTCATCAGCGATGTGCTAAGCCACAGCAAAAACCTGAAAATGGAAGTGAGTATCAGCAAAATTGATCTCAAATCAATCATTTCAAAGACTTTTGCTGATTTAAGTTACCTGCCCGGGGCCAGCGAAGTTGAAGTAACCACCCGCGTATCGGAGCAGGAATTTTACAGCGACCCATGGCGAATATCCGAAATCTTCCGTAACCTCATTTCTAACGCAATAAAATACAGGCAGCCGCAAACCGCCAGAGCCATGGTACATGTTACTGTTGAAATTACACCTGCCATGGCAACCATTATTTTTGCCGATAATGGAATTGGCATCAGCGAGGAAGATATAGATAAGATATTCGACATGTTTTACCGGGCAACTGAGCGCTCGGACGGTTCCGGTATCGGGTTGTATATTGTTAAAAATGCCGTTGAAAAACTGGGCGGTAAAATTGCTGTTTCCAGTAAAGTAGGCTTTGGCACTACATTTACCATTCATTTACCCAATGCCCGGGCCGATCAGGGAACAGGTTCCTTCTTTCAATTTGCAGATAAGCAATCATGAATCTCCTAGAGGTAAATACACCTGAATTAGCCAGGGAGTTTTTGCTTCTTCCGGTATCCTTATACAAAAATGAGCCCTGCTGGATTAGACCGTTGGATAAAGATGTTGAAGGTGTTTTCAATAAATCGGTAAACAAAACCTTTCAGCATGGCGAGTGTATCCGGTGGATATTGCGTGAAGGAGACCAAACCATAGGACGGGTAGCCGCTTTTGTAAATAACAAAACCGTTCATAAAGGAAATGATCAGCCAACGGGCGGGATGGGATTTTTTGAATGCATTAACAATCAACAGGCCGCCAATACATTATTCGATGCTTGTAAAAACTGGCTAGCCTCGCGTGGCATGGAAGCCATGGATGGGCCTATCAACTTCGGCAGTCGCGATAGGTGGTGGGGTTTGCTGGTAGAAGGTTTTAATCGTGAGCCTAATTACCAGTGCAACTATAATTTTCCGTATTACCGTGATTTGTTTGAAGGCTACGGCTTCCAGGTATATTTTTACCAACTTACATTTGGCAGACCTATACAAGGCCCGTTGGATGCGCGACTCCTGGAAAAGGCCGAGCGCGTGTTTCAGGATGCGGATTACAACTTTGGTCATCCGGCAAAAATTGATGTTGTGAAACTGGCAGAGGAGATCAGGCATGTGTACAACCGGGCGTGGGCTAAGCGGGGCGAAATACCGGAGCTGACTGAAACACAAGCTGTGGCCATGGTAAAACAAATGAAACCGGTTTTGGATAAGCGATTAATTTGGTTTGGCTATTACCGCAATGAACCTGTAGCATTTTTTATTTCGCTGCCAGAACTTAATCAAGTGTTTAAATACTTGAACGGTAAATTCAACCTGTTGGCTAAACTTAAATTTCTCTGGCACCAAAAAACAGGCACGAATAAAAAGGCTTTTGGAATTTTATTTGGCGTTGTACCCGAGCACCAGGGCAAAGGCGTTGACGGAGCCATAATTGAATCGTTCAGGCGGATGGCCCACGCAGGATCATTTCCGTATGAGCAATACGAAATGAACTGGATTGGCGATTTTAACCCCAAAATGATACGCGTGGCTGAACAAGTTACCCCTCATGTGGTTAAGCGGCATGCTACCTTTCGTAAATTATTTGATGAAAGCAAACCTTTTAAACGCTTTCCGTTGATCAGTTAAATGGCCGGCATGCAGCAGGAAGAAACCAAATCGGGCTTTTTATTGAAAAACCTGTTGCGCGGGTTACTCTGGTTTGCTGTTATCATTACTGTTTTTATTCTGGCAGAAGAATATATTCAAAACACTTTTCATAAAGATATTGACGCCTTACAGGATAAGCCAATTATTCTTTTCCTGGTATTTTTTGCTTCTGAAGTATTGTTTGGCCTGGTGCCCCCTGAATTTTTTATGTTGGTGTGGATACTGCACAAAGTTTCTTTGTTACAGTTTGTCATTAATCTTATTGTTCTTACCGTCATTTCATATTTAGCCGGAGTAATAGGCTACCTTATCGGAAGCAACTTTTCAAAAACAACCGTTTATAAAAAATTGCACGTTCGGTACCTCATGCAATATGATGCACAATTAAAACGCTATGGCGCTTTTCTGGTTATTGTAGCTGCGGTTACCCCCATACCCTATTCAGCAACCTGCATGCTTGCGGGAAGCGTAAACCTGCCCTTTAAGCAGTTTTTACTGATCAGCATTTCGCGGGTGGTTCGGTTTGCCGCGTACGGTTACATGGTGTGGTCGTTCCCAAACTGGTTTTCAGCGTAATTCACTCACCCTAAAAGGGCTTGACTATTTTCTATTACTGTGTTAAATAGACGGTACCTGACATTACCCTAAACCCCATTGTCATGAAAAAACAAATACTCCTACTTTTAGTCTCTCTTGTCTCAGTTTATGCCTGGGCGCAAACCATTAAGTCAAAAGACTTGCCTGCAGTAAAGAGAACTGCGATGGCCCGTATCGACAAACAATACGATACCTATAAGCAGGCCGCATTAAACATCTGGAAGTATTCAGAGGTGGGGTATAAAGAATACAAAAGTACAGCCCAGTTGCAGGAGTTACTTACTAAAAACGGGTTTACTGTCGAAGCCGGTGTGGCTGGAATACCTACAGCATTTGTCGCTTCCTATGGTACAGGCAAACCGGTAATTGGTATTCTGGCTGAGTTTGATGCGTTGCCGGGCCTTTCGCAGGAAGCTGTTCCGGAAAAGAAGGCCGATCCCTCACGCGCAGCCGGGCATGCCTGTGGCCATCATTTATTTGGTGTTGCTTCAGTCGCTGCTGCCATTGAGTTGAAAGAAACCATGATGCAAACCGGGTTAAAGGGAACCATTAAAGTGTACGGTACACCAGCTGAAGAAGGAGGTGCTGGCAAAGTGTACATGGTGCGCGAAAAATTATTTGATGGCGTAGATATAGTGATGCACTGGCATCCGGGCAGCCGCAATGCCGCCAACCCATCAACTTCGCTGGCCAATGTTTCGGCTAAGTTCAGGTTTCATGGAACCTCAGCTCATGCAGCCGGTGCCCCGGAGCGGGGCCGTTCCGCGCTGGATGCCGTAGAGGCGATGAACCATATGGTGAATATGATGCGCGAGCACATCCCTTCGGATACCCGCATTCACTATATTATTACAGCCGGAGGCGAAGCTCCTAACGTAGTGCCTGATTATGCCGAAGTGTATTACTACGCCCGCCACCCCAAGCGCGATGTGCTGGCCGGCATCTTTGAACGGATTAAGAAAATTGCCGATGCGGCTGCCATGGGCACCGAAACACGTGTGGAATATGAAATCATCGGTGGCGTTTATGATTTGCTGCCTAACGAACCACTGGCCCGCCTGATGCATGCTAACCTAACAACGGTGGGCGGTGTTGCCTACACACCCGATGAGTTAGAGTTTGGAAGAAAAATCCAGCAATCCCTTATCGGAAGCAGTCCGGCTTTATCGAATGCATCCGTTGTAGAACCCTTTAAAGTGGATGCCCAGGGCAGTGGGGGATCTACCGATGTGGGGGATGTAAGTTATGTAGTGCCTACTGTAGGTTTGGTAACAGCCACATGGGTGCCGGGTGTTCCGGCTCATAGCTGGCAGGCTGTGGCCTGCGGCGGTGTGGACATTGGTATTAAAGGAATGATGGTTGCCGCAAAAACGCTGGCCCTAACCGGTATTGATTTGCTAAATGATGGAACACAAATCCAGAAGGCAAAAGAAGATTATCAAAAGCGCATTGGCCCCGATTTTAAATACTCAGCGTTAATTGGTGATCGCAAGCCGGCATTGGATTATCGCGATAAGTAATTCATTGGTTGACAATAGCATAGTAAAGCGGCATACCGATGGTGATGTTTATCGGAAAAGTTATCGCTAATGCCATCGGCAGATAGAGTCCGGGGTTGGCTTGCGGTACGCTTACTTTCATGGCGGCAGGAACGGCTATGTAAGATGCACTTGCCGTAAGAATGGCGAAGATAAACCGGTTGGATACATCGGGTGTTATAAAACCGCTCAGGTATGCAAATACGCAACCGTTGAGGAGTGGGATGAACACCGAAAAGAGTATTGGAAATGAGCCAAAAGAGAAAAGCGATTTAAGATTCCGTCCGCTTTCAATACCCATGTCGAGCAGGAAGATGGCCAGAAATCCCTTGAAGATATCGGTTGTGAACGGTTTGATTCCCTGCGCCTGTTCTTCGCTGGCCAATAATCCGATGATGAGACTGCCAATAATTAAGAACACGCTGCCATTAGTGAGTGAATGACAAACCGCTTTGCGTTTACTGAATTGCTGATACCCGTTATCGGAAAAGAAATTGATTAGCAACAAACCGCTAATAATGGCTGGCGCTTCCATTAACGCCATAACCGCAACCATATGACCGTGCAAAGTTAACTGATGGGCCTCAAGGTAAGTTGTTGCAGTAACAAAAGTAACTGCACTAATGGACCCATAGGAAGCTGCAATAGCCCCTGAGTCATAGACCGAAAACCGGTTTCGCAGGACAAAATAGGCGTACACCGGTATTAAAAAAGAAGCCGATAAGCCAAACAGGATGGACCAGACAATTTCAAGTGAAAATGTTTCGTGGGCCAATTCCTGGCCCCCCTTAAAACCGATGGAAAACAGTAGGTATAGCGAGATGAACTTCGAAGAGTTGGGTGGTATCTGCAGGTCGCTACGAAAGGTTACCGCCAGAATGCCCAGCACAAAAAAGAGTAGGGCCGGATTGGTAAGGTTTTCAAGCAACAGTTGCATGTTCATCAAACAGGTACCCCAATTGACTATTGGCCCTCATCCATCAATTCTATCCGGATGGCAGAGGTTATTTTAAAGGCGTATCCATTTTGAATAGAATATTCCACTGCTGCTATAATTTTTTTTCGCTCTTCGCGAAGTTCAGGCAGGCGATGTAGCGCAGTAATATCCGGTTTACCAGTTTTTTCAAGTGAAGCAAAATTTTTTACTTCATGAAAATTGATTTTACTGGTAATCAGGTTCAGTAAAATATCCCTGGCCTCCTCGGCAGAAAAATAGCCGTCAATCAATTTAACAGATGCGATTTTTTCATTACTAATTGTTTTCATCGTTAGCTGGTTTGGTGGATGTTGAGTTTTCTGTTGATTGTATTACTAATGAACATAACCAAATGGTAAGCCCATTGAACAAATGGGCGTAAAGCGGATTGGCCACAGTTAAGGAGGCGCCAAAAACTATTAGAATGGAAATAAAAAAAATTGGCTGAAGGTCTTTAAATCCAGCGTTATTGAGTTGGCTCACTATAGTTTTCATGGGCATTTGGTGTTTGCGGGGACAATAATCGGCATTCATAAACATATATTTTTATTTAACTTTAGTATGAAAATCATAAAGAATACTTATGAACTACACCTTGCATCAACTTCAGATTTTTCTGAAAGTGGTTGAGGCCGGCAGCGTAACCAAGGCTTCGGAGGAACTCCACTTAACCCAGCCGGCTGTTTCTATCCAGTTAAAAAATTTTCAGGACCAGTTCGATTTGCCACTGATTGAAGTGGTGGGGCGTAAACTTTACGTTACCGACTTTGGGCGGGAGGTAGCCCAATCGGCCGCGCGGATTCTTGAAGAGGTAAACCTGCTTAAAGGCAAGTTGTATGAACACCGGGGGCAGTTATTCGGTAAGCTGAAGATATCAGTAGTATCTACCGGAAAATACGTGATGCCTCATTTCATTGCCGGTTTTGCCCGGCAACACGGAGGTGTTGAAGTAATCATCGATGTAACCAATAAAAGCCAGGTAATTAAAAGCCTGGAAAACAACGAAGTTGATTTTTCATTGGTTTCGATTCTGCCAACCGCGTTGCGTGTTGATCGGATTGACCTGATGCAAAATAAACTTTATTTGGTAGGCAATATGGATCGGGTGTTTAAGAAAGAACCGTATTCAAAGACCCTGCTCCACGAACTACCACTAATTTTCCGCGAGATGGGTTCGGGTACGCGGCTAACTATGGAGGCTTTTATAAATAAAAACAATATTCCCGTTGTCCGTAAAATGGAATTAACTTCCAACGAAGCTGTTAAACAGGCGGTGCTGGCCGGACTGGGTTACTCCATCATGCCCCTGATTGGCATTAAAAATGAACTACACCACCACCAGCTTCAGATTGTGCCCGTAAAAGGTTTACCAATTAAAACCACCTGGAGCCTTATCTGGCTTACCGGCAAAAAGCATTCACCTGTGGCCCAGTCTTTTCTTGACTATCTTCGAAAGGAGAAGAATCAGATTGTGCAGCGAACATTTCAATGGTTTGAGGACTATTGAAGCACGGAATAAAAAGCAGAACGGATTCTGACGTTTAATTAGTCAGAATCCGCCCATTGCTTAAGCCGTTTTTGTGGGGCAGGTACTAATACCCACGATGGCATAAAGGGGGCAAAAGCTAACCAGACTAGTTAGCACGAACACCGCGCCAAGAATAACCAGCACCAAACCCAAGGTGCCACTTACCGTTCCGGTAAAATACAGCACACCAAAAATCACGGCCAGGATTACCCGAATGACCCGATCAACGTTTCCCATGTTCTTTTTCATAATGATTGAGGTTTTAGTTTTCTATTTAAAAATCCAAATCAGCAGGTAAACAATGCCCACGCACATCATACAAACCACGATGAGTTTCAGGACCTTGCTTTTCATAGCTGAAAGGGTATATCAAAAGTAGATTTCCGTAGGGGCAAAACCGGTGACGTTGATCACCAGATGATAAAAATCATAAAAGGTGGATGCCCAGATGGGTTTGCCTGATTCTACCCTCTTTTTCAAGTTTTTTCAGCACCCGGGTAATAACCTCACGCGAAGTGCCCAGATCCTGCGCAATTTCGCGGTGGCGTAAATCCAGCAAAGGCGTGCCCTTAAGCCGGCTTTTTTCAACGAGGTAGTCATACAAGCGTGCATCCAGTTTTTGAAAAATAAGTTGGTGCAGTGTATCAATCAGCTCAGAATACCGGTTGTTGTATAAATCGTAAAACAGGTTATTTAGTTGGGGATACTCATTTATCCATTGCTCCACTTTTTTCGAAGGAAGGAGCAGTAATGTGGCACGCTCCTCGGCAAGCGCAAAAATCCGGCTGGGCTGGTTTTTAATGCCGGCCAGAAACGACATGACACAGCTTTCACGGGGCCTGATGTAATAGAGGAGCAATTCTTTGTCTTCGTGCCGCGTAAAAACTTTTACTAAACCGTTCAGCACAATAGGGATAACTTTAACCGACTGACCCTCCTTCAGGATTTCGGTACCGCTATCCAGTTCGGTTAATATTCCTTCGGAGGCAAATTGCTTTTGCAAAACCTCGCTTAGATGTGGTAAAGATTCCTTTAAAATCGAGAGATCAACGGGCATGAGGCATTAACACGGTCTTTTCATGTGTGGATTCTTCAATTTTAGCGCGGGTAAAGTAAACTTTAAAATGCGTATCCTTGGCCCAACCTTCAAAAAGGTTTCGGTAGAATACACTACGCACATCCCCGCTTTGCCCGGGGGCATTGGTAAAGATGGTTTTATCCCAATCGGAAACATCGGCCACCAGCCTGAAGGTGGCCCCATGGCTTTGGTTATCGTTGTTGCTGGTTACGTTGGGTGTAGAGGCTGAACCGCCCCGCGGTAACGGACCACTGTTAAAAATATGCTGTAAAGAATCATGTAGGGCGATGCTCAACGGATGTTTAATAAGTACATGATGATACCCGGGCTGGCCGTACTGCCAACTTTTAGTATTGGAGCCAAGTTTTACAGCGAGTTGTTGAACGGCATCTTCAAAACTTGATTTTAAAAAGGCGTTTCGGTTGCCTAGTTCTAATCGGTTTGTGATAATCCAGTTAATTACTTTTCGAAGCGAAACACCGCGTATTACCGCGCGCGCGTTTTCAGGAACAAAAAGCGGATAAGCCTTTTCTATCAACCTCTTTTCCCACGCCATATACACTGCGGCCTCAACCGAATTTTTGTCAAGCACATAATTCCATTTTAACAGGAGTTCTCTTAGGCTATCGGTTTTGGTATCGGAAAATGAAATCGCTTGCAGATACGGAACAAGCCGGCTTGCCGGAACGGAGAAGTAATCGAACTGCAATTGTGCTAAATCAGCCTGACTGAATTTTTTGTTTTCTGATAACACTGCCTCAATACGTTTTGCCCGGCTGCTGTCGGCCCATTCCCAGCCTACGGCATAGCGGTGGGGGTAATTAACGGGCACCAGGTTTTCATTTGCTGTTGCCCAGTAACCTTTTTCAGGATTATACACATGAGGAAGTTCTTTTACAGGCAAAAATCCTTCCCACTCATAACGGCCATCGCCCGGCACGGGCACCAGGCCATCCCAGTTTTTACGCACCGGTGCAATACCCACCACCTGCCACCCGATATTGCCGGCTTTATCGGCCCAGATCATGTTTTCGCCCGGTATATGGCTGTACAAACAGGCTTCACGGAATTCATCCCACGTTTTGGCGGAGTTCATCCGCAGGCTGGCCATGTACGGTGCGCCTCCCGGCTCAAGCCACGCGCATCGAACAGCGTATGCTTTGTTGCGTTTTTTATCGATAAAAGTAACAGGGCCGTGACGGGTGTATTTGTGTTCAACATAAACATTGTTTGCATTTTTAACACGGATGGTATCGCGCACAACCGTCATCGTTTCCCAGTTGCCTTGATACCGGTACTGCAGTTCATTTTTAGGATTAAGTTCGTACACCATCAAATCTTCACCATCAATATTAAACACCGTTAAACCCCATGCACCATGCTCATTATGGCCGATGGAAACTCCGGGGATGGTGGGTTCACCACCACCCACTACATTCCAGCCCGGGGCGTTTAGGTGCACAATGTATCTGAGCGAGGGCTCGGTAACGGCTCGGTGCGGGTCGTTGGCCAGCATGGGCAGGCCGGTGGTGGTTTTGCTGCCGCTTACAATCCAATTATTGCTGCCGATGGTTCGGTCGGGATCAGTGAAAAGCGCTTCGAAAACCGGACTGTCGGTACCTGCAAGTTGTTGAAATTGTTCATGGTCGGATGCTCCACAAGCCGCAAGATGGCCGGACTTAAATAGTATGGGTTTACGAAAGGCTTCATACGGGCTGATAATATTCTCAAACAACCCGCTCTGATCAATAGATGGATCAAGATCCAACCTTGGCTTGCCAGGCTCAAACGACCGGAGGTCTTTTACCTTTTCAGGTCCCAGCAAAGCAACAGCCCTGGCCAGGGTTAATTCATCGGTTAGATTTCCGAGTAAACCCTGGTGGCGCGAGACCACCAGTTCGGGTGTCCAGTAACCGGGTTTGATTCCAAGAAGACCAAATTCAGGCGAAAGCAACTCAGGATTTTTTTCGGTTTCAGCTATGAGCGCGTTGATGCCATCGGTAAAGGCAGTAATAATTTCTTTTCCGCGAGGATGATAGTGATTGAACTCCTTCTCTAAATCACCACGGTATTTGAACAGTCGCGCCCCGATATCGCGCTGCACCTCCTCTTCACCCAGTATTTCGGCCAGTGTTCCCGAAGCCTGCCTGCGCCACAGCTCAAACTGGAAGAGCCGGTCTTTAGCTGCACAATAGCCCTGTGCAAAAAACAGGTCGTGCTCAGTTTGAGCGTAAATATGGTTAATGCCGGCTGAGTCGCGGAATACCTCGACTGGCTTGAGTAAGCCGGGCACAAAAAGTTGTATGTTTTTTTGCTCTTCTGGCTGGCACGCAAAACTCATCAGAAGAGCGGCAATCCAAATTCTCATGAGGAGGCAATTTTGAGAACAGCTTCAACAAACCGGTCTAAGTCGCGGGTGGTGGTGTACACATGCGGGGTAACGCGTACACAACTAATGTTTTCCCATTTAATGCCGGTGGTGTGAATTTGGTGATCATTGAATAGTTTGTTCACTACATCATTTGGATCCATGCCGTCAATTGAAAATGTACCCAACGCACAGGCGTATTCGGGTTTCATGGAGATGTGCAGTTTGACACGCGGGTTTTTAATCACCCTTTCGCACCAGTAGTTTTTTAAATAGCGCAGGCGTTCTTCTTTGCGTTTGCTGCCGATGGCATTGTGAAAATCAATAGCCTGGCCGATGGCCTGTTCAGGAGCAAAGGACCGGGTGCCTAAGGTTTCGAATTTTCGGATGTTGCTGTCAGTGGGTTTATCGTTGGGGAAGAGCGGCCACAGTCCGCCAATGTTTTCCTTCTTTACATACAGCATGCCTGTGCCGAAGGGAGCGCTTAACCACTTATGCAGGCTGGTGCCATAATAATCGGGGTTGAAGTCGGGTATTTTAAAATCCATATGGGCAAAGGTGTGGGCGCCATCCACAATAGAGATGATGTTTCGCTTACGGGCTTCTTCGCATAATTTTTTTACCGGCAGTATCTGGCCCGTCCAGTTAATCATGTGGGTAATGTGCCAGATTTTGGTTTTGGCAGTGGTGGCATTCACGAACGCCTTAACGAAGGTTTCATCATTTTCAACGGGCAGGTTAAAACTAATCCAGTTGATTTTGATTCCATCGCGCATTTCTTTTTGTTTCCAGGCCTGTACCATGTTGGGGTAGTCCTGGCGGGTCATCACAATCTCATCGCCTTTGTTCAAAGTCAACCCCCAGGTTACTGTATCCAGCGCTTCGGTGGCGTTGCGGTTAATGGCCAGTTCTTCGGGTGATGTTCCGGCCAGTTCAGCTAACTTTCTGCGCAGGGGCTCGCGGCCTTTGTCCAGAATCTGCCACATGTAGTAGGTGGGGGCTTCATTGCTCAGGTGGTAGTAGCGGTCAACGGCATCCTGTACTACTTTCGGCTGCGGACTAACTCCTCCATTATTGAGGTTCATAATGTTGGGCGATACAGTGTACGCCTGCGCCATACGTGCCCAGAGGTCTTCATCTGACGCAGCATCAAGCGGACTTCGTTTATTGAGCGATTGCAGCGCATCCGATACATCTTCGGCAACAGCTTTGGCAGCCAATGGTGCAAGTGAAAAGGCACCGGCAAAGCCGAGGGCCCTTTGCAGGAAGTTTCTTCGATTACTCATGGGTTCAGGTATTTAAATGGAAAGTAGAGTTTTTTTTGATAACCTGCTTTCTCGATTTTGCCAGTGCACTAATCTTTATCTGAAAGGAGAGAATCGATGACCGTTGATGCCGTGTGCAGTCGTTCCTTCAGTGGTCCGCTAAGTTTGGTAAACGGAACTTTCAGTTTTAGTAACTCATTCCGGTAAACTTCAAAAAAATAGTCGCGTTTATCAGGGTGTTCGCGCTGCGGATCATCTTCCCAGGGTACATCAATATCGGTGAGAAAATGGTGATCGTAATGCCGGTTGGTCAGCCATTCTGTTATACGATTATCACAGGAGCGATATTTGAACTCACTCCAAACTTTAATCACAATAAGATTGGTATCACAAATCAATACGCGGTTGGCTTGCTTTGCGAGTTTTTCTTCTGCTTGTAGTTGAGCTTGTGCAATAAAAAATAAATCATCTTGTTGATAAGGCCTGGTAAGGCCCTCAATATAGGTACGGGCAACCTCGGGCACCCACACGGTTTGGTAGTAATCCGCCAGTGCTATTGAAAGGGCAGTTTTGCCAGTGCATTCAGGGCCAACAATGGCAACCCGTTTTACCAAAGGGCGCTTTATCGTATCCATAAGGCCCAAAATGGCATATTTTATTATCTTTCAGAAAATCAGGTAGTCGTGAAGCGAAGAAAAGCACTGAAGCAGATTGGTTTGGGTGTAACAGCCGGCCTGGCATTACCGGCCTGGCTTAGTTCGTGCGATAAGGAGAGTCCCGGCCCGGAGATTAATTACGATGGCGTAGTGGGCATCATTGGCGCTGGTGCGGCCGGATTAATTGCTGCTGATATTCTTATTTCAAAAGGTGTTAAAGTAAAAATTTTTGAAGCTACCGGCCGGGTAGGTGGCCGGGTGTGCTCATTGCACCGCACCGATGCACCCAGCGATTCGCTGATTATGTTTCCGAATAATTATCCGTACTCGGATTTTCCGTTTGAACTAGGTGCCGACCGCGTAAATGGATCCAATTCCAAATGGGGAGAGATTCTGAAAATCAGAAAGGTCCCCACGGTTAATTTCAGAGACCTGAGTGCCGACCGGTACGTGCTGGATAATGCTGTAAAAACAGAAGCAGAAGCTTTATTAAATTCTGATTTTGTTACGGCAAAGAGTTTCAGAGATAACTTCTCAACTTTTACCGGAGGGGCTGGGCTGAGTGTGAAGCAGGCAGCCACTAATGCCGGTGTGCCAGCCAGCATGGACGGGCTCATCAACTCGTGGCTGGGTGTGCCTTATGGATCTTCCTCCGATCGGATTGGCGCCAATGCACTGGCTAGCGGACTTTCACTGACTGAACACGATGGTATTGAATTGACCCTTCGTAACAACCCGATGCAGGACACGTTGCTTTCGGTGTACAGTCGGGTGATATCCAGCATTCAATTTAACACAGTTGTGCAGTCGGTAAATTATGCAGGTGAGGTAATTGAAATTACACACAGTGGTGGAAGTGATACTGTAAATAAACTGATAGTTACTGTTCCGGTATCCATACTCAAGGCGGGCGATATTGCGTTTTCACCCGGTTTGCCGGCTTCAAAAGTAACAGCCCTGAGTCGCATCGGTATGGAAGCAAGTATGCGCGTACTTATCGAGTTTAAACGCAACTTCTGGGGCGAGGATACCGTGGCTGCCATTATTGGTGGCACTGAAGCACCCATGATACTTAATGCAGGGGTAGGTCGGAGTACATTGAACCGGGCGCTGAGCATAACCATTAACGGCCCGAAAGCCGAAGCCTTCTCGTTGATGACGGGCGATCAGGTGGTGGAGAGTATTATTGCTGAGATGGATGTGTGGTTTAATGGCGATGCTACCGAAAATGTGCGCAGAAGCACCCTGGCAGGCGAAGAGAATAAGCTGCTCTATACCATTAAAGACTGGACTAAAGACCCTTTTGCCAAGGGAGGATTTTCATTTCCGTTAACCGGGGGCATTCCGGCCGACCGGGATGCGCTGGCCGCACCCGTTGACGGCAAACTGTTTTTTGCAGGTGAAGCAACCGACACAACCGGAGAATTCGGCACCGTTAGCGGTGCATTGAAATCAGGCGAGCGTGCCGCCTTTGAAGTGATTGACACGATTGTTCCGTAGCAGTCTTCCTACGACTTCAAGAAGTAAGACCGACTCAGGCTCATTTATTATCAAACGTCAGTATTGATTTTTCAATAATATCGCAGCATTCGTGAAGTTGCTCTTCGGTGATAACAAGTGGTGGAGCCAGACGAATAATGTTGCCGTGTGTAGGCTTTGCCAGCAAACCATTTTCGGCAAATTTTAAACAGATATTCCAGGCTGTTTCGCTTTGCGGTGTGTCATTGATTACGATCGCATTAAGCAAGCCCTTGCCGCGTACAAGGGTAACTAATTTTGTTTTTTTAATTAAAGCACTCATCCGCTCACGAAAAATCTTCCCAAGCCGTTCGGCATTATCGGCAAGTTTTTCATCTTTCACCACCTGCAGGGCCTCCATGCACACAGCCGCAGCAAGCGGATTGCCGCCAAAGGTTGATCCGTGTTCACCGGGTTTAATTACCAGCATAATTTCATCATCGGCTAAGACAACTGAAACAGGCAGTACACCTCCGCTTAATGCTTTACCCAGAATCAGCAAATCAGGTCGCACACCTTCGTGATCGCTTGCCAGCATTTTACCGGTGCGCGCAATGCCGGTTTGTATTTCGTCCATCATCAGCAATACATTGTGTTGCCTGCATAGCTTTTCTGCAGCTTTCAGGTACCCTTCAGCGGGAACGTACACACCGGCTTCGCCCTGGATGGGTTCAATCCACAGGCCGCACACGTTGGGGTTGCTCAGTGCCTTTTCAAGCGCTGGTATGTTATCGTAATCCACCAGTTCAAAGCCCGGCATAAAGGGGCCGAACCCTTTTCGGGCAGATGGATCGGAGGAAGCAGAAATAATGGAGGTCGTACGGCCGTGAAAATTTTTCTTTGCAGCAACAATCACGGCTTCATATTCGGGTATTCCTTTTTTGGTATAACCCCATTTCCTGGCCAGCTTAATGGCAGTTTCGTTGGCTTCGGCACCGCTGTTCATAAACAGGGCCTTATCGTAACCAAAGGTTTCGCAGACATATTTTTCGGCCAAGCCAAGTTTATCGTTATAAAAAGCCCGCGATGTAAGGGTAAGTTCTTTGGCCTGTTCAATCAGCGCGTTGATAATACGCAGGTTACAATGCCCCTGGTTTACGGCACTGTAGGCCGAAAGGAAATCGTAATAGCGTTTACCTTCTACATCCCACAGAAAAACGCCTTCGCCACGGGTAAGCACCACCGGAAGCGGGTGGTAATTGTGTGCCCCGTAACGGTCTTCTAATTCAATGGCTTTGCTGCTGGATGTGATTAGTTCGGTCATAATGTGGATAATTTCGCCCTGATTAAACAGCCCGCAAGTTACCAAATGCCGTTGCGCAAAACCAATTTGATACCCCTGCCCGCAACCTTTTAACACTGACACTGGCTGTCAGGTTCAGTCGCCTATTTTTAGCCACTTTACCCATTAATTCACTTACCTTTAACTTATGGAAAACGGATTGGACACCATTAAAGAATTGTTTAACAGGCTCAGGTCGTATTCGCTGTGGGACCGGTTGTTCCGCTGGGGAAGAATCAAATCCATGTTAATTGACACCAGTGCCGAGTTGCAGCGGCTGGTTTCCGGTTTGGATGGGGTGCGTGCCGAAAATGCAAAGATGCAGTTGACTATTGACCGGCTGGTAGCTGATAAGGCGGACCTACAGAGAGAAATTGCATCCTTTAAGGAAAAAAACGATGGCTATTTAAAACGGGGCCAGGAGTTGGCCAATGAAGTGGCCGCCACCCGGCAAAAGGTTGAAAGCCTGGAGCAGGAAAACCGCAGGCTGCGCGAAGAAAACACGCAGTTCAAGGCCAGGGAAGAGCAACGTAAAGCCGAGCATGAACGGTCCATTAACCAACTCGTAAAATTGCGCGAAGACATTGTAAAGGAACGACACGAAAAAGAAGAGAAAGCCAAACAGGCCGAATATGAGCGGCTCCGCAAGCTTAAGGAAACCTGGTCGCACCACGAAGCCGATGTGAAAAACCGGATTAAAATTATTTGCAGCCGGAATGGCGTAGAGTATGTAGATACAGTCCCTTTTAAGGGAAAGCCTGACAATACCTTAAAGATTAATGATGAATATATTGTGTTTGATGCCAAAAGCCCGGGCAATGACGACCTGTCGAACTTCCCGCTTTACCTGCGCAATCAGGCTGATGGCGTAAGCAAATACGTAAAGGAAGAAAATGTGCGCAGAGAGGTATTCTTGGTTGTTCCAACCAATACGCTTGAGGTAATTCAACAATTTGAATATAAACTGAGCGATTATACGGTGTATGTTATCTCCACCGATGCGCTTGAACCCATCATTCTTTCGTTGCGCAGAATTGAAGATTACGAATTTGCCGAACAACTTAGTCCGGAAGAGCGCGAAAACATTTGCCGCGTTATCGGCAAGTTTGTGCATTTGTCCAAACGAAGAATTCAGATTGACGGCTTCTTTGCCAAACAGTTTTTTGAATTGGTTTATCGCAGCGAAGCCGATTTGCCTAAAGATTTTCTGGATAAGGTGATTGAGTTTGAACGGGCCGAAAAGCTCAATCCGCCCACTGAACGCAGAGCAAAACAAATCAGCAACAAAGAACTGGCCGTACAGATACAGGAACAAAAAGCCGATGCCGAGCAACGGGGCATAGCCATGGATGAAGCGTTAGTATCAAAAAGCCTCGGCAAACTTCCGCTGTATGCTGATAAGCCGCAGGGAGAGCAGCAGAAGGATTTGTTTGAGTAGGCGGTTGATTGAGAATGATCTGCAATGGACTAATCAAAATGTAACTAAACCCCTAAAACTATGGACATGAAAAAAAGACTCTTGGCTACCCTGGCCGGCTTTGTGGTGTTCTTTCTGCTCGGCTGGTTATTGTATGGCATGCTGTTAATGGACTTCTTCAACAACAACCAGGGCACGGCAACCGGTGTAATGCGCACAGAAACCGAAATGGTATGGTGGGCGCTTGCCTTAGGCAACCTCATGCAGGCCTACCTGCTGGTGTACATTTTTGGCAACTGGGCCAACATTACCACGTTTGGCGGGGGCTTTAAAGCAGGCCTGATCATCGGGCTGATTATTGGATACGGTGTTGACCTGACTATGTACGGCACTACCAATATCATGAGCTTAACCGGAGCGTTGGTTGACCCGCTGGTGGTGGGGGTGATGATGGGCGTTAGCGGTGGCGTTATTGGCGTGGTACTCGGTAGAAAGTAAAATTTGCTGAAGTTTCCCTGTAAGGCAGGCTAAACAGCCTGCCTTTTTATTTTCACTCATTTAAACTCTGTAATTTTGTTTCAATGAAACTTACTCCGGATAACAACAGACTCAAAAAAATCATCGTGGTGGGCGATCGGGTTTTGATACGCCCGTCAAAACAATCCGACAAAACAGCCAGCGGGCTGTACCTGCCTCCGGGTGTACAGGAAAAAGAAAAAATCCAGAGTGGCTATGTAATCAAAGTAGGGCCGGGCTATCCGCTACCCATGCCGGCCGATGAGGATGAGTTGTGGAAGGGCAAGGAAGATCAGGTAAAATACCTGCCGCTGCAGGCGCAGGAAGGGGATTTGGCCATCTTTTTACAAAAGGGCGCCATTGAAGTGATGTATGAGGGCGAAAAATATTTCATTGTTCCGCAGAGCTCCATTTTAATGCTGGAGCGTGAAGAGGAGTTGTAATGCAGGGTCTTTCGTTTGATGTGCTCCGGGTTGGAAAAAAATACCGCCTCGTCAATTTTGGCGAAGTAAACGAATTCGTGGTTGAGTATATTCTTGCCAATGGCGATTTCAGGGTAAAGGACCTCCATACACTTGAACAATTTTTGCTGCAGGATTTGATCCGGTACGGTAAGGGCAAGGATTTTGAAATCCGGGAGATGGAGTAACAGCTTAGCTGTTTTTTTCTTTTTGATCCCCGATTTCTTTGAGCGTGTTGAGGTTAACAGGAAGATAGTGTAACAACAGGCCGGCAATAATACCTACGAGGAAACCATACGGCAAACCAAACGCCAGTAAACCGGTTAGCAGGGCAACGACTAATCCTTTTTTATCCTGGGCAAGGTCGCGGATGAGCAGAAGCAGGGCGGCCCCTTCAAACAACAAAATTATTCCCAGTATTGGCAAAGGAAAAACTTCAATCAGCTGATGAACACTGTCTCCTAAAAACACTCCGAGCACAATAAATAACATTCCATAAAGTATAACCGAGCCCCCCGTTCGGCCGCCAAAGGTATAATGCCCCATCATCCCTCCGGCTCCATGGCAGCACGGTATGCCGCTTACCCACGGAGCGGCAAGGTTCATGATGGAATAGGTGATCCCGATTTTGCGAATGGTCAGGTCAGTACGCTCCGGAAACAAATCCTGCGCGACCTGTTTGGTGGCCAGGATGGAGTTGCCCAAGGAAAGAGGTATTTGCGGCAGGGCCAACAACAAGAAGCCTTTAGTGATGTCATCAATCGAGGGGGCATGTACCTGAGGCACTGTAAACCCAACCGACTGGGCAAGATCGTGCAGATTCAGTTTGGTTAGAACAGCATAAACTATCCCCAACAGGATAACAATAAGCGAAGCCGGATACTGGCGGTTATCAATCAGTATAATAATCAGCACAAAAGCAATGGCTGCAATGATGAAGCCGCTTAATCCGTTGGCCGGTATATATTCTTTAAAAGCAAGAAGGCATAAACTCAGGCCCAGGCCGAACTGAATACCCCGAACAACCGCTTTGGGTACCCACCGGGCCAGTTTATCGAGCAAGCCGGTAAGTGAGAGTATCAGCATCACTACTCCGATAGCCAGTCCGGCACCAAGTAAAATTGTTCCGGCTATTTTTTGAGAGATAACTATTGTGGCCATGGCTTTAAGTGGCTGCACAGGCATGGGCATGCGGTACACCAGCCCGGTAAAGATTTGCATCAGGCCAAATACAATCAGTACGCTTGGTGTGTGCAAGCCGGCCGCCAGAATCATGGCAACAATCAGTGGAAAGTCGGTGCCGATGTCGCCAAAGGCACCACCCAGTTCGGCACGGTTAAATTTTATTTGATGCAATTTCACAAGGCTGTTACAATGAGTTGAATACCCGAAGCAATAAGCAACAACTCAACGAATAATGTAAATTTTTCACGGCTTAATTTCTCAGCCAGTTTTTTACCGGTATAGCTTCCGGCAATCATGGCCATACCGATAAAAAGCCCGTACGACAACTCCACCCATCCGATAAGCGCGAAACGGTTGTAAATGATTGTTTTAACCAGGTGCATGACCAGCGCGGTAAATGCTTCACTGGCAATGTAGGCCACTGCGGGCAGGTTAAGCCCTAAAAAGAAAGCCGCACCAACCGGGCCTGCACTGCCAGCCAGGCCGGATAGCAACCCGGTAATTCCTCCCCCAAGTAGCATACTGCGGTTACCCAACTCCGCTTTACCCCTGCCAAATCTTCGGTAGAGCACCATTAGAATCAGGAAAGCCCCGATGCCAGGATTCAGTTTGCCGGCATGTGCTTGTGTAAACAGGTAACTGCCCAGTACCGACAGCGGTAAGGCGGTGACCAAAAAATTGCTGATGGGTTTCCACTGCAATTCATTACGGCCAAACCAAACCCGTGAGCCATTGCCAAAAAGCTGGGCAATGGTTAGCACAGGCACAGCCGCTTTTACACCAACAACATTAATCAACACGGGCAGCAGGATAAGGGCTCCACCAAACCCGGCCACACCGGAAAGCACAGCTGCCAGAAAACTGATTACAAGCAGCAGAATCAGTAGAGCAACTTCAGGCAGGATACTCATGGGGCTATTTCATGGAGGCAATCCAATCCCGGATTAATTTGGCCCCTTCTTCGTGAATCATCTTTTTGCCGAGTTCAGGCATCATAACGCCCGGGTCAACCGAGTTGATGCGGTAGAACAGGATGGATTGTTCGGGTTTGCCGGGAACGATATCATAGCTCAAGCCACCCGAACCGCGCCCGGCCGCAACGGGAGGCTTGCCGATACCCAGCTCAAATGGATTTTTTACATCAGCAGTTAAATGTAGTCCGCTGGTTTTTGCCGGGCCGTCCGGGCGATGGCAGTGGGCGCAGTTTACTTCTAACCAGGCGCGGGCGCGCAGGTCAAGTGCTTCGTTTTTGTTATCGTAATCGGCCAGTTGCGGTACGTAGTTTAGCGAAGGAAGATTATGCAGCAAGCCAAGTTCAGCTAACTGTACGAGTTGATTTTTTGTTTGTCCCCGGATTGTTCCGTTAAGTTGCCTTGCCGTAGGTCCGATGGGAGCTATCTTATCGCCACGGAGGTGGCAGCCTTTGCATTGATTCATGTTCGGCACGGAATAGTTCACCTGCCTAACTGTTCCGTCATAATGTATCCAACTGACATCAATATTTTTTCCGCTCACATCCAGGTAGGCTTCAGTTTGTTCATCGTTCCAGATATAAGGCAGGGCTTTCCAGGATCCGTTTTCCAAAATCAGTAAGCGGGTTTCCAGCATGCGGATGCTTTCAGTTGGTTTTCTGAAATCAGCCGGGTAATAAAAATTTTTAATGAGTACGGTACCTTCCGGAAAATTCAGCACATCGTTAGCGTGGTAGTCAGCAAAGGTGCCCGGAGGGAACTTAATGAATCGTTTTTTATGCGCGTAATCTGTAAAGAGCGGAGAATTAAGTTCATAGTGGATGACACCTTCTGCGGGCTCAAGATTTTTAAGTTCGCCCTTAAAAAAGTTATAGGCAGAAAGTGTTTTTTCTCCCGGCAAGGCAAGTTCAGTTCTTCCCAGCGACTGCTCCTCTATTACAACCACATCAGGCTTTGGCCGGCTGCACGAAAGAGCCAGCATCAGTACGACTATCGCATGTAGTGATTTCACTTCATCGAAACTTTTTCGTCAGGCTTACAGGCAAAATTTTTTACATCTTTTGATAATCTCTTGAAATCGTTGGCAGCATCCAGATTGATAAAGGTGATTTTTCCGCCTTCATCGATGCAAATGTTGCGTTCTGCACGGCTGGGATCGGGGATGCCATCGTATAAAATGTCGGGCGGACTGAACCAGGATTTCATGGCCAGCAGTTTGCCAATGTCGTTCTGAAATGTGGGGAACCAGTGTTTGTTGCTAAAGCGATTGTTATGAATGTGCACGTTGTAAGGGTACGGATTGTATAGCGAATCTTCTTTATACCGGTTGTTAACGGTTTGTACTCCGCCAACTGACCCGGGCTGCTCCTGCTCGCCTTCGTTCAGGGCGGCCACCAGTTCGTAGCTTACTATTGCCAGGCCTACCGTTGTGTTGTCTTTAAAATCGTTATCAAAGATATCCACATCGTGTGTGGCCAGGATCATCATGCCCGATCCCGGAGGAATACTGGCCACAATGTTTCCCTTTTGGGCAAAGTTTTTATAATTGTTGCTGCGGATGGTGTTGTTATACACTTTTGTAGAATGTCCGTATGTGGTGAGGCCGGGCAAATCGAAAACCAAAATGCCCCCGGTATTGTCGTACGCCTCGTTGCCGTAAATCTCCACCCACTTGGAGTTTTCGCTTTCAATGCCGGCTACATTCCAATAGGCTTTGTTGTTGCGGATGATAACCGAATCGGATTGCCCCACGTAAATGCCGGCATCGGACGAGCCCATCGCAATGCATTCTTCCATCAGCACATTTTTACACAGTACCGGGTAAAGTGCGTAAGCCCCATTTTCAGTTTTGGGGCCACCGGCCCACACCGAGCGAATCCTTCGCAGGGTTATGCCATCCGTATCGTTTACCTTCAGGTTATCGCCTTTGGCATCTTCTACCGAAAAATCTTCGAGTACAATATTTTTTCCATTGCTGACCTGCAATCCCTGGGCGCCTTCGGTTTGATTTTTCCACGAAAGAATAGTTTTGTCCATGCCCTTTCCGCGAATGGTGATGTTCGATTTACCATCCATGCTCAACGTGCGGGTAAACATAAAATGGCCTTCGGGCAATTCAATCACATCGCCATCCTGCGCCAGGATAAATTGTGCCTGCAAATCCTTTTCGATGGATTTCCATACGATGGGTTCTTTGGGCGCTTCTGTGCATGCCCAGCATAAAACCAAGACAAGGGTAGGTAAGTGAATTTTTTTCATATCCATGAAGGTAGATAATTTCTTATTAACCACATCGCGGTATTTATCAGGAGGGCTTAGACGATATTTGTTTTTCATAACTTACTTAACCGTGTCAACAACCTGAAGAAAAATTCTCTTCCATGAATCTACTTTACCCAAATCCTTCCCCATGCGAACAATAATCACACCTTCATCCGGAAAAATGTACAAGTACTGCCCCAGGTGGCCCCAGCCTGAAATGATGTAGGCATGCTTTTGGTCTTTGCTGTGCAGCCACCAGAATTTTTCGTAGTGAATCTCATCACCAAATTCCGGAACATGATTTTCCGGTGAAACTACAGTGCTTGCCTCAATCCATTCTTCGGAAATAACCTGTTCATCATTCCACTTTCCTTTATTCAGTACCAGTCGGCCGAATTTGGCAAAATCAATTGCACGAAGGTTTAGCCCGCTTTCCATTTTCATCATGCGCGACTCGTCACTATCCATACTCCATGAACCGCTGTACTCCATGCCCAACGTATTCCAGATTTTCCTTTCAAAGTATTCGGCCGGAGACTGCCCGCAGGCTTTTTCCAGCACCATGCCGATAACTATCGGATTATAGGAATTGTATTTAAAGGCAGTACCCGGTTCAGCTTTTATTGGCAATTCATAAATACGCTCGCGCAAACGCGGATGGTAGTATGCCTTCGGCTTATCGCCCCACGGCAAATCGTGATCCTTAAACTGGATGCCACTGCGCATATTCAATAAATGTGATAGTGTTAGTTTCGAATAGCGTGCATCCTGCTGGGCAAGTTGCGGAAGGTACCGGGTGACCGTATCGTTTACCGATCTTATCAGTCCATCATCCATTGCCTTACCTAACAGTAATGAGGTAATGGATTTACCAACTGAAAACGATGTGTTAATCGATTCGCGTGAATACCCGTTAAAATAGCCTTCATACAACAATGAATCATTTTTAATAACCAGGAAAGCTGTTGTTTCCGATGATTCCAGAATTTTTTCCAATGCAGCTTTACCTTTTTTGGTTTCAATCATCAAATCAGCCAGCCTGCTATCCGTTGCTTCAATAAATGAAAATGGTTGAGGAGAAGCTTCAAACGGATAGTGAGGGAATTTTTCATAATCAAGTATGTCAGAAGCGCGCCACTTCATCCACCGGCCCATATAGGTTTTTGTGCTACACGAAGCAAAGGCAATGCTTAACACCGCCAGGATTAATACTGCATTTAAAATTTTCTTTTTCATGATGCAAGGAGTTAAGCGGCTTTCTTAATTTCTTCCAACTGTTTTACACCAGACTTCTGTTTCGGCTTCATCCCAAACAAAAAACGCATCGCATTAAACGGACGAATCAAAACCAAATAAAATCCAACACAACTGATCAGCGTAAGCAAAGCAATCGACCAATACTTGGCGGCAATGCTCCAATCCAACTGGCAGATGTAATACCCGATAGCAATAATTACTGTTTGGTGAAGAATGTAGAATGGATATAACCCTTCATTCAGTTTGCTGAGCCACGGGTGCGGCTTGTTTAAATAATGCTGTCCGTATGCAACAACCGTGAGCACCGTAAACCAGCTCATAAACATCCCGGTAATATCAAACAACGTTTCGATGGTATCTTCCGGCCATGGAAAATTCACAATACCTCTGAAATGAAAATACAGGAGATAAAAAGGAATCAACACAAATACCGCAGCCACCAACAAGTGATTTCGGTTTTGCCCGATGGCAAGCCAAAGATTTTTATCTGAATAAAATAACACACCCAAAAAGAAGAAGCACATGTAGAAAACAAAAAACGCCAGGTCGGTGAGGTCGTGTGTTTCATCCGGAAAGTACGGGCGTAAGATGGCCTGCGTGAAAATGATGAACAGAGAAGGAATCAATAACATGCCTGCCGGGCTGGATAGCCAACGGCTAACGGTTGCCCTGAATTTTGCAGAACGTTCAGAACGGATGTACTTGAAAAACGGAATGAGCAGTAACGAATACAACAACAAGTACAAAATAAACCACAGGTGGTGCCAGCTGAAACTTCCTTCGGGGTATGGAACGAAATTGAAAACGGTTTTATAGAAATCCCAATAGCTTCCATACTTCAAAATATGTTCATAGTAAATCTGTGGCGGCACCACCACAAAAATGCCGAACACGAGCGGTATGAACAGCCTGCGAAATCGTTCACCGGCATATTGTTTAATGGAACGTTTGCCCAACGCCATGTACGTGCCCGCACCGGAAATAAACAGCAGCAACGGCATGCGCCAGAAGTGCAGCCAAATCATCCAGTAGCGGAAGCTGCCGCTGAGTTCATTGTTCTTTACGTGCCAGTCCCACGGGCTGAACCACATACCGGTGTGGAAGAAAAGCAATATTAAAATGGCGATAATCCGAAGCCAGTCGAGGTCGTGCCTGCGGATTGATTGGGTGAGTGTCGTTTCCATAATTTTTCTTTTTTGTCCAAAGAAAAAGGCACGGGCCCCGAAAATACGACTGAATTTATAGGCTGGGCGGACGATTTTATAAAGTCGAACGAAACTAAAACCTGCTTTACTGCACAATAAGTTGCATATATTCGTAACCGCTATCCTAATTCCATGGCTGATATATTGCCTGCATTACCCGAAGACGCACCCGAACTCAGTAAATTAGTCAACTCCGCTTACCGGGGTGACTCAGGCCGCCAAGGGTGGACCACCGAAGCCGATTTGATTGACGGTTCTCGCACCGATGCTGAGTTATTAAAAGCAGTAATCGAAACACCCGGCAGTATGATTTTAAAATATGTTGAGGATGGAATAATTATAGGGTGCGTAGAGTTGCGTAAAGAAGAAGATAAACTCTACCTGGGCATGCTCACCGTTAACCCAACCATACAAGGCAAAGGCATTGGTAAGGCATTGCTGAAAGCATCGGAGGATGAGGCCCAAAAACAAAAATGTAAGGCCATTTTTATGAATGTACTGACGGTAAGAAAAGAGCTGATTGATTGGTACATCCGGCATGGCTATCACGATTCCGGAAAGCGCAAGCCCTTTGCCTTCACCGATCCACGGTTTGGATTTCCAAAACAACCGCTGGAGTTTATGATTATGGAAAAACAACTTTCTTACTGAGCACTCATTAACGTTAACCATTATGCGATTAATTATTCTACTGATTTTATTCTCCCTCACGCAGGGCTGGGCACAAAAACCTGTTACCATCGATAAAAAAGTCCAGGAATACGAGGCCTACATCGTAAAAGGCATGAAAGATTGGGAAGTGCCCGGCCTGGCAGTTACCGTGGTAAAGGATGGAAAGGTGCTGCTGGCTAAAGGGTATGGGGTGCGCGAACTGGGCAAGCCCGATGCAGTTAATGCCCAAACCCTGTTTGCCTGTGCATCAACTACCAAAGCAATGGTAGCCGCCTGCATGGGCATGTTGGTAGATGAGGGCAAAGTAAGCTGGGACGATCCGGTATTTAAGCACCTGCCTGAGTTTCAGTTGTACGATCCGTACGTTACCCGTGAGTTGCGCATCCGCGATTTGTTTATCCACAACTCGGGCATGGGCAATACCGATTTTCTGTGGAGTGTGATGAATATTCCTGCGGAGGAGGTATTGTATAAGATGCGTCAGGTAGCGCCAAGCTACAGCCTACGCTCAGGTTTTATCTATCAAAATATTTTTTACGTAGCTGCTGGCGAAATTATTAACAAACTAAGCGGCAAACCGTGGCATCAGTTTATTCGCGAACGCATCTTTCAACCTCTTGGTATGACCCGAACTGTTCCGCTGCTAAAAGATGTTACTGACCCCAACCAAACCAAACCGCATTATAAAATTGAAGGAACCATTACCGTGATTGAGCACACCAGTGCCGACCAGGTGGGCGCGGCCGGCAGCGTGTGGTCGTGTGCCGATGACATCAGCAAGTGGGTGCTTTGCATGCTCGACAGCAGCAAATACGCAGGCGGCAGGTTACTCTCGGCCAAAACATGGACCGAAATGTTTAAACCGCAAACCCTGGTAACGGCCAGCGGGTTCTATCCTACAGCTCGTTTAACAAAGCCCAACTGGACCACCTATGGGCTGGGCTGGTTTCAGCATGATTATAAAGGAAGGAAAGTGAACTTCCATACCGGCAGCCTGGCCGGGGCTATTGCCATTCACGGGCAGTTGCCTGATGAAAAACTGGGTATTTATGTGTTCGGCAATTTCGACCATGCCGAATTGCGCCATGCGCTCATGTATAAAGCCTTCGACTTGTTTGCGCTGGGCGGTACCCGCGACTGGAGTGCCGAGTTTTTGCAGTTGTACCGAGGCATCCAGGCCGAAAGTGAAAAGAAAGAGAAAGAGTTTGAAGCCAGGCGCATTGAAGGAACAAAGCCAACGCTTTCGCTGGATGACTATACCGGCAAATATGCAAGCCCGCTATTCGGTGAGTTGATCATTAGCCGCGATGGCGACCGGTTAACTGCGGTGGCTAACAATTTTCTGAAGGCTACCTTTACCCACTGGCATTACGATACCTTCCGCGGCTGGTTTGATAAAAAGTGGTACGGAAAGGTAAACATGACTTACACCCTGGGGCCTACCGGCAAGATTGTTTCTGTGCAGGTTGCCGGTATGGATTTTAGTAAAGCAAACTGACCTACTTCCGCTTCGCCATAAACGTTCCGTTAGGCTGAATAAACGTTGCTTCGGTTATTTTTCCATTCGCTTCGGTGAATTTTATTTTGAAGCCATCCAGGTTCTTGATTACAAAAGCGTGTTTATCGGTGGCCAGTAACTCATACTCGGGTTGGCCCGGAACAAACAAATACAAGGTTTTTCCGTCTTCTTTCAGATAGAACTTAGCAGCCATACCGGCCAGTTCGTACTCACCGGCATAGGTTTGCAGCGTTTGCCGGTCAACCGCCACAGCCCGGGGTGTGCGTTTAAACTCAATCGGGTCGGTGGCGGGCTCAAGTTTGGCCGTCAGCGCGGAAATATCCCCGGATTCATTTGTACGGAAATTAAAATGCAGGTTTGCCTGTTGGGCTGTATCAATCTTGCCGTTTTCTATTTCGTAAGGCAGAAAAATATCGTAGTGGTAGTGTTTAAGCCACAGCGTTTGTAAAGGTGTTTTTGCAAACAACGAATCGCGTTCTACCGTCACTTCAAATTTGCCGTAACCCGGATGGTGATAACTGCCCGTATACTCATAGAGCACATGCGATGGTTTTGTGTTTTTCTTTTGCGATGACTGCATCGTGGCTTTAGTGGCAGCCTGCTGTTTTTCTGCATCCTCAACCCGTTTGGTGTACACCTTATTCCAATCGGTAGGTTTAACATTCAGCAGCTTGTCGCTGATGGTGTTGCGGATAAGCGAAGGAAGAACCGAACCATTTTGGTTGACCAGCACCACAATACCGATGCTGTCTGTCGGGAAGAACGATACATTAGCCGAAAAGCCGTCAATATTGCCGCCATGCTCTACCCGGTAGTGGCCTTTGTAGGAAGAGGTAAACCAGCCATAACCATAGTTGCCCATGTGGATGTCCGCAAATTCCGGGTCGGGCGTGTCGCTGTTGATAATCATGTGCGAACCCATGGCTTCTTTAACATAGGCCTGAGGTAAAATTTGTTTACCCTGAAACTTGCCTCCGTTAATCCAGGTAATGAGCCAGTTGGCCATTTCGGTTACCGAACTATTGATGCTGCCGGCCGGGCCCATGGCGGCTATGTCGTAGTAATCCATTTTGGTGATCTGTGTTTTGTTTTTTACCTGGTAGCCGATAGCTGCCTCGGTCCCCTTGCGAAGGCCATCAATAACGGTGGTTGAGTTTTTCATTTGCAGCGGTTCAAAAAAATGTTCGCGTATGTTGTCTTCCCAGCTTTTACCTGTAATCTTTTCGGCAATTACGCCTTGTGTTAAAAACATAAAGTTGTTGTAGTACCACTTTTCGCGCACGGCCGCAAAGGGCGGCTGGTGTTCAATGCGCATCATCAGGCTGTCGCGCGAATGGGTAGGGAAAAGATACCAGCTGTAATCATGGCGGGGCAGGCCGGTGCGGTGCGTCATGATGTCCTTAATGGTGATGAGGTTGTTCATCTCCGGTTTATTGAATCGAAGTGCGGGTACGTATTTAATCGGACTGTCATCAAACGACAGCTTTTTCTCTTCGCGTAAAATGCCCAGCAGGCCGCAGGTAAAGGCTTTGCTGCTGGAGCCAATGGCAAACTGGGTGTTGGGTGTTACCGGAAGTTTTTTCTCAACATCGCGGTAGCCAAAGCCTTTCGCATAAATGATTTTGTTTTTCTCTACAACAGCAACAGCAAAACCCGCGGCATGCCACTTGGCGGGCAGTTGTTGCAATGCATCATCCAAACCAGCCAGTCGTTTATCAATAGGCGCAGGTTTCTTTTGTGCGAAAACGGTCAGTGCCAGGAGCACACTTGTAACAAAAATTGTACATTTCATATGAGGTGGATTACCAGGGAGGAAAAGTAAACAATTCCCGAAGCAAATACCTTTTTCGTGTGCCGGTTATGTTGTTTATTTATCAAAATTAAATCCTTATGAGATTCCGTCTTACATCCATCCTGACGCTGGCACTTATTACGGTGTTTGCCCAAAACCCCAACATGCCAAGCGATTTTCTGCGCAAAGAGTGGCATAAAGAACGCAGGCAGAAGTTGCGCGAAAAAATGCCCCCCAACTCGGTGGCGGTGTTCTTTGCCAATGCCGTGCGTAACCGCAGCAACGATGTGGACTATACCTATCATCAGGATCCTGATTTTTACTATCTCACCGGTTACCGCGAGCCCCATGCCGTGCTGTTAATTTTTAAAGACAAACAAAAGGCGCCCAACGGCAGCCTGTACGATGAAATTATTTTTGTGCAGCCCCGTAACCCGATTATGGAAATGTGGACGGGCCGCAGGCTCGGTAACCTGGGCACCAAAGATCAACTCGGTTTTGAACAGGCCTTTAACAATACTGATTTTAAAGACTATAACATCGATTTTTCATCATTTAGCCAGGTACTGTTTTTCGATTTTTTTAACGATGTGCGGGATGACGCCCGCGATAAAGGCGATTTATATGATTTGATAGAGCAGTTTAAGAATAAAGCAAATTACCCGCGCAAGGAGACGCTCAGCGTGCAACGCGAACAGCCGCAGAATAATCTGAATACGCAAGTCCTTACCGATATTATGGATGACTTGCGCGGCATTAAAACCCCCGAAGAGCTTGAGTTGCTGCGTAAGGCCGTAATGATTTCCTGCATCGGCCAGGTGGAAGTGATGAAGGCAATGAAACCCGGCATGAGCGAGCGTGAAGTCCAGGGTATCCATGAATACGTGTTCAAAAAATACCAGGCGGAAGACCTGGGCTATCCTTCGATAGTAGGTGGCGGACACAACGGCTGCATCCTTCATTACATTGATAATTACAAACCTGCACTCGATCCTAAAGAACTGATTCTGATGGATCTGGGTGCCGAATACCACGGTTACACGGCCGACATCACCCGCACTATACCGGTAGGCGGAAAATTTTCACCCGAACAAAAACAAATCTATGACCTGGTGCTGGCCGCCCAGGAAGAAGCGATGAAGATTTGCAAACCGGGCACCCGCTTTGGTGAATTATACGAAGCTACCGCCCGCGTGATTAACAAGGGGTTAGCCGAATTGAAAATCATCGATAAACCTACCGATCGGCACCTGTACTATCCGCACGGCTGCTGCCATCATATAGGGTTGGATGTGCATGATCGCGGCACTTATGATGTACTGCAGGAAAATATGGTTATCACCATTGAACCCGGCATTTACATACAGGAAAACACAACCAAAGACCCGAAGTGGTGGGGCATTGCCGTACGCATTGAAGATGATTACCTGATTACCAAAAACGGTTGCGAGCATCTTTCTTCCTTCGCTCCACGCACAACGGAAGCGATAGAAGCCATGATGATGCAACCCAGTCCGCTGGATAAATTCTTACTGCCCGAATTGAATAAAGTAACACCTGGTAAAAACTGAAAACACTACCGGGGCTTCATCATCAGTTTTCGCAACGATAAAAAATGTAATCCATAGGCCAGCGGCACCAGGAAGGTCGGTAGAAAAATAAAGGGAAAAACCGTTACAATGGTGTTGGCCGGTTCGTTATGAAATGCCCTGACGGGTGAAGGCGTAGAGAGTATTGCAATGGTTACAATGTTAATCAGCAAACCTAATGACACCAGGTTCCAGGTGATCATCAGCCTTCGGTGATCTTTGAAAAAATAAGCCATTACTGGTGCTGTGAGGCCGACAAGAATATCAAAGTTTCTTCCTTCGAAGGTCATTTGAACCGGCAAGGCTTCCTGGATAAACAACATCCAAAGTAATATCTCTACAATAACACGGAATACCTGGAGATGAGTCAGTACTTGTATCGGCACATGCTTGAGAACTTCGGCTGTACTTTTCGAAAAAGTAAGTAAAAGAATCCCGACCAGGGGAATCAATAAAATTGGGCCAAGATTAATCGGGAACCAGTCGAATCGTTGCGTTAATCCGGACATAGAGATGATCGCCACAAGTAATGCCCACCCAATGAGGATAAGCATTGCACTTGATTGTACTTTCTTTTGCTTCTGATTCGTCCAATTCGTGAGTTGGAGGGCATTTCGCAGGTTGCGTAAAACCAAGCCATAGAATAATGCTGTCAGCAGTGCAAATCCTAATGCGGTGATTGTAAGAAGCGGGTTCATGCCGGGTTGTAAGGTGCGGTGAAGCGTTTAACGATAACAATCCGGCATGGGTTACTGTAACTCAGGCAATATCCAAAACCTGTTTCATTTGCCTATCATTGAGCGATTCAGGAAGCAAGCGCAATATATAATTCCGAAGGCCGGCCATTACCCGGTTTTCAAGCTGTGCCACACGACCCAACCGGTAACTGGTATTTACAATAAAATTAACACGTTTCACCCTCCGGGCTTCAAACGCTCGAAAAGCCGCTGACAAAGTATCCGGATGCTTTTGAATTTCTTCGGCCAGAATCCACGCGTCTTCAATGGCCATACAAGCACCTTGTCCGAGGTTGGGTGTTGTGGCATGGGCTGCATCACCAATCAGCACCAGGTTATTGAATGCATACCGGCTGGTGGGTTTCAGATCGATAATGTCGCCCCAGATAAGATTTTCCCGGGGTGTCTGAATAATCATGGATTGGATGGGTTGTGCATAATCCTTGAAATTTTCCGCAAGGTCAGTAATGGTAAAATTCTTCATTTGCTCATCCTTATAAGGAGCATTTTTACAGGCGAACCAATACACCAGGTTCTGGCCAATGGGTACATGGCCAAACCGACCTGCAGGGCCCCATGTTTCATAAGCCTTTCTTTTTAAATTCCATGCATCCGTAGTTACACCACGCCAGCACGTGTAACCGGAATAACGCGGTTGGGAATCCGGAATTAATTGTTTCCTGATTGCGGAATGAATTCCATCCGCCATAATAACAGCAGTGCCCTGAAGCGATGAACCATCATCAAAGTATACAACAACGCCTTCTTCATCTTCCCGGTATTGAACTGCCTTTTTGCCGGTGATGATTTTTCCGGAATTCATTTTCTCCAGTAAGGCTTCGTGCAGCGCACCGCGGTGTATGGCTACGGTGTACATACCGTATTCACGATTCAGCTTTTCTGCATCTACAACAGAAATTTCCTTTCCGTGATAGTCCTGAATAATCATTGAAGTGAGAATCTCCCCACGTTCCTGAACCGAACGGGCTACTTCCAGTTTCTCAAGAACTTTCATGGCATTACCCGCCAGGGTAATGCCGGCTCCCAATGCTTTAATCTCTGGCACGGCTTCCAGCAGGTAATAGTCCATCCGGATTCTCTCAAGCGCAAGTGCCGTGGTTAGCCCGGCTATTCCTCCGCCTACGATCAGAATTTTCTTTTGCATAAAAGTCAATTTAATTTTTTAAGAGCAATCCAACCGAAAACAAACAGCCAGATAATCGTAGCGAGCGGATAGGTAATCTTCAATGCCCAATCCAATACAAGCACCTGGGCCAGCGGAAAGAAAATTCCGGCAGCAATCAACGCAACGGAGGCCCATGTTGGAATTTGGTTCTTGCCAAGAAAACCCGCACCCAGTATTATGGATGTTAACGGGAAAAGGGGGCCGCATAAGGCTACGATCAGGAACTCGCCCGCAGGTTGCTGATAGAATGCGCTGAACAATTGATCGGTTGCACCGCTTTCACGTAATCCGAATTCAACCACGCGCATGAATTCCATTCCGAATCCGACTACAGAACCCAGCAACCCGGTTATAAGCGCTAAAGCCCCGAGTGCTTTCCGAAAGTTCCAAAGCCAATTTGCCATGAACAGGTAAATCGGAACAAATAAAACCAAGGCATACGAACCGAAGATGCCCTCTACATAACTGGAGATGCCCGGAGGAATAAGGCCGATGCCCAACACAAAACTTAATGATGACATGACCAGTAAGGATGGACCTAAAATAAAACTAACGCGAAGCAAGGATACATTGAGTTTCAAAGAAATGGTATTCATAACGGTTTTATATTAAGTGAATGAAGTTGCGTAAACCCAAAGAAGTATACGCTGTGTTGTGCCGTATGAATTTTACATATGTTAAAAAGAGCTTCTTACTGTTTGCCCGCACGGATTCGGCTGATGCTGACTTGCGTGATTCCGAGATAGGAAGCAATGTGCTTCAGGGGAGCCCTGTTTGTGATTCCCGGATAGAGCTTTTCCAATTCTTCATAGCGCTCTTTGGCTGAAAGAAAACGGATGCTTTCAATGCGCTGCTGGCCCTGAAGGATTCCTATGATGGCCATTTTGCGTGCGGCCCTTTCTAGGTCATGATGCTGCTCGCAGAGTTTATCAAAAGCCGCATATGAAAAATAGATGACGGTAGAGTCCTCAAGCACTTCAATTGCCTTATGCGAAGGCTGGCCGCTGAACAGCGATGGCAAAGCGCCAATGGCCTGATTATCTATAGCGAAATAATCGGTGATGTCTTTGCCTTTTCTCTTGTAGTAGACCCGCGCCAGCCCCCTTTCAATAAAATAAAAATACTCAGGCACCTGTCCGATACGAACCAGGGTATTGCCTTTCCTAAAAAGTTTCCTTTTAAGGATTGAGGTTAAATTTCCCATGGTTTCGGTTGAAAGTGGATGAATTCGGGAAAGTGAATTTACAAATGGGCTCATGGATCTTTTCGAAAATAAGGAATATAATGAAACTTCGGGACGAGCCTAAGGTTGACCTTGACCGCTCTGCGTGAACCGCTGGCAGCAAATCGTTTTCTTTACAAAAAATCTAGCATTTGAATTGAAGGCGGGATAAGTTTTTGTTATTATCAGTTTAAGGTAAAAATTAAAGTTTATAAATTCATTTTGTATGTATAGCCCTGTATTCTGAAGGCGTAAGGCCGGTGTTCCTTTTAAAAGCCGTATTAAACGAAGACTTCGAACTGTACCCCACCTGTTCGGCAATTTCTTCAATCTTAATATAGAGGTTTTCTTTTAGTAAGCGTTTGGCTTCGTTTACCCGATAGCCGGCAATCAGTTCAAAGAAATTTTTTCCGAGCCCGTCATTAATAGCCTGCGATACATTGTGGACTGATTCATGCAGTTGATCGGCCAGTTCGGGCAATGAGAAAGACGGGTTCAGATACGGTTTCCGTTCGGTCATCAGGTGTTCGATTTTTGTTATGATTTTTTGCTGATCCGCATCGCTCAACGTTGAAGTTTTGTATTTGACCGGCTCATTCAATGCGGGTTGCCTGAAGAACCCCGAATTGCGCATAACCGAAAAACTGGTAGCATAAATCATCAGCGACCCGAAGGCGGCAAAATAATGGTCACCGGTATCGTTTTTGTTCATTAGTTTAACCGGCACAATCAAAAACGTAAAAACCGCGATGTGCAGCACTCCGTTACGCATCGTTTTCAGGGTAAGCGATTCAGGCTTCCAGAAATTTTCGTTTTTCATCCGGAAGCTTCGTACAATAACGTGGGCACTAAGTGCCAAATAAATACCCAGGCTGATGAGCACCAGTTCGGTGTGCCATTCTGTGAGTGCAAAAAACCGGGGATCATAATCCGGCATTGTTTCGCGGTAGGGCATGCCGGGGTGGTAGGCCTCAATCCATGAATTATACTTAAAGTCGGTATCGGCCGCAAGAAAGGGGATAAGCAACAATGTGTAAACAACCGGAAACACCATGTGCAGCACAATATTTTTTTTGTTCACCGGTCCTCCGGCAAGCGATCGGGTTAGCAGGTAAAGCAGCGGGCCAATGAGCAGGGCCAGCGGCTCCGAAAAATCTACCAGGTGCAGCACATGCACGATGTAGCCCGTGTACATCAGAAAAATTTCGAGCAGGCAACCGGCAATTGCCAGCAGCAATGCGCCTAATAATACATTAGGTTGCCGGATACGGTTTTGTGTCGAGAAAAAAAACAAACTGAGGAATACGGCCTGCACCAGTCCCAGCAGCATAAAAACAGCAAACACATCCATGCGGTAGGCCATTCCCGAAGTTATCATTTTTTATGCAACCGGTGGGTGCTATCTTGCCGGCAATAAATAAATAATCATTATGAGAGTGATTCATCTGGTTCTGGTTACAGTTATTTCAGTGGGGTTGCAGGCACAGCAACTTGAATCGGTAAGAGTAAAACAGCATATTAAAATACTTGCCAGCGATTCGCTTCAGGGCCGGGGAACCGGCAAAGAAGGCGAGCGCATGGCTGCAGCCTACCTGCTGACCCAGTTAAAAAAATTGAAACTAAAACCCATGGGTGACAACGGTACGTACCTGCAGGCCTTTCCGTTTAAGGGTGGAGCGCATGGCGAAGGTGAGGCAGGCACAGCCAGCAATGTGATAGCCTATTTGGATAACAAAGCCCCTACTACCATCATTATTGGCGCACACTACGATCACTTAGGCCTTGGCGACCAGGGCAGTTCGCTGGATGCCAACCCGCAGGCAAAAATACATAACGGTGCCGATGACAATGCTTCGGGCACAGCCGGTGTATTGGAACTGGCGCGCTACTTTGCAACCAACAAGAAAAAAGAGAAGAACAACTTTTTGTTTATTCTGTTCTCTGGCGAAGAACTTGGACTGCTGGGATCAAAATACTTTACGGAACACCCCACTACTGATCTTACCAAGGTCAACTTCATGATCAACATGGATATGGTTGGCCGCCTTAACCCCGAAACCAAAACCGTGGTGGTTAATGGCAGCGGAACAAGCCCGGTTTGGGAGCCCTTGCTGAAAAGTCAGGCTACCGAGCAACTGAAAATCAAAACCGATTCGAGCGGCATCGGGCCGTCTGACCATACATCATTTTACCTGAAGGACATTCCGGTATTGCATTTCTTTACCGGCTCGCATGCCGATTACCACAAGCCTTCGGATGATTGGGAGAAAATCAATTACGATGGTGCGGTGGCGGTGTTAAACCTTATTCGCCAGGTAATTGAAAAACTGGATGGGGAACCAAAACTTCAGTTTCTTAAAACCAAAAGCAATGCCATGGCTGTGCGCAGTCCGTTTAAAGTTACCCTGGGCGTAATGCCCAGCTATTCATCCGATGAACCGGGATTGAAAGTGGATGGCGTTACCGAAGGCCGTCCGGCACAGAAGGCTGGTATTAAGACTGGCGATTTGATTATTGAAATGGGCGAATACCCGATTAAAGATGTGCAGAGCTACATGGAGGCGCTCGGTAAGTTTGAGAAAGGGCAAACTATACCGGTTAAGGTGAAGCGGGGTGGAGAGGTTTTAACGTTTCAGATTACTTTCTGAAGATTAAACCCTTAACAACTCGCGCGAAATAACCATCTTTTGTATTTCGGTAGTGCCCTCGTAAATCTGGGTAATCTTGGCATCGCGCATCATGCGCTCTACGTGGTATTCTTTCACATAACCGTAGCCGCCATGAATCTGTACGGCTTCGGTGGTTACTTCCTGCGCTATTTGTGAGGCAAACAGCTTGGCCTGTGCGGCAGCCTTCACAAAGTTTTTGTTTTGTTCTTTCAGGTAGGCAGCCTGCCACACCAGCAGCCGGGCGGCATCAATTTTGGTGGCCATGTCGGCCAGTTTAAACTGGATGGCCTGGTGCTCGGAAAGATAATGGCCGAAGGCTTTACGCTCTTTGGCGTACTTTAGCGCGAGTTCATACGATCCGGAAGCAAGGCCGAGCGCCTGCGAGGCAATGCCGATACGCCCGCCATTAAGGGTGGTCATAGCAAAGGTAAATCCAAACCCATCGTCACCAATGCGGTTGGCTTTCGGAACTTTTACATCGGTGAACATGAGCGAGTGGGTATCCGACCCGCGTATGCCCATCTTGTCTTCTTTCTTACCCACCACAAAACCGGGCATGCCCTTTTCAACAATCAGTGCGTTGATGCCTTTGTGGCGTTTTTCGGGGTGGGTTTGTGCGATAACAATGTACACACCGGCTGTACCCCCGTTGGTAATCCAGTTTTTAGTGCCGTTCAATAAATAATAATCGCCTTTATCTTCGGCTGTGGTGCGCTGGCTGGTAGCATCTGATCCGGCTTCAGGTTCCGACAGGCAGAAGGCGCCAATCACTTCGCCTTTGGCCAGGCGTTTCAGGTATTTTTCTTTTTGTTCTTCGGTGCCAAATTTTTCAATCCCCCAGCATACCAGTGAATTGTTTACCGACATGACCACCGATGCCGAAGCATCAACCTTTGAAATTTCTTCCATCGCTAACACGTATGAGATGGTATCCATGCCGCCCCCGTTGTATTTAGGATCGACCATCATGCCCATAAAGCCGAGCTCGCCCATTTTTTTAATCTGCTCGGCCGGAAACTTCTGGTGTGTATCGCGCTCAATTACCCCGGGAAGTAATTCAGTCTGGGCAAAATCGCGGGCGGCCTGTTGTACGGCAAGGTGTTCTTCGGTCAGTTGAAAATTCATACGCAAGGATTAACAAAAAAGCCTGAGAGTAGTCTCAGGCTCAAAATTAGGCATTTATCAATTACGCTTTTATTCGCGTCTTCCCAGAAATATCATAACCCAGTACATCAGCGAAGCCAAAGCGGCAAGGGCAGCAACTACATAGGTCATAGCGGCCCACTTCAGTGCATCTTTGGCCATTTCGTGTTCGCGTGTAGTTACAATCCCGCGGGCTTCGATCCAGGCCAGCGCCCTGCGGCTGGCATCAAATTCAACCGGCAGGGTAATCAGCGCAAAGAGGGCAAACACCGTGTAGGAAGCGATGATTACCAGCAAGGCCGTATCGAATGAAAATAATCCTTTAACGGCAAAAGCACCGAACATCATCATGATAAAGATAATGTTCATAATACGCGAAGTAATGTTTTGAATCGGCACCATGGCTGAGCGCAACTCCAGCATGGAGTAGGCGGTGGCGTGCTGCACGGCATGGCCGCATTCATGCGCGGCAACAGCTGCGGCAGCCGCATTGCGACCGTTGTAAACATCGTGGCTCAGGTTAACGGTTTTGTTAACCGGATTGTAGTGGTCGGTTAGTTGTCCTTCCACACTTATTACCTGAACATCGTGTATTCCGTTATCGGCCAGCATCAGCCGGGCAATTTCAGCACCCGTCAGGTTCTGATTAAGCCGGGTTTGTGAGTATTCGCGGAACTTGCTTTTCAGCCGCCCGCTTACCAGCATGCCCACCAGCATAAAAACAACACCAATTACCAATAGACCCATAATTATCTGATTTTTTGATTTACTAACTTAACAACATCCGCACCAGTTTAGGTTTCTGCCATTTAGGCAGAGGGTTCAAATATAACATTCTGCTCCAAACTACTTTTCACGTAACTGTAAAATCAGGTAGGTTGATAACAAGGCCAGAAATCCGCCAACAACCATGATTAGTGTTTGCCAGGCATGAAATACAAAGGTAAATGCAACTGCATCGGCTTTGGGAATCTGATAAAGAAAGGTAAGGCCGGCCGGTACCAGCGTATGGTAGGAACCCGTGCCACCCGGCAGCGGAATGATCATGGCGATGGAGCCGATAGCAAAAACCGAGAGGATGGCGCTCCAGCCCAAGTGATGGGTTTCATCAAATGCTTTAATAACCGTGTAGCTCATGGCGAAGTATAACGCCCAGATTAGGAAAGAATAGAAGTAGAACAACGAATGATTCTTTAATCGCAAAACAGTACCAAGCCCGTTTTTAAATCCAAGCCAGAAGTGTAAAATTTTTTCCTTGAGTTTTACATTCCGGGTGATGATCCAAAAACCGATTAGAATCAGAATCACCAGTGTACTCAGAATGAACAAGACGGTAAGCCAGTGGCCGGCTCCTGCAATAGGTTTAAGTGGCAGCGAGTAAATAAAACCAAGCAGTTTATCCGACTCAACTGCAAACGTGGCCAGTAAAATCAGCACAAAACAAATCAGGTCAATGGCACGTTCGGCTACTACCGTACCAAATGTTTTATCGAACGGACACCGGTCAAGCTTGTACAGGTTGTAGCACCGGGTTAGCTCGCCTCCGCGCGGTACCACCAGGTTAACGAGGTAGCCGAGCATCAGCGAAAGAAAGCTGTGGTATAAAGACGTTAAGTGGCCGGTTGGCTCAATAAGCATACGCCACCGTTCGGCCCGAAGTACATGGCTAATCATGGCAAGTAAAGCCATGAGCATGAGCCAGCCCTTGTCAGCGCGGCTCCAGGTGTGAGCCAGGTACTGCCATTTGCTCTGATCGTCAGCCGTACTTATTGCCCGGAGCGAATACCAAACCAACCCCATAGCCACGGTAAGCAGAATAAGGTATTGAATGAGGGATTTAAGTCGGTGCTGCACTGTTGGCCGGCTATGTTAAGCCTGAAAGATAGGTTTTGGAGATTAAATGATGCACAGGTATTGCAGATGGCGTGCGCGCCTGAACGGGCCAGAAACCAACGAAATCTTATGAAATAAGCTGATTATCTGCTATTTAACAGCCTGTTTAACAAGTGTATTCAGAGGCCAAAATTGGAGGAAAGGTTGAATAAGGGGGGTATTTTGTGTACCTTTGTGGTTCATTTTTCCGTTCGGTACTAAAATTACCCCTATGTCAAAACTTCGTATTCTTTATGTAGCCAGTGAGATTAATCCTTTTCTGCAGACTTCGGAAGTAGCCGACTTTGTGCGCAAGTTACCGCAGTATATGCAAGAGAAGGGGATGGAGATTAGAATTCTGGTGCCTCGTTTCGGCATTATAAACGAGCGTAAAAACCGGTTGCATGAAGTGGTCAGGTTATCGGGGATTAACATAGCCGTAGGCGATGAAGAGAAACCGCTGACCATTAAAGTAGCCTCTATTCCAAACGCCAAGCTGCAGGTGTATTTTATCGATAACGAAGATTACTTCCACCGCAAGTCGGTTTTCCACGATAAGGAAAACCGCTTTTATGAAGACAACGATGAGCGAGCCATCTTCTTCTGCAAAGGTGCCATTGAAACGGTACGAAAACTGGGCTGGGCGCCCGATATTGTTCACTGTAACGACTGGATTACCAGCTTCATCCCGTTGTACCTGAAAACCACGTACAAAAACGATCCGTTGTTTAAGAACACCAAAACCGTGTTTACTATTTACAACAACGACTTCACCTACAAATTCAAAGGCGATATCCTGTCGAAGGTGAAGATGATGGACATTGAGGACAACATGTTGGGCAATCTGAAAACGGCCGACTATGAAGGCTTCATTAAAATGGGCGTTGAGTTCTCCGATGCCGTTATCGTGGCCGGTGAAAACAAAAAGATAAAGGGCCTTTTCTCAAAAATGAAAGAGAAAAAGGTTGAAACCATTGATAAATCCGAAAACTACACCGAATCATACTTCAATCTGTATAATGAACTTGTGGGTTAAGCGAACGGGGCTGCTGCTTTTGGCTGCCCTGTTCTTGCTGGCCTGTGAAGATGAGGCCAGTTTGTTGGGATTTCGTAATCCAAAATCAAAGTTTGATGTTCGATTTATTGAGTTCCCGGTGTACAGCAGTGTGCTCTGGCTGGATTCTGTGCGTTCCAGTAATTTTTATTGGCCAAGCGAAATAAACCGGTTGTTACTTGGTAGCTATACGGATGAAAAACTCGGAACCGTTTCGGCAGGGTTTTATACCCAGTTTTTCCCAACAACAACGGCAAAAATTGCGACCAACTCAACGTTAGATTCAGCGGTGCTACAACTGAAGTTGGATTTCTATACATATGGTAACATTACCATGAATCCGATTCAGTTCGAAGTATATGAACTGGCTAAACAGATTTCACGGAATTCAGCTCCATTTTATTTTAATAAGACTACCGTGCCCACCGGCCCGATGGTTGGTTCAGGTTCGTTGATAATTAATCCGCTGGAATTCCAAAACAAGTTTGATTCCGCCAAGAAAGACACCGTCCTGATCCGTATTCCGCTCAGTTCGGCATTTAGTCAAAAACTTTTTAATGCAGCCTTGCGCTATGCCAATGGTACAACCCCTCAGGACTCTCTTCAATGGCGCGATTTCAGTATATTTACCAAAGAATTTAAAGGACTGGCCGTCAAAGCCATATCGGGCGATAAAATTGTAGGTATTGATCCGGTACACTTTGAGTCGAGAATAATTGTTCACTATCAGAACCCGACACTGGACAGCCAGACCATTAATCTTCCCATAGCGGGCAACGCAATCACCAGTTTTAACGAAATCAAATCCGATCGGGCAGGCTCAGAAGTGGACATTAATCAGTATTTCACTGACTTCGATCCGGTTAGCGGATTGCGCTGCATTCAATCCGGGGTGGGCTTGTTTACCAAACTAGACTTCGCGGAGTTCATTAGCTTCCTCGAATCGGACACCCTGCCCAACATTGCAATCAACTCGGCCGAACTGGTTATTAGCGATGTTGAATCAACCGAAATATTCCGGTCACCCGGAGAGTTGTATGTCCGGTTGCTTGACCCGGATAACCGACTGAAAAAGTTTAACCGGCAAAAGACCGCGCAAGCCCGTGACCGTGACCAGAAGATTATTAACCTTTACAATAACAGTACACGTACCCTGACGCCCGATTATTCTGTTGTAAACCCTGATAGTGTGTTAACAATCTTTACAGAAACGAGCACATACTTTAATCTTGGATATTCTTCCTCCGCCAATACATATCGTGGGTTCTTTACTTTGTATGCCCAGGAAATGGCCATACCGGAAACCGATAAACCGCGTTTCCGGTATTATATTCTTTACCCCAAAAACGGTGCGAAAACCGTGAACCGGGTGCTGTTTCATAAGGATAACATCAAACTTCGGGTGTACTATACCCTGCCTAAAGCCGATTAACCTATGTGCGGAATTGTTGCCTACATCGGGCACCGCGATGCCCAACAAGTGATCATTAAAGGTTTAAAGCGCCTGGAATACCGGGGCTACGACAGTGCCGGCATTGCCCTGCTCAACAACGGTCTGAATGTTTATAAGAAAAAGGGCAAGGTAAGTGAATTGGAAGAGTACATTAACGGCCAGCCCCTGACCAGCCACATCGGCATAGGTCACACCCGGTGGGCTACACATGGCGAGCCGAACGATACCAATGCACACCCGCACTACTCGGCATCAAAGAAACTCGCCATTATCCATAATGGCATCATCGAAAATTACAGCGCGCTGAAGCAGGAATTGATTAACAAAGGCCATCGGTTTGTGAGTGAAACCGATACGGAGGTTTTGATACACTTTATTGAAGACATTCAGCAAAGCAATAACTATCCCCTGGATGAGGCCGTGCGCGTTGCGCTTACCCAGGTAATCGGGGCGTATGCCATTGTGGTGATGTCGGCTGAGAACCCGGATTTGTTAATCGCGGCACGCAAAGGAAGCCCGCTGGTGATTGGCATCGGCAAAGACGAATTTTTCATGGCCTCGGATGCCACCCCGATTATTGAATACACGAAAGATGTGGTGTACCTGAACGACCAGGAGATTGCCGTAATTGATAACGGAGAACTCCGTATAAAAACTATTGAGGATGCGCCCACCACCCCATACATCCAGCGGCTGGAAATGGAACTCGAAGCGATTGAAAAAGGCGGCTTTGAGCATTTTATGCTGAAGGAAATATTTGAGCAGCCCCGTTCGATAAAAGACTGCCTTCGCGGGAGGCTCGATGTATCCTCCGGACGCCTGGTGCTTGGCGGCATCCGCGAGTATGTAAACAAGATGGTCCATGCCGATCGCATCATCATCGTGGCCTGCGGTACATCATGGCATGCCGGTCTGGTGGCCGAATACATGATTGAAGAATTCTGCCGCATTCCGGTAGAGGTAGAGTACGCTTCAGAATTTCGTTACCGCAACCCGATCATCCGAGAAGGTGATGTGGTGATTGCAATATCCCAATCAGGCGAAACAGCCGATACGCTTGCCGCCATTGAACTAGCCAAGGCCAAGGGCGCCATTATTATTGGAGTGTGCAATGTGGTAGGCTCGTCTATCGCACGTGCATCGCATGCGGGTTCGTACACGCATGCTGGTCCCGAAATCGGGGTGGCCAGCACCAAAGCCTTTACGGCCCAGTTGACGGTACTAAGCATGATTTGCCTGATTGTGGCACAGAAGAAAGGCACCATTACCGAACGCAAGTTCCACGAGATGCTGGTAGAGCTCGAAAACCTGCCGGCTAAAGTGGAAGAGGTGTTGAAGCAAAACGATAAGATCAAGGAACTTGCTTACACATTTAAAGACGCCACCAACTTTTTGTACCTGGGCCGCGGCTGCAACTTCCCGGTGGCGCTTGAAGGTGCATTGAAGCTGAAAGAAATATCGTACATCCATGCCGAGGGCTACCCGGCAGCCGAAATGAAACACGGCCCCATTGCGCTGATAGACGAGGAGATGCCCGTGGTATTTATCGCCACACACGATAGTTCGTACGAAAAAATAGTTTCGAACGTGCAGGAAGTAAAGGCTCGTAAAGGCCGGGTTATTTCCGTAGTAACCAAAGGAGATGAACTCATCCCGGGCATGTCGGAATTTGTGATTGAGGTACCGGCCGTGCAGGAAGCGTTAATGCCGATTGTTTCAGTTATTCCGCTGCAGTTGCTGTCGTACCACATTGCCGTTATGCGCGGATGCAATGTTGATCAGCCAAGGAACCTGGCGAAAAGTGTGACGGTGGAGTAATTAAGCCATCATGTACTCTCAATTCCGTAAACCAATAAAAAAGTCCTGGACTAGTTTAAAAACTCGTAGACTGGTTTAAGAAGTTTTGGATTATGAGCTGAGGCGTCTTACAAAAAGAGACAATCCACATAATGAAATTGGTTTTCCGATTATTAGGTTTTGAATTTCAGAATAAGCAAACGCAGAGTCCCTTGAAGGAGACTCTGCGAAGGCAAAGTCTTTGAAATTTCATTCACAGTATCCTTAAAGGGGTGCACTTGGAAAGTGCCGCGGTTATTATTACTTTAGAAGAGTTGGCATCAATTACTCACTTAATAATCCTATATTATGAAAAGAATAATACAAACTGCACTTGTACTGACAGTATTTGCACTAACCCTTATCCTTTTTCAAATTAGCTGTAATGACGAAGCTATTGCAAATCCATCCGGTTCCAATCAAATTAAAAATCGTTTGCTGTATTATAAAGTTAACCATAATACAGATGTTACAGAATTATATACAATAAAACTGGATGGAACAGATAAAAAAAGCATTCCTCTTATGCTCCCTGCAGGTTTAAAAATTAGGCTAGAAGGCCTAGATGCCGCGATTACGCCTGATGGCAAGTCATTAATTTTTGTTGCAAAAGATGTGACAAACAAATGGCACATCTATTCAGTTGGAATTGATGGAACTGGTCTCAATAAAATTGTGGATGGCACAACAGAAACAGGTGAGGGTATTATTTACAATATAATCGAAACTTATTAACAAAATCTCAAGGTGTATCTTCAGAACAAAACTGGCGAAGTTTGTTTGGATCAGCTGCGGGCGGTTGACGAAAGCAGGTTGAGTAAACAGTCTTTAGGGCGCTTGAAGCAAAGTGAAATTGATGAGATTAAGGATGTAATAGCCGATATTTTCAAATTATAAAAGGTATTATGTTGATGCAGGTTGAAAGTAATAGGTTTTTTCGCTCACGCCATCAGGTATTCCTTCTTCAATAGCGGACAAATTTTATAGCGCTCATCGTGGGTGTCTTCATACACCGCCTCCAGTAGTTCGTACACATGCTTGACGCCAATGCGCTGGCACCATTCAAACGGTCCATACGGGTAGTTAGTACCCAGTTTCATTGCTTTGTCAATGTCTTCACGAATAGCGGTTCCTTCCTGCACGGTGAAGTAGGCCTCGTTAATGATCATGCAGATGATGCGGGGTGTAACCATCCCAACGCGGTCGTCAACCACCAGGTAGTGGGTGTTTAACTTTTTACAAATTGCATTCAGTTCGGCTTGGTGTGCCGGGTTAAGCAGGCACACTTCCAACACTTCGCGGTTAACAAAGGTGGGCAGCCCGTTAAAGCCGAATACATGGGCCTTTATTTTATGGTCGGCCAGGTTGGAGAGTTCGGCCAGTGAAATTTTGGCCGTGTTCAGGAATATACGAGCCGTTGGCTTCTCCTGGTAGATTTCAATTTGAAAAGGCTCTTCATCAATGATGAAATCAAATACCAGGTCACTGCCCGCTACAAACCGTTCGGCTTCGCGGTGGTCGCCCTCCAGCGTGTATTGGTGTTCTCCGAACTTAGCCCGACATTCTTCAAGGTTTTCGGTATTGCCAACCACAAGGATATTCATAAACCGGATTTTGTTTCTAATTTTGAAACGGTACGAAAGATAATTGTTAAATAAATAGGTATGTCAAAATCGGTTGTTTATTCACCCAATGCGCCCGAGCCCATCGGCCCGTACAGCCAGGCCATACAGGCTGGGAATATGTTATTCATCAGCGGGCAAATTGCCATACAAAAGCCATCGGTTAACCTGGTAACCGGCAACATCAGCGAGGAAACGGCCCAGGTGATGAAAAATCTTGGTGAGATACTGAAGGCTGCGGGCATGGATTTCTCCAACGTGGTGAAGAGCACCATTTTCTTAAAGGACATGAACAACTTTCCGGTTGTAAATGAAGTTTACGGAAAGAACTTTCCGACCAATCCTCCCGCCCGCGAAACCGTAGAAGTGAGCCGCCTGCCAAAAGATGTGAATGTGGAGATTTCGTGTATCGCTGTAAGGTAGACGTAAGTAGCAAGTCGCATGTAGTAAGATACGCTGCGTGATAGCTAGTATCCTAGTCTTACATCTTGTGTCTTACTACTTAAGTCTTACATCTTACTACTCTTAGCCCACATATCCTTCAGCGTTACCGTGCGGTTAAACACCGGTTTGCCGGGTTTTGAATCGGCATCGACAATAAAATAACCCTTGCGCATAAACTGGTAGTGTTCATCGGGCTTGGCTTTGGCCAGCGATGGTTCGGCTAAGGCGTTCGGGATTACCTTCAGTGAATCGGGGTTAATGTACTCTTTAAAATCACCTTCGGTTGCTGAAAGATCGTCTACCATAAAAAGGCGGTCATACAGCCTAACTTCTATCGGAACGGCATGTTGCGCGCTTACCCAATGCAGAGTTCCCTTAACATTGATGCCGGAGGAGTCGGACCCGCTGCGGCTTTCAGGGAGGTAGGTGCAGCGGAGTTCGGTAATGGTTCCGTTTGCATCTTTAACCACCTCATCGCACCGGATGATGTAGGCGCTTTTGAGGCGTACCAGTTGCCCGGGGGCGAGGCGGAAATATTTTTTTGGCGGGTTTTCCATAAAATCTTCGCGCTCAATAAAAAGCTCACCGCTAAACGGAATAAGACGTTCGCCTGCCGCAGCATCTTCCGGGTTGTTTTCGCTGGCTACCATTTCGGTTTGGCCGGCCGGGTAGTTGGTGAGAATGACTTTTACCGGATCGAACACGACCATTTTGCGCAGGGCAACTTTATTGAGGTGTTCGCGCACACAAAATTCAAGCAAGCCCACATCAATCAGGTTATCACGCTTGGCCACCCCTATGCGGTCGCAAAAATCGCGAATGCTTTCGGGCGTATAGCCCCTCCGCCTCATGCCGCTGAGCGTGGGCATGCGGGGATCATCCCATCCGGTAACGTGTTTTTCGTTTACCAGTTGCAGCAGCTTGCGTTTACTCATCACGGTGTACGTCATGTTAAGCCGGGCAAACTCGTATTGCTTGGAAGGATAGATTTCCAGTTTTTCAATCAGCCAGTCGTACAGTGCACGATGAGGTACAAATTCCAACGTGCAGATGCTGTGGGTTACTTTTTCAATCGAGTCGCTTTGCCCGTGGGCGAAATCATACATCGGGTAAATGCACCAGGCATCGCCTGTGCGGTGATGATGGGCGTGTTTAATGCGATAGATAACCGGGTCGCGCATGTGCATGTTGGGGTGGGCCATGTCTATTTTAGCGCGCAGCACTTTTTCGCCATCGCGGTATTTCCCGGCTCGCATATCGGCAAACAACTGCAGGTTTTCTTCCACGCTGCGGCTCCGGTACGGGCTGTTGGTGCCCGGCTGCGTGGGTGTGCCTTTCTGCTGGGCTATCTCTTCGCTGGTGCTGTCATCCACATACGCCAGGCCTTTCTTAATAAGTGTTACGGCAAATTCATAGAGTTGCTCAAAGTAGTCTGACGCGTACAATTCATTGGCCCATTCAAAGCCCAGCCATTTGATATCGTCTTTAATACTTTCCACATACTCCACATCTTCGGTAACGGGGTTAGTGTCGTCAAAGCGCAGGTTGGTGTAGCCGCCATATTTTTTTGCCAGGCCGAAATTGAGGCAAATGCTTTTGGCATGGCCCACGTGCAGGTAGCCGTTGGGTTCGGGCGGAAAGCGCGTAACAATGGTTTGGTGCTTCCCGGACTTCAGGTCGTTCTCAATGATTTCTTCCAGGAAGTTCAAACTCTTTTCTTCGCTCATACAACGTGTTTAAAGGGGGCAAAGGTAAGCCGGATTTTACATACAAATCTAATGTATCGGTTAACTTTGGGGCATGAAGGAGATACGGGTACGATTTGCGCCTAGTCCTACGGGTGCTTTACACATTGGCGGGGTACGAACGGCTTTGTACAACTACCTGTTTGCGCGACAGCAGGGGGGCACCATGATTTTGCGGATAGAAGATACCGACCAGAACCGCTACGTGCCGGGCGCTGAAGAATATATTATTGAGTCGCTGAAGTGGGCAGGTATTGGTATTGACGAAGGGGTGGGTGTTGGCGGCCCCCATGCGCCTTACCGTCAATCGGAGCGAAAACAATTCTATCGGAAATACGCTGACCAATTAATCAGCAGCGGGCACGCCTACTATGCTTTCGATACAGAAGCCGAGTTAGAAGCCATGCGCGAGCGGTTGAAGAAAGCCGGGGTTGACCACCAGCAGTACAGCAGCTTTACGCGGATGACCATGCGTAACTCGCTGACGCTGCCTGCGGCTGAAACTGAAAACCTAATTCAGTCGGGTGCTCCGTATGTAATTCGGCTGAAAGTGCCTGAGTCGGGTGAAATCCGCTTACACGATTTAATTCGCGGTGAAGTGGTGGTGCAGATGAGTGAACTGGACGACAAGGTGCTGATGAAGTCAGACGGCATGCCCACGTACCACCTGGCCAATGTGGTTGATGATTACCTGATGAAGATTTCGCATGTAATACGCGGTGAAGAGTGGCTGCCTTCGGCACCGCTGCATGTGTTGTTGTATAAAAGTTTCGGTTGGGAGGCCGATATGCCGCAGTTTGCTCACTTGCCCTTGCTGTTAAAACCCGATGGGAACGGAAAGCTCAGTAAACGCGATGCCGACCGGATGGGCTTCCCAATCTTCCCGCTTAACTGGACGGATCCGAATACCGGAGAAAAATCCGTTGGCTTCCGCGAAGCAGGTTACCTGCCTGAAGCGCTGATTAATTTTCTTGCTTTCCTCGGCTGGAATCCCGGCACCGAACAGGAAATTTTTTCGATGGAAGAGTTGATTAAAACGTTTTCTATTGAACGCATCGGCAAGGCGGGTGCGCGGTTCGATATTCAAAAGGCAACCTGGTTTAATGAACAGTACATCCGGTTAAAACCGGTTGAAGTGTTGGTTAAGTATCTTAATGAACAACTGACAAAAGAAGGCATTGCCTGTTCGCCTGAAAAAGCTGCAAAGATTGTTGAAGTTATGCGTGAACGGGTTTCTTTTCCAAAAGATTTTTTTCAACAAGGGCGTTATTTCTTTCAGGCACCTACTGCGTTTGACTCAGCCGTGATTTCTAAAAAATGGAACACGGATGCAGCAAAATTTTTTCAGGCATTGGTTGCAGCCCTGCAGGGCACGGCCCGGTTTGATGTGGAAACCCTAAAGGTAACAATTGAAAACGTAGCGGCCGGGTTGGGTATTAAAGCGGGACAGGTTATGCAAATTTTGCGGGTGGCCATTACGGGTAGTTCGTCAGGGCCTGACCTGATGATGACTATTGAAATCATTGGCCGGGAAGAAACCCTGAACCGACTGGGATTTGCGCTTTCAAATTTTCAGATAAAAGCAACGGCATCATGAGTAAGAAAGTCACGCCTTCCAAAAAGGTACCCGCTAAAAAGCCACGGGTACATAAAGATTTGCAGGGTTTTGAGGTGTCTATCGATCAGTTTGGCGAACTGAAATCCAATATGGACATCGAAAAACTCAATGCTTTTCTGGATAAAAATGTTGAAGATAAGAAGCTTGCCGAACGCGATGATTACGAAGAATTGAAGAAGGGCAAGAAGAACAAAAAACCCTGAAACAGGAACTTCAGAAATTAAGTTTCGGAAACACTGCTGGTACGCGATTACAATAATCACGATAGGCATTGCCATATAATGCAATCAGTTTCCTCTCCTCCAGATGCATGCCGATGGGCAGGTAAATAAATATGCACAGTGCAGAAACCAGTACTGGTGATGTTGGCGACAAAGCGCCATATCCTAAAACCATAAGGATCGTGCCTGCATAGATTGGGTGACGAACGTACTTCAGCAACCCCTTGGTTTGCAACGTGTCGGACGCATCATTTCGCAAACCGATAAAGCCGGTGAAACTGTACTGCCGAAATGAAAGCGTGATAACTACGGCCCCCGCCACCAATAATATAATACCAGAAACCTGCAGGACGGGCGAAGGTGAAAAATAAAACCGGTTCGGAATACTGCGGAGCAGCCAACCGATGCCTGCCAGCCCGATGGTGGACATGGCAACATACATCAGGCGGTACAATGAGGCTCGTTGCGGCCATGTTTTCTTAACAAATTCTTTCGCCCGGTTGGAGGCCAGGTAACTGTGCAGGAAAAAATAAGCGCCCCATACAAAAGCCAGGTAAATATGATCCATCCTGCGAAGGTAACGCAAAGCTTCATTACCTTTAAAGCGAAAATTACGTATGAAGTCGATCAGAGTAGCACTAATCCGCGAAGGCAAAACCCCGCCTGATAAACGCGTGCCGTTTACACCCTTTCAGGCTGAAGAAATTGAACAGCGGTTTCCGCATGTAAAAGTTGTGGTGCAAGAGAGTCCTATCCGCTGTTTTCAGGACCGGGAGTATCGAGCGTTGGATGTGGAAGTTGCTGAAAGTATTGCCGATTGCGATATCCTGATGGGTATAAAAGAAGTGCCAGTTGATTGGCTCATCCCTGATAAAACGTATTTATTTTTTTCGCACACCATCAAAAAGCAGCCGCATAACCGAAAACTTTTACAAGAGATACTAAAGAAGAACATCCGCCTGATTGATTACGAAGCACTGAAAGACAAACTTGGCAACCGGCTGGTAGCTTTTGGCCGTTTTGCCGGATTGGTAGGCGCCTATAATGGCTTATGGACCTACGGCAAGCGTTACAAAAAATTTGATTTAAAACGTGCGCACGATTGTTTTGATGTAAATGATCTGAAACTGGAGTTGCGCAAAATGAAACTGCCACCCATTAAAATTGTTCTTACCGGTGCAGGCCGTGTTGGCAAAGGCGCTATGGAAACGCTCGACTCAGCCGGCATACGTAAAGTAAGTCCGGCTGATTTTCTAAGCAAAACCTTTGATGAACCGGTGTATGTGCAGCTTAGCAGTGCCGATTACCATGTTCGTAAAGCGGGTGGGCATTTTAATCGCGAAGAATTTCATCGAGAGCCTGAAAAGTACAGTTCCATCTTTCTGCAATTCACCAAAGTGGCCGATGTGTTGCTGGCCGGAGCTTATTGGAATCCGAAGGCACCCGTATTGTTTACCCGTCAGGAAATGCTCTCACCCGATTTTAAGATAAAAGTAATAGCCGACATCACCTGCGATATTGAAGGATCCATACCCTCTACCCTTCGGGCCAGCACCATTGATGAGCCCCTGTATGATTACGATCCTAAAACCGGAAAGGAGAGACCACCGCTTAGCAGCGAGCACCATGTTACCGTTATGGCTGTTGATAACCTGCCGTGCGAGTTGCCGCGAAACGCTTCGGAAGAATTTGGGCGCGACCTGCTGGATAAAATTTTGCAGCCGCTGCTGGTGGAAGATGTGGAGGGAATAATTGCACGTGCCACCATAACAGAAAACGGAAAATTAACCCCGGTATTCCAGTATCTTCAGGATTATGTTAACGGATAGTATTCACTAAATGCTATGCGAATTATTATTGTTGGCTCAACCGGTACTATTGGGTCGCATGTGGCTGCGGAACTTGAAAAACGGCATGAAGTTATCCGGGCCAGTGCCACCCGCGGGCCGCTTAAAGTAAACATTACCTTGGCATCTTCTATTCGCGCCATGTACAGGTTTGTCGGCCGGTTCGATGCGGTAGTGTGCACGGCAGGCACAGCCTATTTTGGGCCGTTTCATGCCATGAAGGAAAAAGATTTCTACACCGGTATAAAAAGCAAAATGATGGGCCAGATTAACCTGGTGATGTTGGGTAAAAACAAAATCAGTGATGGAGGTTCATTTACACTGACAACCGGAATTTTATACCGGGACCCGGTACGTGACGGAGCGGTGTTAAGCATGGTGAATAATGCCATTCATGGTTTTGTGCTGGGAGCCTCTATTGAATTAAAAAGAGGAGTGCGCATTAATGCGGTAGCTCCCGGCCTGGCCGAAGCATCGGCTGCTCAACTGGCTTCCTTCTTCCCGGGTCATGTGCCGGTACCCATGTGGAAGATTGTGCAAGGGTATGTTAAAAGTGTGGAAGGCTTTGATACCGGAAAGGTGATTGATGTGTTATCCTGATTAAACAATACACATACTATGGATAGAAAAATTTACAATCCTGTTCAAAAAGATTATGTAACCTTTTTGGCAACTGCCGCTGAGACCCATGGCGCCCGAACGTTGGTTGAAGTTGAACTGGCCGCTAAAGGAGGTGTGGGTATTCATTACCATAAAACCTTTGCAGAGAAGTTTGATTGTTTGGAGGGCGAACTAAAGGTGCAGGTAGGAAAAACAGTGCATACACTACAGGCCGGTCAATCGGCCACGGCTCATCCGGGCGTTAATCACCGGTTTTTTAATAGTTCGGATAAGCCTTGTAAGTTTCAGGTTGAGCTAACTCCCGCAAGTCGCGGCTTCGAACAATCGCTACAGATAGGATATGGCCTCGCGCGTGATGGCGAAGTGCGCAGTAACGGCATTCCTAAAAATCCGCTGGCGCTAGCCTGGTTGTTTGAGATCAGCGAAAGCAACCTGCCCGGCTGGCGCAGCATTTTTGAGTTCATTTTGCGCTGGCAGGCTAAAAGGGCAAGAGCTACCGGGATGGATAAGCAATTGATTGAGAAGTATGTAAAGTTTTGATCAATGAATCCCGTAGTTACGCTGTTGTTTGGGCACTGGGTGGCTGACTTCCTCTTTCAGACGGAAACTATGGCGTTGCGTAAAAGCAGCAGCATAAAATGGCTCGTGCTCCATGTAATAACTTATACGGTAGTTCTTGCTGCCTTTTGTTTTGGCCTGCTGGGTTGGCAGGATGCGCTGTATTATGCGGGTATCAATGGTTTATTGCATGGCTTTACCGATTTCTTCACCAGCCGACTGACCACAGCGTATAAAGACAACCGCAGAATATTTTTTCTCATCATCGGACTGGATCAGTTTATCCATACAGCTACACTGGTTATTTCACTTGGGTATTTCATGCCGGTGTAGTGAGCCGTTCCACAACCCGGTTAGCCACGGCTTCAACCGTAATTCCTGTTAAGCAGGCAAAATCACCACGGTGGCATTTTTCTTTTCCGTAAACTGAGCAGGGCCGGCAGGGTAGTTCCTTTTGGTCAAGCTGCACAATGCTTTCGTCCCCTTTGCCAAACGGCCCGAACCCGACATCCGGATGTGTTCCTCCCCAGATGGAAAGTACCGGTGTGCCAGCCAACGCGGCTAAGTGCATGTTGGATGAATCGGTGCAGACCATCAGATCCAGTTGCTGAAGCAAAGCAATCTCCTGCTGCATTTTGAGTTGACCAGCAACGATTAGGCAATTCTTTGGAAAGAGTTCCTGCAAATCGTGGAAGTACTTTATTTCCTGATCACCGCCACCGAATAAAAAGATGGTCGGATTAATTTTCCGGATGAGTTCCTGGATAAGCGCAGGGTAGTTGGCTAAGGGCCATATTTTTGATTTATGCAAGGCAAAGGGGGCAAGGCCGAGCCACGCTGTTTTTTTCAGGGGAGCGTTTTTATCAAGCCACTTTTGAAGGTGGTTTTTGGCTGTATCGTTGGCAACCAAATAGGGCCCCGGCAGAATTGGAAACGAATAGCCTGCTTTTTCAAATGCCTGCTTATACCGCTGAATGGTATGGGGCAGCGGTGTAGTTACCTTATTTTCTCTGCGGGTAAAGGCCTTTTTTTCTTTACGGCCTTTATTAAACACGATTACCTTTTTACCAAACAGCACAAACAAGTTGCGCAGGATTAGGGTACGAAGATGGTCGTGCATATCCACAACCAGGTCAAAGTCTTCTTTTACCAGCAGGGCGAAGAAAAGTTTGCGCACGCCAAAGAATCCGGTGAAGCGCGTGTCCACATCCGCTTCGAAAACCTTTACCCGCTCAATGCCTGTAAAGAATGCGGCAAAACGTGGTCGCGTGGCAACAACAACCTCCACGTCAGCATGTGCGGCCACCAGTGAGCGAAGCACCGGCACGAGCAACAGCACATCGCCCATGGCCGAAAAACGGAGTATCAGGATTTTGGTCATTTTTTGCTGTACAGCACCGGGTTAAGTGATGCATCGTTGTACATTTTCATCTGGCGGTATACTTTCATTTTTCTGTCGCCATTGCGGATGTCCTCTATCAGTTGGTCAAATGCCAGGTGCATATCCATTTTCTGTTCCAGCAAAACCTTCAACTTATCTTGGCACCGGGCAATATGGTCGGCTGTGGCATCGGAGCGTTCGGTCTGCTCCTTCATATGGTAAATCTTTAACAGCAGGATGCTCATGCGATCCAACAGCCAGGCCGGTGTTTCAGAGTTAATCCTGGCGGTTGGTTTGTAAGAAACATGCTTAAACGCTTCCATGAAGTAGTCATCCAGGCGTTCAACCGTATCGGTCCTGTCCTGGTTCGACTTATCTATTCGCCTTTTAATTTGCAGAGCTACTTTTGGGTCTATATCCGGCAGCCGAATAATGTCTTCCAGATGCCATTGCACGGTATCAATCCAGTTTTTCAGGTAAAGCAGGTACTCAAACGAGTCGTCTTTATACGGATTACCAATCGGGGCATCAACATTATCATTCCTATGATAGTCGTCAATGCTTTGTTGAAATATGGCGTAACAGGCCGAGGCGTTAAGCATAGAATTAATTCAGAATGCATGCAAATTTAGTTATTTTATCCACCGGAAAGACGGTTAAAAGCCATGTCATGCCACCGTGTCGTTCGTACCAATCAGGAGCCGACTCTGGTAGTTGCCGATTTTCATGCGGTTCCGTTTTCGCTGATCCAACAGTTTGTAGAGAGAACAGCCAATTTGATGTCCTTTCCTGACTGAATGGTGCTGTATTGCAAAAAAAAGTGCTAGGTCGCCAATTGCAGTTTGAAACCTATACCGTGGTAATTAATGATTTGCACGGAGGGGTCGTCTTTAAGGTGCTTACGAAGTCGGGATATGAACACGTCCATACTCCTGCCCATGAAGTAGTCATCATCGCCCCAGATTTCCTTCAGGATTTCATCGCGCTTAAGTACCCGGTCGCGATGTTGAAAGAGCAATCGCAATATGGCAGCCTCACGTGATGTTAACGTTAGGGTGCTTCCTAACCCTACCAGTTTGAAATTAGTAGGATCAAACTGGTAGCCTCCTAGTTGAATCACCTTTTCTGATGGTAAAACAGGCTTTCTACGCCTCATGAACACTTCAATGCGAAAGAAGAGCTCTTCCAAACTGAAAGGTTTTGTAATGTAGTCGTCTGCCCCGGTCCGGAACCCCTCAAGTTTGTCCTCGTGCATGGATTTCGCGGTTAGAAACAAGATAGGTACCTCGTGGTTAAGTACCCGGATTTCCCGGGCAAGCGTAAATCCATCTTTCTTTGGCATCATTATATCAACAATACATAGCTGAAACTCTCGGCCGCGGAAATATTCTAATCCTTCTTCACCATCGCGACCCAGGCATACATCATAACCTCTTTGCTTAAGGTTGTCTTGAATTACAAACCCCAGTCCCGGGTCATCTTCAACTACCAGAATAGAAAGCCTGGTCATACAGCTGGCAAAGTTATGGTAAATAGGCAACCTTTGTTTAGCTCGCTTTCGACCACAATTTTACCACGATGAACTTCTACAATTTGCTTCACATAGTGAAGTCCTAAGCCGAAACCCTTCACGTCATGGATGTTTCCGGTTGGTACCCGGAAGAACCTTTGGAAAATGCGCTTCTTGTTTTCTTCACTAACGCCAATTCCGTTGTCCGCTACCGTCAACAAGAGCTCATTTGCCTGTAAACCGGTCGTAATCGAAATACTAGGTTGTTTCTGGCAGTACTTGATGGCATTGTCAAGAAGATTGTAGATAACGTTGGCAAGGTGATGCCTGTCGGCCTTAATTTTAGAAGGAGAAGCATTGAGATGCAAAGCAATTTCACCCTTACTTTCCCTCAGTTGAACCTGAATGTTGTCTGCAATTTCCTCAATCAGTTCATGAAGATCGAAGGTTTCTTTTTTCAAACCCGCTTCCTCTCTGTCCAGTTGTGCAATCTGAAGAACCCGCTCCACATGTTGCCTGAGTCGCTTGTTTTCGTTTTCAATAATGCCTGCATACTTAAATAGTCTTTCGGGCTGATGGATGATATCCGGGCTTTTGAGTACCTCTGTTGATACCGCAATGGTTGAAATTGGTGTCTTAAACTCGTGTGTCATGTTGTTGATGAAGTTTTTCTGCACTTCGCTCAACCTCTTCTGCTTCAAAATAACGAACAAACTGTAGCCAAAAAATATAATAACCACCAGCAGTACCGCGGATGAGAATAACCAAATCCCCATCTGGTTCATTATCTGGGCCTCCCTGGAGGGGAACTGTACCCCAAAGTAGTAACCAGTGTCGGTCCATTTGGGCAGTGAAGTATTACGATCCTGTCTGCCTTTTGTTTCACCTAGTCTCACATAGTTACCATACACCATCTTTTCATTGTCGCAATCGTAAATTCCGTATTCGAAGTCAACCAGTATATTTCTTTTTTCAAACTCCGAGCGAAGCAGGAATTCTAAAAAGTTTGCATCGATGTCGCTATTAACCAATACGATATAATAATTGGTGGAAAGTTGTTTTACCGGGTTATGGCCTGGTGAGGGTGCATTATTAATGGAAAAGATTTGCTGGGCCACATTAAACAAGGCGGTATTAACATTGCGGTCAAATTCTGCCTCTTTCAGATCAAAAGCTCTTTTTACCCAGTAAATCTGGGTAATGGTGATCCCCATTATACTAAGGATGGCAAGTATCACAATAATGCGGATTGTGGAGTTCTTCATAATACGAAAATACACTAATTCCGGCCTGTCTTATCATTATTAACAACTCATTAACAATTGTTGGCAATCCTTTAACACTCTGCTTTAACTGATCTTCCGAATTTTGATTTACCGAATAACGGAAAAATCATGTTTAACTTTAACCAATTATCCACTATGGAAAAATCAATCACCTTGTTATTTGCATTAGTAGTAGCTGTTGTTTCGGTAGCGCAACAGCTAGCTAGCGTAGAGGCTGCTGGTTCATCAAAACATGGATCAGTATTCAGTTGGACTGAAACCACACATGACTTTGGAAAGATAAAGGCAGGTGTAGAGGTCTCCTATAACTTCACCTTCAGTAATACGGGTGATGATGTATTGTTGATCACCTCTGTGGTGCCTTCTTGTGGCTGTACGATTACAGACTACTCAAAGGATCCTATACCTTCGGGCGGTAAAGGATATGTAAAAGCCACCTACAGAGCTGCGAAGCCTGGTGTGTTTTCAAAGACCGTAACTGTGCACGCCAATACTGCTGAAGGAAAGGTGATTCTCACCGTAAAGGGTGAAGTAACGGAGTAATCAGACAGCATTTAGGCTCAGCCTTCGCGTGTAAAGGATGAGCCTAATTTATTTTTTTGATACGATAGCATATTTGAAAAGACTCAAGCTCCGGGTTTAATAGCCGTTACAAAGCGGTCTTTTCCGGAAATATCTTTTATGATGCGCACGGTGGAGTACCCTTCTTGAGAAAAAATGGCTGCTGTTTCGGTGCCAAAGCGTTCGTTAATTTCAACCATCAGTAATCCGCCCGGCTTTAATGCCCGCCCGCCTTTCGATGCAATGGCCTGATAAAAAATCAGCGGGTTGCCCGGGGCAAACAAGGCTTCATGTGGTTCGTACTTTACAACGTTCGTATCCAGAGTTTCTTTTTCGCTTTCATCAACATACGGAGGGTTGCTGATAATCAAATCCAGGCTTTTAAAAGGGATTTCAGAGATCAAGATATTGTGGTGAAGGAAAGTAACACGGGCATCCAGGCGATTGGCATTTTCATGCGCTACCTCCAAAGCGCGGGTACTTACATCGGTAGCGTATACAATAGCCGTTGGCAACTCCAGGTTTAGTGTGATGGCAATACATCCGCTGCCGGTACCGATGTCAAGTAGGGCAGGATTACTTTTTGATTCGATTAATGAAATAGCTTGTTGGACCAGTTCTTCGGTTTCAGGTCGCGGGATAAGTACGGATGAATTTACCTTAAATTTTCTTCTATAGAATTCAGTTTCTCCCACGATGTACTGGATAGGCTCGTGGTTATTTATACGGCTAACCGACTCCCTCAACCAGGAGTTTAGTTCTGGCGTAAGGTTAATTGATGTACCTGTAAGGATTTTTGGCTTCGTTAAGCCCGGTACCTGTTCCATCAACAGCAATACTTTCTCCCTGATTTCTGAAGCAGGTTCATTCAGGTTAACTTGCAGCACCAGTTCGGTAAAGAGTTTTCGGGAATTCACGCTTTTGTCAATCTTTGCAAAGGTACTTATGAACCGGCACGATCACCACCAGGATGAGTTGTTTATGAGGCGCGCGCATGAGCTTGCGCTGATGGGCTGCGGTTATGTAAGCCCAAATCCGCTGGTGGGTTGTGTGATCGTTCACAACAACCGGATTATCGGTGAAGGGTGGCATGCCCAATATGGTCAGGCACATGCCGAAGTAAATGCCATTAACTCAGTAACCGATAAATCCTTGCTGCCCGAAAGCACTGTTTATGTAAACCTGGAGCCTTGCGCTCACTTTGGCAAAACACCACCATGTGCGGATATGCTGATAAAGTATAGGGTGCGAAAAGTTGTCATTAGCAATGTTGATCCGAACCCGCAGGTTAATGAGGGGGGTATCCGGAAGCTGCGTGAAGCGGGGATAGAGGTGATTACCGGCATCCTTGAAAAGGAAGGTCGTGAACTGAATAAGCGGTTTTTTACCCGGATGGAACAAAACCGTTCGTATATTATTCTGAAATGGGCCCAGACTGCCGATGGCTTTATGGCTAAAGAAAATTACGATTCGAAGTGGATAAGCAATGCCCATTCGCGCCAGTTGGTGCACAAATGGCGCAGCGAAGAAGATGCCGTGCTGGTGGGTACAAAAACAGCTTTTCATGATAATCCGAAATTAAACGTGCGGGAATGGACCGGCCGTAATCCAACCCGCATTGTTATCGATAGGTTTTTAAAACTCAGCCCCAAACTTCATGTATTTGATCGGTCGCAGCCAACGCTGGTTTATAACGTATTGAAGCATGAAGAGCATCCTGATTTGGTTCTTGCACGGGTGGATGAGCGCGATTTTTTGAATGAACTGGTTTCAGATCTGAACAAGCGAAGTATTCAATCGGTGCTGGTGGAAGGAGGTGCGCAAACCCTTCAGTATTTTATTGATGCGGGCCTGTGGGATGAAGCCCGCGTATTTACATCGGGGCATACATTTGGCAGGGGAATTCGTTCGCCACAAGTTCATGGGAACTTAATTTCTTCTGAATCCGTACTATCCGATATACTTTCAACGTATCACCTGGTTCATGGAAAAAGTTAATATCAGCGAAAAGTTCAGCCAGTTCAGTGATTACTGGAATCCACGGATTATTGGAGAACTGAATGGCCAGCAGGTGAAAGCAGCCCGGCTTAAAGGCGAGTTCATCTGGCATCACCATGAACACGAAGATGAATTGTTTTTGATTACAAAAGGAAAATTGAAAATGGAGTTCAGGGATAAGACCGTTGAAATTGGTGAAGGCGAATTTATTATTGTACCGAGAGGGGTGGAGCATAAACCAGTTGCCGATGAAGAAGTTGAATTGTTGTTGTTTGAACCTGCCTCTACACTAAATACAGGCAATATTGAAAATGAAAGAACAATGAAAGAGTTGAAAAGAATTTAGTCATGGCCGAAGAACTGATCATCTCAACATCAACCAGTAAAAAAGAAAAATATCAAACCCTTATTCCGCAGGTTGAATCATTAATTGCCGGAGAGTCCGATCTCATCGCCAACCTCTCAAACATTGCCGCAGCATTAAAACAAACCATGGATTTTTTCTGGGTAGGCTTTTACCTCGTAAAAGATGATCAGTTGGTGCTCGGGCCGTTTCAGGGACCAATCGCCTGTACCCGTATTGATTTTGGTAAAGGTGTTTGCGGAGCAGCCTGGAAGGAAAAGCGAACCGTCATTGTACCAAATGTGGATGAATTTCCCGGTCATATTGCCTGCAGTTCGGCTTCAAAATCAGAAATTGTATTACCTGCATTTAAGAACGATGAGGTGAAGCTTATACTGGATGTTGACAGTGATAAGCTGGATGATTACGATGCCGTTGATGAGAACGCACTCGGTGAAATAATGCGCCTGATTGAGCAAAAGTTATAGGCAGCCCGCCAATCCCGTAATTCCTGTATGATAAGTAAGGCAAAAGTGTTACTTTCATTTTTGTTAATCCCTTATTTATGGAAATAGTATCTCGCAGGAGTTGGCTTAAATCAGCCGTGGCACTAGGTGCCGGTATACCATTAAGTATTTCGCTTACAGAAGAACTGATGGCTGCGCCTGTAAGCCATGCTGAAAAACTGCACGGTGTATTCCGCCCCGGCAAACTTATCAGGCTTGGGTCTAATGAAAATCCGTATGGTCCTTCGGCTAAGGCCCGCGAAGCGATAACAGCATCAATTACGGAGCATAACCGCTACTCGTTTGCCGAGTCGCAGGAGTTTAAAAAAGTGCTGGCCGAAAAGGAAGGCGTATCGCCCGATTACATTCTGTTAGGCGCAGGGTCAGGTGAACTGCTGGCCTTGGCTGGTATGAGCCTGGGTATTGAGGGTGGCTCGGTGCTTTCGGCATTTCCAACATTCCGCGCCCTGATGGAGTTTGCCGTGAAGTTTAATGCGCGTTGGGATAAGGTTGACTTGGATGAAACGCTTACACATAACCTTGAGGCGATGGCTGCAGCCGTTAAGCCGGATACAAAAATTATTTTTGTTGTTAACCCGAATAATCCAACCGGTACTGTACTTGATCCGGCAAAACTTAAAAGTTTTTGTGAAGAAATGTCACGCAAAACAATTGTGTATTCCGATGAGGCTTACCTGGAATTTCTCGAGCCGAATCAACAGCACTCAATGGTGGAACTGGTGCGGCAGGGACATAACGTAATTGTTTCGCGTACGTTTTCTAAGGTTTACGGACTGGCCGGTTTGCGGCTGGGATACATTATTGCCAAACCGGAAATTCTTCAGAAGATAGCCAAATACCAGCCAGGCACTATTATTAATCAGGCTGTTATTGCAGCAGCTAAGGCCAGCCTGGGCGATAACGAGTTTATGAACTACACCCGGAAAAAAAATGCCGAGGCTCGCGATTATTTCTGTAAGTACCTCGACAGCAAGAAATGGTTCTATGGGAAATCACACGCCAACGTGGTATTGTTTCCTGCGCCTAAGGATGGAAAAACCATATTGGAGGAAACCGAAAAGCGAGGCTTCCAGATACGCGTTTGGGATTATCAGGGCAAAGAATGGTGCCGGGTAAGCATTGGCACACTGGATGAGATGAAGGCGTTTACCAAAGCATTCGATGAAGTTATAGCCTGAGTAATGAAAAAACTTTCGTTGTCCAAAGTACCCATTGACTTTGGTTTGCAGAGGAGGAGGGATTACATGAGGTGATCCCCTTGGCGGGCGGTGTCAAATGCAACCACAAGTTTGCTTCCCTTTTTTTACAAACTCCATGCATTCATTTGAAACTTCGTTTCATTCGCTCCTGGAGATCACAAAAAAGCCCGACTGTAGTCGGGCCTTGTGATTGGTTTTGCAGAGGAGGAGGGAAATGAACCCTGACTCACAATGCTTGATTTTCAGTATTTTAAAGGTGATAAAATCGGGTACTCACCAGATGACTCACCAACGAATTAACGATCTCGGGTGACTGCAAATTCATATCAAATATAACATCTTTGTCCGACTTGGGCAATTTTTCCCTAGAAGAACTTTGAACCTTAACAACAATTCAAATCGTTTGTCATCGAATACCACGAAACAGGTGTTCATATTTTTTGATGCTGTGTAAAGTGAACCTGGGTGCTCACTTTTTTAATACCAAGTTGGTACCAACTTGTGAATTTCTTCCGTCAACCTCTAACATCTTCGCTATGCAATATCAAATCCAATGGAAGAAAGAAATGCTATCCACAGGGACCAGTTACTCACTGTTGGAGATCTGGAAAAATTCAAGACCGAACTGTTAGCGGAACTCAGAATACTTATATCCGAACAAAAAGGACAGCCCGTCAGAGAATGGCTCCGCTCCGCGGAAGTGCGTAAAATGTTGGGTGTTTCAGCCGGAACCTTGCAGAACCTCCGGGTAAACGGCACCCTTTCATATTCCAAAGTGGGGAGCATTGTCTTCTACAAGTACGATGAGATTGTAAACCTGCTGGAAAAGAACATGGCTCCACGATAGATGGATAGGTTGCAGCAACTTACCGACTATTTTAACAGAGCGGCTTCGGATAATCGCTTGAAACCAGTGCACATCTCATTGTTCATGGCATTGTGCCATGCCTGGATCACCAGCAACTTTCAGCGTCCCTACCATATTTCACGAAGGCGGCTAATGAGCGCATCGCGCATTAGGTCGAAGGCTACCTACCACAAGGTAATCCGCGAACTACAATTTTTCGGATACTTGAAATATCAACCCTCTTATCATCCGGTGAAAGGTAGCGCAATAGAACTCTCAATCTATCAGCATCAGGTTTTCAATTGACTGCAGTTGATCGAAATGAACTGAAAGGAGTGTGTACCTCAGTAACAAAAAATTACATTCACGTGCATTCGATATGAGACACTATCGGACATCAAAACGATTTGGTATTATCACGGGTATGGATTCACTTGATAAACTCAAAACATTCCTTAACCGGGTAGCGTTTGATACCAACCTTGGTACTTCGCACGTCAGTGTCTATCTGGCATTATGCTACCTATGGCTTTCAGGACAATCAGAAGAATGCCTTTTTATTTCGCGTAGAAAGGTAATGGCTTTGGCTAAAATCAAATCAAGTTCCACCTACCACCGGGTCATCAATGACCTTAAAGACTTAGGGTATATTCAATATTATCCCAGTTACCACCCGCTACGTGGGAGTACGATCAGGTTAATTCCGCCTACAACACCTTGTCGCGGGTGAGGCGATACCTTGCAATATTAATTAGAGTAGATCCATTGCGCGTGGCAAGGTAGGCAGGTAGTCTAGCGGTGGAATGAATTAGAGTAAGATACGTGCTTATGGTCTTCCAGCATCTTTTTTACGTCTTCGTATTCATAGAAGATGACGCCTCCGATTTTAGTAAAGGGCAGCATTCCATTGATGCGTAAATTTTGGAGCGTACCTGGGGAAATACTTAACATCTTTCTTACCTCATGAGACTTGAGCCATTTCTTGATTGGCATACTGGCCCGTTTTGCAAGCAGCTTTTCTATCTCCTCAATGAGTTCTTTTTTCAGGTTTTGAAGGTCCTCCGGTGTAACGATTGTTGCAGGCATAGGGTGTTTAGGTAAAGCATATAAACTCTTTATATATGTGACCTACGATCAAAAATCATATAGTGCCGATGCAAACAATGCCTGCAGCTAAGCCACTACCTCATCATTTTTATCCACGTTCGGATTTATTCCGGAACTCCGCCAAGAGACTTCGGCATAAACCCACCATTCTCCCCGCGTTCCATTTATTCCGATTCCTCTTGGCTTGCGCATCGTCCCTCGCATAAGCAGTTCCGGAAAAATCCGGTGAGTTGATCATAAAAATGATGTTCAACTTAAATACTACAACTATGTTAGACTACATCTTCCTTTCGCAAACTACACCTTGTGATGAACCTTGCGCGCAAGTGGGGAGCGATGACTACATGCAACGCGCGCGTATGGAGGCACGTGTGTACATGGATCAACTGAAACGAACTTTTGGAAATAATCCGGAAGGATCATTTTTCAAAGTGGTACGTTGTCCGCATGATTTCGGAACATACCTTGACATACGATTTTACTATGACGATGAAGATCAGGCACACGTGAAATATATGTTGCAGGTTGAGTCAGGCTGTAACAAATGGGATAGCCAAGCTAAAGAGGAATTGCGTGAACTGGGCTACTCCCCCAAGGGAGTCGAGGCCGTTAATCATCAAGGGTAAGGGGGTAAATCCCCTTTTTTTACTCGGTTGCCCAAAACCAAGGGGTTTATTTTTTTTCTCCGAACCCTTAAATTAACGCAAGGTATTTTTTAAGGAGTTTTTGGTAGCAAGCTCGTATTTTTTCGGTTTTACGTGTGGATTTAAACGCCAACGGGTGCTTCAGTTAATAGCTTTTCACCCGTTAGATAGAAATCGTATAGTGAGATGCCTGACCATGTTCATAACCATGAGATTCGAAAGTTACTGCTTTCCTGTCCTGGGAAGGCTATAAAGATTCTGTACGATCAGTATTGCAAAAGCCTCTTGAAGATAGCCTACAGACTGACGCACGACCACGATGCATCCAAGGACATTGTGCAAGAAGCATTCGCTCATGTATGGAAGAACGCTCGCGAACTGGGGAATCATCACGAACGGTCTATTCAGCATTACCTGGTCAGGATCGTCCGAAACAAGTCGGTAAACTACTACAATGAGAACGTTGCACTCGGTCAGCGAAAAATACGACTGATGAATGGCCACACTTTTGGCTTAGCCGAGCAGTCTATTGAAGCCAGGATTATTCAGGTTGAGATTACGGAAGAAATACTTCAAATCATTGCACGATTCCCGAAAAGGGAACGCGAGTGCCTGATGATGAAAATAGAGGAAGAATTACACAACGAAGAAATCGCCCTGCGCCTGGGTGTGGGTGTAAAGGCGGTGGAGAAAAGCCTTACCAGCGCCAAGAAACGGCTCCGCAGCCGCCTGCAGGCTAAATCCTAAAAAATTAGTTGTCCTCTCACGTAGGAAATCGAATCCGTTTTCGGAGTAAATAAATAGAAGACCACAACTATGGACAGAGTATCGCTCATTTACAGGGTGCTTGCCGGTGAGGCTGACCCCACGGAGAAAAAGGAGTTAGACGATTGGATCGCCAAAAGTGAAGCCAATCGCGAAGAGTTTGAAGACATCAAACTTCTTTGGGAATTTTCTGAAACGACTCCCGATCACGGTCAGGTGGATGATCGTGGTTTCGAAAAAATCAAGCAACAGGTAATGCAGCGATTAAAAGCGAAGGCAAGGCTGAAGCATGCATTATATACGATAGCCTTGGCCGTTGCCATACTTATACTAGTACTGGTCACCAAGTGGACGTGGTTTTCGGATTTGGATAGTGTGCAGTTTAATCGAACAGGACTAAACGAAATAATAAAGGAACTTGAAAAAAATTACAGCATACAAATTGACGTGAGTAATCCAGGGATACAAAGGTGCCGGCTTACTGCAACGTTCTATAAGGTGGATGACGAACAATTGACACTAAAAGCGATTGAGCAAGCCCTGAATGTGGAGTTCATCATGTCAGGTAAGCGCAAGTATAATTTACGAGGAAGTGCGTGCCTGGATTTATAGGAGCAAGAGTTTTTTTTACGCAGTACGTAATATGAATAAACATACCGGTTCATTCCGGTTACGCTGGCCATGCATCCGGGAGTCAGATATGAATTGCAAGAGTTGGAAAAACTCATTTCGTCAGGCGATCAAACGATCCGTGATGAGAAGCAAAGTAATGCGCTCAAAGATGCGGTAAGGCAGGAAGTCGAAAGAATTAAGCAGACGTTTATTCACGAGGTATTCACGTTCGAAGACGAACGTCACCTGGAGCGCTACATTCAATACCATCAACAAGCCCTGATCCGGCTGATGGACAAAGCGGCCTTGTTCATCAACAGCGACAATCCGGAAGACCAAAAGCGCAAGCAATTCTATGCGCTATTCTACCCGGGTCTGGAAGAACTCCTTTTGTTTATTGAACGTCATTTCACTAAATATTTTGATCAGGATGCCAAAGCGCCTGAGGGATACATTGACATTGCACGCAAGGACGCACGAGCCAATATCAAAAAACTGCAAAAGGCCTTGGCGCAGAAAGCAACCGATCAGCGTTTGGTTGATTTGTTACTGCACATTCTCAAGAAGATTGTAGAGAGTAAACCGGATCAGGGGATTACATACCGGAAGGTAATGTATGCAAAAGAGGTTCAGAAGGAGTTGTCGCGACTGGCGGAAAGGGAATCCGGGGTGCAGGATTGGGATGATGAATTGCGCCAGATCATGTATTACCTGAACTATAATTCAGTGAAAGTGCTCACCTACCATGCACATTACATTTCCTCCCTTTTGGATCAATCGGAAACGCGGGCGGAAAAAATTGAAAAGCTCTCTTTTGTGTTGAAGAAAATCAATCAGTCGCAGGTGAAGCCCGGGATACGGTACAACCAAAATGGAAGTGCGCTTAAGGATCAATTGAATATTTACATCACAGAGGAAATTGATTACCAGGAGCGATTGCAGCAGTTAAGCAACAGCGCTCCAGACCGGTCACCCGATTCCTTCCTTCCTGGCTTTAAGCTCAAGTTCGAAGCATCGGTCTCACAACTGGCCTATTTGTTACGCATTTTTATGGAGACAAAAATCATCCTCAACAATAACCTGAGTCAGGTGCTTCATTTTCTGGTACGATTTGTAATCACGAAACGATCTGAAACTATATCGTATGGCAGTTTCCGGTCCAAATTCTACAGCGTGGAAACAGGTACAAAGGAATCAGTGCGAAGTATGTTGGTTACGATGATCAACTATATCGACCGAGGATAAGGTCTTTGAGTTTTCGTGTGTTCGCTTATGGACAACTCATTATCATTGCTGAACATGTAGCTATGAATAATCCTTTGAATTGAATAGGGAAAAGAGTTTTTTCTGAACTGGCACAATTTTAACTGCAATTAGGAATATTATATACTGGTGCTATTGATAGGAGGAATTGTATTTCATTGAACACATAATTTTTCAATATGCTTAAAAACATAATCATCACTTCGCTACGAAATTTTTTCCGTAACAAAAGTTTCTCTCTTATCAATCTTATTGGTCTTTCGGTAAGTATGTCATTAGGTATGCTCATCATCATGATCATACAGGATCAACTTTCTTTTGATAGTTTTCATAAAGACTCTGACAGGGTTTACAGAATCAATACTCAACTTCTCCACCCTGATTGGGGTAATATTGATTTTGCTTCGACACCACTCCCACTGGGCGAGGTTTTGAAAAATGATTATTCACTTACGGAAAACACGGTACGTATTAATAGTGAATTGTATGGTGATGTGACTTATAAAAATATCACGGTACCTGTGCGAGGATTGTTTGTTGATCCTTCTTTTCTGGAAGTGTTCAATTTTCCACTTGAGCAAGGGAGTTCAACAACAGCTTTACAAGGGCCAAATAGTTTGATACTCACCCAACAAAGTGCTGAAAAAGTATTTGGTCCAATTGATCCTATAGGGCAAACTCTTACCATTGGAAAGCTTGGAATCTTCACCGTAACCGGGGTATTACAAGAATTGCCTGGCAAAACCCATTTTGAGTTTGAAGTCTTATGCTCAACAGAAGCTCTTCAGAGCTTGGAAAAAAGTAAAGTAGTGAGTAGTACTATTGATAACTGGAGTGCCTATTATAATAATTATGTTTACATAAAATTGAAAGATGGAAGTGAACTTTCGGAAGTTGAAAAGGCACTTTCAGAAATCAACAAAAAGTATTGTGTGGGGCTGCAATCGGATGGAAAGCAAATTTCGTATTCGTTTTATGTACAACCATTAGATAAAATAACACCAGGCCCCGAGCTGTCAGGCCAAATGGGTCGCGGGTTGCCCGCTTTCTTCCTTCTCTTTCTTAGTGTGTTAGGAATTGTTGTGCTGCTGATGTCCATTTTTAATTTCACCAACCTAACCATCGCTAAATCATTGTCACGCGCTCGTGAAATAGGAGTGCGCAAAGTGGTTGGAGCTAACCGATATCAAGTGTTTTTTCAATTTATCGGAGAGGCTGTTGTATTTTCATTGATAGCGTTGGTCTTTTCATATATTCTATTGCAATTTTTAAAGGGCGCATTCCTTGATTTGTCGTTACAGGAGGACTTCTTTATTTCCTTAAGTGAAAACATTTCGTTGTATGTAGCATTCACATTTTTAGCAGTAATTGTTGGCATTTTGGCAGGTGTTTTGCCGGCTATCTACCTATCTGCATTCAAGCCATCGAAAGTATTAAAGGATGTACAGAATTTGAAGGTCTACTCCAGACTTACCTTTCGAAAGGTGCTGATGGTGGTGCAGTTTACATTGACAGTCATTTTTGTGATTGTTGTATCAGTAGTGTATCAGCAAATAGACTATATGGTCTCTTCAGATTATGGCATTCAACAAAAGAACAATCTCAACCTTAGTTTAAAAGGAGTACCCTTCGAAAAGATTGCGAATGAAATCAGAAATATTCCGGGAGTGGTTCGGGTGGGAGGTGTGTCTCATAAATTGGGAACCTTTGCTGATGGCTCCGATGATTATAAGCGGAGCAAGGACGATAAGACAATTGTCGTTCGTCATTTTATGGTTGATAATCATTACATCGATAACTTGGCTCTCAATTTTTTAGCAGGTCATAATTTTCTTGAAGAGGAACAAACTGGTCGGGAGCGAGAAGTTATTCTTAACGAGACAGCATTAGCACAACTTGGATTTGAGCAGCCGGTTGATGCACTGGGTGAGACTATTTATGCCGGTGATACACTTTTATTACGAGTAATTGGTGTAGTGAAAGATTTTCACTTTAGGCCGATGAATAACAAAATAGGGCCAATGGCATTACGGTATAATACCAATGCTATTAACTACCTGAGCGCGCATATTGAGTCCTCGCAGAAGGAATCCATCATTCAATCTATGCAGACGATTTGGAAAAAATTTGATGCTGTTCATCCTATGGAATATGCAATGATGGAAGATGAAATTGATGATGCCTACCGCCAATCCGGTATGAGCGATGTGTTGGTGATTTTGGGATACATCACATTTTTAATCATTTCACTTTCTTGTCTGGGCATGTTGGGTATGGCCATGTACGCTGCCCAGGTGCGTGTGAAGGAAGTGGGCATTCGCAAGGTGATGGGTGCATCGGTAATGGATGTAGTACTGTTGCTCAGTAAATCGTTCATGATATTGATCGGAATTGCGATTCTCATTGGTGTTCCTGTGAGTTATTTTGCAGGAACGGCATTTCTGGAAGGCTTTGCCTACAAGATTGAAATCACGCCTACGCTTCTTGCAATGGCAATTGTTTTGATCGCTGGTTTAGGCTTAGTGATTGTTTGGTCCCAAACTATAAAAGTTGCCACTTCTAACCCAACCAAGTGGCTTAGAAATGACTAAAAGGGCATCTTTTTAAATTTTTTTAATAAAAACTGCAATTACGATTAAAATAGTGTAACTATATTTACTGCAATTACGAATAATATAGTATGAAGAAAACCAAACTCGGTGAATTTGAAGAATTGGTGCTCCTCACGGTGGCGGCACTCCAACAAGATGCGTATGGTGTTGAAATCAAACGCGAACTGGAATCACGCCTGAAAGAAAAACTCAGTGTGGGCTCTATTCAGTCCGCTCTCAAGAGGATGGAGGACAAGGGGTTTCTTACCTCGCAATTTGGGGAAGCCACCGCCAAGCGTGGTGGTAAACGTAAACGCATTTATGCCACAACCTCACATGGCCGCAAAGTGCTCGAAGAGATGAAAGATATACGCACCCAACTCTGGAGCGCCATACCCAAACTGGCGTTTGAACTTAAGGCCATCTAATGAAACCACAAGCATTACACCCACCAAAGTGGCCGTTAAAGTTTCTCCGGTTCTTCCTGAAAGAAGAATACCTGGAAGAAATTGAGGGTGACATGGAAGAGATATTCTATGAGAATGTGGAACGGTTCTCGGTTCGCAAAGCGAAACGAATCTACGCTTGGGAAATTATCAAACTCCTTCGCCCCAACCTGATTAGAAATTTTGAGTTTGTGAATCAACTACTTCAATACAGCATGTTAAAAAATTATTTTAAAGTCTCCGTTCGTGGTTTGTTAAAAAGCCCTGTCAATTCATTCATTAATATTTTCGGATTAGCGGCCGCTATCGGCTTTTGTATATTCTTTTATGCGTTTGTAGTGTATACATACAAACGCGACCAATTCCATGAAAATAAGGATGTGGTGTTCCTCTCTACATTTACCGCTTCACGCGAAGGTGCATTGCGGCAATATGGCCTGTCACCCAGGCCATTGGGCGAACTATTGAAACAGGATTTTCCGCAAGTGACAAACATTTGTAGAGTGGAAGACCGGAATGTTATTGTGAAACACGGAGATAACATTTTCAATGAACGCATCCGGTTTGTCGATCCTGCTTTCCTCGATATGTTTACGTTCCCACTGAAGTGGGGCGTATCTGCTTCACTTTCCGATGTGAATAGTATAGTGATCAGTGAGCCGATGGCGGAAAAGTATTTTGGTGATGAAAACCCCATTGGCCAAAGCCTCCTTGTGAAATTCAGCGCAGAGAATGGCAAAGAGTTTAAAATAACAGGTGTTGCCAATAAATTTCCATCTTCTCGAAGTTTTGATTTCCATTTCCTTATCAATTTCGAAAATCTCCGAACGGCTCAACCCGGTTTCGATTTGCACGATTGGTCGGCCTTTCACCAGGCAACGTTTATTCAGGTAGCACAGCCATCCGATATAAAAATTATTGAAGCCGGCATGGACAAATATAAGCGCACACAAAACGAATCTGTGGAAAAAGAATGGGCCATCGCTGCTTTCCAGTTTGAACCGCTGGCAACTGCACATATCAAGACAGATGAAATACGCGAAGACGTTTTTCGCGAAGGCACACACAGCAACATCACATCCATTAAATTTCTGACGGGTGTTTGCATCCTCATGATGTTGCTGGCCTGTTTCAATTATATCAACATTGCCATTTCAACTTCCGTGAAACGCCTGAAAGAATTAGGTGTGCGAAAAACCATTGGGGCTACACGGAAATTGGTCATTGTTCAGTTTTTGTCAGAAAACATTGTGGTCACTTTCTTCGCCATGATATTTGGCATTCTTCTCGGTTGGCTGGTGGTGATTCCGTGGTTCGAAGGATTGTGGCACTTCAGCATGGAGTTCAGTCTTAACGACCCACGCTTGTGGGTGTATCTACCTATTATCATGCTTATCACAGCCATTGCCTCAGGCATTTATCCGGCCATTTATATTTCGCGCTTTCAAACCGTTACCATTCTAAAAGGCTCGGTGAAGTTTGGGCAGAAGAATCCAATCACAAAAATTTTCCTGGGCTTTCAATTGGTGCTGGCCTGCATGTTCATCACCAGTGCCATCGTGTTTACCATGAATGGCGATTACCTCGCCAACAGAAGTTGGGGTTACAGCAACCGGGATGTGATTTACACAGCGGTTGAAAGTGAATCGGTCTTTCAGCAATTAAATGATGTCATGCAACGTAATCCGAAAGTCCTTTCCATTTCAGGTTCGGCTCAGCACATTGGCAAAAATCATCAAACTACAATTTTACATTTCCCTGATAAAGAATTTGAGGCAGACCGTTTGTCGGTAGGCCCAACCTATTTCAATACCATGGGAATTGAGTTAGTGAGCGGGAGGGCATTCAAAGACTTCGAAGGCAGCGATAGAAATGCGGTAATAGTAAATGAAACGATGGCTAAAAACCTGAGTTGGGTTAATCCGATCGGACAGCAATTCAAAATTGACAGTATTACCTATGAGGTGGTTGGCGTGGCAAAAGATTTTCATAGCTATAGTTTTTTCTCTTTGCTCAGACCTACATTTTTTACCGTGGCCGATAAAAATGATTTCAGATTTCTCGCATTAAAAGTAAGCCGCGAACAGGAACAATCCGCATTCGAAGATTTAAAAAAGGCTTGGGCAACACTCTACCCCGAAATTCCATTTAATGGCGGTTATCAGGAAAATGTATGGGGAAATTATTACGAACAAATGGGCATACACGGGCATGTGTGGAGGGTGTTTGCCTCGGTAGCAGTTATTCTAGCTATGCTTGGATTGTATGGATTAGTGGCGATTAACATCTCTGGCAGAGTTAAGGAATTTAGCATACGAAAAATTCTTGGAGCTAACTATAAAAACATCACCAACAACATCTTCAAACAATACTATGTGTTGATTATAGGATCATTATTCGTTAGTGTACCACTTAGTTTCATTTTCATAAAGTCAGTACTTGACTTCGCCTATGATTATCACATGCCTGTTACCATTTGGGTAGTCATGATGGCGGCTTCACTTTTGATAGCAGTTGTTATTGCAACGGTGGCAACACAAATAATAAAAGTATTTAAAGCAAATCCGGTGGAGGGTTTAAAAACTGAATAAATGTTAAGAGGAAAGACTATGACTTCAATAACCCAAAACAACGAAACGTCACCACAAACCTATGCCAGAATTGGCGGAATATTTTATCTCCTGATTATTGTGTTGGGAATATTTTACGAAATGATTGTACGAGACAGTATCCTGGTTCCCGGAGATTCAATGGCTACCATGGCAAGTCTCAAACAAAATGAATTCCTATGGAGGCTGGGTATTATTGCTGAATTCTTGTCGTCAATTATTAGCATTGGACTTGTCCTAATCATGTATCGACTCACCCAACTGGTTAACAAAGACCTTGCGATGTTGGCTGCTTTCTTTAACCTGGTGGGTGTCACTATTCAGACAGTGTACATTGTTCAACTCGTTGAAGCATTATTTCCGATTGGTGCATCATCTTACTTACAGGCATTTACTCCTGAACAGCTCAGTGCCATGATAAGCCTGAGTACAAAAAGTCACGTGTTTGGTTTTGGTATTGCCCTGCTCATGTTTGCTCCTTATTTTTTGTTAACGGGTTACTTAATTTATAAGTCAGTCTACCTTCCCAGGTTCGTTGGTATATTATATATCATTAGCGGAGCGGGCTATCTCATCAATAGCGTCATCTTAATCCTGGCTCCTCAGTTTTCCGGAATGGTCTTTATGGTCATCGTTCTCCCCGTATTTATTGGCGAAATATCATTATCACTAAGCTTATTAATTAAAGGTGTTAATGAGGAGGAGTGGAATAAGTATAGTTCCGCTGTGGGTCAGACTAATCCATAAACCTTGAGCATTATGAATACTAAACAAGAGCTCAAAAAAACAGCAAGACTTGCCGGTCTGTTATTTCTACTTTGGATCGTTTCAGGCTTTTACGACATGTTCTATGTATCACCCAAAATATTTGTAAGTGGTGATCCAGTAGCTTCTGCTCAAAATATTCTGAAGTATGAAACCTTGTTTAGAACGGGCATTTTTTCAGGGCTGGTAACGAATACTATCTGGGTATTGTTGGTGTGGGTCTTTTATCAGCTGTTTAGGTCAGTCAATGAACGGTACGCGAAGCTTTTAGTGGCCTCTGTAGTGGTGCAGGTACCTGTGGCATTTGTGAATGCTGGACTTAGTATCGCAGCTGTTATTACGCTAAAAGGAGAAATGCTGAAGTCGTTTGAATTGGTGCAACGTCAAGACATTGCCATGGCGTTTCTTAAAATTAATGAGTATAGTGTTTTAGCATTGGTATTATTTTATGGTCTGTGGCTCTTTCCATTAGCGATACTGGTTTATCAGTCTGTTTTCATTCCTCGTTTTTTTGGCATCTGGCTAATCTTAAATGGAGTTGTTTATGTCCTGTTAAGTTTTGTCGGTATTGTGCTTCCTGAATACAGAGACATTGTATTTACGGTTGGTATGCCTGCCATGTTTGGTGAATTGGTGTTCATGCTTTGGCTGCTGATAAAGGGTACACGTGATAAGAGTGTTACGGCAACATAATTAGTTGTTTTTGCATAATAACAAGCTGATGAAAGTTGGCACAAATGCTACAGTCTTTGTCTTGTTTTTTGGAATGGCATTGCTGGAAGCGTTCCAGGAAGGAAATTGGATAAAAGCTGCGTTGTGGGTTGCAATAGGAGTGGTGTTTCTTCTGGCTGACAATATTAAGCCTAAATCTAAAACTGAGAGTGACTAACATGGTCTATAATTTTAAACAGGTATGAATTTCAGAGTAAACCTTCTAATTGCGTCAGTAGCTTTTTCAATTGTAACAATGGCAGCCATAGCTCAACAGAAGGATGATTACAACACATTGTTAGCAATCAATCGATATGACTGGAATGTCAAATTGGATTTCGACAATAAACTAATGGAAGCGATCTGTAAAGTTGAAATAGTAAATAACTCGAATAGAAGTGTGAAAAAAGTGCCGTTTGTATTGTATAGACTGTTAACTGTAAGGGAGATTAAATCTGAGGGGACCTCTTTGTCATTTACACAAAACATCAAAAGCTTTGAAGATCATGCAAGGTTGCAATCGAATTTCATTACTGTTGAATTGAATAAACCCTTACGTCCCAACCAATCTATCACACTAGAGTTGAAGTATGATGGAACATTATATGGATATACGGAGGTTGGTTGGAATTATGTGAGAGATAAGATTGATCCAAACTTCACCATCCTACGGCCTGATTGCATGGCGTATCCTGAGCTTGGCTATCCGTCACATAAGATTAACAAGCAATTTTCTAAGGCAAGTTTTGATTATCGTGTCAGCGTAACAATTCCTGATTCCTTAGTAGCTGTGAATGGAGGCAGTCTTGTTACGACTAACTCCACGAATGGGCACACTACATTCGAATTTGAAAATACGGAAAAGGCATGGCGAATGGATATTGCTATTTCAAATTATAGAAAGTTAACAGATAACGGATTGTTAGTTTATTATTTCAAGCAGGATTCCTTAGGCGCAAAGAAAGTACTGGAAGCTCTTCGAAAAACCACAAACCTCTACTCAAATTGGTGGGGGCCACTTAACAACTTTAAAGGTTTTTCAATAATAGAAATCCCCGATGGTTATGGCTCCCAAGCAGATGTGACATCCATACTTCAAGCAGCATCCGCTTTTAAAGATTCTACGGAGATGCATCAAGCGTATCACGAAATCTCACATCTATGGAATGTTAACCTGAAAGCCCCATCGCCCAGATGGGAAGAGGGACTAGCAACGTTCATTGAATATTTAACAATTGAAAAGCTTGAACATCGTGAATACTTGGAGTATGTAACAAATTGGGTGCTACAAGTGGTTAGGCGTGAAGTTACGAATGACACCCGGTTGAAAACCATGCCCATGGTAGATTTTGGAAAGCATGGAATGACGGATTACTCTTATTCATTAGGTATGATTGCCTTCAGAATTCTTTATGAAATTTTAGGTGAAAAAGATTTTAATCAATCACTAAAAATATTTTATCAAGATTACTCCATGAAAGAGGCAACCACAGAAGATTTTGTTCGGATTACTAAGCTTACATCCGGCAGAGACCTGACAACTTTTTTTAATGATTGGTTCTTTACAACAAGGTACGTTACGCATATAGAGAAGGAAAAAACGTTTGAACAGTTGGTGATGATTTACAAGTGAGTTAGAGCCTTCCGTTAGCGAATCCAACATTTTTAATTAATTATTAAAGCAACTTTTATGAGATTATCGTTTTACTTAATAGCCTGTTTATTGTTCGTTTCCTTGCTGTCATCGGGGCAGAGTAATCTTCAACAAGGTATTTCCCTCTACCAATCCAAAAGACTCGATGAAGCGACCAAATTATTTAGAGTAATTGAGAAGAACTCCGCTGATTATGGTTCCGCTCTGTATTATTTGGGTAGAATCGCTTACGACAAAAAGGAGTATGATGATGCTGTTGATTACTTTAAAGTGGCTACTGAAAGGAGTCCGACAAATGGTGAATACTTTAATTGGTTAGGTGATGCCTATTCAGGAGTTGGCAGTGAATCAGGCATTTTCACGCAGATGTCCGTTGGGCCTAAAGCTCTAAGAGCCTGGGAGAAAGCTGCCCAGTTGAATCCCAAAATTATTAATGCGCGTGTTTCCTTAGTAGACTCATATGTTGTGGCTCCTGAATTTATGGGAGGTGGTGAGAGCAAGGCGAAAGCCATGGCGAAGGAAGTTTTGCCATTATTGGACGAATCAATTAAAAGTAATCCTGAGAATTTTCTGCATCAATATTGGTACGGAAAAATTACTGCCCTTACAGGTATAAATATGGAGCGAGGTGAAACGTTTCTTTTGAGTTACTTGGAACATACACCCACCAAAGAAGAACCCTCCCATGCAGGCGCCAACATGCGGTTGGGTCAAATCAGAGAAAAGCAAGGAAATAAAGCGGAGGCAAAGCGATACTATGAAGCAGCGTTGAAGTTGGATAGTAAACTTGAAGGTGCACAAAAGGGATTGGAGCGTGTTTCAAAGTAGCGGTGCAAAAGTCATCCATACATATTGAATTCCAACACGCTAGACCAGGTGAGTGGAAAATCATCCAAACCATAGCACACGCAACGTGGCCTGTTACCTATGGACAATTATTACCTGCCGGGCAGCTTGAGTATATGCTTGATTTGATTTACAATGAGGAAGCAATCAAGCAACAGATGAATCTAGCGCAACAATTTATTATTGGTTATTCTTCTAACGAGCCACTTGGGTTTGCATCTATCGAGAAACAATTTAAATCTTCATCTAGTATGATGATTCATAAATTATATATTCTGCCGGCATTTCAGGGAAATGGAATTGGAAGAATATTCCTGAATTATTTGACAAACCTGGCAACACAAACAGGACACAGTGAATTGACGCTAAAAGTCTTTGTTAGAAATCAGAATGCCATTCGTTTTTATCAGCATCTGGGGTTTCATTCCATTGGTGAAGTAGTTACTGAGATAGGCAATGGATACACAGTTAAGGATTATGTAATGCTCAGGGAAATCGGGAATGGTCTGTTAGCATGAAACATTTCGAATGAATTTCAGAAGGAAAGCAGTAAGTGAAATAAGTAATTAATTAATAAGGTATGATACATTTTAGTCTTAAAGGAAAAGCATGGGCTTGGTTTGCTTTTCTCTTTTTAATTTCAACGCTCTCAAATGCGCAGGATATCACAAGTGAGTTGGATGCACTAATGAATAAGCAGTTCAAAGAAAATGAGCCTGGTGCCGTGGCGCTTGTTGTAAAAAACGGCACACCCATTTATAGGAAAGCTTTTGGAATGGCTGATTTGGAACACACCATTCAGATGACGCCAGAACATGTTTTTGGTATTGGATCAATGACCAAACAATTTACTGCCGTTGCTATTTTGATGTTGGTGGAGCAGGGTAGCCTTTCATTGCAAGATTCTATTACAAAGTTCATCACCGATTACCCTACGAAGGGTCACACCATTACGATTCATCATTTGCTCACGCACACTTCAGGAGTGAAGAGTTATACCGAACTGGAGAAATGGCGGAAGATTTGGCGCAATGATCTTACTACGCAGGAGATGATAGACGTTTTCAAAGATGAACCTATGGATTTTGCTCCTGGAGAGGCCTGGCACTACAGTAATTCGGGATATTTTTTATTAGGTGTTATTATAGAAAAGGTAGCTAGGATGAGCTATGGAGAGTTTGTTGAGAGGAAGATTTTTGAACCGCTTGACATGAAGAATACATACTATGGGAGTCGTTCGCGCATTATTCCCAATCGCGCCATGGGGTATCAATTTGGCAGAGAATATAGAAACGCAGAGTATTTAAGCCATACCCAGCCCTTTTCAGCAGGTGCAATTATGTCAACGGTCGATGATCTTTGGAAGTGGCAGGTAGCAATTCAAAACAATATTCTGGTTAAAAGTGAAACAATAGCAAAGGCATTTACAAATCATCCGCTTAAAAATGGCAAACCCACGTACTACGGCTATGGCTGGATGCTGGATGAGGTTAATGGAAGTTTAACACACGAGCATTCAGGTGGCATTTTTGGATACTCAAGCAACGCCATACATTTGCCTAAAGAAGATGTATACATTGTTGTTCTGTCAAACTGCAATTGTAATTCACCGGTAGAGGTGTCAATTCGAATGGCTGCTGTAGCGATAGGTAAACCATTCCCAGAACCTACAGCAAAAATTAAGCTCGATGAAAAGTATGCGAAATCATTAGTGGGTGTTTATAATTTTGATGACGGATCTGTTAGAGAAATAACATTGGAAGATGGTCAATTCTACAGCCAGCGCACAGGAAGTAGCAAATTGAAAATATTCCCGCAGGATAAGAATGCATTCACTTTTGAATCGGGGTTGACCTCTCTTCATTTTATACTAGAACGAGGTAAGGTTTCAAGTGTTGTTTTTAAGAACCGAATTGTAGAAGCCAATGGCAAAAGGGCTAAATCATCATTGGCCGGGAAATAGATAAATTACTCAAAGCTATCGCTTGGTGTGAGTTCATCAAAGTATCGATTTAGGCCTCTCCGGGAATTGCTGCAGGTTAACCCACCGGGCATCTTTACTCCATTGCGCAAAGCACAGGCTGTAGTGCTCATGAATACGCAAGGTCACCGCATCCAGGCTTTTATTGATTTCCTCCAATTGCCTTAAAAGCATTTTCAACTCTTCAATCTTCTGCATGTAGAAGAATTGATTTACCTGCTGATGGAGAATCAGGTTGTTCCGCTCGTTGAGATAAGTAACAAGCCGTTGCATCCGGTCGATCAGTTTGGTTGGCTTTTCGCATGAGGTCATGGGTGAAGAACAATACGTTTGTGATAGCCAACAAACAGGAGCCGGACGCCTTTCCTTAACCTAAACATATGAAGAATAGCCGGATGCTCTCCGGAGTATCCGGCCCTGAATGTTGCGCTATGGGTTGTTTACATTTACTAAGTGACGCGATTTTGTAAAACGTATAGTCAAGGCAAAGTTGTAAGTCGGCTTTGTTACCAAAAAGTGATAAAAAAGTAACAATAGAGTGCTCGGAATGGTCACCTGCTACTGCCTAGGAATTTTGGGTTTGCTACCGGTTTTCGATTTTCTTTGAATAGCAAAGAGTAAGTGTAAGGCACCAATGAATAACAAATCATATTGAAGCAAAAGCTAAATAATGTCTCAGAAATGAGGCACTCCATTCAGCTATTACAATTAATGATAAGGGTGGCCAACTCTTAAAAGTTATTTAGTCATTGATATCAACGCTTATGTTTTTGTCGCTCTCGCGAATATGTACAGGTGACTCCCTGCCTTCCCATTTACCTGTAATTTGGTAAATTTCATAGAAAACAATCCATTCACTAACCCAAGGAATGGTGTATTCACAAATTTTGATCTTTTCATTCCAACGCATGTCCGGAGGATAGTGCAAGCATACGCTGTGATCTTTATACATATGAATGTGCTTGCTTGGGAGAATGAATGGTTTAAGTATTGTTGTCTTCGGCTCGTAGCCCACCACATACTCAATCTTTACCTTGTATTGATCTTTACAGTCTTGTGGTTGTAGCCACCCTATGCAAACGAGAACATTATTTTTTATATCACATTTTAAATAGCTAAATGTCTGTTCAATCAGTAACTTCTGGTGATAGAGAAAAGCATACTTTTTTGATTGATAGTGCTTTCCTTTGGGAAAAACCTTAGCCCTCATAGTGGAAGCGGTGCGGCTGATTTTTTACACCGACACTACTAGAAGAAATGTTCCCCTCGGAATCAGTGAATGCATTTCCTCCCGTGATAATTCCGGCAGTCTGACGAAGTCTATTCAAGCGTTCCCGTTCAGCATCGTCCTTAGAAACTGGAACAAGCCCGTCAACGTCTTCTCGCAAGTATGGCAAACTCTTTAGGTATTTCAGCCAATTGAATTCATATTGAGTATAAAGGAAGCCGCTCTTTCGATTTTCAAAAATATAGCGTTTGGTTACATTACCATAAGAGTCAGTAACAAGGCTAAAAAGCTCTTCGCTGAGTTGCGTCTTACTCTTAACGTACTCACCAACGACTATACCGTTTGATTTGGCGTGACCCTGCATTTTGCTGGCGAGGTTGGTGTGCAAACTATATGTAGTAATCTCACTACAATCACCAATACCTGCTTTGGCCCAAATTACGTTTTCATCGTCTCCGAAATCTATTCCAATGCGAGTCGATATATCCTCAATCCCATCCTGGTCAAATATTTTTTTCAAATCATTTTTCACAAAGTAAGAGAACATACTGGTTGCGGTTATCGCCTTAATATTTGCATCCTTCTTGTCTATACCCTTCCCTCCGAAATAAACGAAAACTCCGTCCCCTTGTAGCCTGTGTATATACCCGCCTAATGCTACACAAGTGTGGATGGCCGCACGCTGAATAGTATTGGTAATGACGGTAATTGTTTCGAGGTCATACTCCCGGAAGAGGTTCGTAGAGCCTTTGATATCGATGAACACGGACACGATGTAGTGCTTTTCCGTTTGATTCGTTTCTTTCAGGTACCTGAAATCAGGGTGTTCTCCTAGCTTCTGATTAACATTTGCCTTCAAGCCTGCCGTGTTCACCAGATTAAGAAAACTGGGTAGTGGTGTCATGTCAATTTTCTTGTCGAAAAATGCACGCGTATCAACTCCTTCTGTAAGAGGTCGTTCTAATCCAGATAGTCCTTTGCTGAAGGATTTACTTTTCTTGTCACGATCGATCGCCTCGCGGATCGTGGATAAATAATTGTCGTAAATATTCATATTGATTTTATGTTATTCATTAATAGGATGATAAAGGGGATTGACAGAATAAACTCTAAAAAGATTAGGTAGCCTGCCCACCGAAGTCTCCTGAATTTGCTCCGGAGCCCTAATGATAGCTGATGAATTTGCTCTGTATAGTCATTCTGTAACTCTTGCGCATTCAACGCTGAAACAGAAGCCTTGAAGTCCGCCAAAGAAAAACGGGCTATTGACTCAAAGTACAAGTGAGAGTTACCCGGCTTTGCTAAAAAGGGTATTCCTGCACTTAATGTGAATAGAATTGAAATAAGCCCCGAGAAAACGATAGCAGTGAAGTTTCCATTTATCCAGAATCCACAATCAAATGCAGTCTGAATGCTAGGATAAATCGCCATAAGGCCACCAACTATGAATGTATTGACAGCTAGGAACAATGCACTTTTGTTGTTAACACTGTCATAGTAGTGATCGAATCTTTCAATACAGAATTTTAGATGCTCATGCGTTTCCATAGTCAAACACGGGGTGAAGTTTCATTGCCGATAATCGCGCCAATCGTGGCGCATACAAAAAATCCAACGGGACCGCCAACAGCACCAATGATTCCGCCAATCACAGCCCCTGCGGTGGTGTTGTTCTCACGAATCTTTTCCTTCCTTGACTTGCTGTATGGGGCACGTGTCGTTCCGTATTGTTTGCGTACAGCGCGACTCTTTAGTACACCTTTGTTGAGGTTGCAGTCGATACAGGCCGGAAGCAGGTTATTGCCATGATCTGTACCCCCATTTGCACGGGCTTTGGAATGTTCAATGTGCCATGCCCCGCGCATACCACGCATACCGTGATTTTTGAAGCTGAGTTTGCAATGGCAGAGGTGACACCTGCCATCGGTACGATCGTAAATTCTCCTGAGATTGTGTAAATCTTTCGCCATGGTTTCAATGGTTTAGTTGTTAAACAATAATTCAAGCAACCAGAAACCGGAGATAGGTAGGCGAAAGGCTTTGAAATCAGCAGCCGGAGGCTACATTTGCAAAACAAAACGCGGTCATCCCGGTTGGGGATGCCAATTTTCAAACACAAGTTTTGTCAAATAGGGGTACTCGCAATACCCCTTTTTATTTGACATAATCGTAAAACATAGCAAGCCGCTTGCCAGTTCCCGTAAACTAAAATTTCGAGGTCATTTTGTCACAAATACCCCTTTTTGCTTGCTAAAAGGTGATTATTAATAGCCTAAATCTGCCACTTGTCAGGGCTTATGACAGATTAACAGATAAAATTGACAAAACAACTTAATTATATTAATTTTGTAAACCAATTAACCTCCAGGCCTGTTCTATGAACAGAACAAGTGCTAAACCAATCAATTATGGAACAATTTGCTGATCGGCTAAAGTCGGCCCGTGTAATGGCCGGACTTTCGCTACAGGACTTGGCAGACAAACTCAAGAACCGCGTGACCCGGCAAGCGCTTCATAAATATGAAAAAGGTGAGTTTATGCCCGATAGTGAGATGCTGGGATTATTGTGCGATGCCTTAGGCGTACGCCCCGATTATTTTTACCGCAAGACCGAGGTGAAAATGGGCGAAATATCTTTCCGGAAGCGCCAAAGCTTTCCGGTAAAGGACAGAAAGGGATTAGAGGAGCGGGCAAAAGATAAATTGGAACGTTATCTTGAATTGGAAAAGATTCTGAATATTTCGACTGATTTTTCACTGAATTTCAAAGACCGACCGATTAAGTCCAATGAGGATGTTGAAAAGGTAGCCAGTGATCTTCGGAAAGCCTGGAAACTGGGCAATGATCCGATCTTTAATCTAATCGAGCTGTTGGAAGACAATAAAATAAAAGTTATTGAGATTGAATCAGCCGATACGTTTGATGGACTTTCTGCATGGGCAAATGACGGAACCATTCCGGTGATTGTATTGAATAACAGCAATATCAAATCACTTGACCGTAAACGATTCACCGCCCTGCACGAATTGGCTCACCTGGTTCTGGAACTGGACGAGTATACCGAAAAACAGAAAGAGAAATTCTGCAACTACTTCGCGGGGGCTATGCTGCTACCGGAAGATACCCTCAGGAAGGAAGTTGGTAATTCGCGTACGAAGCTATTGCTGCCGGAATTGGGCGCAATCAAGAAACAGTATGGCATCTCGATTCAAGCCATCGCATACCGTATGAAGGACTTGGGTATCATTACCCTGAGTTATTTCAAACAGTTCATGTTCTTCATCAATCAATCCGGATTCAAGATTGAGGAGCCTTTTTTATATGAAGGGCAAGAAGAATCCAGGAGGTTCAATCAGTTGCTGTTCCGGGCGCTGGGTGAAGAGTTGATTTCTATGAGTAAGGCTGCTTCCCTGAACAACCAGAAGCTTGCCGAGTTTCGCGAAAAAAATCTCATGATCGCCTGATGCGGATTGTTGTAACCGATGCCTGTATATTCATCGATGTTATTGATCTCCAACTCACCGCCAAGTTTTTTGGTCTTGAGTTGGAGATTCATACAACGGTGGATGTATTCAATGAGCTGTACCCCAATCAGCAGCAAATTCTGCAGGCCTATCAACAATCAGAAAAGCTAATCATTCACATTCTTTCAAGTGAAGAACAGCAAGAAATTCTGGAAGCAGATTTTCCGGCATCACTCTCTCCAGAAGATTGCTCAGTTATCTATATGGCGCATAAGCTAAATGCCATTGTGCTAAGCAGCGACAAGCCGGTTCGGAACTATGCTAAAAAGAAAGCCATACATTATCATGGAATGATTTGGGTGTTTGATCAACTGGTAGCACAAGGATTGCTAACCAAACCGGATGCGATCGCGAAACTGCAAAAGCTAGTATTTGGTAATATGATCTACAAGGGCAATGCGGATATGATCAAGGAGGTGGAGAAAAGAGTAAGGGCGTGGTCGAAGTGATTGATTAATAGAGCCGTTTCATCATTTGACTCAATCTTTCGCCTCAACGCTCTTTGCGACAAGACGTTTTTCAAAGGCCGAGTAGATCTCGTTAATCGATTCTGGTTTCTGATTGGTTTTTTGACGAGTCTTATAAAATTTAACAATTTCATTTAGCCCGTGTCCCCATGCATTGAAGTCATACCGTGTTCCGCATTCCATCCTTTTCTCTGGTGGACACAAGCATGTCCAGAGGAAGTCGTTTATTTCTTTCCAGTTTACAAACTTATCAGCGTTGTTAAGATCAACTCTTTCCGGACTGAATAAAATAGGTCGAATTCTTACTTGTCCGAATGAAGTCAAAGTTGATGTCGCCAGGAGGTTTTTGCGGTTAGAATTCTGTTTTGGTACAACCAGGTTAACTATTTCATCAGCCAATTTGCTAAGAGTGTCATCATCGAAAAGCCCGACCCACTTCAAGAGTTTTTCAATGTTCTGCTTGCTTCTGATTGAATTGTTAAACTGAAGTCTCATTCCATTGCTTTTGACTTCTCCCAAAATTACATCAATATCGTTGGTAGGCTCAAGGAATTCTGACGCGTTGTGTTCTGTTTCATCCTGACGATGAAGCGGAAATCTAACAGCGACCATGTCAACCTCTCCTGCTATTTTTTCTTCCGATGACTGAAAAATGAAACCTGTCGTTAAATATCCATTTAGCCTTAGATAAAGTGTGGTGATAAGTTCTTGAATATCTGATTTCTCTTTCGTTGACATATTATAAGTGTTAAGGAAATTCCCAGATGGACGCGCAACCCCACCGCAACACTAAAGCTAGCCAAATTTCCAACGCTTATATGTATATTGGTCTGAAGTTTAAAAATGTGAATCATGCCGTTAAAACCAATCATTTTACAAGGCGAGCAAAAAAGAGTTTTATTCTTACAAGTAACAGAACCAATTCAAATTAAAGGAGTAGCTGGAAGTGGTAAGACTACCGTTGCATTGTATAGAGCGAAGCACTTATTAGACACACAATCAAATCTTTTTCAAGAAGCTAAAGTTGCAATATTTACCTACAATAAAACTTTGGTGAAATATATATCAGCCATTAAGCCATATGTCTCAGGAGGTTATAAGGAAGATAGTGATGAAATAATTCCTAGTCGCCCAATCGGTATTATGGGTGTTAACGTGATAAACTTTGACAAATGGGCATATCAATTTATTGAAACACATAGACCACATTTAAGACCTCTGTTTCAAAAGACAGTTACAGGCTCAAATCAAATGAATATTTTACTTTCAGCAATATCAGCCTATAAGAATGAGAAGATAGTACTAAATAAAAGTCCTGATTTCTTTTTGGAAGAAATCATATGGATGAAAGGTAAAGTGTATAAAAATAAAGAAGAATACTTGGACGCAAAAAGGACAGGAAGAGGAACAAGTGACAGAGTTTCAAGAATAGATAAGGAAGTAATATGGAACATATATACTAGCTACAACAAGTTACTAGAGGAAAGACAACTGTTTGATTTTGCTGATTATGCTTTGGAAAGCTTAAAGATACTGAACGAAAAAACTAGTATTTCACGTCCATTTACACATTTGATTATTGATGAAGCCCAAGACTTAAGTAAAGCCCAAATTTTAGTTCTTTCACAACTTGTTTCAGATGAAACAAAAAGCATCTCAATAATTGCTGATGCTGCGCAAAGGATATACAAGAGTGGCTTTACTTGGGGTGAGGTTGGTTTAAATGTTAGGGGTGGTAGAACAATAGCATTCAAGAAAAATTATCGTAATACAAAACAAATTGCATATGCTGCAAAGTCTCTTTTGGACAAAGAGACCGATAATGAAGATTTTACCGAGATTGAGCCTGTGAGAGAAGGAAAAACTAAACCCGTAATTGGTTACTTCTCTAACTGGAATGAGCAATGCGCTTTCTTACTTAAGGAATTACAAAAGCTAAAGGGTGAAAACAATATTTACTCAACGGTTATTCTGCACAGAAATCACAATGGAATACGTAACATTAAATACGTATTAGAAACCAATAATTTTATCGTTCAAGAATTATTGAAGGCAGAGGACATTGACTTTGAAAGTGATTCAATAAAAGTATGTACACTCTCATCAGTAAAAGGCCTTGAATTTGATAAGGTATTTATTATTGACCTAAATGACGATGTTATACCCTATCCTGCGGGCTTTAATGATTCTAATGACGATTTTCATATTTCAACTGAAAGGAGACTACTCTACACGTCAATGACAAGAGCAAGAGAAAATTTATTCCTTTTAACAAGCGGTAAACCTTCGAGATACTTAGCTGAAATCGATGAGACGCTGATTGAAAAGGTTGGTACTTCAATTGTTTCAAAATCAATAGTTGACGACTTGCCATTCTGATGGAGAAAAAACTCAATTATATCGAATTTCAAAGCGAAATAAATGCAAGGGGAATAACTCAATTGATTCACTTTACGCCAACAATAAACCTGTTAAGTATTTACGAGCAAAAGCAACTGCTGTCAAGAACATTGCTTGAGTCCTTTGATAGAGAACAGTTTGATATTTTCGATTATATAGAATTCACTGATGAGATAAGGTTTGATGATAAACGGTACATTAATCTATCTGTTCAACATCCTAATTCTATTTTGTTTAGTCGCTTTCAACAAAGGACAGCACAACACTCACACATAACATGGTGCGTTCTTAAAATCGACCCGAAATACATTTTTCACAGGGATACTCTATTTTCTATAACAAATGCTGCAAACAGTCACAATAAACGAAATATTGGGGTTACTGATGACATCAATAAATTCCGAATGATGTTTTCGCCAACTTTACAAGTAATTACGTCTTATGGTTCAAAAGTATTCAATAGGCAAAACCTGAAAGATAAATATCCAACTGATGAACAGGCAGAGGTATTAGTAAAAGATAATATTCCAATTAATGACATCTTACAAGTTTGTTTTAAGAACAGTGCCGATTTGGCATCAGGTAAAGCGGCTTTAATTGATTATGATACAAGTAAGTTTGTTGTAGACGAAACGGTATTTTCAAATTCAAGACTATAATGAAACCTGAAACAAAATATAAAGGAAGTATCAAATTATCAGCTATAGGAGACGCCCTAGGTTGGATAACAGAATTTGAGAAATCAACTGAAAGCGTACGGCAAAAATTCGGAACAGAAAAAATTGAACAATTTTATGATTGGACAAAAACAGTTGGCGGCAGGTTTCTCGGCTACATCGATAATATCAAAGCTGGCTCGTATTCTGATGACACGCAATTACTATTGGCAGTGGCAAGGAGTATCAAAAGGGACGGTTCCATTGACCATGACTATTTCGCAAAAGTCGAACTCCCGAATTGGTTAGATTACGCTCGTGGCGGTGGGCGCACCGTAAAAACAGCAGCAGACAAAATTTCTAGAAAATCAGCAAAGTGGTTTAGTAATTTCTACAACTTTAAAATTAACGGAGAGAATTACGACTACCGACAAAGCGGAGCTAACGGAGCGGCAATGCGCATTTTGCCGATAGCTTTAGCTAATATTGGCAACATCGAGAAAATTAAAGAAGAAATATTTTGCAACAGTATTGCTACCCATGGTCATCCTCGAGCAATTTTAGGAGCAATGCTTTATGGATATGCGGTAAACCAGGTTATAATATATAGACCTGAAGATTTTAACTGGGAGCATTATCTCACTCAAATTGGCCAAGATTTTCCAGCTAAGTTTGAACTTACCTTTAAAAATAGAATTGAGATACGAGAATGGTTAAACGAATGGAACAAATATAAAACGGATGACTTTCAAAAAGTTTACCACGAAACAGTTACAGAAACACAAGGACAGTTAAGGTTAGTTTATCAAAGTATTAAACAGAATTTATCAGTTTCAGAAACTTTAAGAAGACTAGGTTGTTTCGACAAAACAACAAAAGGTTCAGGTATTGCCACCGTAATAGCTGGTATCTATTTAGCCACAAAATTTCACGACAAACCACTAAAAGCAATCACAGAGTCTGTAAATGCACTTGGTGCAGACACTGACAGTATTGCCGCCTTCACTGGTGGACTTATTGGAGCATTGCATGGGCATGGCATCATTCCAGACAAATGGAAATCAGTTCAAGATGTTGAATACCTAGACTATATGGCCGAAAGGTTGCTAAATATATCAGAGGATAAATTGTCAGATGAACCAGAAGCTGCAATTTCTAACGTTAAGATTCTGAATAACCCAAAAGCAGATGACTTTATTATCAACGAACAAATAGAATTCAAACCACTTGGAGTTGGTAAGATTATAAGAGTTGAAAGGCAGCCAACTTTAACGAAGGGTAAGTTTAATTTGATAATCGAAGCAAAACTAAATATAGGCCAGACAATCATTGTATCAAAACTACTTAACCTTGAAAGTAAGGACGAATTTAGTTTATCAACCGATAACAAGGAGACGTTGATTATTGAGGCATCAAAAAATCTCAAACCTGTAGCATTAGAAAAGTTTAAGGTATTTGTTAATCAACAAAAGAGAATAACTAAAAACCTAACGGAGATATTTATGACAATTTTAAAAAATGAGGGATAGTGTGACTTAAAATCCGTACACATACACATTGGCCTAACCACGCATCCAAAGAATGTACTCAGGCTACCATTTGATGAACGTTAGATTTGCTTTGTTTCTAATTCTTGATTTGAAGCGGCTATTTTGATTCCAGCATCTTCAATAGCTGATCATTCTGTTTTCGTAGATATTCGACCTGCTCCTTCAAGGTCTTAATCTCATCGTCCTTAACGGCATATATCTTATCCAATACCTCCTTTTGCATTTCATAGTTGTTATTTACGTAGCCATTGTTCTTCTCAATGTGACCAGAGAAGTGGATAGTTAGTCCATCAGAGGATAAAATATCGGCCACTCCTACATCATAAAGCTCGGCCAACTTTTCAACTTGTTCGGCCTTAAGGTTTTTTGGATTGCGTTCAATTTTTGAATAGGTGCTTTGATCAACACCAATTTTGGAGGCAACGTATTCCTGCGTGTAATTATTAACCTCTCGAAGTACTTTCAAGTGTGACATACCATTATCGGTTTAGCGGATTTCTTATCCTAAAAGTACACAAAATCACCTAAACTATGCCAAAATTCGGTTGTTTAGGCCAATACTCCCGTTGAAATTTGATTGGCACCTTGCCAAAAATCAACGATGAGAAACGCTGGCCTTCTTCGATAGCATGAATCCGTACCACAACCATATGGATACGGAGTTGGTAGACCTGCTCAGGCAGGGCAACCGCCAGGCCTTTGAGGTAATCTACCGCAGGTATGCCAAAGAACTCTTTGGCTATGCGCTGCGAAAAATAAAGGTGCGCGAAGACTGCGAGGAACTGATGCACGATGTGTTTGAGTCGCTGTGGAAGCGCAGGGAGGAACTGATGATCACCTCACTCAGGCACTACCTGTTTACATCGGTGCGCTACATGGTGATCCGGTATTTCAGCCACCGCGAGGTGAAACGCAAATTTGCCGAGCATTACCAATTGTTCGAAGCCGTGTATGAAACAATAGACGAGGAGCAGCAGCGCGATCCGCAGGCCATCCATGCCTCACTCCTGCAACACATACACGACCTGCCCGACCGTTGCCGCGAGGCCATCCGTTTGCGCATCACCGAGAACCTGTCCAACGGGGAAATCGCCACGCGCATGAACATCAACAAGGGCACGGTTCAACTGTACATCTCCAAGGCCTTTGCCCACCTGCGCGGCTCTTACGATAAGATTTTTAAGCCTGCGGAATAGCATTTTTGCGTATCGGGTTCCGCCCGACTATATGAACCCCGCAATCCCGTCACTTTGTAATATAAAGAGGCAATCCGTTTGCTTAAATTAGTAGACACGTTACAAAACCACGGGAGCCATGGAAAAATCAGATTTTGACCTGCTCATGGAGCGCTATGTTACGGGGAAAGTATCCGAACAGGAACGCGTAAAGATAGAGGCATGGCTGGACGCCATGGGCGCTGAGGACAATACCGACCTGGAATTAAGTAAAGAAGAGGAAGACCGCATCTTCCAGAAGTTGACAGATAGCCTGACCAGTGTGGAAGAGGTTGTGGCGCTGAAACCCAAAAGAAAGACGCGCCCCGACCAATGGATGATCCGCATTGCGGCATCGCTGGTGATCGTGTCGCTGGTGTCGTATGCCGTGTGGTATTTCACCACGTCCAGCAAGTACCAACTTGAAGTAGTGGCAAAAAATGGAGTTGAAAAAATCATCCTGAACGATGGATCGCTCGTCTGGTTAAGAGGGGAAAGCAAAGTATTGTATTACGAAAAACCGGATGAGGGTGCACGCTATACCACATTTCAGGGCGAAGCATTATTCGAAGTAGCGAAGGATGCAAGCCACCCATTCATTGTGCAATGCGGGGAGGTAAAAGTGAGCGTGCTCGGCACAAGCTTCAACATTAAAACAGGTGTTGACCAGGTGGAGCTAACGGTGCTTACGGGCAAAGTGAACCTTTCATCGGCCGCCAATACAGCAGGCGTAGACGTGCTACCGCAGGAAAAGATTATTTATAAAAGCAACGGGGAGTTTGAGAAGCTCTCCACCAGCCCGCAGGAAATTACGTCCCTTACGGTGAACACTGACTACAACATGCAATTCACCAATACGAGTATGGATGAGGTGGTGAACCGGCTGGAAAGTAAATTCAACGTGTCGGTAAAACTTTCCGACAAACGTATCCGGAACTGCAAGATCACCATGGATTTCACGGATCAATCACTGGAAAAATCGTTGCGGTTGATTTCGGAAGTACTGGATGTGACCTACAGTATCCAGGATAAAACGGTAACTCTTACCGGTAAAGGATGTAAGTAAGAACCTAAACCTGCCAACCATGAAACCGAGCCACGCCATTCTATTCGATTCCACCTAAAACAAAACAGGAGTGATGCGATCACTCCTGCTTGTCCCCCTTGACAAGGGTCTGATTCACCTTTGTCAAGAATTCCCCAATGTCAAACCCCTACCGGGTGTTGAAATTTCCATCCTTGGATGGAAGCGGGGAAGCTTTGTCCCATTTCAAATACAGAATAAGAACAAAACCAATTCAAGTTATGAAAAAAAGTTTTACCGCAAAACTTTGGAAGGTTATGAGAATATGTGCGGTACAGGCAGTAATAGCCATTACCCTATGCGGAGTAACGTTAGCCCATCCGAACTACGCACAAGTGTTGGATAGAGAAATATCCATCACCATAACCGATTTGCCTTTCGAAAAAGCCTTGCACGAAATTGAAGCTGTAGCGCAGGTGAAGTTTGCGTACAGCATCAACCAGTTTCACGAAGAGCCGAACGTGTCACTTTCCATCGAGAAGAAAACACTGCGCGCGCTGTTGGAGGAACTGTTGACTCCCCGAAAGATCCGGTACAACGTGCATGAAAAAGAAGCAGCGATCACACTCAAAAAGGTGGCTGCCGAAAGTACCGATGATCAGTCATCCACGCACGGAGGTTCCAATGGTGCCTCATTGCATCACACGTTGATCCAGGTAACCGGTACCGTAACCGAGGGTTCCACACAAACGCCCATGGCTGGTGTAAACGTGTTGATCAAGGGAACCACCAACGGCACCACCACCGATGTGAATGGGAAGTACGCCATCATGACGGATGATAAGGATGTACTGGTCTTCTCATTTATCGGATACACCTCGTTAGAGATACCTGTTGGCGGCCGCACCGTCATTGACGTGGCCATGCGCGAAGATGTGACGAGTTTAAGCGAAGTAGTGGTTAACGCGGGCTATTGGGAGGTGAAAGAACGTGAACAAACGGGAAATATTAGCAGGGTAACGGCAGAGGCAATTGAAAAGCAACCTGTTAGTAATCCCTTGCAGGCGCTTCAAGGGAGAATGACGGGCGTGTACATTCAGCAAAACACAGGTATGCCAGGGGGCGGCTTCGACATTCAAATCAGAGGCCAGAATAGTTTACGTAACGGAGCGGGTGGAACAATCAATGGGAACTTACCGCTTTACCTGATTGACGGAGTCCCCTTCACGTCTTCCTCGCTGACATCTTCAATCATGAGCAGCAGCAACCTTCGTGGAGGCAACCCTTTGAGTCTGATTAACCCTAATGACATCGAAAGCATTGAAGTACTCAAGGATGCAGATGCAACGGCCATCTATGGTTCAAGAGGGGCAAATGGTGTTGTATTGATCACAACGAAGAAAGGCAAGGCTGGCAAAACGCGAGTAACATTGGATATGACGCAAGGCGTTGGTGATGTTTCCAGAAAGGTTGACCTGTTGAACACAAACCAATATCTCCAGATGCGCCAAGAGGCAATTGAGAATGATGGATACGCCACCATGCTGGAAGATCCTGCCTATGATGTGTACTGGCCAGATCTTAAAATGTGGAACAACGATCGATATACCGACTGGCAGGAAAAACTCATCGGAGGTTCAGCCCACCTTACCAATGCACAGTTGTCAATTGCGGGTGGAACATCGCATACACAGTTCCTCATCGGGGGAAGCTACTACCGGGAATCGACTGTTTTCCCCGGTAGCAACGCATTTCATCGCGGAACTGGCAGATTCAACATCAATCACCGTTCGGAAGATAACCGCTTCAAGGCTTCTGCCTCGGTGAACTACAGCGCGAGCATAAACAACATCATCAGTGCCGACCTTACCGCGATGGCCATGAGCTTGCCTCCGAATGCGCCTGCGTTGTATGATGATCAGGGAAACCTGAATTGGGAAGATAACACCTGGTCGAACCCGTTGGCAGTTCTGCGCAGAAAATACGAAAGTGATATTGAAAATTTTGTCGGAAATGTTGGATTGAGTTACGAAGTGCTGCCGGGGTTAAACCTGAAAACTTCGCTCGGTTATACAAGCATGAATGTGAATGAAATTGTCACCAACTCGCTAAGTTCCTATAGCCCGGAGGTTATCTCGTGGGGCGTTACGGGTAGTTCCAATTTCGGAGATAGTTATATCAATACGTGGATTGCAGAGCCTCAATTGGACTACACTCGGGATATCGGAGACGGAACCCTTACAGCCCTTATTGGCGGAACATTTCAAGAGAATGTGCAATCAGGAAAAACAATTGAAGCCGGTGGATACACGAATGATGCTTTTTTGGAGAACATCGATGCAGCCACCACCATTAATATCACCGATGCTTCCTACTCACAGTATCGCTATGCGGCACTCTTTGCCCGGCTAAACTATGCCTGGAAGAAGAGGTACATCATTAACCTGACCGGCCGCAGAGATGGATCGAGCCGTTTCGGTCCGGGGAACAGGTTTGCCAATTTTGGTGCAGCAGGAATTGCCTGGATATTCTCGGATGAGAAATGGATGAAAAACTTGTCGTGGTTAAGCTTCGGAAAAGTCAGATCAAGTTTTGGCTCCACGGGAAGTGATGCCATTGGCAACTATCAATACCTGAATACGTATTCACCAACTACCTATCCGTACAACAACAACTCAGGCGTGTATGTATCGCGGCTCGCCAATCCGGAGTACTCCTGGGAAACAAACAGAAAGTTTGAAGCAGCAGTAGACCTGGGATTCTGGGGTGATCGGATTTCACTCTCTTCTGCATACTACCTTAATCGGTCAACAGGCCAATTGGTCGGGCTCCCGTTGCCGGTTATGACGGGTCAATCAACCGTTCAATTCAATCTTCCGGCTACGGTAGAAAACACCGGTTGGGAATTCCTGCTTTCTTCAACCTTGGTTAAAACCAAGGTCATCCAGTGGACTGCGGATGTTAATGTCACCATACCCGCTAACGTGCTAAGGGAGTTTCCGGATCTTGAGAAATTCAGAGCTTACGCCAACCGTTTTGATATCGGTAAACCTGTCTTCGTTTTGAAGGGATATGAGTATCTACAGGTCGACCCCCAGACAGGATTGTACACCTTTGCAGATCGTAATAACGATGGGACAATATCGAGCCCTGACGATTATGTGGGCATTGAAAGCGTAGCCCAGCAATTTTATGGTGGGATAAATAACACGCTTAAGCTCGGGAATTTTCAATTCGACTTCCTTTTTCAGTTTGTGAAGCAATCAGGCTTTAGTTACATCCGGTCGTTCACATTCCCCGGTGATCTCTCCAATCAACCCGCGCAAGTAATGGCGCGTTGGCAGCAACCGGGGGACGATTCGGGGATTCAACGGTTCACCGCATTTGATCCAGACGGATCGGTTGGTTTAGCCTTCAACAGAAACCGGTTGTCAAATAATGCTGTTACAGATGCCTCCTTTATGCGGTTGAAAAACGCATCGGTATCATGGACGCTACCAACGGCCTGGTGTCAGAAAGTGAAACTTTCTTCAGGTAAAATTTATATCCAGGGGCAGAACCTGTTTACGATTACACGTTATATCGGACTTGATCCGGAAAACCAGATGTCTATGTCGTTACCTCCGTTGCGAATGATAACCGCAGGTTTACAAGTCTCACTTTAAAAGCAGGATGAAGATGAAAAATATAGTTACAACTCAATATAATCGGTTCAAACATATGGTCATTGCGTTGTTGTTATGCACGGCTTGCAATGATTTCATTGAGATAGATCCTCCGAAGACGGAGATATCTAATGAGAATGTGTTTAATAATGATGCATCGGCAGCTTCTGCGGTGCGAGGCATTTACAGTTTGATGATGACCAATCCGGGCTTCACAAGAGCCGGCATGGAAGAGTATACGGGAATTGCCTCGGATGAATTGATTAGTTATGCCACCCGTGCGGATGTTGTTCAATTTTATAACAACTCGTTGGCAGCAACGAACAATGATGTGCTTGGCGTATTCTGGCGTGAAGCGTACCGGTACATCAACAACGCCAATGCGGTGTTGGAAGGATTGTCAAAGTCAACCGGCATTTCATCAGCCATGAGAAACCAACTGGCCGGAGAAGCAAAATTTATCCGTGCATTCTGTCACTTCTATCTGGTAAATCTGTTTGGTGATGTGCCTTATTTGACTTCAACAGATTACCGCATGAATGCAAAGGCCGTGAGGATACCAACAGCCCAGATCTATGAGAATATGGAAATGGACCTGCTGGAAGCAGTCTCACAATTATCGGAAGATTATAAATTTTCGGCAGGTGAAAGAATTCAGCCGAACAAAGGCGCTGCAATAGCCTTACTGGCGCGGTTGTATTTATACCTCGGTGAATGGGAAAAGGCTGAAACCTACGCAACACAGGTAATTGGCAATCCCCTTTACTCCCTGGAATCGGACTTGAATCGTGTTTTCTTGCCAAACAGCGCTGAATCAATCTGGCAACTCAGGCCTGTGATCCCCGGCTCCAATACACCTCAGGGACAACTGTTCATTCTCATCGGTGCTCCCAATGCCACTTCCCGCAGAGTGTCATTGACACCTCATTTGGTAAATGCATTTGAAGTTGATGATGAGCGCAGGGCTAAATGGGTTGGTACGTTTACCAATGCCTCCGGCACATGGCATTATCCGTACAAGTACAAGGTCGGACTTAATCCTGTGCTTTCAGAGTATGCCACTGTTTTACGATTGGCCGAACAATACCTTATTCGTGCCGAAGCGCGTGCGCGACTGAATGACGTAGCGGGCGCACAGGAAGACCTCAATGCAATAAGAAACCGATCCGGCCTTGAGAATACATCCGCTTTCGATCAGCCGACATTATTAGCAGCAATAGAGCAAGAGAGAAGAGTGGAGTTGTTCGCAGAATGGGGCCACCGCTGGCTTGACATCAAAAGAACAAACCGCGCAAACGAAATACTGTCTCTACTCAAAACAGATTGGCAAGCTACGGATGTACTGTTTCCAATACCGGAATCCGAACGATTATTGAATCCCGGTCTTTCGCAGAATGACGGCTACTGACCATACGGTATCGATGCAACAGTAATTCATTAATCATTAGTCAAATTATCAAACAAGGTTCAGGCTTGATAAAGGCCTGAGTTGAAATGCCTTTGTTTTCAATAATACCTCAAACTCAAAGATCATGAAGAAATTAATAATATTGATCATAGTAGCATTCTATAACCTCAGTACAACTGCCCAGCATGAACCTGCCTTACGGGTTGGCGACCTTGCACCAGCGCTCTGCCCGTTGAAGTGGATCAAGGGCGATTCCCTTGTCGGATTTCAGAAAGGCAAAATATACGTTGTTGAATTTGGTGCAACGTGGTGTGCACCATGTGCTGCAGCAATTCCGGTATTGTCTTCCTTGGCCAAGAAGCACGGCAGCAGCATTGATGTGGTGAGCTTATTTGTAATGGAAAGCCAGGGACTCCCGAAAAACAGCACAGCCTATGTCGGAAAGGTAGAACGATATGTTGCCAAGAAATCAGCAGCAATAAACTACAGAGTTGCCGTTGACACACCCGATGGTGCGTTAGAACGTACCTGGCTTAGTGCGGCAGGACTAAGTGGGATACCTCACATTTTTGTGATTGATAAGACAGGCCGCATAGCTTGGATAGGAAGCGATCCTAATAAGGTTTCTGGCATTATTGAACGCCTCCAATCAGATGGACACAAGGTAAATCCTGATATGCAAGCAGAAGTTAATCCTTCGTTTGATCATTTTAAATTGCTGCTCATCGAAGGTAACGGAGGTAACGAGTCGGACTTTCTGTTTCGTTCCATTCTTACACGCTATGACGGAAAAATTAAGGCGGGAAATCCGGGATTCATTCATAGTTTTAGTTGGGTAGATTCAACCTCAGAGTATAACAAATACAAAAACAGAGTACAAGTGATCGGAGCAAACATCGCCCAACTCTACTACCTCGCTTATGGTGACACCGTACAAAATGCTGTGCATTTCCGTAACATCAACTGGGAGTTTCCAGACACGATAAAGCACCCCCACCTGAAAACCTCCTACGGAAAATTATGGCATGAGCCTATTTTGGAAGTAACCGACCATGCGCCTTTCAAATGGAGTAAGACTAGCCCGGTAAATCGGTTCAACTATAGTCTAAAAGTGCCCGAAGGCACCGGCCATGCATGGTACCTGCAGGCCGCCATGCGAAATGACCTGGACACCTATTTTGGTTATTCTGTGGCTGTGGAAAGCCGTCTGATGCCGTATTGGCGGCTATCTGCTCCCGATAAGAAAGGTGCGTTGCAAAAACTGAAATCTCTTGATCAATCAAAGAAGTTGAATATCCGGGATATGGATTATCCTTTCGAATATCAGAACGCAGTCATGCAGGATGTGATAACCTTTCTTGGTGGATTTTATGGGTACGGCTCAATGGATTTTGGAAAGCTCCCAAAATCAGAGCAGAGTGCCTTTATTGATGAAACGGGAATTACAGATAGAATTGATTTCACATTAGACCGTAGAATGTCGTTTGAGGAAATTAGAATGCATCTCAAAACATTCGGGCTTGAACTAACCAAGGCATATAAGCCGTTCAGGGTCGTGGTGATCCGTGATCCGCAAGAAACCTCACTCCATTGAGAACAATGCGGCATCGGGTTTGAGTGAATAGACATTTAAGAATGCGTCATGCAATGCATAAAGATTATCTCCATTAACCGTGAAGTGGCGTAACCTAGTGTTTTGAAATCGAGGTATATAAAAGCTATACTCGTATGTGCCTGTTGACAAATCGTACACGTCAATAACATCTGAGGCATTGAATGTGGTAATGTTTTCATTGTCACCCTTTAATGTTGAATTGATGTAAAGCCGACCGCGCTCAACAATGGCCCTTCTGTTCACGATGAAAGGAGGAGATGCAAGCATAGACGCGTTTTTAAGTTTTCCTACTTTTATTCTGGCATAGTGCGTGGTGTCAATCGTTTTTCCACGGTAGACCAGATTAAGATTGGTATCAGCGCAGATAAATTGATTGCGGTAAAAATATATGTAGGCAAGTAGTTTCCTGCTGTTGTCGTAGCGAAGCATTCCATCAGTACAAAAGAAGCCGTCAATCTGTTTCTCCAGTAACGAAGTGCTGTTTGGTGTGAAAGTGGACTGGTGGTTTCGCTTTGCTAAAACATATTGGGATGAATCATCCGAAAAAACACGCAGCGCCAGCGACCCATTGCTGATCGGGACATAGGCCGAGTAAAAACCATTCTGCACAACCTCTTCGGTTAATTGCCAGGTGTCAATACCTCCTTTGAAAATCTTGTGTCGTTTTAGATCTGAAACATAAACGTAGGGTGAATCCAGTTGTATTTCACTTTCACTCAAAATCGGATCAAAAGGATTTTGCAGATGAATTACCCGATAGTCACTTTGATTCAACTCAATTAGTTGAAGTGGGGCCGTTGATTTCGCGAGGTACACGTAATGACGATTGCTTCCGGCAAAGTACAGATGCGCGGACTGAACGGTAGTGGTGTTGATATGCGTGAGTTTGTCTGATATAATTCTTCTGACAAAACCGTTTTTTTCGTTTGGCTTACGATTCGAAAGCCAATACGGGATAACTACAACAACTACACTACTGCAGGCAATGATCAGGAGGATGAACTTTTTCATGATGAGGAAGATATTAAGGGGCTAACCGAGGTTAGCCCCTTAATGAGAATCAATCGTACTTCAGCAAGTCCGCAGGATTCTGCGTGTTGGCGCCTTGCTGGCTGTTGTACGCTTGCCGACTTCCGATGAAACACTGAGTGGCTCCCGAAAGCGTGCAGCGTACAGACGGATCACTGGTGTCCGGGCTGTCGATAATTCCTTGTTCAGCAGAACCCACAACCGGCTTAAACCACGCCATCTGTCCTGTTAGTGGGGTCGCCAAAGCGCCAACCACCGCAAACACAACCGCCAATAGCGGTAACAAAAATTTGTTCTTCATAAATGTTACTGCTTTTATAATTCAAAAAGCAATTGAAAAACTTTAGGGTTGAACATTAATTTAAAGCAACACCCGCTGCAACCTGGGTGTACAAAAAAGCCGACAGGTAGTTGCAGTACCCGTCAGTGTTTTAGGGGCATTAAGCGATTGATCGATATGGCTGATTGACCGAATCATGAGAGTGAAGTTGAAGAATCAACACTGCTAATGTTCGGTTGAAGCAGGATGCCAATCAACGCAAGGAGTACAAAGACAGTATTAAAGATGAGATGCTGCGTCCATGTCATTCCTTCAAGCACTCCCCCACAAGAGCAAGGCACATAATCACTAAACCGTGAAGCAAGAACAATATAGGTGGTGAACATCACCATTAAGCCGAATGCTGCATACAAGCCTTTAAGTCGGGTCTTCGGGAAGATCAGCATCAGGGAGATGCCCAGTTCAATAAACGGAATCACCACAGCAAGTACCTGGGCATAGTTTGTGAGGATGGGTGATTGCCCGAGTTGAACCACGAACTTTTGATAGTCCAGCAGTTTGGTAAGTGCAGCATACACAAACAACAGGATGTATGAGAAAACTACAATATCAACGGCAATCTTGCGGGTCATTTTCGAGAGGCTGAATGATAGGATAAAAGTAAATCAGCCTTCAAAAAAAATCCATTGACCATTGTTCAGACTTGCAGCAACAAAGGTTCACACCTGTAGTTAACAAATGTTAACGCCTGGTGTTGTGCCTTTTTATCCTGCTGAACGACTGTGGTGCAATGCCCAGGTAAGAAGCAATATGTTTCTGTGTAACATGCTGCTCAACATCGGGAAAATACCGGATCAGTTTCTCGTATCGCTCTACCGCAGTCAGGTGTTGAAGGTCACGAGTGCGCTCACGGCTGTGTTCATAGTATTGGTTCATAATGACGCGGTAGATGAAATGTGCTTCCGGAAAAGTTTGGAACAGATGAAGCACGCTGTCATGGGTGACACAAAACAATTCGGAGGATGTTCGAAGTTGGATGAATTCCTGGGAAGGCACTTGCTCGAAGAAACTCCTGGCCGACACCATGATCTGTCCGGAGTTCCAGAACCAATCCACCTGTTTCTTGCCTTTTACAAACGTGTAGGCCATGGCAAATCCTTCATCAAGGAAATAGGCGCATTCCGCAATGCGTGTGGCTTCCAGCAGCAGGTGATACCGGGGTAATGACAAGGGGGTGATGACACGTTCAACAGCTTTCCGAAAATCGGAACTGATGGGGTGAATCGAGGACAGAACGGAGAACAATTTTTCAGTTTTCATGGCTCATGACGTTGCGCGCCAACATTCACCGCGAATGGTTCTCCGTTGAAATGGCCTCTACAGATATACTCCGGATTTGCATGAGTTTTCCTACGCTCCCGACCGGGAAAATTTGCCTCCGCCCGGAGAAAGTGAGGGCGGGCCAAAATTTTTTCCTCCTGAAAATGAAAACGTTAACCGGGGTACCAGTACCCCTGTGACTGTTTTGGAAGTGTCACGTGCCGCTCCTTTGTGCCATCATCATCGCACAACATCTATGACAGCGGTACACAGCACAAAAGAATTCATGTTTCTCAGAAATCCTATCAGGAGCATGAGGTCTCCTTTCACGATTCTTGAAGTTGGATTTGCCAACATCGATACCGGCTTTGCAGTATCAGCAAGATGTATTTTTGTCCACAAAAATAATCTTGCCTGCCTGCCGAAATTCTCATGCAGGCAGGTTCCTCATGGCCATTCGGAAGAGAAAGCCTCGGAACTCGGCTTTCTTGAGCCAACAGATTTGCATACACCATCCAGTCAATCTTAAACCTGCACGTGTATGTCGCGGAGGAAAGCCAAAGATCAGACTACATTATATACACACCCTGTCCGGACGAGGGTGACCGAATCGGTTTACAACCGGCTCAACGCTTTTGTTGGCAATGGAGACTGCCATTCCATTGGTGAAGTGGCCAGAAGGGTGTTGTCGCGGGAAAAGATTCTATATGTCCTACGAGATGGCTCGATGGACGCTGCGATGGAGGAATTAATCGCCATCCGGAAGGAACTTCATGCCATCGGGGTGAACATCAACCAACTCACACGCCACTTTCACCAGGCATCCACACCGGATCAACGCATATTCCATGCACTGAAGGTGGCGGAACAATACAACAAGGTAGGCGACCAGGTGGAGTTGCTGCTTAACAGGATTTCAGTACTGGCTAAACAATGGTTGCAAAAGTGATCAGCGGAAAGAACATACGGGGATTGCTCAACTACAACGAGAACAAGGTGGGCGAAGGTGTAGCGCAATGCATTGCCGCCAGTGGGTTTGGTTGTGATCCACAGGGGCTGACCTTCTCTGACAAACTTAACCGCTTCCGCAAGGTCACCGCTTTGAATCAAAAGGTGCGCACCAATGCTATCCACGTCTCCCTGAACTTTGATGTCAGCGAAAAGCTTACCAACGAACAGCTTCAGGGAATTGCCTCCGATTACATGACCCGGATCGGGTTTGGGGAACAACCTTACCTGGTCTACCGCCATACCGATGCTGCACACCCCCATGTCCATATCATTACAACCAACGTCAAGGCCAATGGTCAGCGGATCGATATTCACAATATCGGAAGGAACCAATCGGAGAAAGCGAGGAAGGAGATAGAGTTGGCTTATGGGTTGGTTCGCGCGGAAGGACGGGGCAAAAAGCGGGAGATGGAACCTGTAAAGGTAGAGAAGGCCATCTATGGCAAATCGGAAACCAAGCGCAGTATCGCCAACGTGGTTAGGATGGTTACGCGCTCCTATAAATTCACCTCATTGCCCGAACTGAATGCAATACTAAGGCAATTCAATGTAGTCGCAGACCGGGGCGCAGAGGGAACGCAGATGCACAACAAGAAGGGGTTGCTGTACAGTCTGCTCGATGAAATGGGTAACAAGATCGGGGTGCCCATCCGGGCCAGTTCCATTTATGGCAAACCCATTCTGGCCAATTTGGAAAAGCAGTTCAAACTGAACGAGGCGTTGCGTAAGCCCTACCGGGAGAAATTGAAATCCGTGATTGACTACACGCTGAGAAGACGGCTGTCGAAAGAGGCCTTCATCAAAGCCCTTGCGGATAAAGGCGTGTTTGTGTTGTTCCGGGAAAATGAAGAAGGCCGGGTATATGGCGTCACCTTCGTGGACAACCAAAACAAGGTAGTCTTCAACGGCAGCGACCTGGGCAAAGCTTACGGTGCCAGGGCGATTCTTGAACAATTGTCTCGAACTCCAGATGTGCCAGCATCTGGTGTGCGGTCACATAACCATTCTGCTGAAATGGATACTGATGAACTCGACCTTCAAGTGAACCAGTTCCTGAAAGAGTTGACCACTGCACAGGCCTACGACTTCACATCACCAGAGGCAGCGATGAAAAAACGAAGGAAGAAACGGAAAAGAAAAGGGCGTTCACTATAACTAACCGATCATGGCAAACACGGGCGAGAACGAACAGGCGTTACGGAAGATCATCGACTTTATCAGATTGTTGAGTATAGTCGTGCTCTTATTTCATTTCTATTTCTTTTGCTACCGCGCTTTTGAAAGTTGGGGACTCACATCGGAGTTTGTTGACCGGATTATCTACGGGCTGCGGAACACCGGGATATTCAAAAGTGTCTATCATGCCAAGTTGATCGCGTTCGGATTGTTGATCGTTTCCTTGATCGGGGCGAAGGGCAAGAAAGATGAAAAGATTAACATACGAATGGCAGCGTTCTACATTGTATCGGGTATGATCATTTTCTTTTGCTGTCACTTCATTCTCCTGACTCCGTTGGAGTATGCAGTCTTCATTGGATTATATCTGGGCCTCACTTCGCTTGGCTACCTGTTGATGCTCACCGGTGGCACCTGGTTGTCGCGCCTGATCAACGTGAATTTCAGAAAGGATATTTTCAACCGGATGAATGAATCCTTCCCGCAGGAAGAGCGGTTACTGGAAAACCAGTACTCCATCAATCTTCCCGCTGCCTATCATCTGAGAGGCAAGAGACGAACCAGTTGGATCAATGTGATCAACCCGTTCCGTTCGCTGCTCGTCATCGGTACACCCGGTGCCGGTAAGTCGTACTTCGTTGTCCGGCATATCATCACGCAACACATCAAAAAAGCGTTCACCATGTTCATTTACGATTTCAAGTACGATGACTTGTCGCGGATTGCATACAACACACTCCTGCGTAATGCGCGAAGCTATCCTGTCTTGCCTAAATTTTACGTCATCAATTTCGAAGACCTCTCGCGGTCGCACAGGTGCAATCCGCTCGATCCGGCCACCATGGAAGACATTACAGATGCCACAGAATCTTCCCGCACCATCATGCTGGGACTCAACCGCGACTGGATCAAAAAGCAGGGCGACTTCTTTGTCGAATCTCCCATCAACTTTGTAACCGCCATCATCTGGTTTTTGAGAAAATATGAAGAGGGTAAGTACTGCACGCTGCCACACGTTATCGAACTCATGCAACTTGACTATCCCAAGCTGTTCAAGCTTCTTAGAACAGAACCGGAGATAGAAGTATTAATCAATCCATTTGAATCGGCATTCAGGAACGAAGCGATGGAGCAGTTGGAAGGCCAGATCGCCAGCGCCAAGATCGGGATGGCGCGACTGTCTTCACCACAGCTTTATTACGTGCTCTCCGGCAACGACTTCACACTTGACATTAATAATCCCCAAGAACCAAAGATTGTGTGCATGGGCAACAACCCCCAGAAGCAGCAGATCTATGGCGCTGTGCTTTCACTCTACATCTCGCGGGTGATTAAACTGGTCAACAAAAAGCACCAGCAAAAGTGCAGCCTGATCTTCGATGAGTTTCCAACGATCTATTTCAACGGCATTGATGGCTTGATTGCTACGGCACGGGCCAACAAAGTGGCTACGTGCCTGGCGGTACAAGACTACAGCCAGCTCAAGAAAGACTATGGCCGCGACCAGGCCGAGGTGATCATGAACATCGTGGGCAACGTGATCAGCGGGCAGGTAGTCGGTGAAACGGCCAAACTCCTGTCGGAGCGCTTTGGTAAGATCGTGCAGGAAAGGGAAAGCATTTCAATCAATGCTTCCGATACTTCCATCAGCAGGTCTACCCAATTGGATGCAGCGATTCCCCCCTCCAAGATTGCCACACTTTCATCGGGTGAGTTTGTAGGCACAGTGGCCGATGACCCCGACCAAAAGATCGACCTGAAAGTATTTCATGCCGAAATATTGAATGATCACGCGGCAATTCGGAAGGAGGAGGAAAATTACCAACCTATCCCTGCCATACGGAAGATCACCCCTTACGAAATACAGGAGAATTATTTCAGGATCAAGAAGGAGATCGCCCAGATCGTAGAAGATAAACTCAATGTCAAATAGATGAAAACCGTATCGATATGGATATACTGACATACTCAAAACAACTTGAAAGCCGGATGAAGGAGCGGCTGGAGAACTTCAACCCAGATCAGGATGAGATTTTAAAAACCGGTCACGCCCTGACCTTTATCCGTGAGATCATCGCTGAACTGAAGCAATTCGCGAGTACTTACAAATTCACCGATGAGCCGGAGGAAATCAGATTTTTTAAGGAGATAAAACCTGTCTTCCTGAGCCAGTTCTTTTACTATAAAAAAGTATTCGCACTCAGGCTGTTTGACTCATTCAAAGATTTGAAGACAAGACAAGCGAATTACTACAAAATTCTTCAACAACTTGAGCGGTTCGTTCAGAAGAATCTTGAGTTCTATGAGTATTGCATGACCAACACCACGTATCTCGATAAGCATTATTTCACGCGCAACCGGCAAAACCACAAATCGATTGACAGGGACGAAAAGTTTTCAACGGGCTACGACACGAAGCTCGCTAAAATTCTCGCCAACGAGCTATTAAAAAAATACATTCTTGATCAACTCAAAAAGTCACAAGCTGATCGTTCGACTGATACCTCTTCAACCCTGACGTGGACGGGTTCAAAAACCGACCTCATTGAATTGATTTATGCATTGCATAGTGTTGACGTTTTCAACAATGGAACGGCTAACATCAAAGTGATTGCCTCTGCATTTGAAGATGTGTTCAATATAAGTCTTGGGGATTACTACAGAACATTTCAGGATATGCGCATCCGAAAGAGGAGTCAGACGCCATTTTTGGACATCCTTAAAGAAAGGTTTACAAATAGACTAAGCAGCGAATAGGCAAGTATCCAATTGGGTTCTTCTGCTAACTGATTTTGAAACTTAGTTCTGATCAGCTAAGAAGTTTACAACAATACTTATTTTATTAGTCCATTAGATTGATAGCATGACTTGCTTAAAAATCCTACGATGGCATTCATTGTAGGAAAGGTCAGTCCCACAAAAGCATTTGGTTCCTATCGTCCACCCATTGAAATACAGTTGTTCAAGTGAGGCAGCGTAAAACTCGATCAATTCCCAAATTCTCTGCTCGCTTTCACTTAAATCTAATCGTCCTAGAATGTTAGCACGACTGTCCTTGTTTAGGAAACGGAATCGGGCTTGTTCAACCTCAATAAGGTCATCTACTAATTCATTGTTCGTGATATTCAATCTAAAATTATCCACTTGCTTTCCTTCGAATATTCTTGCCTCATCGATGACAAATAGCGACTTGTTAAGGTTTGGATTTATGGAAGGAGTTATATCAATTAATTGTCCTTGTGGGGATTTCCAAATTCCGTGAAACTCCGCCTCAACCATGTACTCATGTTTGCAAAAATGCCAACCGCAAATTACAGCACCTTTTTCTCTGGCAATTTTCGCAAAGACATTAAGAAAACAATTGCCATACTCAGCGTTTTTATCTGGTATAACATCCAGGTAAAAAGGTTCATTTTCAATGCACAACATTTTTATCACAGTCTTAACATCGATGTCATTAAGTTCGGGCAGAAGATTAATTCTCTTTAAATGCATCTCTAATGACATTTCCTAACACTCATCAATTTACGAAAGCTCATTGGATATTGTAGCAATCTATCACTTCATGCAATATCGGAAGCTCACCAATTAAATCCCCCACCTTGGTACCAACTTGTGAATTTCAGAATTGGTAGAATCCCATCTTCGCTTTGGTAGTTTAAGACAGTTCTTTCCTGATCTGATCTTCAGTTATTATTCTTTTGACTATGAACAACGCAAACGAAATATCCAATCTTGATTTTCCGGTAGGTCATACCATCCGTGCGGCCCTGCACGATTTGCCGGAAGAACAACAGAAAACCATCCTCGGCCGGATAACGGAAGATGAGTTGGTCAGTCACCGTGTTGACGTTTACGTCCAATCGCTTGAGACCGCGATGCACAACGGCTACGATGAAGCCGGTGCAAAAGAAATAGCCTTGAAAGAATGCCTGGCCGGAATCAGCGAAGGCGATGAATAAGTTCTCGAAACGGCAGGCGTACGAAAAAGGTCTGGTGCTGTTGGAAGAATTGCTTACAGCAAATCGATCAGATGGCAGATTCACGGATATGCAGTTCAATGGATTTGGCGCATTGAAGGAATTACTGTTGCCATTGGACAACCGGTCTGCCTGGGGTGCGGAAGATTTACGGTATGAGCCGGAGGTCACAAAATTCCACGAACTTTTGAGAAATGGTTTTGGCAACCGCTATGATGAAGCGGTGTCTTCCCTGAAGAACAGTATACTCACATCCTTTTATACTCCGGCATTTATAACAGAGCCTATTGTTGAAGCCACCCAACGTAACAGCGAATCTATTGACTCTATCCTCGAACCTGCCGCAGGGACTGGAAATTTTGTAAATGCGCTGAAGAAGTATTTTCCACAAAGCTCCATCACGGCAATCGAAAAAGACCTCTTGGCTTCTGAGGCATTGAAAAAGCTACACCCGGACATTGAAGTCATTCATTCAGGATATGAAAATTTTAAGAACAGGAACTTTGATCTGGTGGTCAGCAACATTCCATTCGGAAGTACCAGCGTGTATGACGATCAGATCTTCCGCGAAGCCATCACGGTGAAGATAAAAGCCACTACGCGCATTCACAACTATTACTTCGTCAAGTCGCTCGATAATTTAAAGAATGGCGGAATACTCGCCTTCGTTTCCACCAATGGCCTGATGGATAGTCCGGGTAATCGCGAGATAAGGGAGCATCTGATGAAGAATGCCGATTTAGTCACGGCCATCCGGCTGCCCAATGACACCTTTGCAGAATCAGGAACATTTCCGGTCACAGACATTATCCTGCTTCGAAGGAACGCGCAAAAGCGAAATACATCGCCTTCGGAAAAACTTTTCATTGAGTCGGAGAAAATCAATGTGCCCGATGACAAGGGATTATCAGTTGAAGTCAACATCAATGCCTACTACAAATCCAACAGCGGGAATGCCCTCGGTACATTCACAGCAGGTGGACAGTACCAGCGCGACTCGCTCAACGTGCTTCGGAGAGAAGGGTTTGGTGAGAATGATTTCCGCGATTCTATCGCTCAGCTAATCAATGATGGTTTCCGCCAGTTGGAACATAAAGTCGTTGCCAAGAAAGTAGCCGAAGAAGAATCGACTATTTCGTCAGCCCTTGTTTTGCCGCGCAATCACTCCGATTACGACATTCTGAAACGAGGAAATCTGGTTATCCATCAGGGAAAGGTGGGTATCATCGACTACTTCAAAACGGAAAAAATCGTCAATCCTGAACCAGTTATTAAGGACATCGACCATGCCTTTCATTTTACAGGACTGCGAAACAGTCTCGTGCAGCTCGTTCAATCCGAACTGGATGGTGATGAGCCAAAGATGAAAGCACATCGTGCAGAGTTGAACAATCAGTACGACCTGTTCACCTTCCGGTATGGAAACCTGAATCACCCATCGAACAAAAAACTGATCCTGTTCGATGCGGAAGGATTTAAAGTACTATCCCTCGAACGGTTGGAGAACAACCGCTATGTCAAAGCCGATATATTTTCAAAGCAGGTTAACAACGTTCAGAAAACATTTTCAAAACCGGAATCGCTTAAAGACGCTGTCCTACTTTCGCTGAATGCGCATAACGGTGTCAATGTGGCATTCATTTCTTCGTTGATGCAGAGGAGTACGGATGATACCATCCGCGAGGGTTTCGATCAGGAACTATTATTCCGCAACATCGAAAGCCGAGCAAACCCATACGTTACCAAAGATGAGTTTCTCAGCGGCAACATTGTGCAAAAGATCGAAGCTTGGGAAAGGATAAAGGACTCGGAACAGAGGAATGCATTCCCGGAACTGACAGACAAGGATATTGACACACACCTGGAACGGTTAAAAGAAGTACGGCCCGTATTCCTGAAGCGCGAACTTATCGACATCAACCTGGGCGAACGATGGATACCCAGTGACATCTATGAAAGCTTTGCTGAACACTTGTTCAAAGAGAAAACGCAACTCAAATATTTGGAATCAGCAGATCAATATCTTGTGAATGTATCAAGGTACAGCAACGAAGAGAGCATCACGTACGCAGCCACCATCCATAACGGGAGGATTTCCGGCAGCAAGATCATGGAGTATGCCATGGCTGATACCCAGCCTTACCTTCAGATCAGAATTGACGGAACCAATCCTCCACAATACAAACCCGATCAGGATGGAATTAAGAACGTGGAAATGAAGATCAAAGAGGTGAAGGATGAGTTTGAGAATTTCTTAAGTACACGACAGGACATTGCAGGCCGTATTGAAGAACTGTACAACCGGAACATCAATAACGCAGTAAGGCGTAACTATGACGGCTCACACCTCCAACTGACCGGACTGAAACACTTTGCGCTGCGCGCGCATCAGAAAGATGCCATCTGGATGCTGCTACAGCAGGATGGCGGCATTGTTGACCACAAGGTCGGTGCCGGGAAAACATTGGTCATGGTCGCGGCCGCAATGGAAATGCGCAGGCTCGGCATTGCACAAAAGCCGATGATCATTTGCATGAGGTCTAATGTAATCGATGTAGCTAAAGATTTCCTAAAAGCCTATCCTTCAGCCAAAGTCCTTGCGCCTGACCCTCAGAAGGATTTCACAAAACAGAAACGGCAGCGGCTCTTCGCCAGCATTGCCTCTAACGACTGGGATGCCGTGATCATGACCCACGAAATGTTTCAGGCAATCCCCCAGTCACCGCGCGTGAAGAAAGAAATACTGGAACAGGAGTTGAAAAACCTTGAAGATGATCTGAAAGCAGTATCGGAAGATCGTTCATTGTCGAAACGAGTATTGAAAGGACTTGAGGGGCGAAAGCAAAATTTAAAAGTGAGGCTTGAGATCGCCAATGCAGCGATCAGCCGGGATGAGAACATACTGGACTTCGAAAAGATGGGCTTCGATCACATTTTTGTCGATGAGAGCCAGGCGTTTAAGAATCTTCACTTCACTACTCGCCATCAGCAAGTTGCAGGGTTAGGCGATCCTACCGGCAGTCAACGGGCACTTAATCTTGAACTGGCGATCCGTACCATCCAGGAGAAAAAAGGCGGAGACAAAGGCGCCACGTTCTTGTCAGGTACTACGATCAGCAACAGTCTTGTTGAATTGTATCTGCTCTTCAAATATTTACGACCGGATAAATTAAACGAGCTGAGCATCAATTCATTTGATGCGTGGGCAAAGATGTATGCCAGGAAAAGCTCCACTTATGAATTCACCGTGACGAACGAATTAAAGTTGAAGGAGCGCTACCGGGAATTCATTAAAGTTCCGGAGTTGGCGAGGTTTTATGCAGAAATAACACACGTCATAACCGATGGTAATCTGAAGATCGAAAAGCCACGTGTTGAAAATATCGTGGTTAATATTGATCCCACTGAAGACCAGCAAGAGTACACACAAAAGCTCATCAATTTTACCAAGACAAAAAATCCCGTCTACGTTGATCTTATATTAGGTGAAAATGAAAAGAATGCGTTTATGCTCATTGCCACCAACCTGGCCCGCAAGATGAGCATTGATATGCGCCTGATCGATCCACTCAAATATGCTTTCGAGCCTGATGGGAAAATGGCAAAGATGTGCGAAACGGTTGCTTCAGAATACAAGGATAGCGAGCGTTACAAGGGAACACAACTCATCTTTAGCGACATTGGCACACCGGATGGGAGCGGTTTTAACTTGTATGCTGAAATCAAACGCGTACTGGTGGAACAGCACGGCCTACGACCGGAGGATATTCAGTTCATTCACGATCATGACTCCAAAACCAAAAAGGAAAAGTTATTCAAAGATGTCAACAACGGCAATGTACGGGTGCTGATCGGCAGCACTAAGAAATTGGGTACAGGTGTTAACGTGCAGGAAAGAGTGATCGCTATGCACCATCTCGACATTCCCTGGCGGCCGAGTGATTTTGAACAACGCGTTGGTCGTGGTGGTAGACAGGGCAACAGGACAGCGAAGGAGTTTCGGGAAAATACGGTCCGGAACTATGTCTATGCTGTCAATCGTACACTGGATGCCTACCAGTTCAACATACTTTCCAACAAGCAGAAATTCATCAGCCAGATTAAGAACAGTTCTATCGACCAGCGTAAGATCGATGAAGGTGCGCTCGATCAGGAGGGTGGTATGAACTTCGGAGAATACGTTGCCCTTCTCAGTGGCAATACTGATCTGCTGGAGAAGGTGAAGCTGGAAAAGAAACTATACGACCTTGAGCGCAGCTACCAGGTCTTTCTGAAGCGAAAATCGGAAGCATCGTTCTACGTTGATATGAACACTCGCGACCTAAAACATAAAGAGTCCGCATGGATGAAACTGGAGTCCGACTGGAAACCGATTAAATCCATCGATATTGAAAAGGTACCAGTACTTATTGGTGGAAAAGAAATTGAAGATAAAAAAGTGGCCGGTGAGCAATTACATGCAACTATTGCGCAGTTAAGACAGAAAGGAGTTGCCAAGGAAACGGAAATAGCGGGGCTGTTGGATTTCAAACTCCTTTACAATCCGGTTCTGTCGAAAGTCTACGTTTCCGGTCCATCCGGGATGATCTACAATTATGCCGATGGAAAGCTCAATGAGAATCCTGCCCTGGCAGGTCGTTACATGACAGACTCCATCAAACGGATTCCAAAAGTGATCGACAACACCAAAGAATCGATCCAAACCTTTCAAAAAAAGATCGATACGTACAAGCACGAACTAACGCTTGACTTCAAGGAGAAATCCCTCATCCAGGATTTGAAACATCAGATTGACCAGCTCACTGCGAGATTGGAGAAGGCCTTTTCGCGGGAGCCAGAGCTAAGTCCTTCAGTTGTCGAAGATGGTGCACCTGAATCTGAAAAGACTTTTATGAGGCCGAAGCGAAAAATCAGAATTTAACTCACCGCTACTTTGGACTTGGCATGAAGCTCCACCACTTCTTTCTTAAGTTTATTCACATCTCCAGCCGAGGTATTGTCCGGAATACGAGCAACTGTTTCCATAATAGTTTCTATTTCATTTGATTTTACAAGAATTTCTTCTCTGGCATAGTTCAATATTGCAAGCCAATTGTAATACTGATTTTTAATGTCCTTCGCTTTTTCGATTGCTTCTAGGTATAAGCTTCTTCCTATTTCAGGGACACCACTACGAAAACAAAGTAACCCTCTTGTTGCCTTTAGACAAATTTTTGTTATGTCAGCAGCACCCGTTGGGTTATCGGTAAGGAGATTCATAAATTTCATTGCCTCCTCTATTTTGTTTTCAAGAGCCAGCGAATAAACTAGGTTGTTGATTATTTGAGGATCATTTGGATGAGAAATTAACCCTGCTTTGAGAAAGCCACGAGACGTTTCTTGATCATTTAAGAAAGAGTTCGCAATGTGGGCTCCCAGCATTACAGGCCTTTTGGAAAAAGGCATATCCAAAAACCATCTGAAAGTATTATCAATACATTCAGTTAAATGATTACTATGAAAATTCTCAAGAGCTTGAGCCTCAAAATTATGCTTTACGTGAAATTCATTGATGTCAATTCTCAATGACGGCTCCTTGGATGAAGCCCATTCGATTTGGGCAAGTGAATTGTCGTTAGGAGCCAATAAAGACTTCTTAAAGAATTGCTTGCTTTTCTTAAGACTGCCATCAATGAGTTCTACTGTGCCGATGGCGCTTGCAAGTTCCGTAATGTTAGAGGATGAAAAGTTGTTTGAGTCAATCATTTCAAACCCTTTTTTCAAAAACCTTGACGACCGTCCTCTTAAAGTCGCTAGCGAAATCTCCGCAGATGTAATCCAAGGGTCTATACCGGCAAGTGAAGTTTTACGCAAGATATCATGAGCGATACCAATTTCATCATAGTGTGCAAAGAGCCGGGACCCACACCGGAGTATGAATCGATTGTCTGGTGATAAATTTAAAGCGATATGCATTGCACGTAGAGCTTTTTTTTCTTGCCCTACTATTGAATAATTTCTTGCCAATTCCACATAGAAAATGGGATTATATGGGAATCCAATGATAGCAGCCTTTATTTCTTTAATTTTATTCCATATCAGTTTTGGATCAACCAAACTTGCAAATTCACTGATAGTTATGTTTTCTAGTTTGTCGGTTAATAGTTTGTCATTGCTGGTTACAAATCTTTTTGCCAGCGATATCTGCGGCAATGTTGAACTAGCGCTGTTACCAAGAATATACTGAGCTGCCTCCAATACATGTTCGTTATTGGCTATACCATTCACTATTGCAGAACTCAGTAAGTCTCCGGCATGAGGAATTGTTTTATTATGGGACCAATCTTCAATGTATTCATCAATAGATATGAGGCTCCGGATTGGCTGTTTGTTGACGCGGCCAATATTATTATCAAGCTCACCCAACACCGCAGTTTTCTTGAAACTGCGCCAGTTTGGAATGACTCTTCGATCCTTATTTTCAAAAATATTTGCCACGTTATTTCATTATATTAAGTTCTGCTCTTCTGAAGAGCAAATCAAATTTTGAGACAAACCGTTCTAGGCTATATCCGTTGCCTCTTTGTGAAATGTCAATTGGATGGCCTCTTTTCTCTGGGAATGGAAAGCAGAGGTATTCAATTGTTTGCGTGAGTTCTGATCTGAAAAACTCATTCTCTATACATTGACCAAATTCAGATAAGGCTTTAGAGAATGCGTCAGCTAAATACGGTTTTATTTGTGCGAAGTCACCTTGCCAACTTTCAGGTCGAAAATTTGGTTCAAGATTTTTCATCAATAATGCAGACATGCTAATTCCGCTAAAGTAGAATACAACCATACTTCCAAGTAGGTAACAGTCAGTTGCAAAAACTCGTTTATGCCAATCATTTTCGTAATAGGCGTACATGATTTCGGGCGGAGCATAGTTAGCATCACCAGTGAATGTATAGTCGCTGTATGGACTATTCAAAGTTTTGCAAAGGGACCTTCCGATATCACCAAGTTTTGATTTACGATTGAACAACAAAATATTGGAAGGTTTTATGTCCTGATGTGAGACCTCGATCTGATGCAATTGTCTAAGCCCCACAGCGATGTCGTGTAGTGAGCCAAGTTTCCAAGCAAAGTCCAGTTGGTCAGAGAAAGCCAACTGCATTCGAACATCACCATCAGCAAGATCAAAAATTAAATACGGAACGAACGAATATGTGAAACCTTCTACGTGTTCCTCGCTGGCCTCTCTTACAAAAGCGATCTTAGTAACATGCTGGTTCTTACAGTGGTTTGACAGGTCTCGTTCATATTTATAAGCACTCGTCATTTCACTGATTATATCAACCACTGAACGCGTTGGGTCTTCCATTTTTGAAAGGCCCAAAAATCTGTTAAAATCAAAAGCCTTCAGGAAACACAACTCACCATCTTTCTCAACCTTATAGCAAACGGAAAAAAAGGAACCTGTTGAATTAGCCGTCTTAGTAATTTTTTCGACCACCTTCCATCCTGATTTGAGAGTTAGGCCAAGTAGATTATGCGCTGCGTTATCCTTCATTTGATTTAGGTTTGGTTTACCAATTTAGGTTTATTGTCGCACTTGTTCAACCGGAGCGGCCATGGTAAATCCATTCCTTCCCAATTCTGTTGAATATTCGCCAATAGCAGATGTCCGTATATTTTTGAGACTTCTAAGTCGAACTACAATTGATTCAAATCTTATTCCACCATGAAGGGCTCTTAATACTTCACTGACTACCAACGCAGATGCAACCGCTCCGACAAAGGAAGCAGACATTGCTTTGTTAGCAAGGTTAGTTACAAGAACACCACATTCTTCTTTTTTCACCTCCTTTTGCATAGCATCGATTAATGCCTCACTTATGTTGTTCTCAGTTTCATCTTTCCAGATATCCGATGGCTTTTTATTCGCACCCGGAAAAGTGTGCGTAATGATGGAGTCAAAATCAGACACGTCACTGCCGATGGCCGATTCCACAACAAGATCAAAACCACTTCCTTCAAGCGGTAATCTCGATTTGGCATTGTCAAAGCCGCACAGAGCAAGATATGGTTCTTCGTCAGTTCGTATTGTGCTTGAATCATATTTACGTTCAGTAATCGTGGCCACAAAACCAGAGGTCTCAAGCCAATTCGCACAATGTCTTGTTTTCCGAGGTGTAAAATTTTGTTTATCGGTTAGCAGCCCGGCAGAATAATTTCCATCTGTTATTCGATCAAAGTCTTGAAGAAGCAGATTGAAATCTTCTGGCTTAGCGTACGGCAGCATGCTAAGAGTCCAAGCGTATGCTTGTCCGAGGTGACCAAGACCAAGAAGCCAAACTCTTTTTGGTAGATATTTAAGCTTCGGCCCTTGTGCTTCCACTGATGTCCAACTCAGGTCTGGCCGCCACAATGATACCCCATTCGAATGATCACACGATGATGGATTGATATTAGTCAGCTTCATGAAAACGGCAGAGACGGCAATAGCACCTCCTAAAATTCCGCCCAGTGCGAAGTCAACATCTTGATTTAAATTTATCCGGTCAATTCCATTTGATATACCTCCACTCCAACCGTTGCAAACTACTTCAATTGAGTTATCATCGATTGATGCTGATAAACCCAGATGGATTGAGAAATTCTTTCCAATTTCTGCTTCCGGAATAACGGTAGCTCCGAGATTTGTTACTGCTGTGTTTAAGTCAGCGGAAAATGGCCACTGTAATTTTAAAGCCACACTATTGGGCATGGCAACATTTACACCACCCAAAAAAGCTCGCTTCCCTGTATTCACAATGGTAAGCAGTGCAGCTTGCAGGCTTCCTGACTTTCGGATTGCTTCTCCGCACCTTACATATAATTTGAGCGACCCCAAGATTTTCAAAGCCTCCTGATATGAGCATTTATTTTTTTCAATGATACCCAACGCAAGGCGGTTAAGATTATCTTCCGTTAAATTCGTATTCATTTTGAAAGTCTCACCCGTCCTCCTTTAGGTTTTATTGTTTTCCATTTCTTGTCACCTTTATACTCATAGATACCAGCATCCATAAGGGTCAAATTTTTAGCCTGAGCATATTCAGGAAGAATAAGTGCGATATGTCCTGATTGTGCGATCATTGGATGATTTGAATCTGACCTACTTTGACCCACCCACTCACCGGGATGAGTATGGACATCCGCAAGAACAGTTAGCCCCTTCTCTTTACACAATTGCCATAGAGGAACGTAGCCACTCCCATCAAACGTGATTATTCCATGATCCAAACAGTTGGGATCAAGGTCGTCATAGCATACATATTCGGATATCAGATTTCCGCCAACTTTTCCAAGAAGAAATGCACCGCTCTCGCGCTCGCCATCTCCTCTTTTCCGCAGATCGTGGATCAATTCCTCCCACACTGAATCCACTATTATTAACTCCTTAACTGTTGGCATAATCATCTGAGTTTAAAAGATCATAAATGAATAGGAGATACTTAACTATTGTGAAATCAGATTTCCAATAGTAGTCTGGGTGGTCAGTCTTCCAATTGTCGTGACCGGCTATTGCTATTCGGTCACAAGGACAATAAAGTGCCTCCTTCTTCCATCCTGGATTAAAGACTTTTGAAACATAGGTTGACCCTTTGGGCCATTTAGAATCTTCCAGTATTGCTTTCTTCTCCTCATCCCAAATACAGCATGTGGGAGGTGTCGATGGATAGTCGTTGAGATCAAATCGAAAAGAGAAAAAATCTGGGTTGTCCTTTTTGGCCCTTGCTCTTATCCTGATGATGACCTTTGGCCATTCCGGGAAATCCTCGTTAGACAGGATTTCCCAGCGGCCTTGGTCAACACCATTTTGGAACGGAGCTTCACTCACATGTTTTTTGAACATCCCCTTATCGACACTCATCCCTGTACTTGTTTCTTTGGCGTTAAGTAAAGAGAGAGGTGACAAGCCGGATAATTCACGAATGAACCGATATGGTCATCGTCCTGAAGAATCTCCCCTTGTCCATTGCCTGAACGAAGGACAAGATTGCTCGCATCAGAGTCTGATATCTTGAACTCCTTGATCGCCTTTTTAAAAACCTTCTCGGCTTTGGTTTGTGGCGGGAAGCTGAATTTCTCTTCGCGACCATTATAGGTAACAGTTACCTCTACTTTCCTGCATCGGTGGCAGTGGACGTGCGACCTCTTGTCGATCTTTTTCGAACCCGCAGTTGATGACCTGTCTAACGGGTTGTCATCATCATCCGCGTAACATTCTACCGGGGCATCCTTAGTTGAAGCAACTCCGGTGATTGCCTCAAACTCCTTAATAATCTCAGAAATCTTTGTTTCTGAGTCAATTTCGATGAATTTGGTCTCCTTGAGGCCTTCACCGTGTACGTAGATTTGTTTATCTTTTTTCATAACGGCTCAAATATAGCAATGCTAAGTATATCAAGCAATCACTTAGCAAGAAAAATTATACTTAGATTTATAATTAGCAATGCTTGCTTTACTTAGAATGGGTGGGTATCTTTGCAGGCGGAATCAGGCGGAAAAAATTAACCACCATATATATGGAAACCCAGAAATCATTAGGTGAAAAACTAAAGGATGCTAGGGAAACACAGGGACTAACACTAAGACAGGTAGAAGAGATAACCGGAATTTCCAACGCATACTTAAGTCAACTTGAAAATAATAAGATCAAAAAGCCATCAGCGAACATTCTGTACAAGCTAGCCGAACAGTACAGGATTGCTTTTGAATTTCTTCTTGGTGAAGCAGGAATTGTTGAGAAGAAGGAAGGTCAAGCTGGGCCAAAAACATTAGCGGGATTTGCGCTGTCTTCCGAAGGATTAACTCCTGAAGAAGAATCCGAGTTAGCGGGTTATTTAAAATACTTGAGATTTAAAAAGAAGAATGAACAAGGTAACGATAAAGGACATTGAAAATGTATCCTTCGACATTCTTAAACAAAGTAAGTCACTTGGTGTATTTCCCACTCCGGTGGATAAGATTGTGCAATACTGTGAACTGAAAGTTGATCGAGAAACTTGTTTAAGTAACATCCCAAAAAACCACCTAGCTAAGGCATCTGAAACACTGAAAAGCGCACTTAGAAAGCTTCGAGGTGCTATTGACACCAGGGAGAAAGTTGTGTATCTGGATTTGAGCCAAAACGCAAATCGACAAAGATTTGTGCAGTTACATGAAGTAGGCCATGACGCCTTGCCGTGGCAACAGAAAACATTCGAGCACCATGAAGATGATGACACTACGCTAGACCCAGACACTCAAGTTGCTTTTGAGGCCGAAGCAAATTTTTTTGCATCTGGTACATTATTTCAACTTGATAGGTTTGATGAGGAAGCAAGTCGATTAGAGTTAACAATTCGATCACCTTTGGCTCTATCTAAACAATTCGGTGGGTCTGTTCACGCTACAATAAGAAGGTACGTTGAGCGATCTCCCAAACGATGCGCTCTCTTAGTAATTGAAAAAGAAGGGCTGCTGAATTTTAAGGTCCGAAACTATTTCCAATCACCATCCTTTACAATGGAATTTGGAATATTGAAATGGCCAGAACGTCTGGGGCCTGATCAAGCATTCATAGCAGACTGTTCATTCAGTAGAAAGATGAATGTAGATGGACAGTTTTTATACAAAGGAGAAAATGGTGATATAACGTTTCAGTATCATTTCTTTAATAATTCATTTAATTTCTTTGTGATGGTGCTTCCTTTTGGAGAAAAAATCAAATCCAAGGTCAAACTTGTCTTTAAGGAATAAGTTAACAGGACCATTAGGATATTACACCTTATGAAATTTGGAGATTCCAAGTGATGAACGACCCGAGATACTTGTAGCGAACACCCGTTTCTAATAGGAGTAAAAAAATATCACCCACCTTGGTACCAACTTGTGAATATTAGATTTTTCTGACGCTCACCTTCGCTTCCGTAATCAATCACGGAAGCTATGCTCGAATCCATTTCCTGGCAGGAGTTTATTTCAACTATCGCCTTTCTTATCGGTGGCTACTACGTCATCACTGTGCTGCTACTGTACAGCAGCGAGATCACTAACATTTTCAAACAAAGGAAACTAAATCTCACGAACACCTACGAGTTGAAGAATCAAACTGATTCAAATGAATCTATTGAACTCATGGGCTCAGTGAAATATGGTGGACGCCAATCTGAAAATGTTCCACGTGAAGAAAAAAGTGAAACAGAAAGTTTGAGTGTAGTTACTGCACAGGAACCGGAAGAACCAATTACGGAAGCGGCAACAAGCGAGGCAGATGAAGCCATGCTTAAATCTGTCTCAATCCTTATCGAAGAAATCAATACGCTCACAGAAGTTGTCGCTGTCGGCAGTAAGGCTGAGTGTGCTGAACTCTTTCGCACACTACTATCGAATTATCCTGACCTGTTTCATACTACGCATGAGCCTGAGATCACAGCATTCATTTACAATTCCTGCATGGAGCATTGTGAATTTCAAATTGAACTAAGTGAAGTCAAAACGTGGTGGCCACAGCAGGAAATTACTACGGTTAATAATCAATAATCATCAAACAAAATTAAGTCCTATGAAAAGAGCAGTTCAATTCACCATTCAAAAAGGTAAAGCACTCGGTCTTGCCTTGATCGTGTGCATGATTACCTATGCGCTGGCTGAAGCGCAGGACGGTAATGCCGGTATCAACGAAGCTACCATGCGTGTGCGGAGTTATTTCACTACCGGCACCAATCTGATGTACGCCATCGGAGCCATCCTTGGGCTCGTTGGGGCTGTAAAGGTTTATCAGAAATGGAACAGCGGTGATCCCGATACAGGGAAAGTCGCGGCCGCATGGTTTGGCAGTTGTGTGTTCCTGGTCATTGTGGCCACTGTGTTACGTTCATTCTTTGGAATCTGATGGCATCCAGCGTTTACAAAATCAACAAGGGTATTAACAAGCCGATTGAGTTCAAGGGCCTCAAGGCGCAGTATATCGCATACCTCGCGATCGGACTCATCGGCCTGTTAATCCTGTTTGCAGTGCTCTACATCATCGGAGTGAACATGTTCGTTTGTCTCGGACTAACGGTAATCCTCGGTGTGCTCTTGTTCATGACCGTTTATCGGATGAGTGACAAGTATGGTCAGCACGGCCTCCTGAAGAAAATGGCAAGGCGAAGCATTCCGGATTTTATCAAGTCAACCTCCCGAAAAGTTTGCATTCAACTCAAGAACTAACATATGGCACAGGAGATTGCATTTCATAAAATATTCCCGATCTACAAGGTAGAACACGACTGCATCCTGTCGAAGCAGGGCGATGTAACGTTGGCTTTTGAAGCGACTCTTCCGGAAATTTTCACCTTATCTGATCAGGAGTACGAAGCCTTCCATCAGGTGTTGGTTAAAGCGATCAAAGTGCTTCCCAACAATACGGTGTTCCATAAGCAGGATTGGTTTCTTTCGAGGAAACATCAACCCGAATTTGAAGGGAAGGAAAATTCATTCCTGTCGCGATCAAGCGAACGGTTTTTTAATGAACGCCCTTACCTGGATCACAAGTGCTATATAATGCTCACTCGAAAACCAGCTGATCGAAAACCATCAAGTTCTGTTTTCTCCAACCTGATCCGCAGGAGCATTGTACCGGAAGGCCCGCTAAATCCACAGCGCATGCAGGAGTTCCTGGATGGCGCAGGACAGTTTGAACGGATACTCAAGGACAGTGGGTTTGTGAAGTTGAGAAGGCTAACAGATGACGATATCGTTGGCGCTCCCCTCTCTAATGGAGAGGGGTCGGGGGTGAGGCCCGGACTTTTGGAACGCTATTGCTTTTTGCTTTCCGAAACAGATGCACCCATGATCAAGGACATCCACCTCCGGGATGAGATCAGGATTGGTGATCAGTATTGTCAACTGTATGCATTGTCCGATGTGGAAGACCTTCCGGCTTTGTGCGGATCCCGCATCAACTATGATAAGTATTCCACTGACAAGACCAAGTTCAGTGTTGGATTTGCCTCACCCTTAGGCCAACTGTTATCCTGTGATCATATCTATAACCAATACATCTTCATCGAGGATGCACACAAGACTATTAAACAGCTCGAAAGTAAACGACTCAGGCTGCAATCGCTGGCTACATACTCCCGCGAAAATGCAATCAGTCGTGACGCCACGAATGATTTTCTGAACGAAGCCATTTCATCACAACGCCTGCCAGTCAAGGCCCATTACAACATCCTGCTTTGGACAGACAATAAAACAGAACTGAAAGAACTTAAAACGCAAGTTTCATCGGCACTTGCTCAGATGGATGCAATCGCGAGACAGGAAACCGATGGAGCCCCACAGATTTTCTGGGCTGGGCTTCCAGGCAATGAAGCCGACTTCCCAATGAATGATACTTTTGATACGTTCGCAGAACAGGCTACATGTTTTCTGAACCTGGAAACGAGCTACCAATCTTCTGTTAGCCCTGTGGGCATACGACTTGGCGACAGGCTGACTGGCAAGCCTGTTCATGTCGACATTTCAGACGAGCCTGTCAAAAAAGGCATCTGCACCAATCGAAATAAATTCATTCTAGGTCCTTCCGGCAGCGGGAAGTCATTCTTCACCAATCACATGGTACGATCTTACTACGAACAGGGCACACATATCGTGCTGGTGGATGTTGGTCATTCCTACAAAGGACTTTGTGATTTGGTGAATGGATACTATTTCACCTATGATGAAGCTAATCCCATCCGGTTTAATCCATTCTACATCGGACAAGGTGATGTGTTGGATACCGAGAAGAAGGAAAGCATAAAGACCCTGTTGCTGGCATTGTGGAAGAAGGATGATGAGACGTTCAATCGCTCTGAATATGTAGCACTGTCTATTGCGCTGAAGATGTATTATGAGAAATTGGATTCAGATACGAAGTTATTTCCTTGCTTCAATTCATTCTATGATTTCCTGCGGGATGAATTTGTCAGAATTCTGAAAGAAGACAGAGTGAAGGAAAAGGATTTCGATGTAGAGAATTTCCTATACGTGCTCCGGCCATATTACAAAGGAGGTGAGTTCGATTATCTTCTGAATGCCACTGAAAACCTGGAGTTGCTGAAAGAACGCTTCATTGTCTTTGAACTGGACAACATCAAAGATCATCCAATCCTGTTTCCGGTCGTCACGATCATCATCATGGAGGTGTTCATTTCCAAGATGCGCAAGCTCAAAGGCGTGCGCAAGATGATCCTTATCGAGGAAGCCTGGAAAGCTATCGCAAAAGAAGGTATGGCAGAATATATCAAGTATCTGTTCAAGACCGTGCGAAAGTTTTACGGGGAAGCCATTGTGGTGACACAGGAAGTTGAAGACATCATTAGTTCGCCCATCGTCAAGCAGGCCATCATCAACAACTCCGACTGCAAGATTTTGCTTGACCAGAGCAAGTACCAGAACAAGTTCGACCTGATACAACAACTGCTCGGGCTCACCGAGAAAGAGAAAGCCCTTGTGCTCTCCATTAACAAAGCCAACGATCCTTCCCGGAAGTACAAAGAAGTATTTATCAGCCTGGGCGGAATGCTGTCCAAAGTGTACGCCACCGAAGTTTCTCTCGAAGAATACCTGGCATACACTACGGAGGAATCAGAAAAAATTAAAGTGCAGGCGTATGCCAAAAAATGGAACGGTGATATAAAAAAAGGAATCGCTGAACTGGCTAATGACATACGCAACGGAAAAGCTTAAACCAATGATTTCTATGACTCGAATAAGAAAAACAATTTTTATCCTGCTTATAGGAACGCTGACATTAACCGTCACGCCTATTCAGGATAGCCATGCCGCTATTCCCATTGCCAAGATCATTCAGGAAGGTGTAAAGAAAGTGATCAAAGCCGTTGACCTGATGATCCAGCGCCTTCAGAATAAAACCATTGCGCTGCAGAACGCAGCCAAGGTGTTGGAAAACAAACTTTCCAAACTCAAGCTCAATGAGATCGCTCAATGGACCGAACGCCAGCGGCAGTTATACAAAAAGTATTACGATGAGCTTTGGAAAGTTAGAAACACTATTGCCACTTACAAGAGGATCAAAATGATCCTTCAACGACAACAGCAGATCATTGACGAGTACAAGTTCACCTGGCACATGGTCAACCAGGATAAGCACTTCACCAGATCAGAGATCGACTACATGTATCGTGTTTACACCGGGATACTGAATGAGAGTGTGTACAACCTCGATCAAATTCTTTTAGTGATCAATTCATTCAAAACGCAGATGACCGATGCCAAGCGTCTGGAGATTATCAATAAAGCCGGTGACCAGATCGAGCAAAACTACGCTGACCTCAAGCAATTCAACAACCAAAATATTCAACTGAGTATGAACCGGGCTAAGGATGAACACGAAGTATTGGTAGTAAAAAAATTATATGGGCTGGAATAAAGTATAGTATGCGAAGACTTGGTTTACATATCGATGAACTGGAAAAGCTGTTGAATGAGAAGGGGTTTGACGGTCACTTCCTTTGTAATTCAGCATTTCCCGGTAAACTGAGAGAGTCGCTGCATCAGCATCTACTGGAAATGCTTCAGGGAGAAACTCACATTCCTTCATTTTATCTCACAACGTATTCTCTTTGGAAGGGCGAAGAGAGTCCGTATGTGCAATGTGATTTCAAGGTGCGATACGATAAGGACTATGGTTTTGAAATTGATAAAGTGGACGCAAAGTATGTGGTCGACCGTTCCTTCAATCCAGTCAGAACTTTCGAAACCCGCCTGAAAAGTAACGAAGATCTGCCAACTCGCGAGAACATTAATTCACTGGTCGGCCAGCGAAAAAGAAGTCTGAAACTTTAAATACGGAATTATGAAATTTTTATTCATCATAGTAACAGGAATATTATTAAGTACAACCTCACCAGCGCAAACCTGGGACGAATGGTTCAAGCAAAAGAAGACGCAGAAGAAATACCTCGTTAAGCAGATTGCTTTACTAAGGGTCTATCTCGGTTACCTGAAAAAAGGCTACGAGATAGCAGACAAAGGACTCACCACCATTCACAACATCAAGAACGGAGACTTCAACCTACACCGGGATTTTTTTGGTTCGCTCAAGAACGTGAACCCGCACATTAAGAACTCGGCCAAGGTGGCTGACATCATAGCCTTTCAGGTTTACATCATCCAGAATATAAAACAGGTGAATAATTTCTGCAAGAACAACGAATATTTCACGCCCGAAGAAATCCGGTATGTCGCAGCCGTGTATTCCAATATGCTGTTCCTGTGTGATGCTTCAATCTCTGAACTGCTGACAATTATCCGGTCGAACGAGACAGAGATGAAAGATGATGAGCGGTTAGTGCGCATCGACAAGTTATATGACGACATGCTGGACAAACATGCCTTCGTACAGTCGTTCGATAGCAATGTGAGACTGATTGCCAGGGAGCGAGAACGCGAAACACGTTCTGTTGAAAGGATGCACAAACAATACGAAACAATTTGACGAAATGGCTATGAAACGAATTTTGCTTACCGGATTACTTTTTGTTGTGTTGGGTCTGAGGCCGGCCTGCGCGCAGTCACAAGAAGCTCAACAACTATTACTGAACTGGGAAAAACTTCGCCAACTCGAAGAGATATTGGACAACATGTATCGCGGTTACAAGATACTCGACAAGGGCTACACCACAATCAAGAAGATTGCGCAGGGAAACTACACAATCCACCAGTTATTCATTGACGGATTGATGGCCGTTAATCCATCCATACGAAATTACAAGCGCATTCCGTTCATCATCGAATACCAAAAGTTATTGCTGAAGGAATATCAGCGTGCCTATAATCGTTTTCGTCAAGATCCCAACTTCAAGTTGGAAGAGCTCGAATACCTGGCTAACGTCTACAAATTCCTGTTTGATGCTTCCCTTCGAAATATTGATGAGCTAATGATGATCATCACTGCCACCAAGCTAAGCATGAGTGACGATGAACGTATGCAAGCCATCGACAGGATATTCTTTGACATGGAAGACAAGCTCATCTTTTTGAGATCCTTCAACAACAACACGCAACTGTTGGCCATCCAACGGGCACACTCGCGCAATGACATGGAGACCATGCGAAAGCTTTATGGTGTTAACTAAAGTAAAACAATGAAAAACATTAGAATCCTATTAATATTTCTTCCTGTGGCATTTTTTCCTGGAGTCATGTACGCGCAGGGTTTCGCAGGGGAAATCCACAGCCTGCAAAGTGTTCTGGACCAGCTATATGCGGATATGCTGCCTCTGTGCAGTAAACTGATCGGGGTTGGACGAGGGCTGGCCGCCTTTGCAGCGCTGTGGTATATCTCGTCAAGGGTGTGGAGACATCTGGCCAATGCTGAGCCTATCGACTTCTATCCGTTGCTTCGCCCGTTTGCGCTCGGCTTCTGTATTATGATATTTCCCTGGGTAATCGCCCTGATGAATGGCGTGTTTAAGCCGACCGTTACCGGCACAGCTGCGATGGTCACTGGATCAAATAATGCGATTGCCTACTTGCTGAAGCTGAAAGAGGAAGCCATTAAAAAAACTCCGGCCTGGCAAATGTATGTGGGGCCGGGAGGCGAAGGTAATTATGACAAGTGGTATCGTTACACCCATCCCAATGGAACAGGCGAAGGCGTACTCGATGGCATCGGCAACGATATCAAATTCGGGATGGCCAAAGCTGCCTACAACTTTCGCAATTCCATTAAACAATGGATGTCGGAAATTCTGCACATCCTGTATGAAGCCGCAGCTCTTTGTATCAACACGCTCCGGACGTTTTACCTGATCGTACTCGCCATCCTTGGACCATTGGTTTTCGGTTTTGCGGTCTTTGATGGCTTTCAACACACGCTCACCGTCTGGATGGCTCGTTACATTAGTGTGTTTCTCTGGCTACCAGTTGCTAATATATTCGGAGCAATCATTGGTAAAATACAGGAGAACATGCTGAAAGTCGATATCCAGCAGGTGATCCGATACGGGGACACGTTCTTCAGCACAACGGACACTGCCTATCTCATCTTCCTGGTCATTGGCATTGTAGGATACTTTACCGTGCCAAGTGTTGCTAACTACATCGTTCATGCCGGAGGCGGATATACGCTGCTTCACAAGGCTTCCAATGTCTTTACGGGAGGAGCACGAACAACCGTTTCAGCGGCCACCGCAGGCGCTGGAGCAGTAGTTAGTTCGATAAGTCAATCATCTCACTTAAATCACGCTGGTTCTTCTCAAAGCAGTGCAGCAATGAAAACTAACGAAGGCTATATGCACGATAAACTTTCAGGTAAATCATGATGAATATGTTTCAGCAATTAAGAAATATCGACACGGCATTTAAACACATCCGGCTGTTTTCGCTGGTGCTTATAGCAGGTTGTGTTTTCGCGGTTTGCTTTACACTCTACAAGAGCTTTCAACTGATCAGTGAATCGCAAGAGCGGATATACATTCTCTCCAACGGAAAAGCGTTGGAGGCTTGGTCGGCCGAACGCAAGGACAATATTCCTGTGGAAGCACGCGATCATGTGCGGACCTTCCATCATCACTTCTTTACCCTTGACCCCGATGACAAAGTCATTCAAGCGAACATTACTAAAGCACTGTATTTGGCCGATGCTTCGGCTAAGAAGCAGTACGATAACCTGAAAGAGAACCGCTATTATTCTAATGTGATCTCAGGAAATATTTCGCAGGAGATTGATATAGACAGTATTCGCATCGATATAAACCAATATCCATTCTACTTCCGGTGCTTTGCAAGGCAGCGGCTTATCCGCACTACCTCCATTGTGACGAGAAGCCTTGTAACAGAAGGAAACCTGCGCAACGTATCGCGCTCCGACAACAATCCCCACGGATTCCTGATCGAAAAATGGAACACGCTGGAGAACCAAGACATTAAAACAGAGAACCGATGAAGCCGAACATGAAAAAGAAAATAAAAGAATCACGTCCACTCATGCAACAGCTGGTAATGCAGCGTATCGATTACCTGAACACAACGTTCAACGCATTCCCTCAGAGCAAAAAGAAAATAGTTCTAGCGGTGGCTGGCGTCATGATCGCATGCCTTAGTGGCGCAATGGTACTCAATGCCATTTATGGCGTTCCGGCAAATCCACTGACATTCGACAAAATCACTTTACCATACAATATCCAGATGCAACAAACCGATACAACATCCCTTACGCCAATAGGCAAAATGAAAGGCGAGATTGATGGGGACTTTGAAGCCTTCTACCTCGCGGTCGATAAAGACGGCCAGGTATACCTCAATCGTGATCCGGATTATTCGGAAAATCGATACGATAAATCCACGGGCTGGGAGTTGGTAACACGTGAGCAACTTGCTGTATATGAGAAAGAACTTCATTTCATTCCACACCAAAAGAAAAGTTTGAAACCATAAAATTTTATCTATAAAACTTAAAACAATAAAGAGTATGAAACCACATTCAGAAAAATTCCTGCAGAAGAGAAGATTCTTGATGGTACTGCCCCTGTTGGTGCTTCCCTTCGTTACGATGATCTTTTGGGCTTTGGGTGGCGGACAAGGTACCTCTGCACAAGCTCATACCGTATCCCATACTGGGCTTAATTTGTCCTTGCCCGATGCATATTTCGGAGAGAAAGAAATATGGGACAAACTCGCCCTGTACGAAATGGCCGAACGGGATTCAGCTAAATATGAGGAGGCACGAGAGAGCGATCCGTATTTTGACCTGATCGCGTTCCAGACACAGGATCAACAACCGGAAAAGAAGTCGTCTGCGGAAAGAGAAAGCAAACTGATCAATTCTTTCCGGCAAAAGGAAAGACAAGTAAGCGATCCCAATGAAGAACGTGTTACACAAAAGCTGAATGAATTGTACAAAGAAATAAACCGTACCACCGAAGGACCGGTTGAGCTGAAAAATGATCCGACTCTACTTCCTGAACAAACATCCGACCCACAGTTCGCGGCAGACGTAGACAGGTTGGAGAAGATGATGCAACTTATGCAAGACGGTCAGGGATCTGATCCTGAAATGGAGCAGATTGAAGGCGTTCTGGAAAAGATACTGGACATCCAGCATCCAGATCGGGTGAAGCAAAAGCTGGAAGCAGTAAATGCAAAAGTCAAGTCAAATACCTTTCCTGTTGAACTCGCAAAGAATGATGAGAATATTTCGTTGTTTGATTCGAATGAGAATGGTTCTCACGAATCTATTGATAGTGATTCCATATTTCAAACGTTATCAACACGTAACCTGGGTCAGAATGGTTTCTTTGGATTGGACGATGAAACACAACAGGCAAACGAGGTAGGCAATGCAATTGAAGTAGTGATTCATGATATGCAGGAGTTAGTTGCAGGATCGACCGTCAAAATGCGACTCCTTAATGATATTCACATCAAAGGGAGACTCATTCCGAAAGATCAATTCATTTACGGTGTATGCGCTATCAACGGTGAAAGATTGACTGTCGAAGTCAGCTCAATCAGAACAGGAAATTCGCTATTACCTGTTTCATTAGAAGTCTATGACCTGGACGGACTCCCCGGGATTTACATTCCCGGAGCAATAACGCGTGATGCTGCCAAGCAGGCCTCGGATGATGCCTTGCAGAATATTCAATTAATGTCACTTGATCCATCCATCGCGGCACAAGCTGCAGCGGCCGGTGTGGAAGCGGCCAAAGGACTGTTCAGTAAGAAGGCGAAGCTGATCAAGGTAACAGTGAAGGCCGGCTACCAGGTTTTCCTGGTGGACACCAACTCAACAAGCAACACCAGTTATTAATGATAGTTAATTCAATCATGAACATTTTTGTAAGAATCGTTTTATGGGGATTGCTTTGGCTAATGCTTGAAAAGGCAGATGCACAATCACGAGTTGGAGTAAGTGATGAGAAGGTCGTTGTCGTAACCTCTCATTAAGATTCGCAACGACACGGGGTTCCGGAACCTCGGTACCTGTTGATGACTGTAGCTACTTATCACACAGGTGATTTTTTGACCCCTCGATAGGGAGTGCTGGAAGTTTTTTTCAACTATTAAACACCAAAGTTATGGGTTTACTGTTTGGCGCTATTGCTGCCTTTGTGACACATGCATGGCCGGTATTACTCCTGCTATTGCTCTGACAAGGCGATGGATGGATGGGGCAATTAAGTCGCCCCTCCTTTAACTATTTAAATCAATCATTAAAAAACAAAATCAAAATTCAATATGCTTTACTTTTTAAAACATGGCTGTATCGAATGGCTCATCGGAAGCATACTTGCACTATGCACCATTGAGGTCGAAGCACAACCAGATAATCATGTGCAATCAATAGAGGTGACATTTAACAAAACATCCTCTCTCGTATTTCCTACAGTGATCAAGTCGGTTGACCGAGGAAGCCGGGATGTGTTGGCGCAAAAGGCTAAGGGCGTAGAAAATGTTCTTCAGCTCAAGGCAGCCAGGCCCGGATTTACAGAGACTAACCTGACGGTAATTACAGCTGATGGTAGAATACATCATTTCACGGTGAACTATTCGAAAGAACCGGTAGCACAGGTGGTGAATATCGGTGACGATGACAATGCGGATGACGATCTGCAAAAACTGATCTTCCAGTCCATGATGACAGAATCCGAACTGGAGAAGTATGCCTCACAAATTGTGAATATAAAGCGCAGCATCCGGTTCATCGGTGAAAGCAAACACAAGATCGGTCTTTCATTGAACGGGATTTACATCCGGGACAATATTATCTTTTATCACTTCCGGATCAGTAACTCATCGAACATCAATTACGACATTGACTTCCTGAGATTCTTTGTGCAGGACAAGGCAAAGGTAAAACGCACCGCCTCGCAGGAAGTTGACATGAAGCCGGTGTACGTGTATGGTGATGACCAACAGATAGTGGCAAACACTGTGCAGGATATTGTTTACGCGCTGGAGAAATTTACCATCCCCGATGCCAAGCGCCTTCACATTGAAATGTTTGAAAAAAACGGTGGAAGGAACCTGGAACTGTCCATCCGGAACAAGACCATCGTGAATGCAAAGCTGATCAAATAGCCAATGAATATGCGATGCTGTCTGATCAACATGAATATTACAAACTATTAAACAACACATTTATGAATGTCAAGAATCTTGAATTTTTGAAAGAGGGCCTGAAGTATTTGGGCTTTGGCGAGAAACTGAATGCTGATCTTGAGAACAAGATCAAGGAGCAACCGGCAGAGTTTAAGCTAAGTATGGTTGGAGAATTCAACAAGGGTGACACTAAAGAGAAAGTGAATTATTCACTTGATTTTAGAAAGTCCGATCAGACTGATATGTATTTTTTCAACCGGTATCAGGCTACCCTGAAAAATGACGACCCTTCAAAGGATGTGACTCAGACTTTTTATATCACAAAAAACTCCGGGATCACCGCTAAAGAGGCTTACAATCTTTTGAGCGGTCGCGCAGTCAATAAAGACCTTAACAATAAAGAAGGTCAACCCTATAACGCATGGCTGCAACTTGATTTCCAGGAGAAGGACAAGAACGATAATTTTAAAGTAAAGCAATACCATGCCGGTTATGGTTACGACCTTGACATGGTCATGGCCAAATACCCCATCAAGGAGCAACTGAATGCCGAAGAGAAAACAAAACTGATGAAGTCCCTGGAAAAAGGAAACCTCACTCAGGTCACCTTTGCACGGGAAGGCGGAGAAGATAAAATGTACATAGCAGCCAATCCGCAATACAAAAACCTGGATCTCTACAATGTAAAAATGGAAAAGCAATTCCAAGGTATCGAGAAGAAAGAGAAGTCAGGCGAGGATAAATCCAAAGAGAAAAAAGAAACAGTGAAGCAGGATTCCGAAGAAGAAAGTGAGGGGAAAAGGAAGTCGAAGAGGAAGGGGATTGGGGTTTAGCCTCGTTTCTTCACATGACGTGACGATCATTAATTGGCAGTCCACAAAAGGTTGTTTTATTATTGTTTTTGAAGGAACAACTCCTTTGTGGACAGCCAATCAATATTCAAAGAGAAAAAGATTTCTCACTCATCCTGCAAACCACTTGTCAAAACCCGATCGTAGCTTAGATTCTTTATCGAATCTATGTTTTGACAAGAGCTTTACAAGAAATTTCTAAAGGACTGAATCTTCAATAAATTCAGCGCATATCACAGATCAAACAAAAATGATGAGACCATTTCACTGCCAAGCCAAGTGTCGATCTTGTGTTTTGATCTTTGTGGAATCGACACCCTTGACAAAGACCGCGCAACAAGCTCATTTGGCGGCTTGTCGGAAGTAATGGTCGAGTGAGATCAATATAGAGTATAATTGTTTTGACCTGGGATAAAAGCGAAAATGCGTTACGGGTATAAACGCGTTCTACAATTCTACCCAAATCCTTTCCGCGACCTGATGCGTCAGCAGTATTTCCTTTTTCGACTTGTGCTGAAGGGTAATGGAGCCATCGAACATTTCTCTTTTCATAATGGTCACGGCATCTCCAATTTGCAATCCCTTTGCGTTCAAGTGGTCGAGGAATGATTTTTCATCTTCTGTAACGGCAGTAATAGTGGCAGTTAATCCTTCTGCGAGGTCAATCAGGGAAGTGCGTTGTTGCGTATGAATTTTCCCATTGCTGTCCGGGATTGGCTCTCCATGCGGGTCGAACTTTGGACTGTTCAGTAATTCATCAATGCGTTCGTAAAAGCGTGGTGAGTTCACGTGCTCCAACTGTTCAGCGATATCATGCACTTCTTCCCATCCAAGACCCATCACCTTTACTAAAAACAATTCCGCCAGGCGGTGTTTTCGAATAATTGCCAAAGCTTCTTTTTTTCCTTTTTCGGTCAGCTTGATACCCTTGTAAGGCGCATAAGCCACCAACTTCTTGATCGCCAAACGTTTCATCATGCTATTTACGCTGGGAAGCTTTACATCCAGTTTTTTGGCCAATTCGGATACATAAACTTCTCCTGTTGACTGTGAAAGTGCATAGATGGACTTGATATAATTTTCTTCTGTCAGCGACCCCATTTTGCAGCTTTTCAGATAAAAATAAGGCTTTTTGTTAATATCGTGAAATTAAAATATTAGAGGCATCTAACATTTTATTTAAACTAATCGTACTTTTAGACGCATGAACCGAAAAACAATATTCGCGGGATTGATCATCCTGGCAGCTTGCGAGGAATTCCAACCCAAGGCACCTCAAGCATATGAGTTGTTGGATGGTCCTGTATCCGGGCTATCGGAAGCCGAGAATCTCCAATTTCTCCGGGGTGATGTGGCTTTTAATGATGAAGTATTTACATCTGCAAATGGCCTTGGGCCTTTGTTTGTCGCCACGTCCTGTGGCAGTTGTCATCCGGGTGATGGCAAAGGTCATCCTTTTACCACACTTACGCGCTTCGGCCAAACCGATGAAAATGGGAATCAATACCTAAATGTCGGTGGCCCTCAACTTCAACACAGGGCAATTCCCGGTTTTACACCGGAAGTGATTCCCCAAAATGCAACACTCTCCCGCTTTACCCCTCCAGCCAATACCGGTCTCGGATTTATAGACGCTGTCAGCGATGCTGAAATTTTAGCCTGGGCTGACCCTGATGATAATGATGGAGACGGCATCAGCGGGGTACCGAACTGGATTAGCCTGAAACAATATGTAAAGGAACGACCAAACAGTGTAACCCAAAACGGTAGGTATATTGGTCGTTTCGGTAAAAAAGCAGCCACTTACGATCTGCTTCAACAAACAGCCACAGCTTATAATCAAGACATTGGAATTACATCCAGTTTCGAACCCGTTGACACGCATTCGGGATTGGTGTTTGATCCGGAAGTTTCCAATCAAACCATTAACGATGTGGTTTTCTATTTGAAGGCACTTAAGGCACCCGAACCACGACCTGAAAGCAATTCAATTGAAGGAAAGCAATTGTTTACCACAATTGGTTGCTCAAAATGTCATCGCCCTGAAATGAAAACAGGTAATTCATCGATTGCAGCCATTGCCAATAAAGCCTTTTATCCCTACAGTGATTTTTTATTGCACGACATGGGCTCTTCACTTGACGATGGATACACCGAAGGCTCGGCAAAAACCTATGAATGGCGTACGCCACCACTTTGGGGTGTAGGTCTTTCAAAGAAGTCGCAGGGAGGACAGTATTTTTTACTACACGATGGAAGAGCCAGAAGCATTGAAGAAGCCATACTTCTTCACGGAGGCGAGGGCATTCAGTCTCGCAGTAACTACGAGGCGTTAACAAATGAGGAGAAAACGAAACTCATTAGATTTTTGGAGAGCTTATAGATATGAAGAGACGCGCATTTATAAGACAAACTTGTATTACCTGTGTCAGTGGCGGGTTGGTTCCATTTCTAATCTCCGGTTGCCAGGCAACACATTATGCAAGCGGTGTCCTAGATGCAACAGGCATCAGCGTGTCGAAGTCGGAGTTCAAATACCATAAAAAAGAACAGATTCTCACCCGTCAATATATCATCGTGCAAAACGACAAATTAGAATTTCCCATTTACGTGTACCGATTTTCTGATACCGAATACAGTGCCCTTTGGATGAAATGCACCCATCAGGGCGCAGAGTTACAGGCCTCGGGTGACATGCTCCATTGCCCAAGTCATGGAAGCGAATTCACCAACAAGGGGGCGGTGAGCAATGGCCCAGCAGAGAAAAATCTTCGTTCATTTCCCGTTATCGTACAAACCGATACCATCACCATAGACTTGCGGCAGTCATGAAAATAAGTTTACTCTTAGCAATTACCCTTGTGATAGGTTCAGCAGCGACAGCGCAAGTAGATTCAACATTGTTCAAAAGAACGCAGCAGGATACTTCTAAGCTACTGCTTAATATGGATGCGGTTTATAACCGCCCCTTTCTTTCTGTGAGTAAATTACCAGTTGCCGTGGGTGGCTATGTAGAAGCTAATTGGCAACATCTCGGTACGGATGGTGTAAGCGAAGGACATCAGTTTCAAATGAGACGCCTTACCTTGTTTATCGCCTCCACCATTTCCAGGCGAATAAAATTCCTTTCGGAAATTGAGTTTGAAGACGGCACAAAGGAAATCAATATTGAATTTGCTTCTGTTGATTTTGAATTTCATCCGCTGCTGAATTTCAGAGGGGGCATTGTAATGAATCCGATTGGTGCTTTCAACCAAAATCATGACGGCCCCAAGTGGGAATTTATTGACAGGCCAATTTCAGCCACTCAACTATTACCCGCCACATGGAGCAATGTGGGCTTCGGTATGTATGGCAAACTATATAGAGACAATTGGGTGTATGCGTATGAAACCTACCTTACCAACGGGTTCGATGACCAGATCATTAACAACAGCGAGAACAAGACATTTCTGCCGGCCTCAAAGCTAAATCAAGCGCGGTTTGAAGAAAGCTTTAATGGTGTGCCATTGTTGACGGCTAAGGTTGCCGTAAGAAATAAAAAAATCGGTGAGTTAGGCTTGTCTTATATGGGTGGCATCTATAATAAGTTTCAAGAAGATGGTTTGGTGCTGGATGAAAAGCGTAGGCATATGACCTGGGCCATTGACTTCAACACTGTTTTGCCAACGGGTACCTACTTGAATACGGAATGGGCCTTTACTCGGGTAGATGTGCCGTCCACCTACAGTCAGCAATACGGTGAGAAACAATGGGGAGGATTCTTTGATGCAGTACAGCCTATGTTTAGAAGAAACATATTTGGTTTTGAACGTTCGGTGATAAATGCTGTTTGCCGGTTTGAATATGTCGATTGGAATGTGGGTAATTTTAGTGAAACGGGTGACAACATTCGCGAAGATATTATATCGATAGTGCCTGGAATTAGTTGGCGGCCAACCTCCCAAACCGTAATCCGCTTAAACTACCGATACGCCTGGCAAACGGACATTTTGGGAAATCCGGCTTCAAAAACAGCCGGATTCCTGTTTGGTTTTTCCAGCTATTTTTAACGCTTGAGGACAGTTGCAACCCTATTGCATGGTTTTTTCGTTTATTTTTGCGCTATGAGAGTGATACGCTTTCTTTTCGCGATGTACGTTCTTGCCCTGGCGGTTTACCCGTGCAGTGATAAAGAAACCTGCGCTGACGAACGTAAGGCGGGTATTGTTCTTGTTGACAATAGTAATCATGCTCACTCTGGCTCAGAGCAAGACGTTTGTACACCCTTTTGTATCTGCTCCTGTTGCGCTGCGCACATTCAACTCAGTCATTTGGCGGACATCTCGATCATCAACTTAGTTCATAACACAAAAGTAATTACACTTTACTTTGAAAAGCCTGTACTTGACAATGCAAAGGCTATCTGGCAACCGCCCAAACTTGCTTAGTAACACTTCTCTTACCAGAGTGACACACCTGTCATTCTGATCATCTGATTCTCACATTTTAAAGTTTGCGCTATGCGCAAGAAAAAACATCGTTCATCATTCCGAACGACAATGGACATTTTAGGATATATCATGGCCGTACTTATCGGGCTTGGATTAATTGGTTTAATCCGGCACATCATACTTCATCATTTCTAATTTCAAATATGTTAGACAAGATCATTCAATACTCAATAAAACATAAACTGGTGATCGGTTTGCTGACGCTGGCGTTGGCCGCGTGGGGCACGTACTCGCTCACGCAGTTGCCTATTGATGCCGTTCCTGATGTTACCAATAATCAGGTGCAGGTTATTACACTAAGTCCGTCTCTGGCTGCACAGGAAGTAGAGCGACTTATCAGCTTTCCGGTAGAGCAAACTATGGCAACCATACCGGAGATTAAAGAGATCCGGAGCATATCGCGTTTTGGCCTCTCTGTCGTTACTATCGTTTTTCACGATGATGTTGACGTGTATTGGTCGAGGCAGCAGGTGAATGAACGCCTTGCAGAAGCCCGAAACCAAATACCTGGTGGAATTGGTAGTCCGGAAATGGCTCCCATTACCACGGGTCTGGGAGAAATTTATCAGTACCTGATTCGTCCGGAGAAAGGATACGAGAAAAAGTATGATGCTGCTGAACTGCGAACCATTCAAGACTGGATTGTTCGAAGACAATTACTCGGCACTCCTGGCGTGGCAGATGTAAGTAGCTTTGGCGGATTTCTAAAACAATACGAAGTTGCCTTAGACCCTGATAAACTGAGAAGTTACAACCTGAGTATTTCCGATGTTTTTACGGCTCTCGAAAGGAACAATCAAAACACCGGTGGAGCGTATATCGATAAAAAGCCAAACGCCTGGTTTATCCGTAGCGAAGGGTTAATTAGTTCCATTGAAGACATTGGAAAAATTGTGGTGAAGAATACATCCGCTGGTGTTCCCATCCTGATTCGCAATGTGGCGGAGGTGCGCTTTGGCGCAGCTAACCGTTACGGTGCCATGACCTACAACAACGAGGGTGAAGTAGTAGGCGCTCTTGTGTTGATGTTGAAAGGCGAAAATTCCAATGCAGTTGTTGCGCGGGTAAAAGAACGCATAGAGCAAATCAAAAAGACCCTGCCTGAAGGTGTTGTCATCGAACCATTTCTTGATCGCAGCAATTTGGTAAATCGGGCCATCGGTACAGTGGAGAAAAACCTGATGGAGGGGGCATTGATTGTCATCCTGGTATTGGTACTATTCCTCGGCAACCTGAGAGCAGGATTGATTGTTGCCTCGGTAATTCCCCTTGCCATGCTGTTTGCTGTGTCATTGATGCATATGTTTGGCGTTTCCGGAAATTTAATGAGCCTTGGTGCCATCGACTTTGGTTTGATCGTGGATGGGGCTGTTATTATCGTTGAGGCTACCATGCACCACCTTGGTCTGCGAAGTATTACACGCAGAATGACACAGGAAGAAATGGATATTGAAGTGTATGAGTCGGCATCGAAAATCAGAAACTCAGCAGCGTTTGGCGAAATCATCATCCTGATTGTTTACTTGCCCATACTGGCGCTTGTGGGGATAGAAGGAAAAATGTTCAAGCCAATGGCCCAGACCGTAAGTTTTGCCATTCTCGGAGCTTTCATTCTTTCATTAACCTATGTTCCCATGATGTCGGCACTCTTCCTGAGCAAGAACCCGCAACATAAGCGCAATTTCTCTGACAAGATGATGGACTTTTTTCAACGCGCGTATCAACCCATCATCAATGGAGCTTTGAAAAGAAAAATGCTCGTAGCCGCGATTGCTGTTGTTCTTTTTGTTGTGAGCATATTTTTATTCGTCAATATGGGTGGTGAGTTTATCCCTACGCTGGAGGAGGGTGACTTTGCTGTGGAAACCCGTGTGCTAACCGGAAGCAGCCTCACACATACCGTTGATGCCTCTTTAAAGGCAGGTGAAATACTGATGCGTGAATTCCCCGATGAGGTGAAAGAGGTAGTAGGTAAAATCGGTGCGGGGGAAATCCCCACCGACCCCATGCCCATTGAAGCCTGCGACCTGATGGTGATTTTGAAAGATAAAAGCGATTGGAAAAAAGCGGATAGCCGCGAAGAACTTGCCGAGAAGATGGGTGAAGCACTGGAGGCAATACCGGGCGTAACGTTTGGATTTCAGCAACCCATACAAATGCGATTCAATGAGTTGATCTCCGGGGTGCGTCAGGATGTAGCGGTGAAAATATTTGGAGAAGACCTCGATGTATTAACAGGGCTGTCGAAGCAGGTAGCGGGCATCACTTCCAGTATTGAAGGTGCACGTGATTTGTATGTGGAAGAAGTTACCGGCTTGCCACAGATAGTTGTACATATTGACCGCGATGAGGTGGCTCGATTTGGATTAGATGTTGAAGCCATTAATCAGGCGATCAGCACTGCCTTTGCGGGACAAAGCGCTGGCTTGGTATATGAAGGTGAAAAACGTTTTGATCTTGTAGTCCGGTTAACAAAAGATAATCGCCAAGGCATTGAAGACGTACAAAATCTTTTTATCACAACACCGACCGGAAATCAGGTACCGCTCGATCAGGTTGCCAAAGTGGAATTCAAACTTGGCCCGAATCAGATACAACGCGAAGATGCCAAGCGAAGAATTATTGTAGGCTTCAACGTCCGTGGCCGCGATGTAGCCAGTATCGTAGAAGAACTACAGCAAAAAATTGAAAAGCAGGTTGATTTCCCACCGGGATATTACCCAACGTATGGCGGTCAGTTTGAAAATCTGAAAGAAGCACAAGCAAGACTTTCGATTGCCGTACCGGTGGCCCTGTTACTGATCTTGATGCTATTGTTTTTCACCTTTGGTTCGTTCAAGCAATCCATTCTCATCTTCATGGCAATTCCAATGGCTGCCATTGGGGGGGTGTTTGCTTTGCTATTGCGAGGAATGCCTTTCAGCATATCGGCAGGTATTGGTTTCATTGCCTTGTTTGGAGTAGCGGTGCTCAATGGTATAGTGTTGATTGCTGAATTCAATCGCTTGAAGAAAGCGGGGCTTACTGATTTGTACGACATCGTAAGAAAGGGAACTCAAATTCGTCTTCGCCCCGTGTTAATGACTGCCGCTGTCGCATCGCTTGGATTTTTGCCAATGGCGCTGGCTACCAGTGCAGGTGCCGAAGTACAGAAACCTCTGGCCACGGTTGTGATTGGGGGACTGATCAGTTCTACAGTGCTGACATTAATCGTACTCCCATGCCTTTACATCTATTTCGAAAAAATTAACATTCCTATGAAGACAATCAGATTGATTTTACTTCCCGCCCTGATTTCCGTAGGCGTTGCCGCGCAGGCACAAGAGGGAATCAAAGAGGTGAAATTGTATTCAACACACGAAGACTTTGTTGTTGATAAGCCATCTAAAATCATTCGTGTAAAAGATTGCAAAGATGCGGTGAAAGAAACACCTAATGCAAAACTGACGATCAACGGAATTGATGAAACGCTCACGATTAAGTATGGGGCAATTGGTGGGTACAGCATCGGCTCAGATCGTTACAGGGCTTTCGGAGAGAAAGGTTTTTTCAAATCCTACGGCTACTATAAAGTGCTGGACGATTCGTGCCTGGTTACATACTCCAAACGAGTTTATCATTACAAGAGCGGACGAGGATTGAATTACTACTACAGCAGAGATTTGGATTCACCCATTCAGCATCTCTGGATGAAACCCATTCGGAAGGATTTTGCAGACAAGCCCAAGTTTGTACAGAATGTAAAAGACGTTTTTAAATCCTATTATCCGTCACTGTATACAAACGAGAGGTCGTCCGGAAGGGTGCTATTCAATAAACTTTACTGCGATTCTAATATATAAGCCATGAAGAAATATTTTTTAGTAACACTATTCCTGCTCATTACCTTTTTAGGAAGGTCGCAGCAATTGCTTACTCTGGAACAAGCTATTGAAACAGCTTTAAAAAATAATGGCAGTGTCCGAACTGAGACGTATAACGTAGAATCGCAAAGAGCTTTGAAGAAAACGGGTTTTGATCTTCCAAAGACAAACGTGTCGTTGCTCTATGGTCAGTACAACAGCTATTCAAAAAATGATAATAACCTGACGGTAACACAAACCATTCCCTTTACCGCCTTTGGTAGCCAAAGTGCGTTGAACCGATCGCTTGTGGCCTCAAGTGAATTGAAGAAGGCCGCGACTGAAAACGAATTGGTTTTCCAGGTGAAACAGGTTTGCTATCAACTGGCGTTTCTCAAAGCAAAACATAAGTTGCTCCAGCAACAAGACAGCATCTACGAAGGTTTTTTAAAAGCTGCATCTCTTCGCTATAAAACAGGGGAAGCTAATTTGCTGGAACAGACAACTGCCGAATCGCAGCGCAACGAAGTAAAGAACATGCTGGCAAAAAATATGGCTGATCAGGTGGTCGTTCGCACGCAACTGAAAACGCTCATTAACAGCAATGAACTACCAGACATTGTAAATGTGGAGTTGAACAAAGTTTCCTTTACTAACACACCAGATAGTGCGGCTATTCAATCTAATCCATCTACCTCCTACATGCGTCAACAAGTGCAGGTGGCCAAAGATGTGAAGAAAGTAGAATCAGCAAAGGCCGCTCCTGAAATTCTATTGGGTTTCTTTACACAAACATTAATTGGTGTTCAAGATACTGAATCCGGATCGGGAGCAATTGCTACTTCAAGTGATCGCTTCACAGGCTTTCAGGTGGGGTTGGCTATTCCGGTATGGTTTGTTCCTCATCAGGGAAGAGTAAGGGCTGCCGAATATAATCGCCAGTCGGCAGAGAGTAACTATCAGTACTACTATAAAACACTGCAAGGTCAATATCAACAGGCCATACAGGAGTATGCCAAGAACAAAAACAGTCTGTACTATTATACTACCTCAGCATTACCCAATGCAGAGCTGATTCTAAAACAGTCGCAAACAGCTTTTAAAAATGGCGAGATAGGTTACGCAGAATATTTACTAGGTGTTCAAAAGGCAATTGCTATTAAAGAAGGGCATCTCCAGACGCTGAACGATTACAACCAGTCCATTATTTACATTGAATTCTTGTCAGGCAATAAATAACAGAACAACATGAAAAACATACATAAATTATTTGCACTCTTACTCTTGTCTACGGTAACGGCCCTGGTGATATCCTGTGGCAATGCCAGTACTGAAGCAATAGAGGAAGAGCACCACGATGAAGCGGAGAACACAGCGGAACTTACCGATAAACAGATAAAGACCGCTGGCATTGAACTCGGTAAAGTAGAGCAAAAGCAAATCAGCGGAACCATCAAGGTTAATGGTATGCTGGATGTTCCGCCACAACAGATGGTAAGCGTATCCGCTCCTTTGGGTGGATTTCTCAAAAGTACGGTGTTGCTTCAGGGTTCGAGAGTTACCAAAGGGCAAGTGATTGCCGTAATTGAAAACCCCGAATACATTCAATTGCAACAAGACTACCTGGAAGCGAAAAATCAGTTCGATTTTGCGTATGCCGACTATGAACGCCAGCAGGAACTTGCCAAGGAAAATGTAAATGCACAAAAAACATTGCAGCAGGCAAAGACGACCTATCAAAGTTGGTTGGCGAAGAAGAACGGGTTGCTTGCCAAGCTCAAACTAATCAATGTTGACATGACCTCGCTGGAGGCAGGCACGATCTCCAGTACGTCAAACATATATTCAACTATAAATGGATTCGTAACGGAAGTAAATGTCAACATCGGAAAATTTGTTAACCCCAGCGACATACTTTTTGAAATCGTGGACACCGAACACCTTCATGCAGAGTTAATTATTTTTGAAAAGGACGTTCGTAAAATTAAGATCGGGCAAAAAGTCCGATTCACGCTGGCCAATGAAACCAAAGAACGGATGGCAACTGTGTACCTGATTGGAAGAGAGATCAGCGCGGACAGAACAATTCGCATTCACTGCCACATCGACAAGGAAGACAAAGACTTATTGCCGGGCATGTACCTGAAGGCTATCGTAGAAACGGGGGGTACAGCCGTAACGGCATTACCCAACGAAGCCATTATTGATTTTCAGGGAAAGAAATATGTCTTTATTAAAACTGAAGAAGGGCACGGAGATGACGAAGAAAATCAAACGAAGGAAGGGTCCGAAGAAGGTGGTGAACACAAGGAGGAAGGACAGCACTTTATGATGCAGGAGATAGTAGTGGGCAATAGCGAATTAGGGTACACAGAAGTAATTTTACCAGAGGGATGGAACAATGAAAATGAAGTGGTAGTGAAAGGCGCATATGCCATCCTTTCGAAAATGAAAAATAGCGAAGAGGAAGGACACGGACATTAAACTTTAAATATGAAACTCTACTGGAGTATGCCTGACGGCTTGAAGATTCATTACCGTGGGGAACTGGAACTCTATAAAACTGAGCTTGACAAAGGCAACCTTCAAGATGCATGGCGACATCTGGAACGTGCGCATATTCTTGGTCAGCCTTGGCCGCGAGAGCATTCGCATGTTCATTGGGTTATGCTCAAGTTTGGCTTTCGTATAAAGGATGTGAGAGAGATTGTCGGGCAAATACCGCGTTTATTTGTCGGTGGTGTCAAATCATTTGTGGGCACTATTCCTGTGGGCAACACGGGTGGGGCTAACGTACCACCATTACGTCCGATGGAAATCCCGGACGACCTTCAAGCTATATTAAAACCCTATCACACTAAAGGATGATTACGCTCATTGTAGGAAGTTTGATTCTGAGTGTACTTCACGCACTGATTCCCAACCATTGGTTGCCTGTACTCGCCATCGCCAAAAAGGGAAACTGGTCGATGCAGCAAACCACAAAGGTTACATTTATTGCAGGACTATCACACGCCTTAAGCACGGTGCTCATTGGTGTTATCATTGGTGTAACGGGTTTTCAGTTGGCCGCTAATGTGGAGTACTTCGCTGCTTATATTACCCCCGCGGTATTAACGGCTTTGGGTATTTTCTACATCTATCAACATCACAAGCACAAACATTTTCACCTGCACCGGCACAAAGAAATTGTCTCTGATAACAAAGTAATCTTCAGCCTGGTGGTGGCTATGTTCTTTTCACCCTGTTTTGAAATTGAAGCCTACTTCCTGATGGCTGGTACAAGCGGTTGGTGGATGGTTACACTGCTGGCAATTCTTTATACCCTTGTTACCGTAAGCGGTATGGTAATTTGGGTTAGCATAACCTATAGAGGACTACTCAAACTTAACTGGCACACTCTTGAACACAATGCAGGAGTCATAACAGGCATTACGCTGGTGTTGACAGGTATCCTTTCATTTTTCATTCATTAACTTTTCATTTATGACTAACCATCAACATACAAACATTCAATCAGACGATACTTGCTGCACACCGGATCTGAATGCTGTTAATCAAAACAAAAACACACAATCCAAACAGACTGAAAGTGAATCAGGCATTAGCAGGGAATGGCTGTCTGCTATTGCAAGTTTCATTTTATTGGCTGCGGGTTTGGTACTGGATAATTGGATACAACCCTCGTGGTTTGAAAAAACAGTTCGGTTTGCCTGGTATGCTGTTGCTTACGTGCCAGTAGGGCTACCGGTTTTGTTCAAAGGAATTCGCATTGCTTTTAGAGGCGATATGTTTACCGAGTTTATTCTGATGAGCATCGCTACCCTTGGTGCATTTTACATTGGTGAATATCCGGAAGGTGTCGCTGTTATGCTTTTCTATGCCGTGGGCGAACTTTTTCAAGATGCTGCGGTGAATAAAGCCAAACGAAGCATCAAAGCGTTGATGGATATGCGACCTGATACAGCCAATGTTTTTCGAAATGGAAAGTTTGATGAAGTTGATCCAACGAACGTAGTTGTTGGCGAAACGATCCAGATAAAAGTAGGTGAACGTGTTCCTCTTGATGGAGAAATGTTGAGTGACGGTAGTTCCTTTAACACCGCTGCCCTTACGGGTGAAAGCAAACCAAAGTCCATTGATAAAGGAGAAACGGTTCTGGCTGGCATGATCAATGAACAAAAAGTAGTTGAAGTGAAAGTCACGAAACTGTTTAATGAAAGTTCGCTGGCCAGAATCCTCACGCTGGTGCAAAATGCGACTGGACGAAAAGCGAAAACTGAGTTGTTTATCCGGAAGTTTGCACGGGTATATACACCCATAGTTGTTTTTCTTGCACTTGCACTGACCTTACTGCCATACTTCTTTGTTGACAATTATGTTTTTAATGACTGGCTCTATCGCGCCCTTATCTTCCTGGTGATTTCTTGTCCTTGTGCGCTGGTTGTTGCTATTCCGCTCGGATATTTTGGCGGCATCGGTGCCGGTTCGCGTAACGGAATTCTCTTCAAAGGTTCAAACTATCTTGACTTGATGACGCGGGTTGATACCATCGTGATGGATAAAACCGGAACACTAACCAAGGGTGTATTTAAAGTTCAAAAAGTTGAGGGTCCGTTAGACCAAAAGGAATGGGTTCCGTTGATAGCCGCACTTGAATCTCAGTCAACCCATCCCATTGCCAAAGCTGTTGTGGAATATGCTGACAGTAATTTTGAAAATCTTCAGGTCAGCGACATAGAGGAAATCAAGGGGCATGGCCTTAAGGGGACTGTCAATGGAAAGCAAGTCCTGGCCGGTAACGTCAGGCTGCTCGATAAATTCGGAGTTGCTGTTACCGAAGAAGTTCGCACAATCACCGATAGCATTGTAGTCGCGTCCGTGAATGGAACCTTTGCGGGGTACATCACCATTGCTGACGAATTGAAGGAAGACAGTAAGGAAGCTATCCGGCAAATGCATGCTTCTAAATTGAAAACAGTGATGCTGAGTGGCGACAAGCAGGTTGTTGCAAATAAAATAGCCAAAGCGTTAAATATCGACCAGGCACATGGCGACCTGCTGCCAGAACACAAGGTGATGAAAGTGGAGGAAATCAAAGCAGGTAAGAAAGAGCCCATTGCCTTTGTAGGGGACGGGATCAACGATGCGCCTGTACTTGCCATAAGCGATGTAGGGATTGCAATGGGAGGATTAGGAAGTGATGCCGCGATTGAAACAGCAGATGTCGTGATTCAGACCGATCAGCCATCCAAAATTGTAACAGCGATCAAGATAGGTAAAGCGACTAATCAAATCGTTTGGCAAAACATCGCACTGGCTTTTGGAGTAAAAGTAATTGTGATGGCTCTCGGTGCCGGTGGATTGGCAACCATGTGGGAAGCCGTTTTTGCTGATGTGGGTGTGGCATTATTGGCGATTTTAAATGCTGTGCGGATTCAGCGGATGAGGTTTTAAGCGAGGAAGGCTTCAGCAATTGCTGAAAGCCTTCCTCTCCTGTTTAATTGATCCTTCCAATTTTTTGGACCTCTTTTGAAATGATCCATACTGGATATCCTTGCGACACCACGTTACCCTTTTCTGTGGTTACAGACTTTCCAATAGCTTGTACGCCCTTTGAAATTACATATGCAGGCCGATCAATGGACTTGATATTGAGCCCGGTTTTACGGGTAAGCAAATCCTTATTGCTAAACCGCTGCACATCTTTTGATACCACCCATCCATGAACTGTGCTATAGGCTGGTTGATTTTGCGAATAGGCGAACATACTGGCGAATGAAAAAGCGACTGCCATGAGAATTTTATTTGATGCTTTCATGATTTTTAGTTTTGAATTTTAGTAATACCCGGATGCTAACCCATCCAAGTTTTTTGATAATGGATTGTAGTCTGTAGACTATCAGACTTTGAGGATCCACTAAATAATGAAAACCCGATTGATGAGATAGATTGGATATCTGTCAACAACCTTTGACCGATGATCAATAATTTGTCCGGCTAAACCGGTACGCATTGAGCAACTTCTTAAAGCAATTTCTTCATTCAATCGCTCTGATAATGGTGGGATAGAACAAGGTGAAACGGGCGAATCGTAATTGACATTGATTTTCGCCAACAGTGTAACTTGTTTGCAGCAGCTATTCTCAAGCAGGTTGTCAGGGCAACAGTTTCGAACTGATTTGAACAATGCTATATCGTCTGTGGAACCGTTACAAGACGAAAAGTTGATAAGTACCCCTGTACTGAAGGGAACGTATATTACAAAAAGCAATATGGAGAGAAATGTATTCATTCTAAGTCTACTTTTAATACGGCATACACACTCGAAAGTTTTCACTTTGCGGACGGCATTTCATGATTATTGTCAATATGTAATGTTGACATTCAGCAGCCTTTGAAAATTAAGTGAGGATATTTTGTCCTCCTCAAAATTTTTAGCTTCCGCGAGTATAACAACATCCAGCGTGTTAAATAAGACTCAAAAGCGTAAGATTACCCAAAGGATGTGTGCTTCGAATACTGATCAATTTCGAATGTAACGTTTTTAAAAAATATACAATATTTATAGCACATGGGTATTTTTTAACCGTATCTAAATCGATTCCGTAGATATTTACAACAATATGGCTTGATTTTTACCATAGGTTGGATACCTTGTTTTATTCAGTGATTTGTTTAAGCAACAAACTGGCTGAGCATTACCAATTAAGTATAAAACATTACCAAGATTATATAAGTAGCATAAACAATGCATATTGACTCGCACTTACCAATGAACTTTTTAAACCAACTTAACCTTTAACTTTTGATTATTATGAAAACGAAAAACCTCTTGCTTGTCTCTCTCTTCCTTACGTTAAGTCTCCCGGGATTTGCGCAAACCATTATCAGTGGAGTGTATAAAACCTATAATGACTATACTAGCCAAAAAATCACTTTCGGCATTGATTGCAAAACCGAAAAACATAAAATCAAGCTAAATGAATTTCCAAACAAATCATTCATTACTGTAATACACGATGGCAAACCACACCAAATGCCCAAAGACAGCGTTTTTGGCTACCAACTTTGTGACGGAAATTTTGTACGTTTTGTAGATAACACAGATTATCACTTGACTGAAAAAGGGGATGTGTGGCTCTATAAGAAGTTGATTGTAAAATCGCCCAAAGGATCACCTGAACCCAATCTAAATTTCTTTAGCGTTGCTGGTGAAAAACCTATAGTTCTTACTATGGAGAACCTGAAGAAAGCATTTCCCAATAATCATAAATTTCACGATGCCTTGACCGCGCAATTTAAGAACGATGCAGAACTTGCCGCATTTGATAGCTTTCATAAAAAATCGAAGGTTAATCATTTGTTGGAAATGTCCAGAGACTAACTAAACATCAAATTGAATATGAAGACAAACTTGATCTTATTTCTAATGCTATTTACGGTTGCCTCTTTGCACTTAAAAGCTCAGGAACTTCCCCCTAAACACAGAGGAATGCATCCTGTTTTAAAGGCCGATGGAAAAGTGTACGATGAAAGTGGGAAACAACTTGGCTACATTACTAAGAAGGGTAAAATATGCGATGTAACCGGAAAAGTAATCGGCATCATTTCCAAATCAGGTGACGTTACTACAGGAAATGGGAAAGGCATAATCGGCACGATGCAGAAAGATGGCAGTTTCAAATCAAACAAGGGGTACGTGGTAACCGATGAAGATGGCGTGCTAAAAGTACAAGGAAAGGAAGTTGCCAAAGTAGAACGCGGCTATAAGTACAGAAAAGACCATGCCTGCGTGGTTCACTGTTTCTTCAGTTCCGAAAGCGAAGATGCCAAAGAAATCGATGAAAATATTGAGCAATAGTGCGCTCGAATTAAGCAAAGCCCGCCAACCGGTGGGCTTTTTTTATTTTTCCAGCACCAAAATTTTTATAACTTTAGATCTGATTCCTGATTTTTATCATGTCTTGACACAATTAAAGTCATAGGGCATGGATGGACTTAATAGTTAGTTTGTTATAACAATTGAGCAATGATACGTTTCTCAGCCATACGAAAGATCAAATGCCCGCTGGCGCTTTGCGTCATCGTTTCATTTGCTTTAGTATTCGGATGTGATCTTTTGTGCGACTTGGGCATCATTTCATTTTCGCCTACTACGCCTACCGTTGTCTCCACTACTTCCCACAATCATGGTCACGAAAATGAGCAGGGACACCACGGAAGTTCAGCAACCGCAGGCCACGATCAGAACTCCCACAGTCATACAGATGATAAGCATGACCAGGGTAATGAGGCAGAAGGCTGTTGCTGCGATGACATCACCCGGCAATTCTATTCCTCACTTGTTAGTTCTCCTGGAGCCTCCCCGGGTTCGCTGATTCATGCCGAAGCTTTTAAAGTAATCAGCGCCTTTACCCTTCCGGATATCTTCAAGGTAGAGTCTTTTAAAGGATTGCAGGTTGTTTCCATCTATGATTACCATTCCAATGGTCCGCCTGGCGGAGAGGCCGGCCAACGTATCTTTATTCTTTTCTGCACTTTTCTAATTTAGGCCATTCGATTCAGTGCCTCTGCCTGCTACGAATCATAGCAAGCATTGCATGTTTGTTTCCTATTCTCAAGTTCTGAGAGGATAACAAAACTTCCCATTTCATTCTTTTAGTCCTTAAACCCATCGGGTTGAGTTATGAAAATATTCAAGTTGCATATCAAAAACATGCTTTGCGATCGCTGCATTTATGTAGTGCGTCAGATTTTAAATCAGTTCAATGTCTTACGGGTAAAAATCGAACTCGGCCAAGTTTCATTCTTATCAGCAAACGAGCATATCCTCCCGTTGCTGGAAAAAAGACTTAACGAATTCAACCTGCAAATTATTCATTCAAAGGATGAACAGATTATTGAATCCATCAAACTGGAGGTAAGGCGATACCTCGATGATATCGAACAGCATGACAAGGCTGGCAAGTTTTCAGACTTTGTAGAGAAGCGATTGTCGAAGAATTACTATAACCTGAGCAAACTATTCAGTCGTACAGAAAAAATTACAATTGAGGCCTATTTGATTAGACAACGAATTGAACGGGTGAAGAGACTGCTCCGGGAAGACCAACTCACGCTAAATGAAATAGCAGATCGCCTGCACTACACCAACGTGCAGCATCTTTCATCGCAATTTAGGAAGGTCACAGGCTTTTCGGTACGCGAGTATAAAAAGTTGCAACGCACGGAACACTCTCACAAATCACTGATGGAGGTCCTTGCTGAAATTCACACCAAGGGATTTGTCAATGCCTTTGACATACACAAGAATAAAATAATTGTAGCAGGCAATTCAAAGCGCGTAAAAGATGTGACGATAAAAGAGGTTTATCGCTTTGACGAAACACCAAATTCGCTGGGAGACAATGCCCTTTACACCATTGAGGATGACCGGGGTAATAAGGGCTATTTGATTTGTCAACACTAACGGAAAGTATCAGGTGGCAATTAAGTATAAAAAATAGCCAGAATAATTTGACACAAGACACGAGGACAAAACGATTTTTAACGTACAGCAATTTATGGTAGAAAAAATAATCAGTTGGGCCATTCACAATCGATTCATGGTTTTGATCGGCATCGTGATGATTACTATTGGAGGAATTTATTCTATCAGGGAAACTCCTGTTGATGCAATTCCCGATCTGTCCGAAAACCAGGTCATCGTGTTCACAGAATGGATGGGTCGGAATCCGCAGATCATCGAAGACCAAATCACCTATCCGCTGGTAACAAACCTTCAGGGTATTCCCAAAATAAAAACCATTCGTGCGGCATCCATGTTTGGCATGAGTTTCATCTTCGTGATCTTCGAAGATGATGCAGAAATCTATTGGTCGCGCACCCGCGTTTTAGAGCGATTGAACTACGCGCAGAAATTTCTGCCACCTGGTATTACGCCCACCCTTGGCCCGGATGGCACCGGCATCGGACACGTTTTCTGGTACACGTTAAAGGGAGATGGTTACAATCTCGGAGAACTACGCGCCTTACAGGATTGGTACGTAAAATTTGCTCTCCAAAATGTGGCGGGGGTAAGTGAAGTGGCTTCCTATGGAGGATTTCAAAAACAATACCAGGTAGCCATTGATCCGCATAAGCTCATCTATTATGGAGTACCCCTGATGGACGTAGCGAAAGCGGTTGTCAATAATAACCGTGATGTCGGTGGTAGTCTCTTTGAAATGAACGACATGGGTTACATGATCCGTGGACTTGGGTACATCAAGACACCAGAAGATATCGAGAACATTTCTGTTGGAACATATCGCTCTATACCGATTCGGTTGAAGGATGTTGCCCACATCCAAATGGGTGGTGAATTAAGATTGGGAATCATCGAAGAAAACGGAGAAGGTGAAGCGGTTGGTGGTATTGTCGTGATGCGTTATGGTGAGAATGCCAAAGACGTTATTGAGCGCGTGAAGGTGAGGATAGAGGAATTTAAAAAGGGCCTTCCAGAAGGTGTTGAATTTCATATTGCTTATGACCGCAGCGGACTTATCGATGATTCAATTAACACATTGTCCGAAGCGTTGTGGCAGGAAATACTGATTGTATCGGTAGTCGTTGTACTCTTTCTCTTCCACGTACGAAGCGGCCTTGTCGCCATTGCTTCTATTTTGCTTTCCGTCCTGATAGGGTTTATCCTGATGAAGGTTTTCGGAGTAACGTCTAACATTATGTCGTTGGGTGGAATCGCCCTTGCGATAGGTGATGTCGTTGATCCTGGAATTGTAATGGCCGAAAATGCTTACCGGTCACTGACTAACCGGGTACTACAAAAAAACACAAGCGATGAAAACAACTGAAAAACAACGTATAGGGCACACCAAAGAAATTTCTGATGAAGAACGTGTGACCATTATAGAAGAATCATCCAAGACAGTTGGGCGATCTATCTTCTTCTCAGTGATCATTATGATCGTCTCTTTTGCCCCGGTTCTTTTTCTCACAGGCCAGGAAAGCAAATTATTTTCTCCGTTAGTATTGACGAAAACATTTTCGCTGCTGGGTGCCGCCTTGTTGGCCATAACCGTATCGCCCATGCTGGCGAGGATATTTGTAAAAGGACGGTTAGTGCCGGAGAGCCGCAATCCGGTTTCGAACTTCTTTGTTAGAATTTATACACCGGTTATACGCCTTTGCCAGCGATTCAAATATGTAACTCTTGCAATCTGCTTTGTGTTAGTTGCTGGCAGTACACCTTTTGTACTCAATTTAGGCACTGAGTTCATGCCACCATTGGATGAAGGTTCCCTATTGATGATGCCTGTCACTTTACCCGATGTTTCCAACGCGGAGGCTAAACGAATAATACAAATACAGGATCGCATATTGAAGAGCATCCCCGAAGTAGAAAATGTACTGGGCAAGGCAGGACGTGCTTATACGGCTACAGACAACTCTCCGATGGCGATGATTGAAACCATTGTGGTGCTCAAACCAAAATCAAAATGGAGAGAAGGGATGACGAAAGAAAAACTCATCGCGGAGATGAACGAGCGTGTCAGTATCCCTGGAGTGGTGGTCGGATGGACACAGCCAATCATAAACCGGATCAACATGCTTTCTACTGGTATTCGTACCGATGTTGGAGTGAAAGTATTCGGCTCAAATCTCGACTCACTATTCATCCTTACAGCAGAAATTGAAAAAGCGCTAAGGGGCATTGATGGACTAACCGACCTCTACCTGGAGCAACTCACCGGGGGAAAATACCTTAATATAAAAATCAACCGCGAAGCTATTGCCCGCTATGCGCTCAGCATAGAAGATGTAAACATGGTTATTGAAACAGCTTTAGGTGGTATGATCCTAACCAACACGGTTGAAGGACGCGAGCGTTTCACCATTACAGTCAGACTAGCACAAGATTATCGAAATGATCTTGATGAGATTAAGCGCGTGCCTGTACAAACATCTTCGTACGGTGTTGTTCCCCTGTCTGCACTGGCAGACATTACGGTAGTAGAAGGACCACCCATGATCAATTCGGAAAACACGAGACTTCGCGGAACAGTGTTGTTCAACGTGCGAGGCCGTGATATGGGAAGTGTTGTAAATGAAGCGAAAGCAAAAATCGATGAGCAATTTAAAAAACTCCCAAAGGGCTACTACATCCAGTGGAGCGGTCAATACGAAAACCAGGTGCGGGCAGAAAAACGATTAATGATCATCATTCCTATTACCCTGCTGGTTATCGGTATCATCCTTTACATCACGTTCCACACATTTCGTGAAGTAATTATTGTGTTTGTAAGCGTACCGGTTGCGTTGGTTGGCGGGGTTTATTCATTGTACTTCTACAACGTAAACTTTTCTGTGGCCGTAGCCGTGGGATTTATTGCCTTGTTCGGAGTAGCTGTAGAGACGGGTGTATTGATGATCGCTTATATGAATGATTCCATCAAACGCTTGGTGGGAAGTAAGAGTGAAACTAGCCAGGTAATTGAAAAAGAAGACCTGCATAATGCCATTTTCGAAGGTGCTGTACCCCGTGTAAGGCCATTGCTTATGACCGTGCTTGCCAACATCCTGGGTTTAATCCCGATACTCATCTCAACGGGTACTGGCAGTGATGTGATGAAGCCCATCGCCATACCGTTTGTGTTCGGCCTGGTTTCTTCGACCATTTTCGTGCTTGTAGTGCTGCCGGTATTCTACCAGGTGGTCAGGGAATATGAATTGAAAAAAACCGGAACACTCAAAGTATTAGACATTGAAGAATAACATCATGGGAAAAATCACTCTATATATAATGGTCGGCTTATCCATACTCTTTTACGGGTGTAAAAAAGAATCGCATGATGAGCACGGCAAGCAAGGATCTCAACCGGGTGATGATGCAAGCCAAAAAGCTCTTTCCATTTCGGCCGAGCCAACGAACCGGAAAGTTATTTCAAGTCAAACCCTTGTAAAGCCAGCAAAGCAACTTCAATCAAGTCCGGTAATCGCCTATGGATTTATTTCCCTGGACGAACGCAGGAGTAACCAGGTATCTGCACGGGTAGGCGGTCGTATCGAAAGGCTTTATGTGAAATATGAAAATCAATTTGTGCGAAAAGGTGATAAAATACTTGACCTATACAGCCCTGATCTTAATACGTATCAGGAAGAACTTTTGTACGCACAAAAAGTTGACCCGGATGGTGAACTTCCAAAGCGTGCTGCCCATAAACTTAAACTTCTGGGAATAACCGAAGCTCAAATAAAGCAGATTGTAGATTCAGGCAAGGCATCCTTAACGCTTTCCATTTACAGCGCCTATGACGGATACATTTTTTATTCGCCATCAACCCAAATGTCCCTAACGGGAACGGCAATGGCTTCTTCGGGAGGAAGTAAAATGGGTGGTGGAATGGGTTCAGGTTCCCAGCAAAAACAGCCGGCCTCATCTTCTACAAATTCAGCCTCCGGACCAATCCGTGAAGGAGCATACATTTCGCCAGGGCAAACGCTCTTTTGGATCAATGATCTTCGTGAGGTGTGGGGTATTCTGTCCGTGGACAATCTTCATCAGGATGAAATAGCACTGAATGACAGTGTAACATTGATAAGTGAGTTAGTTCCTGATAAACCAATTAGGACTATTGTGCGATACATCGAGCCACAATATGCAACAGGTCAGAAGTTCATCCAGGTAAGATTGTATCTGTCAAATACTGATAGAAACCTCCGTATCAATTCGCTATTAGAAGCTACCATCTATCCAGAAACAAAAGAGTCGTTGACGTTGCCTGCAACCAGCATTCTGTACTTAGGTGGAAGGCAGGCCGTTTGGAAAAAAGTCGGGCAAACCGAAGAGGGTACTCACATATTGCAAATTCAGTTTGTAAGGCTTGGCCCGGTTTCGCAAGGAAGGGTAACCGTGTTGAGTGGATTGGAGGCTGATGATGAAGTAGCACTGGATGCCGGGTACTTGATGGATCGTGAAAGTTTGGTTAAACCAGAGTGAGTCATGCAAAGAAATACGATTTATATAGCCCTAATAATTCTCGCCCTCTCAGCATCCTGCGAAAAAAAACCAGAACAGGCGCACGAAGGACATGGCGATGCGCATGAAGCGATGCTCACCTTAACAGAACAGGAAAGAGTCGTGGCTAACATTCAGATTGATACTGCGCAAATCAAAACAATCTTTGAAGAAACAACACTGATTGGCACCGCTGCGGTTGATGAAAGAAATATCAATATCGTCAGCTCCCGTGTAAAGGGCAGAATCGACAAACTATTTGTGCGCAACCCTGGCACCTATGTAAAAACCGGAGATCCCCTATACAGTATCTATAGTGAAGAACTTCTGTCATACGAAAATGAATACCTGCTCGCTATCAACGAAAATAAAAAAGCAACCACTCAAAAGGAGATTACCCAAAGGATGGTCGAAGCAGCCCGCAGACGCCTTGAACTTTGGACGCTGACGGAAAAACAAATCAACGAGCTTGAAAAAACGAAAAGCATTTCTCCACTGATCACCTTCTACTCTAACCGCAGCGGGTACTTGTCCGAATTGCTCGTGCGCGAAGGTGAGTACACGGAGATCGGTAGCCCTATGTTCAGGCTGGCAGACTTAAATAGCTTATGGATCGAAGCCCAATTATACAGCAGTGAGCTCAATTACCTGAAACAGTCACCGACTCTTGAAGTGGAATTTGAAGCTTTTCCGGGCGAACGCATCAAAGGTGAGATTGTGTACGATAACCCGCGACTTGAGGACAATACAAAGATCAATCTGGTGCGCATTAAAGTTAATAATCAGAAAGGAAATTATAAGCCTGGCTTGATGGCCTATGTCTACTTAAAACGCAACAGGAAAGAGACCCTGGTGATTCCGAAATCTGCGATACTGTTGGAGAATTTTACCACGGTTTGGATTGAAACACCGGATGGCATGTTTGAACAACGCATGGTTGAAACCGGTATCAGCAACAAACGCGAGGTGGAAATCTTAAGTGGATTAATGGCAGGCGACCGTGTAGTAACATCCGGTGCCTATTTATTAAACAGTGCATGGAAAGTAAAACAAGGTGGCGGTGCGATGGAGGGGATGGATATGTGAGAACCGCCCTTTGTTTTGTTAGATAATGGATAGAAAAAAATGTTTACTAATAAAATCTGATGTCAAACTAAATAAAAATGTTATGAAAAAATTAAACAAACCAATCCTTGTTCTTGCTGCTGCAGTGAGCTTTCTACTGGGCGCCTGCGATAATGACAAAATTAATGATGAAATCGTTGTGAAAGACAATGTGTCGTTTGCTCTGGACATTCAACCCATTCTTACGGGCGAGTGTGCATCGTGCCACAACCCAACAGAAGTTGCACCGGATCTTCGTGAAGGTTATGCGTATGAATCAATAGCGGATCTCATCCTTGAGGGAGATGTCATACCTGGTAATGCTGAAGGGAGTGAACTGATAGAGATGCTGGAAGGCAAAAGCGATGACGGCAATACTATGCCACCGTCCGGGCCCATGACACCTCTTAAAATTGCGCTGATAAAAAAATGGATAGATGAAGGAGCGCTCGATAATTGATTTACCCCCTAAACAATCAAGACTATGAAATTCAAAATACTTTTTTTTATTGCTTTGTTTATTATTTCAGTTTCAGTGCTGGCACAGGAAGCTGATACTGTAGCAACACCCCAAACCGACAAGCCTGAGCGAGATGCCTTCGCAAGCGCCTGGCTGATCGACAACCCAACCGGTTTGGTCAAAACAAAAAATACATTGGTTTTCGATATCCAACACAGGTTTGGCGTGATCGAAAGAGGCAACAATGATCTACTTGGCATGTGGGGTCCGGCTAATATCAGGCTCGGACTGAGTTATGCCATTACAGACCGGATTATGCTGGGATTTGGCACCACGAAAAATGATCGCTTACAGGATTTTAACCTGAGGGTGGGTCTGTTGAGGCAAACCCGTTCAGGCAAGGTGCCAATGAGTTTAACCTTTTACGGCAATATGGCCATTGATGCGCGTGAGTCTGATTTCTTCCCCCAATCTTCAAACCGCCTTTCTTACTTCAGTCAGTTAATTATTATGCGCAGGTTCAGCCCGGCAGTGTCGTTCCAGGTAGCCCCGAGTTTCTCGCATTATAACATCATTGCCGAATCGCTTTCCAATCATCAACTCGCAATAGCGGTGGGGGGTAAAATAAGCATCAGTGATAAAACTGCCATCCTGCTTGACTACAGTCAACCGCTTGATCAAAACTCAGATAATCCGGGTTTGGCGCTGGGTATTGAAATGTCTACCGGTTCGCATGCTTTCCAAGTGTTTGTCGGTAACTATAATGGCATTGTTCCTCAAAAGAATTACATGCTCAATCCTTACAAACTCTCCGAGAAGCAATTCCTGATCGGCTTTAACATCAATCGTCTTTGGAATTTCTAAACCCACGCAGCCATGAAGCATGAAAGCAACAGTCCTGTTTTTTCAAGAAGGAAATTCTTAGGAATCAGTCTTACGCTTCCTTTTTTGCCCGTAGCAAAGCCAATGGCTGCGGTTGATGAGAAAAAACAAGAAGATGAATTCGTAACAATGCTCACCGCTGAAGGCAAGGCAGTGAAAGTAAGAAAAGGCGCACTAAAGGAAGCCAAGGTTATTGAGAAGAAGATGTCCAATCAATCACTCCTCGGATGGTTAAGGCAAAAGAGTCGTTCAAAATAGAACCTTATGGAAAAAGAAAAAAATAGTAATCAGAAATCCAGGCGCAACTTTGTTGAGCAAGGCCTGAAGTTCGGACTGCTGACGGCTGCAAGCGGAGCACTGCTTGCCAAAGTATTTGGGAGATCGGAAAACCCGGAATCGGCAGAAACTGTTGAGCTGATGTCCACCGATGGTACCCTGATGCAGGTGCCTGCATCCGCAGTGTCGCATACACATGAAAGTAAATCGGCTTACAATCCCCGCGAGGGTTTTCCCAATCGCAAGTTTGTGATGGTAGTGGATCTTGCCAAATGCCGCAATGCGAAAAAGTGTCAAAGCTCGTGCAACAAAAACCATTACATCACAGGAGAGAATGCGTGGATTAAAATCTATAAGATGCAGGATTCTGAAAAATCTGCACCGTATTGGCAACCTACGCTATGTCAGCATTGCGATGAGCCTGCCTGTGTGAAGGTTTGCCCGGTCGATGCCACGTTCAAGCGAAGAGATGGTATTGTGTTGATTGACAATAACCGCTGCATTGGCTGTAGATTTTGTATGGCAGCTTGCCCGTATTCGGTTAGGGTATTCAACTGGTCTGACCCCTGGCAGGGCGAGGCGGTGGAACAAGCTGAATATTCTCCGGACTATGCTGGTGTACCCAGTCAAAAAGGCACTGTAGACAAATGTGATTTCTGCCCCCACATGATTGACAAAGGTGAGTTGCCACATTGTGTGAGCGCCTGCCCAAATGATGTGTTCAGTTTTGGCGATATGTATGAAGACACCGTGACCAACGGCAGCGGCCAATCCTTCAAACTGAGTAAACTTTTAAAAGACAGGGCCGGCTACCGGTTGATGGAGAGTTTGGGCACAGAACCCAGTGTATACTACCTGCCTCCGAGCGATCGGATTGTTGACTTTGAGGAAGGCCTGAAGAATTACACAGAATTTCAATCAGTTGATAAACCACAAGAGCCATGAACACTGCCTACGAAAAAATTATAAATGACCTGGCACCAAAAAAATTCAGTTGGAGGGGAAAGATATGGGTAGCCTTTCTGGTAGCTGTTGTCCTTGTCGGATTGTATTCATACGTTCAACAAATTCGGTATGGTTTAGTGATAACAGGCATGCGCGACTACGCACTATGGGGAATTTACATTTCAAATTTTGTTTTCTTCGTTGCCGTGAGTCTGGTGGGTTCGTTGATCACAGCCATCCTGCGATTGTCAGATGTGCATTGGAGCACACCGCTTACACGCATTGCCGAGATCATCGCTGTGGCTGCCATCATCATGGCAGGTATAGCCATTATCCTTGACATGGGGCGACCTGACAGAGTAATAAATTTGTTTCTTCACGGCAGGCTTCAATCTCCCATTATCTGGGATGTGGTTGTGATTAGCACGTACCTGGTGCTAAGTGTTTTGTTTTTGTATTACCCGCTATTGCCCGACTTCACAATCCTCAGCAAATATTTTGATAACAACACCCGGCTGAATAAATGGTATCGCGTGCTTTCGCTGAACTGGACAGGCAATGAAAAGCAAACAAAGATTTATTCGAGGTCTATAAAAGTGCTCTCGGTATTAATTATTCCTGTTGCGTTTGCCATCCACACCGTTACGGCATGGCTGTTTGAAACCACGTATCGCCCCGGGTGGGACAGTACCAACTTCGGGCCTTATTTTGTTGCCGGTGCTTTTGTTGCCGGGTCAAGCGCAGTGATTGTAGTCATGTATATATTACGTAAGATGTACAAGTTAGAAAACTATATCACTGATCATCATTTTGATTTAATGGGAAAGATATTGGTCATGCTTAGCTTACTGTATTTATACTTCAACATCAATGAGTACCTGATGCCCATTTATAAATCCACAGAAGAGGAAGCAACCCATCTCCGAAGTTTATTCACCGGAGAATATGCCTGGTTATTCTGGGTTGTGATTATTGGAGGTCTTGTTATTCCTGTCATCATCATGGTGTTCAGGGGAGGGAGAAAGCCGTTCCCGTTATTTATTGTATCTCTTACCGTAATGGTATGTGCCTGGTGGAAACGCTACCTGATTGTTATCCCAACATTGAGTCATCCTTTTCTTCCTATTCAGGGAGTACCCGAATCCTGGCACCACTATAAGCCCACATGGATGGAATGGTCGATAACATTTGCCACGCTGGCAATGGCCATGCTTATTATCACTTTTCTGGTCAGGTTTTTACCCATTGTACCTATTCAGGAAACAGCAGAAGAAAGAGGATTGATAGAAGGTCATCAAACACAACACTCATGAAGACAATTTCAATATATCGTTTATTGATTTTAATCGGCCTTGTAAACATAGGCACGATCGTTGCAACCCTTGCACAGGATAATAAATTTAAAGCAAGGGTTTCGGCAAAGTACACCAAAATAATGAATCAAGAATCGTACATCAGTCTCTCTGCCAAATACAAAACAGACAATGGCTTTGAACCGGCCACGGGTTTGGAGTTCAATGTTTATAAAATGGCAGCAGATGATTCGATGACTTTTATTGGAAAAACGAAAACGAATGATAGGGGGGAGGCCCGGTTTATTTTAAATCCCGGAGACATTGAGACTATGGACGCATCCACCGTTTTTACCTATGCGGCAAAAATTGAAAACAACAATAAGTTTGAAGACAGCGAAGCAACCGTTGTATTCTCGAAGGCCAATTTATCAGTTGAAATTCAGATGATTGATAGCGTTAATCAAATTAAAGCCACACTTACAGATGCTGCCGGTAATCCTCTGCCGGGTCAATCACTGAAAGTTGGATTGCAGCGTATGTACGCTCCGTTACAAATTGGTGAAGAAAGTTACGAGACCATTGAAGATGGCTCCATTCTTGTTCCTATTGAAGAACCTATGCCGGGCAGAGATGGAATACTCACGTTTGAAGTAGTGTTGGAAGAAAGCGACACGTATGGCACAATCAAAGCACTGATAAGTGTACCGATTGGAATTCCGATAAAAGACGAATCAACATTTGATAAACGAACGATGTGGTCACCTCCGACAAAAACACCTTTTTATCTGCTCCTGTTTCCCAACCTGATTATTCTCGGTGTATGGATACCGATACTTATCCTTGTCATCAACCTGTTTAGAATTTCAAAAGCTAAAATCAAATCGTAAACAATAAACCTGATAACTATGAAAAAGCAAACCATTATTCTTCTCTTCGCCTCTTCCGTTGCGTTGTACTCATTCACGTTAGTGCAGTCAAAGGAATGGGTAGTACCTGAGTCTGCAAAGAATGTAAAGAATCCGACCGACAAAACCGACAAGGAAAACATCTCCATCAGCAAAAGCCTTTACTCAAAGCACTGTCAATCCTGCCATGGTAAGGAGGGTTATGGTGATGGTCCCAAAGCAAAAGAACTAAAAGGTGATGTTGGAGATTTTTCTACAGCAAAGTTCCAGAGCCAGACAGATGGAGCTTTGTTTTATAAAATGAGCAAAGGTCGTGACGACATGCCGGCATTTGATAAAAAAATTCCAGATGCTGAAGACCGGTGGCTAATCGTCAATTATATCCGTACCCTCAAACAATAAGGCGTTTGTTATGAAAATAATTTCCATCTCAGATTATGCCTACAAATATCTTGACTACATGTTTTGCAAAGCAGCAAAAGAGTACCGTCCTGAATTTAGTTCGACTGACTGGGATAATTTGAACAACCGACTCAATCAAATGGAAAAGACAAGCAAAATATCACGAGCGACTATGGCGGACAAGTTTATTGACCTGGCCAATGAATTTACATCCACCGAACCCAAAGAGCGTGTAGGTGCAGCGATCATGTTCGCGGCAGCACGATACAACGCATTTGAGGCCTTCTCTAAATCTAGCGACCTATTGAGGGATAGGGATGACGCCATAAGTTGGTATACCAGGGAGTACAAAAGGATGCTTGAAGCAAACATGGAAGACCTTTTGAATGCCGGGAACAAACCAAAAAGCAGCTAATAATAAGAAGGACTTAAACAAGGTATATATGAAAACAACGATTGGAATCATGATCCTGTGCCTGGTAACAACATACCTGGGTGCGCAGGACAACACAAAATCAAAAATCAGTATAGGCGTGTACGCCAATGGGGGCACCAGTTCATTGGTGCAAGGCATGGGCATGAATATGAACATGTACGGCAGCGGTTATAGTGGAATGAACGGCAACATGACCATGTACAACTATGCAGGTTCATGGGGTGGTGGTATGAGCCTCACCGTACCCCTGCATCAACGGTGGTCATTTGTTGGCAATGTCGGTTATATGAATCGCGGGGCGAATTATGGTGAAATGAACTCTTCGTACAATGATCGCTATCGTCTTTCATATCTCGATCTGTGGGCGATGGGCCAATATAATAGCCTGCCGAAAGGGCCGGTCAAGTTCACCGCAGTACTGGGTTTGACAGAAAGCACATTACTTTCAGCGAAAGACGAACCATCCGGGACAACCCAGGAAATGATGGACAATGTAAATCGTGTTGACATCGGCATGGTAGTGGGTCCAGGTTTAGAATTTGGTCTGAAGAAAGGGGCAATTCAAACGCGGCTTCTTTATACGTACGGATTTATGAATGTATTCCGCGGCATGTACTACGACAGTGGCATGCAATCCAATAACGCAGCTTTTCTCTTGCAGGTTGGCTACATTTTCAGCAGACCATGAAATCTGTATTTCTTTTCTGTTCTCTGCTAAGTCTGTGCAATGTGGTCTATGCCCAGCAAGACAGCAGCGGGGTTTATCTGACGCTTTCGGATTTTCAGCAACAGAAATTGGCGTATGCTATCATTTGCCGGACACAAAAACACAAGATCAAGCAAACCAGTTTTAGTGATCAAAAATTTATTAAAGTGGTTCATAACGACTCGGTGATAACACTTTCAAAAAGTGAAGTGTTTGGCTATCGGGATTGCAAGGGTTTATTTCATCGTTTTATTGATAAGGTTAACTACGCCATACTAAATCCCACGGAATACATTATCCTATACAAGCATGAAGTCCGGGCACATAAGCAAAGTGAACTCCACTACATGTTCAGCCGCGGACTAGATGGTCATGTTTATAAACTCACAAAACAAAATCTCAAACAAGCATTTTCTGATCAATTTGAATTTCAAAAAAAGATTGACGAAGTGTTTAAAAATGATATTGAATTGTCGCGGTACGATAAAGCAACTAAGACGTACCTGATCAACTGGCTCTACGGTCGGGTCAAGACATAGAAACACAATTGCAAGGATGTTCTCAGGACTGAAAATAAGCAATGATAATTATGGTCAAAATATCGGGATATATCGGCAACGCTCATTGCCACAGTTTCTTCGTACTGGCATTGACAAGCTATCTCCTTATAAGTTGTGCATCCAGCTATCAAATTGACACCTATCAGATAGCTCCAAAACAAAATTATCCTTATTCATCCTTTTCCATGATGATAGTTCCTGATTCGGGGAAACAACACTTCAGTCTTCTTCAGGCCATTGGCAGTGGCTTTTCCTCTAACCTGAAAACCATGGGCTTGAAAAATGATTCTCTTCAACCCGAACTCATATTTATTGTACGATGGGAAGAACACCTGGTGGGCCGGTTTTCATCGCGCACAGGCAACGAAACCAGGTCAGCATACAGTATTACGAATCCCTTTTACTCGCCTTTTGAAAATACATCCGATGGGTTAAAAGGGAATTCTTCCTCTCCTCACAGAATTCGCTACTACGACAAAGAGTTGTTCATCAGGGTACAGGCCATAGATGCCACCCGAAATGAATTGATCTGGTCAGTTAAAATTTACCCGCACAAAAAGAATGGATTGCCTCCAGAAAGTATTCCAAAAGTTGTGCGGGAGTTAGCGGATTCCTTTGAAAGAGTACAATTCAATATTGATAAAATCAATCAGCCATGACCGCTACTATTATTAAAGCTTCCGGTGAAAGTGAAGCATTTCAAAAAGACAAGTTGCTACAATCACTCATGCGGGCTGGAGCCTCTGCTATTTTGGCAGAGAAGGTAGCATCAGAAGTCGCAAAAGGCCTCCGAAACGGAATGTCTACCAAACACATTTATAAAAAAGCTCACGAATTGTTAAGGCGTGCTGCCCGGCCGGTGGCAGGACGTTACCATCTCAAAAATGGTATCATGGAACTAGGACCGTCAGGCTTTCCCTTTGAATTATATGTATCGGAAATTCTTAAGCAAAAGAATTTCGAGGTTCAAGTGGGAAAAATAGTGGAAGGACATTGTGTGAATCATGAAGTAGATGTAATTGCTCAGAAAGATGACCGTCATTTCATGGTTGAATGCAAATATCACAACAGCCCGGGTATGGTCTGCGATGTTAAGATTCCACTTTACATACAAGCGCGATTTCACGATGTGGAAGCGCGCTGGAAATTAATTCCTGGTCACGGAGAAAAATTTCATCAAGGCTGGGTGGTAACCAACACCCGGTTTACCACAGACGCAATTAAATATGCGGCATGCTCAGGGCTGAATCTCGTAAGCCTTGATTTTCCTCAACGTGGAAGCCTGCGTGAAATGATTGAGGAAACAGGTCTTTATCCCCTTACATGTCTTACCACGCTCACCCAACAGGAAAAGAAATTATTACTGGAGAAGAAAATTGTTTTGTGCCGCGATATATGTCACAATCCCGCATATCTCCGGCAGATAAACCTTCCTGTCCTCCGGATAAAGGAAGTTCTGGAAGAAGGCCATCAACTATGTCATAAACTTATACAACATGATCAACACTGACATCTTTAAACAAGTAGTTCATAGCAGTCCTCTGGAAGACGTGCTGCAATCACTCGAAACTGATGGCACCCGCGGCCTTAGCGGGGAAGTATCCACGCAGAGATTGAAACAATTTGGAAACAATTCTATTACGCATGAGAAAAAGAAAAGCCTGTTGGTAGTTTTTATGCGGCAGTTCAATAGTCCCATCGTCTATCTGCTCATCCTCGCAGCGGGTCTTTCATTTTTCTTTCAGGAGTGGCTCGATGGTGCTGCCATTCTTGTTGTTATCTTCATTAATTCCATTATCGGATTCTACATGGAATACCAGGCGGAGCGGTCGATGGAAGCATTGAAAAAATTGTCTGTTCTTCCCGCCAAGGTTATTCGCGATGGAGAGTTGAAAGAGGTCAATGCAGAGGAACTTGTGCCAGGTGATCTGATATTTCTTGAAGCTGGTGATATGGTCCCCGCAGACGGGCGGATATTTCGTTCTTCACAGTTACAGGTTGATGAAGCAGCCCTTACGGGTGAGTCGATCCCTGTGGAAAAAAAAGTATCTCAACTCAAGGAAGATACCACACTGGCCGAACGAATCAACATGCTTTACAAAGGCACATTTGTTACGAAGGGAAACGCTTATGGAGTCATTACTGGTACGGGTATGCAAACTGAACTCGGCAGGATTGCCAGTCTCGTACAATCGGCTGAACAGGCAGCTACACCGCTGGAAAGGAAACTGGAGCAGTTCAGCAAGAAACTGATCAAAGTTACAGTAGCGCTGGTGGTCATCATTTTCTTTGCAGGTATTCTGAATGGCCAGCATATTCTTGAAATGCTCGAAACAGCTATCGCACTGGCAGTGGCAGCTGTACCTGAGGGGTTGCCCATTGTTGCCACACTAGCGCTTGCCCAGGGAATGATGAAAATGGCCCGGCACAATGTGATCGTGAAGAAATTATCGGCTGTAGAGACCCTTGGTGGTACCAACGTGATTTGCACCGATAAAACAGGAACCCTAACCCAAAACAAAATTGAGGTACATGTTATCGTAACGCCTTCCGGCAAGTACGATGTAAGCAATGGAAAAATTGTCAATTCTGATGACCCGGCATTCCAACGGGTTTTAGCATGTTCTGTGCTATGCAACACAGCCGCCCTTGGTGTAAATGGAAGTGAAACCGGTGATCCGCTTGAAGTGGGGCTCCTGAAATTTGCCATCGCTCAGGGAACTTCCATAGAAGCGATGCGAAAGGAAAACCCGGTAGTACAGGAAGAACCATTTTCCTCGGAAACCAAAGTCATGGCTACCCGGCATCAAACAACCGAAGGTAAATCATTGATTTATGCAAAGGGTGCCGCAGAAGAATTGCTAGATAAGTGCACATACGTTATCAATGGCACGGAAGAATTTGAGCTCCATGGAGCCCTGAAAAAAAACCTGTTATTGGAAGCTGAAAAACTTTCAGCATCTGGTTACCGTGTGATTGCTGCCGCAACGCGGATGGCCGGCAGTGGAGAAGATTCCCTGGCGTCCGGTTTGGTATTTGCCGGATTGATTGGCATGATCGACCCACCCCGGGCCGATGTTTTCGGTGCCGTGAAGGAATGTAAGTCGGCAGGCATTAAGGTGATTATGATAACCGGTGACCATCCGGCCACCGCTGAAAATATCGGACAACAACTGGGGATTTTGGAGCAGGGGGATCGGTCCGTCATGATCGGTAAGGATATGAAGGACTATGATCATCTTACAGAGAATGAGAAAGACGACTGGGTGGGAACCACAGTCTTCGCACGTGTAAGCCCCAAACAAAAACTTGATCTGGTCAATGTGTTGCAGGACAGAAAACACATTGTAGGAATGACCGGTGACGGAGTGAATGATGCACCTGCCCTTAAAAAATCGGATATAGGAATTGCGATGGGCTTACGTGGTACTCAAGTTGCCCAAGAAGTGGCCGACATGGTTTTGAAAGACGACTCATTCTCTTCCATTGTACTGGCCATCCGTCAGGGTCGCATCATCTTCGATAACATCAGGAAGTTTGTCATTTTTCTTTTGTCCTGTAACCTCAGCGAACTTTTTGTTATTGCCATTGCCTCTGTGTTGAATCTCCATTTTCAACTCTTCCCATTACAGATACTCTACATCAACATCATCACCGATGTTCTCCCTGCGCTTGCACTTGGTGTAACGGCCGGTGGCACTTCTATTATGAAACAGCCTCCCCGCAATACGGATGAACCCATTATCGATACCAAACGATGGGCAGCGATTATTGTCTACTCCGTTATCATCACCTTAACAACCTTAGGCGCTGTATTCATAAGCCATTATACGGTTCACAAGACTGAAACCTGGAACCCAGAGCTTTGCAATAACATCTTGTTCTTTACACTGATCTTCTCACAAATCCTGCATGTTTTCAACATGAATGCCGCTGGATCCAGATTCTTTACCAGTGAAGTCATGAAGAACCGGTATGTCTGGTATGCAGTTGTTGCCTGTCTTGCATTACTTTTCATTTCGTACCAGGTAGAAATAGTAAGAAAGGCATTGGACATTTTTCCGCTGTCGAATGAAGACTGGATGATCTCAGTGAGCATGAGTCTGCTGTCGTTGATCGTTATCCAGATTGTAAAAAGCCTCAACCTGATCCGACAATGAATACCGGTATAAAGTTGACTTTTTTAGGTGCTGCCGGAACGGTAACCGGATCAAAATATTTACTTCAGGCAAACAACACAACCATACTGATTGATTGTGGCCTATTTCAGGGACTCAAGCAATTGCGTGTTTTGAATTGGGAGAAGTTTCCGGTTGATCCATTGTCAATTGATCTGGTATTGATTACCCACGGCCATCTCGATCATGTGGGGCACCTACCAAGATTGGTAAAGGAAGGATTCAATGGCCCGATTTGGTGTACGTCACCTACGTCTGAAATTGCCAAAGTAATTTTAGAAGACAGCGCAAAGATACAGGAAGAAGAGGCAGAACATGCCAATCGTTTTGGTTATAGTAAACATAAGGAAGCCCTTCCGCTTTATGACCTTAACGATGTGCAAAAAACAATTCCACTTTTCGTATCACAACCCATTAAAGAATGGATAACAGTGGCGGATAATATTCAGGTTAGGTTTTGTTACAATGGTCATATCCTTGGAGCAACGTACATTGAATTAAAAGTTAATGGAAAACTAATCACATTTTCCGGTGACATTGGAAGAATGAAAGATCCTTTACTTTATCCACCTGAATTACCCCGGGAAACCGATGTCCTTGTCATGGAATCAACCTATGGAAATCGGGCACATCCTCCGGACGCGGAAGTGCAACTTGCTAAGGCAATTGTTGAGTCTTCTTCCAAAGACGGAACGATACTGGTCCCGAGCTTTGCCGTTGAGCGTACACAATTGCTGATGTTCCTGTTATGGAAACTGAAAAAAAGTAAGGCTATTCCTGAAGTTCCTGTTTATATGGACAGTCCAATGGGGCGAAACGTTTTGGAAATTTTTCACTGCCATTCGGAATGGCACAGGTTGTCGAAAGAAGAGTGCACGGAAATGTGCCGTGACATTATCCGTGTAAAAACAATGGAAGAAACAATGAAACTGGTCGCGGATCGTCATCCGAAAATCATTATTGCTGGAAGTGGAATGGCAACCGGTGGACGAATCCTTACTTATTTTGAGCGTTATTTGAATGACAAAGCGGCAACAATTCTTCTGGTTGGCTATCAGGCCGAAGGAACACGAGGTCGCCAACTGTTGGATGGTGCAAATGAAATAAAACTAAGAGGAAAGTTTTTCAAGGTAAGAGCATCCATCATAAATGTAGAAGGCTTGTCGGCTCATGCCGATCAGGAAGAACTTATCCATTGGATGAGTAGCCTTTCAAAGCCTCCGAAATATATTTTTATCACTCACGGAGAGCCTGCCTCAGCTCGGGCATTGCAGGAAAAGATTCGTCAGGTGTATAACTGGGAGACTGCCATACCTCATTTGAATCAGGTTATTGATTTATGAAACGGAGAAATAATATTTTTTAGAAGGCCCTATGCAAACATTAACTCGCATAGCTACCTATTCATTTCAACCGGAAGAGGTTTTTAATTGCCTTGATAATCTCGGAGTTACCGGCATGCACATGACAGAATCCTCGGTGATGATGATGGGGAGCAAACTCAACTTGCAGTTCCTTACCGAAAACCACACCGGCCTTCGAACTAAATATCGTTGGACAGGTAAAATGATGGGAATTAAAATGGACTTCACCGTTGAAGTTACCAAGTGGGTGCCTGGAGAAGAGAAGATCTGGGAAACAATTGGAGATCCTAAGCTGATCATCTATTCCTGGTATCAGATGCATTTATTGCTTACAAAAATTCCGAATGGGACAAGTGCAAAACTCTCCATCAGCTACAAGAAACCCGAAGGTGTATTTCACAAAATCCTTTCATTCTTATTTGCCGACTGGTATTGCAGATGGTGCTTAAAGCACATGCTGGAAGATGGCAAAAGGATACTAATGAAAAATGTAAAGGAACATGGAACCTAATCATTCTAATAACTTAAAAGTAAAATCAATTGGCATCGATACGTATCGTGAGAATACTATTTACATGCGTCATGATTGTCATGTCTGTGTTGCGGAGGGTTTCACTGCGCTTACAAGGGTAATTGTAAGTTGTGGCGGAAAGCAAATCATTGCCACATTAAATGTAATTCATAATAGCAACCTGCTGGAACACGGAGAAGCTGCGTTGTCGATGGAAGCAATGGAAAGGTTGAATGTGAAAGAAGGCGACTTCATTGGGGTCAGCCATCTTCCGCCTGTAGAATCCTTGCGTAGCGTCAGGGCCAAATTGTATGGTCAATCTCTTGAGCCGGAAGCTTACCAGGATATTATCCGTGACATTACGGACGGTAAATACTCCAACATTGAGTTGGCAACCTTCATCGCAGCTTGCTCCAATGACCGTCTTAAGACTGAAGAAATAATTTACCTGACAAAAGCAATGATCCATTCCGGTCAGAAACTGTCCTGGCCCGGAATTGTAGTAGACAAACATTGCGTAGGGGGCCTTCCAGGAAATCGCACAACGCCAATTGTTGTGAGCATAATTGCTGCAGCAGGTCTTACCATACCTAAAACATCTTCGCGGGCTATTACATCTCCTGCAGGAACAGCCGACACTGTGGAGACATTCACGAACGCGAACCTTGACTTGATCGCTATACGCAAGGTTGTAGAACAGGAAGGAGGTTGTATGGCTTGGGGAGGGGCTGTTAAACTTAGCCCGGCAGATGATATCCTGATTTCAATTGAACGATCCCTGGATCTTGATAGCCCCGCTCAATTGATTGCTTCGGTGCTTTCGAAAAAAGCTGCTGCAGGTTCAACACATGTTGTTATTGATATACCTGTTGGTAAGTCAGCGAAAGTGCGAACGATGGAAGAAGCTGTTCACGTTAAGGATTTGATGATGAGTGTGGCAGCTGCAATAAACATGACCCTGGATGTTGTTTTTACAGATGGACAACAACCAGTAGGACGTGGCATCGGTCCGGCTCTTGAAGCATTGGATATAATCGCAGTGCTAAAAGGAAACAAAGAAGCCCCTATCGATCTGCGCGATCGCTCACTTAAACTCGCAGGCCGATTATTGGAAATGACAGGGAAAACTTCCTCTAATGGTGGTTATCAAATGGCCTTTTCAATTCTTGAAAAAGGAGAAGCCTGGAAAAAATTTCAGGCAATTTGCCAGGCCCAAGGGCGGTTTACCGAACCAACAGTTGGTCAATTCCGGTATGAAGTAATCAGTAACAAGGATGGAGTGGTTGCCAATATTGATAACCGTAAACTTGCTAAGTTGGCCAAACTGTGTGGAGCACCTCATGCCCCTGGAGCCGGGATTTTATTTATGTCTCCTCTCTATAAAAAGATTAGCAAAGGCGATGTGCTGTTGATTCTCTTCGCGCAATCAAAAGGCGAACTTGAGTATGCCAAAGAGTATTTAAAATCAAGCCCTGAGACTATCCTTCAAATTGTGTAACTAAAAATAAAAAGGATGAACACAATTGTTTTTGCCCTTCCTGGAAACGAAGACTTGGCTGGGAAACTGGCAACCAGTTTGAAAGCCGATATAGGCGAACTAACTATCCGCCATTTTCCGGATGGAGAAACCTACATTAGGATACACTCGGATGTAAAGGAAAAAAGAGTGATCATGGTTTGTTCGTTGAATAATCCTGATGAAAAACTTCTGTCTCTTTTCTTTCTAAGCCAGGCAGCGAAAGAACAGGGAGCAGACTGCACCTGTTTAGTAGCTCCCTATCTTGCCTACATGCGACAGGACAAACAGTTCAACACGGGTGAAGGAGTTACTTCAACATATTTTGCCCGCTTCATCTCCAACTTTGCTGATACATTAATTACCATCGATCCTCACCTCCATAGAAGGAATTCGATGAGTGAGATTTATACTGTGCCATGTAAGGTATTACATGCTGCCGGACTCATATCGGCCTGGATTCGCAACAATATCGAGAAGCCTGTTCTGATTGGACCTGATAGCGAAAGTGAGCAGTGGGTTGAGGTGGTAGCGAAGAATGCCGGTGCACCTTTCATTGTATTAGAAAAAATAAGGCGTGGTGACCGGGAAGTCGAAGTTGCCGTTCCCCAGGTAGAGAGGTATCGGGAATATTCACCGGTTTTGGTTGACGACATTATCTCTACCGCTCACACCATGATTGAAACAGTCGGTCATCTAAAGAGGGCCGGAATGAAACCTCCAGTATGCATTGGTATACACGGCATTTTTGCAGGCAATTCTTTTCAGGAATTGCAAGAGGCCGGAGTCGCCACAATCGTAACAACCAATACAATCGGTCATCCTACCAACAAGGTTGAAATTGCTGATTTGATAGCATCGGCATTTTAATTAGGGCATTTGTTAAGCCTAAACGCCAATGCTTGTTTGGAATTAATCTAAATAATAGATACAATTGCAGGCTATTTAGAATCATTCTAAATAATTGTAACGACCCTATGAAAATCAAATCTATACTCCTTTTCACAGTCTTTTATGTTAGCCTCCTCCAATCTCTGGCGCAATCCGACAGATCTGTCGAAGGAACGATAACCGATATTAACAACCAACCCCTTGCAGGAGTCAATGTCTTTATTGATGAAACAAGAAGCGGTGATGTTTCGAATGCGAAAGGATTTTTTAGCCTCAACGGGCTTGTGCCAGGAAAGTACGTCCTGAAGTTGTCATCGATAGGGTTTATTACTCTATCTCAACCCATCGATTTGACTGTTGAAGAAACTGTAAAGCTTACGCTGGCGATGAAAGAAAGTTTGTATGAACTTCCGGAAATAGTTGTTTCGCGGGAAACGCTCACTGGTGGAAGTAAATACCTCCCAGATATTCCAGGATCTGCACATTATTTAAGTCTGAAAGTACTCAATGAATTCAATTATAGTGATGTCAACCGAATTCTGAGAAATGTGCCCGGAGTAAACCTGCAGGAAGAAGATGGTTTTGGTTTACGCCCGAACATCGGGATGCGTGGCACCGGTGTTGAACGTAGCAGCAAAATTACATTGATGGAAGATGGAGTACTTGCCGCACCCGCACCTTATTCCTCGCCTGCAGCTTATTACTTTCCAACCGTGGGTAGAATGCAGGGCATCGAAGTTCGCAAAGGATCAAGTCAAATAAAATATGGTCCGTACACTACCGGTGGTGCTATCAACTTTATTTCCACTCAAATTCCATCCGATTTTTCTGCTCGTGTAAATTTACTGGGTGGAAACTTCGGTCGCAGAATTGCGCAGGCATCCATTGGACAGTCATTTGAATATGGTGGTTTTGTGTTGGAGACGTATCAACAGACTGCCACGGGCTTTAAAGAACTTGACAATGGCGGGCCAACAGGTTTTACCAATGAAGATTACTTGGCCAAGTTCATGATCAACACTCCTTCTTCCGCCAAAGTGTATCAAGCGCTAACGTTTAAGATAGGCCAAGCCACCAGCAATGCAAATGAAACCTATCTTGGACTGACTCAGGGGGATTTCGACAGTAACCCTTACCGGAGATACTCCTCCTCTCAAGTTGACAACATCACAACAAAACACAATCAGTATTCCTTAAAATACAATATAATACCGACCCGTTTCATGGATGTTTCCGTTACGGCTTACCGGAATCAATTTAGCCGCAATTGGTACAAACTCGATGCAGTTAAATATGGTACCAATGCAAAGGTATCTATTGCAAACTTATTGGATGACCCAATAACCTACGGTGATGCGTACAACCTTGTGACCGGTCAGACCAGCCCCAATACCGATGCCCTTTATGTAAAAGCAAATAACCGCAGCTACTATTCAAGGGGCATCCAGATGGTTACAGGGTTCAATTTCAAAACGTCAGAAGTTGATCACGATATTGAAGTGGGCCTGCGGTACCATCAGGATGAAGAAGACAGGTATCAATGGCAGGATATCTATGCAATGGAGAATGGTGTAATGAAACTCACAACAGCCGGAACTCCAGGGACGGAAAGCAATCGGATTAGCGATGCCAAAGCTTCAGCCGCATATCTGCAATATAGTTTAACGTACCGCAAATTCTCAGCCTTGCCAGGTGTTCGCTTTGAGAGCATTGAACTTACGCAACTCGATTACAAAACATCCGATCCCGAACGGACTGGAGCAAATCTTACAACGAAAGAAAATCGTGTTGGCGTTTGGATTCCAGGTATGGGCATCAATTATTCAATTACGAAAAACCTGAATACTTTCGCAGGTATTCACAAAGGGTTCGCGCCCCCTGGTTTTGACAAGGATGATAAACCTGAAGAGAGTACCAACTATGAGTTGGGTACCCGCCTTGTTAAGTCAAGGTTGAATGCACAGGCAGTCTTCTTCTACAATAATTATTCAAACTTGCTTGGATCTGACCTGGCGGCCAGCGGTGGTGGTGGGACCGGTGATTTATTTAATGCGGGCAAAGCGACCGTGGCCGGAACTGAACTTGAATTACAGTATACGTTTATCACAGGGACGAAAGGCATAGGTATCCCGGTTTCATTGGCCTATACGTTTACTGATGGAGAATTTGGAAGTTCCTTTGATCCTGATACTGAGGATTGGGGCAATGTTGTTAAGGGTGATCAAATTCCTTATTTGGCCACTCACCAATTAACACTGAACGCGGGGATACAACATCGCTTTATTGATGTAAATGTAAGTTCCAAATATGTCAGTGCGATGCGGACCAACCCCGGACAAGGCGAAATCCCACCATCGGAAAAACTGAACGGAAATTTTGTTGTCGATCTCTCAACGAACATTCGATTGAACAAATTTCTTACAGCATACGGGTCTATCTCCAACATTACCAATGAGGTGTATGCTGTTGCCCGAAGGCCTGCCGGTCTACGACCTGGAATGCCAAGAAGTCTTATGATCGGAATCAAGGCAATGCTTTGATACTCTTCACATCAACAAAACAGCCCGGAATCTTTTCTGGGCTGTTTTGTTTTTATCCATATCTCCGTCAATGTCAGGGACGATTTCTCAATCTCAATAATTCGCTCAGATTGATGTAGTTTCATTAATCGAAGAATCACAAATGACTCGGTAATGCGGCTATGAAAATCACTATTGGTAAGGTGGCCGTACCGTTATTGAAAAACTGATATTAATCATTTAATGAAATGACTTTGACCATTTGCCGCTGGCTATGGGTGGAATACTTTTGGATGTGACATTCAAAGCACGACAAAAATGCTAAGGTTCATCCTGCATATTACTGCGCTGACAACCCTGTTAATTCCCATCCGAGAATTGACGGTCTTCCAGCATTTCTGTCATGACAAACTTATCCGCACGGAGCTATTCGAAAAAAATACAGATGACTGTTGTGAGACTTCCGAGGAATCTTGTGACGGTTGCAAGAATGAAGAAGTCACCTTGTCAATAGATGATTTTCAGTCCGTGTCAACCCCAACAATCTTATCCTCTACGAGTCTCGTCTCAATCATAACACACAATACGCAATTGGATATAAGTAATATCCAGAGTGATCGGTTTTTGCAACCTTCAATAAATGATCCACCTGCCAGGTCTGGTAAACACCGCTCCATCCTGCTCCAAACTTTTCTCCTTTAGATCATTTAGCCGAAATCGGTAAGGAATACGTTCATGTGTTGCTTACTCGGGCGTTTTCCAGGATTGTCCTTCAACGTCCTTTCTAATCTTAATTGTTTATCCAAACCATTTAATACGATCATCATGAAAACTATTGGTAATATTCTCAAAGCCATACTTCCCCTACTATTCTTTACATCAGGAGTGTTGTATGCACAAGTACCGTCTTTACAATACTGGCGGCCCAATGACAAGCGGGGTCTCAACGTGTTTGAACCCAGCAAATCAGATACGATTTCTTTCCGGGGAATGAAAATCAGAATTGGTGGAGACTTCGCCATGCAATTTCAATCCCTCAATCAGAGCAACGATCTTGATAACCTGGTAGAACTTGGATCAGATTTTAACTTACCTACGGCAAACTTGAACGTGGATGTTCAATTGCTTGATGGTGTGCGGATGCACCTGCGCTCTTATTTGTCTTCCAGAAATCACAATGATTTCTATATCAAAGGTGGTTACCTGCGAATGGACAAGCTCGATTTTGTTAAGCCAGGATTCCTCGAAGGTGTGATGAAATTTACGAGCATCACTATCGGGTACGATGAATTCAATTACGGTGATACTCACTTCAGAAGATCAGACAACGCACGGGCGATATTCAATCCATTTAATGAGAATTACATCATGGATGCATTTTCGACCGAGCCATTTGGCGAAGTGACCGTGCAAAACAAAGGATTCTTAGCGCTTGTTGGCGTAACCAATGGAAAACTTAACCAAAATGTCAGAGTCAACGATCAAAGCGACAACAAGCCTTCGTTTTACGGTAAGTTGGGATACGACAAGCAGATCAACGATGACCTTAGGGTAAGATTAACCGGTTCCTGGTATATCAACAAAGGTGAGACAACGGGCACTTGGCTTTATGGTGGCGACCGCACCGGTTCAAGGTACTATTACGTAACCTACACCCAGCCAGATGCCAGCGGCAACGTACAAGGCGGAAATTTTGATGGTCGTTACAATGCACGATTTACCAAAATCACGGCACTTCAAATCAACCCATTTATCAAATTTAAAGGACTTGAATTGTTTGGTGTTATCGAACGGGCCTCCGGAAGCAATGAATTCACCACACCACAACCAGATAAGGAGGGTGCATTTACCCAACTCGCAGGGGATATTATTTATCGCTTTGGCCAGAATGAAAAGTTTTATGTGGCAGCCCGCTACAACACAATCAGCGGAAAACAGTTAGAGAGTGCAACTGATAAACTTGAGATTAGTCGGCTGAATTTTGCTGGCGGCTGGTATATCTCAAAAAATATCCTGACCAAACTGGAATATTTGAAACAAAGCTATGATGGCAATGCATGGACAGGAAGATTTGCTGGCGCTGAATTTAGCGGTGTAATGCTTGAAGCAGTTATAAGTTTCTAAGGGTGAGATTGAGTTTTTCATAATTAGTTGAGTTTTGTTTAGGGTTAGTAAGGGCACATCTGGTTGGTGTGCCCTTTTTTCGTAGGCAAAAAAGGTAGTCCCTAATCCTTGGCCTGTTTTGCCAATTAACCATAACTATCAACCAAGGTTTTTTCTGATCGGCACCTGCGTTCTTACTAATTTGAGTTCACGAAACAATTATGCAAATGACTTTTAAACGATTCGGGATATGAATACAGTTTGGTCCATTGAAGAAATTGACCTTGCACCTAAGCAAGGGAAGAAATACTGGAAGAATTGCCACCGCGAGTGGAGGGAAGAATTTATCTACTTCTTACTGGTCGATCGTTTTCACGATGACCTCACTCGAAAGCCAGCTAAATCAAATCGCTCCAAGGGCTATGGCGACTCTGAGCAGCTTAAACATATTTGTGGTGGTACCATTCGTGGGATCATCAATAACCTCGATTATATTTCGGAGTTGGGTTGCACGGCTCTTTGGCTTAGCCCTTTGTTTGAGAATAATCCGGAGTCATACCACGGTTATGCCATTCAGAACTATCTTGAAGTGGATAAACGATTTGGTACCAAGGAAGACCTGGAGGAACTGGTCAATGCGGCCCATAAACTTGATATGCGCGTATTCCTGGATATAGTGTTACATCATTCAGGAAACAATTGGTTTTACCCAGAGGATGTTCCCTACTATTACTATGAGGGGGCAAGGTTTCCCCTGGCTGGATGGCGCTCTAACGATCACCCGATACCCATTGAACTTCGTGATCCTGAATTGTACGGACGCAAAGGACAGATTCGAAATTATGATTCATATCCGGAAACACGCGAGGGAGATTTTCAGGGCCTCAAAGCTTTTCGAATGGATGACTCCGCTGAGGCGCGGTACGTTCAGGATATTCTGATCCGGACACATTGCTATTGGATAAAAGAAGTAGATATCGATGGCTTCCGTTTGGATGCCGTCAAGCACATGGGTGAAGAGGCCATCAGTAGATTTTGTTCGCAGATCCGAGAATACTCCTATTTGCTAGGCAAAAAAAACTTCTTTCTCTTTGGAGAATTAGTTAGTTCAGAGGATACATATAACCGGTATATAGGTCCTACCACAACAGTAACGGTTGATGGACAAAATATTTCTTACGGACTCAACTCGGTTTTGGATTTCCCGCTGTACCATATTCTTGCCGATGTCATCAAAGGAAAGGCTTCTCCCGAGCGATTGCTGGAACGGTATGAATCCCTTCGCAGAAATGCATTGGGCCGTGGTGACTTTGGCGAGTTCCTGGTGACATTTATCGACAACCATGATCAGGTCGGACAATCCCTTAAGCACCGGTTTGGAAAAGATGCAACCGAAGAACAGATCATCGCAGGTATTGGATTTTTACTCTGTGCGCTTGGTACACCGTGTATTTATTATGGAACAGAACAGGGCTTTGAGGGTTCGGGCGAAGAGGACGCGAACATACGCGAAGCTATGTTTAATCCGGATGACAAAGTATCCGATGCCTTGGATAGGACGAATAAAATCTATCAAGCAATTTCACAAATAGCAACAATAAGGAAGAAAAGTTCTGTCTTGAAATTTGGGCATATGCATATGCGGAAAATCTCTACGAACGAAATGCATTTTCATTTACCCGAATGTGAGAAATGTCTGATTGCCTTCTCAAGGGTTTTATTCAATCAGGAAATGGTAGTGGCTTTCAATTCATCCACTACAGAAGAAAAGGAAGAATACGTCTCAATTAAACGTCAACCGAATATTGATAAGGCTTTCTTTAAATTTCTATATGGAGACACAGGGGAGGTAAAGGTGCAGGAAAATCCGGATTACATTGGACATTATATCAAACTCCGTCTAAAACCCATGCAGTTTGTGATACTGAGTAATCTTTAAATAAATGCACGATACACTTCAGAATATTCTATCACCTAATTTACTGGCAATCATTGTCTCCATTGCTATTGGATTAGTCTATGGTCTTGAACGTGAAGTCGATGCCGCTTTACAATATCGTCAACTTACTGGAATACGTACAATGCCTCTTCTGGCTGTACTGGGATGTGTAATTACTATCATCGCCCAACATACTGGTCATTACTGGTTATTGCCTATCTCTATGGCCGGTATGTTTATTTTGAGCACGATTATTTATTATACCAAAGAGAAATCAGGATCATTGGAGATAAAGCAGGAAGTAGTTCTGATTTTGGTTTTTGTTACAGGGATATTGACAGGCCTGCATTTGTTTCGAGAAGCCATGGTGTTGACAGTGCTGGCGGTCGCGATATTATCTTTTAAAGAGCAATTTCATTACTATCTAGATCGGCTTAACAAAGTTGAGTTAACAGCTTTTGTAAAATTCTGCATTCTGTTCATTCTGGTTTTTCCCTTTATTCCGGATGCGACTTATGGGCCCGAAGGTATAATCAATCCAAATGAAATTGCCTGGGTTGTGCTCGTAGTTTCCTCACTAGGATTTATTGGGTACATGCTCCTTAAATTCGGAAAACCTGAAAAAGGCATACTGTTAACAGCAATCCTTGGCGGGTTGTTTTCGAGCACTGCTGTCACTTGGGTATATTCTGCAAGAAGCAAAGAACAAAAACCACTCGCCTATCTGTATGCTTGTGGCATTTTGTTGGCATGCGCTGTTATGTTTGTCAGAATATTGTTCTTCTCATACGTATTCAGTTTTTTGTTGTTTGAGCAACTGCTGAGTCCAGGCATCATCATGATTGCAGTATTGCTTATTGCTGTGGGCATGATATTATGGAGAGAAAGAAGGCAAGCCCCAACAACCAGCATCTCAGCCGGCAGCCCAATGGAGTTGGGTAACGCCCTGATTTTTGGAGCGATTTATCTGGGAATAGTTTTGATGGTATTTTATGCTGATAAATTTTGGGGAACAGCAGGATTGTATGTTTCCGGAATTATTTCAGGTTTTTCAGATGTTAATGCTATAACAATTAACATGGCAAAGTTTGCTGAAAAAACACAACGGCTGGAAGCAGCCACATTTGTTGTTATTCTTGCTTCGCTGAGTAACAACATGGTGAAGCTTATAATAAGCTTGGTGAGAGGAGATGTTCGACTAAGAAAGCAGGTTGGAATTACGATTGCGTTGGTATTGTTCGGTGGTATCCTGTACATTTTGATGAAAGGTTTTTGAAAAAGAAGCGAACCACTAATTCAACTTAGGTTTATAAGCACTTCAATTCAGTATGCAATCCTCTTAGAAGAAGTAAAAAGTATTCATCTATGGAAATTTAGCTAGCACAGCAACTCAGTTTTGAAACATCCTTTCCAAACGCAATGGCAGCGAGCTTAATACCTTCGCCCAACGTGAGATAGGGATAGAAACTCTCAGCTAATTCTTTAACGGTAATACCGTGTTTGATTGCCATACTTAATTGCTGAATCAATTCCCCTCCTTCAGGTGCAACGATTCTCGCACCGATTAATTTGTCGGTTTCAGTATTGCGAATGAGTTTAATAAATCCTCTTGTATCATTGGCCGCTAAGGCACGAGGCACATCACTCAGTGATAATTTAGAAACTTCGAATGGAATATTTTGAGCTTCTGCCTGGGCTTCATCTAATCCTGCACCGGCTACTTGAGGATCGGTAAACACTACCCAGGGCAGCGAAGAGTAGTCTGTTTTTTTTCCCGCACCGGTAAAGGCGTTTTCAACAGCTATCTTGCCTTCATAGGCGGCAGTGTAAACAAAAGCTGGTGTATTGGTTACATCACCAACGGCATAAATGTTCGGTACATTGGTTTCCATCTTTTCATTGACTGATATATGTCCACTCATTGTCAGTTGCAAGCCAATGTTATGTAAACCCAGTTTCTGTGTATTCGGTAGGATGCCACTTGCAACTACAATTTTTCCAGGTTCTGTAATTTGAGTTGTCGTTCCATCCGGGCATTTGCAATGGATGATGGTGTCATTACCTTTTCTTTCAAATTTTATAGCTCTGAAGTTGGGAAGTATTTCGATGCCTTCGCGCTTCATGTTCTTTTCCAATTCTTCGCTGATGTCCGGAGTTTGAGTGCGCAACACGCGATCTGTAAATTCAATCATGCGAACCTTAACACCTAACCTGTTATAGGCCATGGCAATCTCCAGCCCGATATAACCTGCTCCCATAATTGTGATGCTTTTAGGTTTTTCTTCCAGGTCAAACAAACTCACGTTGGTCAGATAACCGATGTCTTTTAATCCCTCAATTTCAGGTACGTTAGTGGTAGCTCCGGTTGCGATAATAAATTTATGTGCGGTGTAGTTGTCCTTTCCATTTACCAAAATCGTTTTTGAATCTACAAACTCCGCCCATCCTTCAATCAATTGAAGATTTTCAAAATCGCTTACGACATCCATGTACTTCTTTTGCTGCAAAGTGGCAACGAGTTCCTTTTTATCCCTGATCACCCGTGTAAAATTAACATCGACTCCTTTTGGCTTAATACCTTCAAAATTGGAGTGAGTGGCATGATAAACTGTTTCCGCTGCTCGTATTAAAGTTTTGGAGGGGACACAACCTACGTTCACGCAAGTGCCACCAAAAGGAAGCCCTGCATTAACCATCAATGTTGATAGACCCAATTCCTCGGCTTTGATAGCCGCAGAGAAGGCGGCCGATCCACCGCCAATGATAATCAGGTCGAAATGATTTTTTCGGTCACCGTTTTCCGGTACGCTGCCAACAACCCGATAGGTTTTAGAGGAATTGATCGTATCGATTATTTCTTGTTTTGAAATGAGGGAGGGATTAAAAGTAAACTCGCCTCTCTTTTTATTATAAAGAACATCTTTGGCAATAATACCCTTCTTGCGATCAAATCGCTTCCCAATTGAAACAGCGCAATGATCGCAAGTCATTCCTTCGATGTTAAGCGTAACAGTTTCGGAGTTCTTGTTGTTGTTTTCTATCATGATGTTTGAAATTTATAGATAGAAGACTCAACTTTTCTTTTTGGGGACACAACAGGCGTGGGGCATAGCATCATCCTTTTTGATTTCCTTTTTATCTTTACTCGTTTTCGCTTCGGCTTTGTAACCAGTTTCTTCTATCGTTTGAATAATTTCTTCCTCTTCCACCACTGATGCATCATAGGTAACGGTGGCCGAGTTGCTGGCAAATTGTACATCTGATTTTATTACACCTGATTTTTGAGAAAGTGCAGACGTAACATGATCAGCACAACCCTGGCAGGTCATACCGGTAACCTTAAGTTCAATTACTTTTGTCTTAACCGTGCCAAATGGTTTTTCCTTGCCCTGACCGAAGGCGGAATTGCAAGAATAGCCACATACCATGGCTACTGCTAAAAATGAAATAATGAAAGTCTTCATGAGTTTTGATTTTACTTTTCAAGTTTTTTTGTGTCAATTACTTTATAGCCTGTGGCATTCACTGCCTCCACCAACTTTTCCGGAGCGGCTCTGCTTGCATCAAATTTTACAAGGCTCGTGCCTTGTTCATACGAGGTAATATGTTCCAGTACTCCGGGCACACCGTCTAATGCATGGTTAACATGATCTGAACAACTTTGGCAGGTCATTCCTGAAATTTTCAGTTCAACTTGTTGAATGTTGTTCTTTTCAATAATTACAACATTAGCTACAGGACTCTTGGGATAAAATATGTGCGCATAGTGTGGGAATGAAATCATCAACGCTGCAAAAACAGTAATGATGCCCAGGAAAGTTTTGCTTTGCCAGAAGGAAGGCTTTTCGTCAGTTTCACATTCGCAGTTTATTTCTTCCTTTTTTCGTGGCTTTAATTTTTGATACCAGGCGAAACCAAATACCAGCACAGTTGCCCCAATTAAATAGGGTCTGTAAGGTTCTATCCACGAAAAGGATGAAGCGATTCCGCTGATACCACCCAGTAAGGCTAACACGGGTGTTATGCAACACAAGGATGCAGCTATAGCAGCGGTTACGCCCAATACCCAACCTTTTTGACTTTCAGTTTTCATAGTGTTACAGTATTTTGATTCATCTGATTAATGGTCTTAAAAAAAGGCTTTAGAATCTTTAGGTTCTCAGGCCGAAGTGAATAAAAAATAGTCTGACCTACTTTACGGGCTTCAATGATATTGCCGTCTTTGAGTTTACGAAGATGCTGAGAAATAGCCGGAACACTCATGCCGAGAATATCGCTGATGTCACAGGGGCAGAGTTCATTTTCTTCTTCAAGCAGGTAGAGAATTTTAAGTCTTACCTCATTACCCGCAAGGGAAAGAATATTACCAAGTTGAGAGAAGGACTT